>NZ_JAAQWL010000002.1:0-913826 GCF_012985495.1 Pseudomonas sp. WS 5146
TTGTTGGGGCGAGGGAGCTGGCTCCCGCTGGGCCGCGAAGCGGCCCAAACAGGGTCGGCGCGTTTTACCTGACGTAACTCTATGGCTGGTATAGGGGCTGCTTCGCAGCCCAGCGGGAGCAAGCTCCCTCGCCACAAAAGCGCTCTCCTTCTTTAGAGATTCCCCGTCTCATGTCCCAAACCCCACCCCCCAGCCAACTCGCCTACGTCCTGCACAGCCGCGCCTACCGCGAGACCAGCGCTTTGGTGGATTTCCTCACGCCCCAAGGCCGCTTGCGCGCGGTGTTGCGCAGTGCGCGGGGCAAAGCGGGTACGTTGGCACGGCCGTTTGTGGCGCTGGACGTGGAGTTTCGTGGCAAGGGCGAGCTGAAAAACGTCGGCCGCCTGGAAAGCGTCGGCACCTCGGCCTGGCTCAATGGCGAAGCGCTGTTCAGTGGCCTCTACCTCAACGAACTGTTGATCCGCCTGCTGCCCGCCGAAGACCCGCACCCCGCCGTCTTCGATCACTACGCTGCCACGCTGGTGGCCCTGGCCGAAGGTCGCCCGCTGGAGCCGCTGCTGCGCGCCTTCGAATGGCGCCTGCTCGATGACTTGGGCTACGGCTTCGAACTGAGCAACGACCTGCACGGCGACCCCATCGCCGCCGACGGTATGTACCGCCTGCAAGTCGACGCCGGCCTTGAGCGCGTGTACCTGCTGCAACCGGGCCTGTTCCAGGGCACCGAGCTGTTGGCCATGAGCGAAGCGGACTGGACCGCCCCTGGTGCCTTGTCCGCCGCCAAACGCTTGATGCGCCAGGCGCTGGCCGTGCATTTGGGCGGGCGCCCGCTGGTCAGTCGCGAGTTGTTTCGAAAGCCCTGACAAGCCCGTGTATGCTGTGCAGCGTTTCTTTCCCTTTTCAGGAGCGCTTCCGTGACCACCAGCAATCGCATTCTTCTTGGCGTCAACATCGACCACGTCGCCACCCTGCGCCAGGCCCGGGGCACCCGTTACCCCGACCCGGTCAAGGCCGCGCTGGACGCCGAAGAAGCGGGCGCCGACGGCATCACCGTGCACCTGCGCGAAGACCGCCGTCACATTCAGGAGCGCGATGTACTGGTGCTCAAGGACGTGCTGCAAACCCGCATGAACTTCGAGATGGGCGTCACCGAAGAAATGATGGCGTTCGCCGAACGCATCCGCCCGGCGCATATCTGCCTGGTGCCGGAAACCCGCCAGGAACTCACCACCGAAGGCGGCCTCGACGTGGCCGGCCAGGAAGCGCGGATCAAGGCGGCGGTGGAGCGCCTGTCGAAGATCGGCAGCGAAGTGTCACTGTTCATCGACGCCGACGAGCGCCAGATCGAAGCGTCGCGTCGCGTCGGCGCGCCGGCGATCGAACTGCACACCGGCCGTTACGCCGATGCCACCACGCCCACCGAAGTCGCGGACGAACTGCAGCGCATCATCGACGGCGTCAAGTGCGGCCTCAACGAAGGCCTGATCGTCAACGCCGGCCATGGCTTGCACTACCACAACGTCGAAGCCGTAGCCGCGATCAAGGGCATCAACGAGCTGAACATCGGCCATGCGCTGGTGGCGCATGCGCTGTTCGTCGGTTTCAAAGGCGCGGTTGCCGAAATGAAAGCCCTGATTCTGGCGGCTGCCAAGCACTGATCAGACACTGGAAATCTCCTGTGGAGCGGGCTTGTGTGGGAGCTGGCTTGCCTGCGATAGCATCACCTCGGTAAAACTGAAAAACCGAGGCGCCTGTATCGCGGGCAAGCCCGCTCCCACACAAGCCAGCTCCCACAGGAAATCTTCAGAGTCTTCATCGGCGTTTTCGCCATGCGGCAATGCGAAGCCTTACTGTTTAGCCGATGCAGGTGTATCGTATCTGCCCTTTGCGGGCCTCTGGCCTGCGGCAGATACGTGAGGTTGTTGTGTCCCGATCCTTTTCCCGTCGACAAATCCTGGGTGGCCTGGCAGGCCTGGCCGTCGTGGGCGTCGGTGCCGGTGGCGCCTATCGCTACTGGCTGGGGAAAGTCGCCGAGGCCAACGCAGGCCACGATTACGAGCTGATTGCCGCACCGTTGGACGTGGAACTGGTGCCCGGCCACAAGACCGAAGCCTGGGCGTTCGGCCCCTCGGCGCCAGGCACCGAGTTGCGTGTGCGCCAAGGCGAGTGGCTGCGGGTACGTTTTATCAACCACCTGCCGGTCGCCACCACCATTCACTGGCACGGCATCCGCCTGCCGCTGGAAATGGACGGCGTGCCCTACGTCTCGCAACTGCCGGTACTGCCCGGTGAATATTTCGACTACAAATTCCGCGTGCCCGACGCCGGCAGCTACTGGTATCACCCCCATGTGAACAGCAGCGAAGAACTCGGCCGTGGCCTGGTCGGCCCGCTGATTGTCGAAGAGCGCGAGCCCACCGGTTTCAAACACGAATGCACCTTGAGCCTGAAAAGCTGGCACGTGGACGAAGAGGGCGCCTTTGTCGCCTTCAGCGTGCCCCGTGAAGCGGCGCGTGGTGGCACGGCCGGGCGGCTGTCGACCATCAATGGCGTGCCCCAGGCGGTGATCGATCTGCCTGCCGGGCAGATCACCCGCGTGCGCTTGCTCAACCTCGACAACACCCTGACGTACCGCCTCAACATCCCCGACGTTGAAGCGCAGATCTACGCACTGGATGGCAACCCCATCGAGCCGCGCCCGTTGGGCAAGGAATACTGGCTGGGCCCGGGCATGCGCATTTGCCTGGCGATCAAGGCGCCACCGGCGGGTCAAGAGCTGTCGATCCGTAACGGCCCGGTGCGTCTCGGCACTTTCCGTTCAGTCGCCAATACCGACGCGCCGAGCGAATGGCCGCCAGCACTGCCCGCCAACCCGATTGCCGAGCCGGACCTGGCCAATGCCGAGAAACTCAACTTCAATTTCGAGTGGGTCGGCAGCGTGTCGGTGGATGACGGCAAACCGCCGAGCCTGTGGCAGATCAACGGCAAGGCCTGGGACATCACCGACAAGACCTGCGCCGACCGCCCGATTGCCAGGCTTGAGAAGGGCAAGAGCTATATTTTTGAATTGAAGAACATGACCCAGTACCAGCACCCGATTCACCTGCACGGCATGAGCTTCAAGGTGATCGCCTCGAACCGCCACAAGGTGATTCCGTATTTCACCGACACCTACCTGCTGGGCAAGAACGAGCGTGCGCGCGTGGCGTTGGTGGCCGATAACCCAGGCGTGTGGATGTTTCACTGCCACGTGATCGACCATATGGAAACCGGCCTGATGGCCGCCATCGAGGTGGCGTGATGCGCCAGATTCGCCCCGCAGCGATTATCGACCGCAGCCGCGACCAGCACTTCATGCGCGAAGCCCTGGCCCTTGCCGCCCAGGGCGCGGCACTTGGCGAAGTGCCCGTGGGCGCGGTGCTGGTGCAAGGCGGTGAAATCATCGGCCGTGGCTTTAACTGCCCGATCAGCGGCAACGACCCCAGCGCCCATGCCGAGATGGTCGCCATTCGCGCCGCTGCGCAGGCGATCAGCAACTACCGGCTGGTGGGCAGCACGCTGTACGTGACACTGGAACCGTGCAGCATGTGCGCTGGTTTGATTGTGCATTCGCGCATCGCGCGGGTGGTGTACGGCGCGCTGGAGCCCAAGGCCGGGATTGTGCAAAGCCAGGGGCAGTTTTTTACCCAGGGTTTTCTCAACCATCGGGTGCTGTATGAAGGCGGGGTGTTGGCCGAGGAATGCGGCACGGTACTGAGTGAATTCTTCAAGGCCCGCAGAGCCAAGCCCACACTCTAAAGAACACCGAGGAGCCAATGTGGGAGCTGGCTTGCCTGCGATAGCGGTGCATCAGTCACTGATGAGTTGTCGGGCTGGCCGCCATCGCAGGCAAGCCAGCTCCCACATTTTGATCCCCATTTAGTCAGGGACATCAGTGTTTATTTCTTGGCGATAATCACCGCCCGCATCGGCGCCGGCAGCCCTTCGATGGTCTTGCTGTGATCATCCGGGTCCAGGAAATCACTCAGCGACTGATACTTCATCCACTCGGTGCCGCGTTGTTCTTCAACCGTGGTCACGCTCACATCCACACAACGCACCTCACTGAAACCCGCGCGGCGCAGCCACAGCATCAGTGCCGGCACCGACGGCAGGAACCACACGTTGCGCATCTGTGCGTAGCGGTCTTCCGGCACCAGCACTTGCTGCTGATCGCCGTCCACTACCAGGGTTTCCAGCACCAACTCGCCACCTTTGACCAGTGTGTCCTTGAGTGCCAGCAGGTGCTCGATCGGCGAGCGACGGTGATAGAACACGCCCATGGAAAACACCGTATCGAAGCCTTCCAGGTTCGACGGCAGGTCCTCAAACGGGAACGGCAAGTGCCAGGCCTTTGGCGCAGACAAGTAGCGCTGCACCGCCTGGAACTGGCAGAAAAACAGCCAGTTCGGGTCTACGCCAATCACGCTGTCGGCGCCCGCGCCGAGCATGCGCCACATGTAATACCCGTTGCCGCAGCCCACATCGAGGATGCGCTTGCCCTTCAAATCCAGGTGCGGCGCCACCCGCGACCATTTCCAGTCCGAACGCCATTCGGTGTCCACGTGCACGCCGAACAGGTTGAACGGGCCTTTGCGCCACGGGCTCAGGCCCATCAGGGCGGTGTGCATTTGTGCGCGGGTGGCGTCGTCGCAATCGGTATCAAGCGTCAGGCCATTGAGCAAATCGACTTCGCTGGGCTGGATCTGCGGCAGTGCGTCCAGCGCACTTTGCCAGCGCTCCAGGTCGCCATGGCCCTTTTCCATTTTGCTGTCGAGCTGCGCTTGCAGGCCCTGGGCCCATACGGCCAGAGGAGTACCGACCAAGTGGCGGGCGAGGGGGGACAAATCAATCATGGCAAGGCAATCAACGAGGCAAAGTTAAGACACTGGAACCACGGCACGACTTTCGAGAACCCGGCCGCCAGCAGGCGTTCGCGGTGTTCTTCGAGGCTGTCGGGTTTCATGACGTTTTCGATGGCGCTGCGCTTCTGGGCAATTTCCAGTTCGCTGTAGCCGTTGGCGCGTTTGAACGCGATATGCAGGTCGGTGAGCAGCGCGTGTTCTTCGGGATCGTTGAAACGCAGCTTTTCCGAAAGGATCAGCGCCCCGCCTGGCAGCAGCGACTGGCGGATACGCCCGAGTAACGCCAGGCGTTGGTCAGGCGCGATAAATTGCAGGGTGAAGTTCAACGCCACCACCGAAGCAGGCTTAAATTGCAGCGCGAGAATGTCGCCCTCAATCACCTCAACCGGCAGCAACTCCTGGAACATCGAGTCCTGACCGTTGAGGTATTCGCGGCAGCGCTCGACCATGGCGGCGGAGTTATCCACTGCAATCACCCGGCAGCCGTCGGTGCGCACGTGGCGACGCAAAGCTTGGGTCACAGCGCCTAGGGACGAACCGAGGTCGTAAAGCACGCTGCCCGGCTGGGCAAATTGCGCCGCAAGCACGCCGAGGTTCTCGACGATGGTCGGGTAACCCGGCACCGAGCGCTTGATCATGTCCGGGAACACCCGCACCACGTCCTCGTTAAAGGCGAAGTCCGGCACCTGGGGCAGGGGCTGGGCGAATAGGCGATCGGGTTCTTTGCTCACGGTTGTTCCGGCGACGAGGGGGGAAAGGCCGGCATTTTAGCCAAGTTGGCCCTCATGTGCGCGGGTTGTCTGATGGAAAGCCGAAGCGGTAATACCCCACTGACCCAGCCAATAGGTGGTGATCAGCAAATACGGTGCCGCATCGAAGGCCAACACAAACCGGTTGATGCCGATCAGCGTGTCGGAAAACACAAACGACACCGCCCCCGCTGCCGCAAGCCATGCCGAGCGTTTGGGCACTTCACTGCCCAGCCGTGCGAGCGCACGCCAAAGCATGGCACTGATCACCAGGGCGTAAACCACCACTGGAATCAGCAAGTCGCCGAGGCCGTGGGAAATCAAAATACTCAGCAGGATTGCCCCCACACCCAGCGCCAATACCAATGGCAACACCGCCAGGCGGCGGCAATCGCTGAAATAGGCTTTCAGATACGCCAGGTGCGCAAACAGGAACGCGCCGAGGCCAAAGATAAACAGGTCGCCCGGCCAAGCGAGCAGCACATCACCGACCAGGGAAAAAATCAGCCCCAGGCTGATCCAGCGTCGATAGTCAGTGGGCGGCGCATCATGCAGCCAGCCCAGCAGTGCCAGCACCGGCAGTGGTTTGACCAGCAGGCACAACAAGGTGGCGTGGGTGGTCAGGCCGTAGATAAAGGTGCCGGCGCCCATCAGCGCAAGGATCAGCCATGGCATATCAGTTCACCGTAATGGCGCAGTCGAAGGTTTCGGCCGGTTCGGCTTCCGGCTCCCAGGGTTGCTGGGATGTCAGGCGCAAACGGCCCTGGCCGGCCGCGAAGGCCTGGAAGCGCCAGGTGGAGTGGCCACCGCCGCCGATCACACCGGATTCCGCGCTGCTGTAGACCTCTGGGCTCAAGGCGCGCAGCACACCGCCGGCGGAATCCTGGATGGCCCAGCGGTAGCCGGTGGTGGGGTTGCTCGGCAGGGTGAGGATCAGGTTTTGTCCGGTTTTAAGCTGCAGCGGGCAGGCGCTCTGGTTGTCCACTGTGACGTTTTGCTTGGGGGCACTGGCGCATCCGGCCAGCAGGGCAAGGCTCAAGGGGAGAAGCAGGCGGGCAGCGGTCATGGAGGCTCCGTTGTGTGGCGACGAAGGGCGAGCATAACCGAAGATGAGACAAGGTGTGACAAGCAGACAGTGACAGAAACCTTTGTGGCGAGGGAGCAAGCTCCCTTGCCACAGGGTTGGAGTGAAATTTAGAAGAGCACCTTCGCCACATCCGCAAAGCGCTTGGCAAAGTGTACCGTCATGCCTTCCTTCAGGTACTCCGGCAACTCCTCAAAGCTCCCGCGATTCGGCTCCGGCAAGATCAGCTCGTGAATCTTCTGGCGGCGCGCCGCAATCACCTTCTCGCGCACGCCGCCAATCGGCAGCACATGCCCGGTCAAGGTCAGCTCGCCGGTCATGGCCACGCCTTTTTTCGGCGGCTGGTTGCGTGCCAGCGACAGCAGCGCACTGGCCATGGTGACACCTGCGCTCGGGCCGTCTTTGGGTGTGGCGCCTTCCGGCACGTGCAGGTGTACGAAGGCTTCATCGAAGAACTTCGGATCGCCGCCAAACGACTTCAGGTTCGAGCTGATGTAGCTGTAGGCGATCTCGGCGGACTCTTTCATCACTTCACCCAACTGCCCGGTGAGTTTGAAGCCGCGATTGAGCGTGTGGATGCGCGTCGCCTCAATCGGCAAGGTCGCGCCGCCCATGCTGGTCCAGGCCAGGCCAGTTATCACACCAGTGCCCGACAGCACTTGCTCGTTGCGGAACACCGGCATGCCCAATGAGCTTTCCAGGTCCTTGTTGCCGATCTTGATCACCGAGTCTGGCTCATCCAGCAGCTTGACCACCGCCTTGCGCACCAGTTTGCCCAGCTGTTTCTCCAACTGGCGCACCCCGGCTTCCCGCGCATAACCGTCGATCAACGCACGCAGGGCGCCGTCGCTGATGCTCAGGCTGGTTTTCGCCACGCCGGCTTTTTCCAGCTGCTTGGGCCACAGGTGACGCTTGGCGATGGCGACTTTTTCTTCGGTGATATAGCCCGACAGGCGAATCACTTCCATACGGTCCAGCAACGGGCCGGGGATCGAGTCCAGGGTGTTGGCGGTACACACGAACAGCACTTTGGACAGGTCCAGGCGCAGGTCCAGGTAGTGATCGAGGAATTCGACGTTCTGCTCAGGGTCGAGGGTTTCCAGCAGCGCAGACGCCGGGTCGCCCTGGAAGCTCTGGCCCATCTTGTCGATCTCGTCGAGCATGATCACCGGGTTCATCACTTCCACATCTTTAAGCGCCTGCACCAGCTTGCCCGGCAGGGCGCCGATGTAGGTGCGGCGATGGCCCTTGATCTCGGCCTCATCGCGCATGCCGCCAACGCTGAACCGATAGAACGGCCTGCCCAGGGATTCGGCGATGGATTTACCCACACTGGTCTTGCCCACGCCCGGCGGGCCGACCAGCAGCACGATGGAACCGGCGACTTCGCCTTTGTAAGCACCGACCGCGAGGAATTCGAGGATGCGACTTTTGATGTCGTCCAGGCCCGCATGGTGCTTATCCAGCACTTTGCGCGCGTGTTTCAGGTCGAGCTTGTCCTCGCCATATACGCCCCACGGCACGGAAGTGGCCCAGTCCAGGTAGTTGCGTGTGACCGCGTATTCCGGCGAACCGGTTTCCAGGATCGACAGCTTGTTCATCTCTTCGCCGATGCGTTTTTGCGCCTGGGCCGGCAGCACTTTGCCCACCAGGCGTTGCTCGAACTGTTCGACGTCAGCGCTGCGGTCATCCTTGGTCAAGCCCAGCTCTTGCTGGATGACCTTGAGTTGTTCCTTGAGGAAGAACTCGCGCTGATGCTCACCGATCTTGCGGTTTACCTCGGCGGAGATTTCCTTCTGCAGGCGCGCGACTTCAACTTCCTTGCGCAGCATTGGCAATACTTTTTCCATGCGCTTGAGCATGGGGACGCAGTCCAGCACTTCCTGCAACTCGTTACCGGTTGCCGAGGTCAACGCGGCGGCGAAGTCGGTGAGCGGCGACGGGTCGTTGGGGCTGAAGCGGTTGAGGTAGTTCTTCAACTCTTCGCTGTACAGTGGGTTGAGCGGCAGCAGTTCCTTGATCGCGTTGATCAACGCCATGCCGTAGGCCTTGACCTCGTCGGTCGGCTGGGTGGGCTGGTGCGGGTATTCGACTTCCACCAGGTATGGCGGGCGATGGTGCTTGAGCCAGGTCTTGATGCGCACGCGGGTCAGGCCCTGGGCGACGAACTGCAGCTTGCCGTTCTCGCGGCTGGCGTGGTGCACCTTCACCAGCGTGCCGTACAGCGGCAGGCTGGAGGTGTCGAAGTGGCGCGGGTCTTCGGGTGGTGTGTCCATGAAAAACAGTGCAAGCGAGTGGTGGTCGGATTTGCTCACCAGCTCCAGGGTTTCGGCCCACGGATCTTCGTTGACGATGACCGGCAATACCTGCGCCGGGAAGAACGGCCGGTTGTGGATCGGGATGATATAGACCTTGTCCGGCAGGTTTTGCCCAGGCAGGGCCAGGCCGGTGTTGGACGAGGTTTCGTGCTCAGCGTTTTCGGGGTCGGCGTAATCGTTCAGGTCGATGTCCGGGAATTCTTGCTGGTCGCTCATGGGGCACCTGCATAAGGAAGTATGCAGGTTAGATGGGGCGGGGTAGCGGTGGTTTCAATGGTGGGCGTGAGATAGCAACATATTGCATGAAATTTCTAAAACGACGCTGAGTCCATGTGGGAGCTGGCTTGCCTGCGATAGCGGTGTGCCAGTTGATACATCGGGTGACTGATACACCGCCATCGCAGGCAAGCCAGCTCCCACATTTCAGATCGGGTGAAGTCAGCTGATTTTGTGCAGGTAGGCCGGCAGCGGCTGCTCCGGTAACACCGACAGCACCTTCAGGCGCTGCAACATCCGCTGCCGCGCCCGCTGCAAATGCTCGCGCAAATTCAGCGCCGCCGCATCAAATGCCCCATGCAGCAACAACTCCAGAATCAAGCGATGTTCGGCGAGCATGGCGGGATCTGCGCCGATTCCCAGTAAACGGTAAAAAATACGACTGATGATCATCGGGCTTTGGCCCTGGCGGATCAGCGCGGCGATCTTGCGGTTTTGCAGGCCGGCCAGGCAGCGTTGGTGCAAGTCCTCTTCGATCTGTTCGATGGTTTCCAGGCTGCAGTGTGGGCTTTGCTGGGCATCCAGCACGCGCTGCAACATCGCTTCGAGCATCTCGCGGTCCAGGTTCGGCGCACTCTGGCGCAGCGCTTCGGGTTCCAGGCAGGCGCGTAGTTCGTAGTCTTCGGTGACTTCCCGCGCGGTCAACGGCCCGGCCAGCCACTGGGAGTAGGGTTCTTTTTCCACCAGGCCACGGTCGCGCAGGCGCATCAGCGCTTCACGCACCACCGCGCGGCTGACGCTGTAGTGGTCAGCGGCGGCTTGCTCGTCCAGGCGGTAGTGGCCAAAAGCGATACACGTGGACAGCGCCGCGCCGATTTCCTCGACGATCCGTTCGCCCAGCGGCCGCGTATCCACCAACTCAGCTTCGCCATCAAGGCCCAGGTGCGCATGGCTCAGGGGCAAGCGCAGCGGCTCCATGACCAGGCCTTTGGGGTTGATCAAGTAACCTCGGCCATTGAAGCGGCAGATCAAGCCCTCGTCATGCAGCAGGTCCAAAGCCTTGCGGACTGGAACGCGGCTGGTGCCGAACAGCTCGGCCAGCGGCGCTTCCAGCAACACCAGCCCGTGGCGCGCAGTGCCGTTAACGATCGCATCACGCAACAGTTGGTGAATCATCGCGTAACGGGAGGCCGAGGCGGACACTGCTTTCATCGTGTTCTCTTGGGCGTGTAGGAAATTGGTCGGGGATTCTCTCATAGATGCACCTGTCACTCTGCGCTACAGCGGTGGCACTTTTTTGGGGCCGCCAAGAGAGAAACGTTACTTTTTGCACCAAAATGTATTTATTAATAAAAGATACATTATTTCAATTCGAGTCAGGCTCAGCACGTGCGCCGATATTTTTTGCAGCCTGAAAAACCATCTATCCCGCTGGTGTTGACGTTATGGCTTAGGAACACCACAACACGTCCAAAGAGACTGGCACGAAATCTGCCTTTGTAAAACGTACATTTTATTAATATGTACGTTTTGTGAGGGTCATCTTGATGTCAGACGCCACCTCAATGGCCCAAGCGTTCGCCAGCGGTCGCAACGACCCGGTGCAGGCACTGGAGCAGGCACTCGTCCACGCGAGCATGGCGCCCAGTGTCTTTATCTCCCTGACCGCCGAGCGCGCACGCCGTGAGGCCGAGGCTGCCGCCGCGCGCTGGCGTGCCGGGCAGCCTTTGAGCGCATTCGATGGCGTGCCACTGGCCTGGAAAGATTTGTTCGACGTGGCCGGCAGCATCACCACCGCAGGCGCCGCCTATCGCCGCAAGGCTGCGCCGGCCTTGGTCGATGCGCCCAGTGTCGGGCTGTTGTGCCGCGCCGGAATGGTCAGCCTGGGCAAGACCAATCTCAGTGAACTGGCGTATTCCGGCCTGGGCCTGAACCCGCATTTCGGCACGCCCCATAACCCCAATGGCAGCGATCAACCGCGCATTCCCGGCGGCTCGTCGTCGGGCTCGGCGGTCGCTGTGGCGGCGGGGATCGTGCCCATCGCCATGGGCACCGACACCGCCGGCTCGATCCGCATCCCCGCGGCGCTCAATGGTGTGGTGGGCTACCGCAGCAGCTGTCGGCGCTACAGCCGCGACGGCGTATTCCCGCTGGCGCACACCCTCGACAGCCTCGGCCCGCTGACCCGCAGCGTGCGCGATGCGCTGGCCATCGACGACCTGCTCAACGGCCGCACGCAACAGCACGTCGCCCGTAGCCTCAAGGGCCAGCACTTCGTCCTTGAGCAGGGCACGTTGGAAGACATCGAGCCCGCCGTGCGCAATAACCTGCTGCGCGCCGTGGACCAGCTCAAGGCTGCCGGTGCGCTGATCGAGGTGCGCGCGTCAGCCACCTTCCAGGCCACCCTCAACCTGATCAAGCAGGACGGCTGGCTCGGCTCATTCGAAGCCTTCGCCCTGCACGAAGGCCTGTTGGACAGCAGCGATGCCGAGCAACTCGACCCGCGTGTACGTCGCCGCCTGGAGGCCGCGCGTGAATTGCCTGCCAGCCAATTACTGCACCTGATCGACGCGCGTCGCCGCTTGCAACTCCAACTGGTCGATGAACTCGACGGTGCCGTTCTCATTACCCCGACCGTCGCCCATGTCGCCCCGGCCCTTGCACCGCTGCAAGCCGATGACGAGCTGTTCGTCAAAACCAACCTCGCCACCCTGCGCCTGACCATGCCCGGCAGTTTGCTCGACATGCCTGGCGTCAGCCTGCCCAGCGGCCGTGATGCCCTGGGTTTACCCACCGGCCTGCTGCTCAGCGCCCCAAGCGGCGAAGACGCACGTCTGCTCAGGGCCGCACTGTCGGTCGAAACCACCCTGAATTTTTAAGGAGACATACCATGGCTAAAGACATTCTCTGTGCATTTGGCGTCGACGTAGACGCCGTCGCCGGCTGGCTCGGCTCCTACGGCGGTGAAGACTCGCCGGACGACATCTCTCGCGGCTTGTTCGCAGGTGAAATTGGCGCGCCGCGCCTGCTCAAACTGTTCGAACGCTACGGCCTGCGCACCACCTGGTTTATTCCCGGTCACTCAATGGAAACCTTCCCCGAGCAGATGAAAGCGGTGGCCGACGCCGGCCACGAAATCGGCGTGCACGGCTACAGCCACGAAAACCCGATCGCGATGACCGCCGAGCAGGAAGAAATCGTCCTCGATAAGTCGATCGAGCTGATCACCCAGGTCACCGGCAAGCGCCCGACCGGTTATGTCGCACCCTGGTGGGAATTCAGCAAGGTCACTAACGAGTTGCTGCTGAAAAAAGGCATCAAGTACGACCACAGCCTGATGCACAACGACTTCCATCCGTACTACGTGCGCAAGGGCGACAGCTGGACCAAGATCGATTACAGCCAGCACCCGGATACCTGGATGAAACCTTTGGTGCGCGGCGAAGAAACCGACCTGGTGGAAATCCCGGCCAACTGGTACCTCGACGACCTGCCGCCGATGATGTTCATCAAAAAAGCCCCCAACAGCCACGGCTTCGTCAACCCGCGCCACCTGGAAGAGATGTGGCGCGACCAGTTCGACTGGGTTTACCGCGAACACGAACACGCGGTGTTCACCATGACCATCCACCCCGACGTGTCCGGCCGCCCGCAAGTGCTGTTGATGCTCGAGCGCCTGATCGAACACATCCAGAGCCATGCCGGCGTGCGCTTTGTCACCTTCGACGAAATCGCCGACGACTTTATCCGCCGCCAACCGCGTACCTGATCTGAGTCATCCGTTACCTGTGGTTCAGGTTCCACCTTGGCTAGTCGGCATTTGCCCCAACCCTGCGAGGCGCGATTTATGTCCATCTACAACAAGCTTGACCTGACTGGCTGGAAACCCCGGCAACTGACGTCGCAAGAGGTGCGCTTTGCCACCTGGATCGCGTTTTTCGCCTGGGTGTTTGCGGTGTATGACTTCATCCTCTTCGGCACCTTGCTGCCGGAGATCGGCCGGCATTTTGGCTGGGGTGAAGTGGAGCAAGCTGAAATCGCAACATGGGTGGCGGTGGGCACAGCGGTGGTCGCCTTTGCGATTGGCCCGGTAGTGGACAAGTTGGGCCGGCGCAAAGGCATTATTTTTACCGTGGCAGGTTCCGCGCTGTGCTCGGCACTTACCGCGATTGGCGGTGCGTGGGGCAAGTCGCCGCTGATTCTGATTCGTTCGCTGGGCGGCCTGGGCTATGCCGAGGAAACCGTCAACGCCACGTACCTGAGCGAGCTGTATGGCGCCTCGGAAGACCCACGACTGACCAAGCGCCGCGGGTTTATCTACAGCCTGGTGCAGGGCGGCTGGCCAGTGGGCGCGTTGATCGCTGCCGGGTTGACCGCGCTGTTGCTGCCGATTATCGGCTGGCAGGGGTGTTTCATTTTTGCAGCGATCCCGGCCATCGTGATCGCGATCATGGCGCGCAAGCTCAAGGAGAGCCCGCAGTTCCAGATCCATCAGCGCATCAGCGAACTGCGTAAAAGCGGCGCGGTAAAAGAAGCGCAAAACGTCGCTGTGACTTACGGCGTCGACTACGACGAACACAGCAAGGCTGGCCTTAAAGCCGCCTTCCGTGGCCCGGCCCGGCGCGCCACGCTGGTGATCGGCGCCGCGCTGTTGCTCAACTGGGCGGCCATCCAGGTGTTCAGCGTGCTCGGTACCTCGGTGATCGTCAGCGTGCACCATATTTCGTTCGAGAATTCGCTGATCATCCTCGTGCTGTCGAACCTGGTGGGTTACTGCGGCTACCTTACCCACGGCTGGATGGGCGACAAGATCGGCCGCCGCAACGTGATCGGCCTGGGCTGGATGCTCGGTGGCCTGGCATTTGCCGGGATGCTGTTTGGCCCAAGCAACATGCCGATGGTGGTCGGGCTTTACAGCCTGGGCCTGTTCTTCCTGATCGGGCCTTACTCGGCGGCGTTGTTCTTTATCAGCGAGAGTTTCCCCACCAGCATCCGCGCCACCGGCGGCGCGATCATCCATGCCATGGGGCCGATTGGTGCAGTGGTCGCAGGGTTTGGCGCCACCCAGGTGTTGTCCGCCGGCAGTGACTGGCAGACCGCCGCGCTGTGGTTCGGCGCGCTGCCGTGCTTCTTGTCCGGTGCGCTGATGTTTGCCGCACGCCATGTGCGTCCGGAAACCGTTCAGTAAGGAGTGTTAGATGAGCCGTAAAGTTGCCTTGATTACCGGTGCCGCCAGCGGCATCGGCCAAGCCCTCGCCGTGGCGTATGCGCGCAGCGGCGTGGCGGTGGTCGGCGGGTATTTCCCGGCCGATCCCCATGACCCGCATACCACCGTGGCCCTGGTGAAAGAAGCCGGCGGCGAATGCCTGATGTTGCCGCTGGACGTGGGCAATAGCGCCTCGGTAAACGCCCTGGCCGAGGCCGCCGTGCAGCACTTCGGCCGCCTCGATTATGCCGTGGCCAACGCCGGTTTACTGCGCCGCGCGCCGTTGCTGGAGATGACCGATGAGCTGTGGGACGAGATGCTCAATATCGACCTCACAGGGGTGATGCGCACCTTCCGCGCTGCAAGCCGGCACATGAAAGAGGGCGGCGCGCTGGTGGCGATTTCATCGATTGCCGGCGGTGTGTATGGCTGGCAGGAACACAGCCATTACGCGGCGGCAAAAGCCGGCGTGCCGGGGTTGTGCCGTTCGCTGGCGGTGGAGTTGGCGGCGTTGGGGATTCGTTGCAATGCGGTGATTCCGGGGTTGATCGAGACGCCGCAGTCGTTGGATGCGAAGAATTCTTTGGGGCCGGAAGGCTTGGCCAAGGCCGCCCGGGTAATTCCGTTGGGCCGGGTAGGGCGGGCGGATGAGGTGGCGTCGCTGGTGCAGTTTTTGACCAGTGAGGCGTCGAGCTATTTGACTGGCCAAAGCATCGTCATCGACGGTGGTTTAACCGTGCGCTGGCCCGACTGAATGCATCCAATCCAAATGTGGGAGCGGGCTTGCTCGCGAATGCGCCGTGTCAGTCAATGCATGTGTTACTGACCCACCGTATTCGCGAGCAAGCCCGCTCCCACATTGGAACTGTGTTTGTCCAAGGAGACTTGTATGTCCCAACTCGTTAACCGTCGTGCCGTAATCACCGGCGCCGGCAGCGGCATCGGTGCCGCCATCGCCCGTGCCTACGCCGCTGAAGGCGCACGCCTGCTGCTGGCCGACCGCAACGCCGTCAGCCTCGCCGAAACCGCGATCACCTGCCGCAACCTCGGCGCCGAGGTGGTCGAGTGCCTGGCCGATGTCGGCAGCGTTGAAGGCGCCCAGGCCAGTGTCGACCGCTGCGTCGAGCACTTCGGCGGCATCGATATTCTGGTCAACAATGCCGGCATGCTCACCCAGGCACGCTGCGTCGACCTTTCCATCGAGATGTGGAACGACATGCTGCGCGTCGACCTCACCAGTGTATTTGTCGCCAGTCAGCGCGCCTTGCCGCACATGCTGGCGCAGCGTTGGGGCCGCATCATTAATGTGGCCTCGCAACTGGGTATCAAGGGCGGCGCCGAGTTGACCCACTACGCCGCGGCCAAGGCTGGGGTGATCGGCTTCACCAAATCCCTGGCGCTGGAAGTGGCCAAGGACAACGTGCTGGTCAATGCCATTGCACCCGGCCCGATCGAGACGCCGTTGGTGGGCGGCATCAGCGAAGACTGGAAACGCGCCAAAGCCGCCGAGTTGCCCCTGGGCCGCTTTGGCCTGGCCGATGAAGTGGCGCCGACCGCTGTACTGCTTGCCAGCGAGCCGGGAGGCAACCTGTTTGTCGGCCAGACACTCGGCCCGAATTCCGGCGATGTCATGCCATGAGTGAGGTGTAGGCATGTGCGGACTCTGCGGCTTGCTCGGCGAAGACTTGCACTGGAGCGACCCCTTGGGCGATGAACTGCCCAGGCGCCGTGAGCGTCTGCGCCGCATTGCGGCGATCAATCAAGTGCTGGCGGTGTTCCGACTCAAGGTCGAAGACTTCCAGGGCGCGTCCTACCTGTTGTTGGGCGCGACCGGCAAACAGGCATTGGCCAGTGGCCTGGATCAACTGTGGCAGGCGGCGGAGACCATGCTCGGGCGCCCGCTGGACCCGCTGGACCCGCGTGTGCTCGATCATCTGGAGTCGTCATGAGCATCGCCCTTAATGTCATCACCGGCTTTCTCGGCAGCGGTAAAACCACCTTGCTCAAGCGTTTGCTGCAAGGCGAAAGCCTCGGTGATACGGCCCTCTTGATCAATGAATTCGGTGATATCGGCATCGACCATCTGTTGGTGGAAGAGGTCGCGCCAGACACCGTGTTGCTGCCCAGCGGCTGCGTGTGCTGCTCGATTCGCGGCGAGTTGAAAGACGCGCTGCTCGGCCTGTTGCAACGCCGTGAGCGCGGTGAGATCCCGGCGTTCAAGCGCGTGATCCTGGAAACCACCGGCCTGGCCGACCCGGCACCGATCCTCGCCACCCTGAATAACGATGTGCAACTGCGTGGGCGTTTTCATATTGGCCTGGTGATCACCTTGGTGGATGCCAGCCACGCCCAATTGCAAGAGCGCCTGCACCCGGAATGGCTGGCCCAGGTGGCGGCGGCGGATCGTTTGCTGCTGAGCAAAACCGACCTGGCCGGCGATTGCACCGCGCTACGGGCACACTTGCGGGCATTGAATGCCGGCACGCCAATCCTCGATACCCATGCGGTTCACAGCGGCGACCAACTGTTGCTCGGTGAGGGGTTGCGCAGCGCCGAGCCTTCGGTTGAAGTCAGCCGCTGGCAACTGCACCACACCACCACGGCGAGCCACGGCGCGGCCCAAGTCTGCTGCCTGACCTTTGAGCAGCCGCTGGATTGGGTGGGCTTCGGGGTGTGGTTGTCGATGCTGTTAAGATGCCACGGCGAACGAATCCTTCGCGTCAAAGGACTGCTTAACGTGAACGCAAGCTCGGCCCCCATCGTTATCCATGGCGTGCAGCATTGCCTGCATGCTCCGGTGCATTTGCCTGCATGGCCAGGCACCGACCGACAGTCACGCCTGGTGTTTATCCTGCGCGGTCTCGACCCGGCGCTGTTGCAGCGCTCCTTTGACGTGTTCTCACGGCGGTTCGCGGCATGATCACATTGCGTGTCCTCGGTACTTCCGTGACCTTGCTGGAATGCCTGCGCGTGCGCGCCGAGCAAGAGCTGGGCATTCGCCTGGTGTACCAGGTACACGATGTGGAGCAGGCCCAGCGCATTGCGGTGATGCAACCCGAGAGTTACGACCTGTACGACCAGTGGTTTCACAACGTCGACTTCGTATGGCCGGCGCGGGCGATCCAGCCCATCGACACACGGCGTATTGCGTTGTGGCATGAGATCAATGACCTGCCCAAGCGCGGCCGGCTGTCGGCCAGCGACCGCCTGGGCAGCGGCAGCGTGCCCAGTGAGCGCCTGTTCGTGCAGCACGACGGCAGCCTCGGCAGCACGGTGACCGAGCGCATCAGCATGCTGCCGCTGACCCACAACGCCGATAGTTTTGCCTACCGCCCCGAGCGTTTGCCCGATGGCTTCAGCCACGGCAATGAAAGCTGGGGCTGGCTGCTCGACCCGGCCTGGCGCGCGCGTACCGCGTTGCAAAGTGACGCGGCGATTGGCGCGCTGGATGCCGCGCTGGCCGTGCAAGGCGCGGGGCTGGCGCAGTTCAAGGACATCGGCAATATGAGCATCGAAGAGATCGATGTGCTGGCCGACATCCTGGTGCGCAAGCAGAAGGAAGGGCACTTCGCCGCGTTCTGGTCCGATGATGAAGAAGCCGCGCAGTTGATGCTCAGCCCAAGCATCGATATCCAGAGCCTGTGGTCGCCGACCTTGATGCGCCTGCACCGTGCGGGGGTGAAGTACCGGTTGGCGGTGCCGCGTGAAGGCTATCGCGCCTGGTTTGGCGGCTTGTCGTTGTCACGCCATGCCCAAGGCCCGGTGTTGGATGCGGCGTATGCCTATCTCAATTGGTGGTTGTCCGGCTGGCCGGGCGCGGTGATGGCGCGCCAGGGTTACTACATCGGCAACCCGGCGCGCACCCGCGACCATTTGAGCAGCGCCGAGTGGGATTACTGGTACGCGGGCCTTCCTGCCCGCGAGGAGTTGCCGGGCAGCGATGGGTTGCCGTTGATCGACATCGGTGACGTGCGCGATGGCGGTTCCTACGAGCAACGCATGGGGCATATCGCGGTGTGGAACTCGGTGATGGATGAGCACAACTACTTGGTGCGCCGTTGGGGGGACTTTATGCGCGCGCGCAGCGTTTAAGCCGGATATTTCCCACGCTCCGCGTGGGAGTGCCGCCCCGGACGCTACGCACGCCTTTACCGCCAATAAAATGACATTCAAGTCCCCGCTCCAATTGGGTGTACTTATCCCAAGTCCCAGCTAATCTGCTAAAACCAAATATTCAGTTTAAATGGATGTTTTTTTGACGCCAGATCAGCTTCGTCAGGGATGCGTATGACCAAGGAACCCAGTGGCACAGAGAGGCGAACGCGGCCGCAGGGTTCGGCCATGCAGTGGCGCCACACGTTCCAGACCCGTATCGCCGGGGTGCTGGCGCTGTTGTTGCTGGTGGTGGTGGCGGCCACTTACTTTGCAGTCAAGGCTGCTACCACTCGTGCCGTGGAGAACCAGGCCCAGGTTCAGCTCAGTACCGGCATCCAGGTCTTTGAGCGCCTGTTGGACCTGCGCGGGCGTCGCCTGCAATACGGCCTGGACTGGCTGACGGCGGACGGCCCTTTCAAACACGCAGTGATCGACGCCAAGGCTGATTCGATCCTGACTGCGCTGCGCCGGCATGGCACCGGTATCCACTCCACCGAGGTGTTTGTCCTCGACCTGGATGGCAAGGTGATGATCAGCACCTTGCCGGTGTTGGTACAGGGCGCGGTGTTTCCTTATGAGCAGGCCTTGCGCCATGCGCGGCGCAGTGGCCAGCAAATGTTCATCGTCGCCATGGACGGGCAGCCGTATTTGCTGGTGCAGGATGAAGTACTCGACCCGGAGCCCATTGCCCGCGTGGTCATGGGTTTCCCCATGGACAAGTTGTTCGCCAATGAATTGCGCTCCATGAGCAACCTTGAAGTGTCGTTCCTTGGTGAGCAGGACGGCCTTGTCGGCCAGTTGTTCAGCACCCAGCCTGAAGCCTATCAAGACACCGTCATCAGCCTGATGCGCGAAAGCCCTCCCAACCCTGAGGCGCAGATCAATGTGTTTCACGGGCAACGTGCACTGAGCCAGGTGCTGCCGCTGGCCAATACCGGCGATGGCGATCAAGTACGCGTGTTGCTGCAAAGCCCGCTGGACCATGCGCTGGAATCCTTTGCGCCGCTGGACCGGCAGTTCCTCGGGATTGCCCTGGCGGTGCTGCTGGTGTCATTGGCGGCGGCGTTGTTGCTGGCGCGCCGTGTGTCGCGCCCGCTCACTGCCTTGGTGGAGGCCGCTGAACGCATTGGCGCCGGTGACTACCGCACGCCAGTGCGGGTGCGCAGTCATGACGAATTCGGCTTGCTGGCCCGTGCCTTCAACGCCATGCAAAGCGGCATCGCCGTGCGCGAGCGGCAACTGGCGCATAACGCCTTGCATGATCCGCTCACCGGCTTACCCAACCGCGCCTTGGCCATGGAGCGCCTGGGCAGTGCGATCAGTGCGCGGCGGCCAGTGGTGTTGCTGTACGTGGGGATCGAAAACTACCGGGTGATCAACGAAGGGTTTGGCCCTCAGGGCGTCGAAGAAATGCTGCGTGAAGCCAGCCGGTGTTTGTCCATGAGCCTGTTGGCCAGCGACACCG
The DNA here is from genome assembly GCF_012985495.1 of Pseudomonas sp. WS 5146. NCBI lineage: Bacteria > Pseudomonadati > Pseudomonadota > Gammaproteobacteria > Pseudomonadales > Pseudomonadaceae > Pseudomonas > Pseudomonas sp. WS 5146. The sequence continues at coordinate 20,095 of NZ_JAAQWL010000002.1, forward strand.
CGGCGCGCATCGCTGGCAGTGAGTTCCTGCTGTTGCTGGAAAACACCGAGATCGACCGCGCCGTGGCCCGCGCCGATCGCCTTTACGGGCTGCTTACCGAACCCCAGCGTATCGGCAATGACGAAGTGCGCCATGAAGTCAGCATCGGCATCGCCGCGTACCCCACCGACGGCCAACAGGTCGAAGAGTTGATCAGCCGCGCGGCCATTGCCCGGCATGATGCGGCGAGCCTGCCGGGGCATTTGCAGATCTACCAGCAAGACCGCGACCTTGCACACCAGCGCCAGATCACCCTGATCCGCGACCTGCGCCGGGCGGTGGTCGAGGGCGAATTGTTCCTGTGTTACCAGCCCAAGCTCGACCTCAGGCACGGCCATGTGCGTCAGGCAGAAGCCTTGCTGCGCTGGCAGCATCCGACCCTTGGGCAGGTGTCGCCCACCGAATTCATTCCATTGGCCGAGCGCACCGGCAGCATGGGCAGCCTGACCTTGTGGGCAATCGAGGAAGCCATCCGCCAAATGGCCGAGTGGGCGCAACGGGGTTTGCACCTGCAACTCTCGGTCAATATCTCGGTGGATGATTTGGCTGATGATGACTTGGCCATACGCGTCACCGCCTTGTTGATGCAGTACAAGGTCTCGGCCGACCAACTGATTTTCGAGATCACCGAAAGCGCGATCATGCATAACCCGCAACAGGCCCTCAGTGTGCTGGAACAACTGCGTGGCTGCGGCATCAGCCTGTCGGTGGATGACTTCGGCACAGGCTATTCATCGCTGGCCCAATTGCAGCGTTTGCCGGTGCAGGAATTGAAGATCGACCAGTCGTTTATCCGCAACCTCGACAGCGCCAGTGGCGACGGTGTGATCGTGCGTTCGACCATTGAAATGAGCCACAACCTGGGACTCAAGGTGGTGGCGGAGGGCGTGGAGTTTGAGCCCAGCCTGAAGTTGCTCAGGCAGTGGAGGTGCGACACGGCGCAGGGGTACTTGATCAGTCGGCCGTTGAATGCCATGGCATTTGAAATGTGGATGCGGCGCGAGCGGATGGTGTTGTAAATCGTGATCTCCAGGCATTCCTGTGGGAGCTGGCTTGCCTGCGATGGCGGTTGGGCAGACGACCTGAGTGTTGAAGCCGTGCTCGGTCAAAATGGTTTCCAGCAGGGCATAAAAAAGGCGGCTACCCATCAGGTAGCCGCCTTTGTTTTACCGCCGGTTCAGCTTAATCCGGCAGTTTGAACGCCATCACATAGTCACCCTGTTTGGTGCCCAGCGAGCCGTGACCGCCGGCCATGACCAGCACGTACTGCTTGCCGTCCTTGCCGGTGTAAGTCATCGGTGTGGTCTGCGCGCCTGCAGGCAGGCGGCCTTCCCACAGTTGCTTGCCGTTTTTCACGTCATAGGCACGCAGGTACTGGTCGAGGGTGCCGCTGAGGAACGCGACGCCACCGGCGGTGGTGAACGTACCGCCCAGGCTAGGCACGCCCATGGTCAGCGGGATCGGAACCGGCGAGCTGTCGCGCACGGTGCCGTTCTTGTGCATCCAGATGGTCTGGTGGTTGGTCAGATCGACCGCCGCCACATAACCCCACGCTGGCGCCTGGCACGGCAGGCCCAAAGGCGACAGCAGTGCTTCGAGGATCACGCCATACGGCGCGCCTTTGTTCGGCTGCACGCCTTCGGTTTCGCTGACGCGTGGGCCTTGCTTGGCAATTTCGGCCGCCGGGATCAGTTTCGATTTGAACGCCATGTAGCTTGGGTTCACGAAAGCGATCTGGCGAACTGGGTCAACCGAGATACCGCCCCAGTCGAACACGCCGAAGTTACCCGGGTAAACGATCGAGCCTTGCAGCGATGGCGGGGTGAATGGGCCGTCGTAGCGCATGGATTTGAAATCGATGCGGCACAGCATCTGGTCAAACGGGGTCACGCCCCACATGTCGCGTTCTTTCAACGGCGGCGGCATGAAGTTGAGGTCGGACTTCGGCTGGGTCGGCGAGGTGTGATCACCGGCCACTGCGCCTTGCGGTACAGGGATTTCGTTGATCGGCACCACCGGCTTGCCGTTGCTGCGGTCCAGCACGTAGATGCTGCCTTGCTTGGTCGAGGCCATGACTGCTGGCTTGACGCCGTCAGCGGTCTTGATGTCGATCAGCGAAGGCTGGCCGCCCACGTCCATGTCCCACAGGTCATGGTGAGTGAACTGGAAGGTCCACTTCACGTGGCCGCTGTCGATGTCCAGAGCGGTCAGGCCGGCGCTGTATTTTTCCGAGTCTTCGGTACGGTCGCCGCCGTATTGGTCAGGCATCTGGTTGCCCATCGGCAGGTAGAGCATGCCGAGTTTTTCATCGACGCTGAACATGGACCACATGTTCGGCGAGTTGCGGGTGTAAGTCTTGCCCTCGGCCAACGGCGTGGTGTCGTCCGGGTTGCCGCTGTCCCAGTTCCACACCAGTTTGCCGGTGTGTACGTCGAACGCGCGGATCACGCCGCTAGGCTCGTCGGTGGAGACGTTGTCGGTCACGTGACCGCCGATCACGACCAGGTTCTTGGTCACGGCCGGTGGCGAGGTGGAGTAGTAACCGCCTGGAGCGAAGCTGCCGATGTTGGCACGCAGGTCGACCTGGCCTTTGTCACCGAAGTCTTCGCACATCTTGCCGGTGTCGGCGTTCAGGGCGATCAGACGGGTGTCGGCAGTCGGCACGAAGATGCGTTTAGGGCAGACAGCGCTGACAGGTGCAGTGCTGGCGCTGCCGGTAGGGCTTTGCGCGGAAGCGTAGACGGCGTCATCGTGATACGACACGCCACGGCAGGTCATGTGCGCCCAACCTTTGAAGTTCGCGGCACCCTGGCTGCTGATCTTCGGGTCGAAACGCCAGATTTCCTTGCCGGTGTCCGGGTCCAGGGCAATCACCTGGCTGTGCGGCGTGCACACATAGAGCATGCCGTTGACTTTCAGCGGGGTGTTTTCTGCGGTGGTTTCACCGGGATCGCCTGGGCCAGGGATGTCACCGGTGCGATAGGTCCACGCCGGCACCAGCTTGTGGGCGTTTTCCGGGGTGATCTGCGCCAGAGGCGAGTAACGATCACCGAAGGCCGAGCGGCCATAGGAATTCCAGTCGCCATCGGCCTGGGCCGGTGCAGTGCTGGCCATGCCAGGCGCGGCGTCGCGGTCCAGTTGGCCGGTCTTGACCATCTCACCCGGGTTGGTGAATTGGCTGGCCAGGGCGGCAGCGCCCGCCAGCACCACGGCTACGCTCAGCGCGCCAGTGCCCAGCGGCGCGGGTTGGCCACGCAGCAACGGACGGCGAAACCACGGCAGCAGCAGGACGATGCCCAAGGCGAACAGCAGGGCCAGGCGCGGCACCAATTGCCACCAGTCCAGGCCGACTTCCCACAGTGCCCACACGGTACTGGCGAACAGCACCAGTGCGTACAGGCCCAGCGCTGCGCGGCGGGTGGCCAGCAGCAACACGCCGGTGAGGGCGATGCCGATACCGGCCAGCAGGTAGTACAGCGACCCGCCGAGCATGCTCAGCTTGACGCCGCCAGCCAGCAAGGCCAGCCCCATGATCAGCAGCAAGACGCCTAGCAGCCTGGGCAGCAGGCGGCTTGGGCTTGAAGCACCATCAGTGCTCATAGTGTGTTTCTCCGTGACGTTGGAATTATGTAACCCCGTGCTTCACTGTAGATGACGATTCGGCGCGGGCTTGGTTCAGCGTTAATTTGGGTTTTTCTGGGGATAAGTCGGTTATCCACAGGCGGGCGATTGAACCCCACGCGCGGGTCGGTTTAAGACAGCGCTGTCTTTAAGGCAGGGAACATTCGGCAAGATGGGATCGACCGCAGGCGTGAAACGTTTCAGTTTGTTGCGGCAAGGATAAAGCGCCTTCTCATTTTGAGAAAGCGTAATTAGAGAGATGCATCATTTCAGATCTGGTAACAGTGACAGAACGTCGCTGCAAGAATGCCTGTAAAGCCTGGCTTCTGTGGGAGCTGGCTTGCCTGCGATAGCGTCACCTCGGTACCCCAGGGAAACTGCGGTGATGCTATCGCGGGCAAGCCCGGCTCCCACAGAAGCCGGTTACTACAGGAGGATTGTGCTGCTGTTTAGAAAGTGGTGCGCACGCCGAACTGCACGCTGCGCCCAGGCGCCGGGGCGATATCGCGCAGGATCGAACTGGCATAGCGCACGGTCTGGTTGGTGAGGTTTTCGCCATTGACGAACGCCAACCACTGGCTGCCACCCATATTGAAGTGATAACCGGCGCTGGCGCCCAAGGTGGTGTAGCCGTCGGTGCCGCTTTCGTTATCCGGCACACGCCCTTGGCCTGCGGCGTGTTCCACGTCGATCCGCGCCTGCCAGCGGTCCAGTTCCCACAGCAAGCCGCTGTTCAAGCGCAGAGGCGCAATACGCGGCAAGGCTTCGCCCGTGTCCAGGTTGGTGGCGCGGGTGTAATCGCCCGACAGTTCCAGGGCGAACTTGCCGTAGGCGCTTTCGCCCAACTTCCAGTGATCCTGGGCTTCGAAGCCGGCGAAACGTGCGCGCACACCGGAATATTTGTATTCCGGGATACCGCCCGCGTCTTCTTCGCCTTCATCGTTCAGCGTGCGCCCTGTGCCCAGCAAGCCGATGTAGTTGGAGAAGCGGCTGTAGAACACGCCGAAACTGCCTTTGTGCGTGCCGTTGTCAAAGCGAAGTGCCAGGTCGCTGGACACGGCTTTCTCTTTCTTCAGGTTGGCGTCACCCAACTCGTAAGTGCCGGTGGCGACGTGGGCGCCGTTGGCGTACAGCTCGTAGAAAGTCGGTGCGCGCTCGGTGTAGCCCAGTGTCGCGGCCAGCGACCAGACCGGCGTGAGGCTGTATACCGCGCCGGACGACAGGCTGCCGGCGGTAAAGTCATTGGATTTATCGGCACCGGCAAAGCGCGCATTACCCTTGGCATTCGGGTCGACATTGGTGTGTTCCACACGCCCGCCAAGGCTGAGCTTGAGACGCTCGGTGGCCTGCATCTCTTCGAGAATAAACAGCGCGCCGGCGTTGGTGTCGGTCTGCGGTACAAAGGCCTCTTCACCCAGTGCCGAGAACTCATTGCGCGTCACTTGGGCGCCGACCACACCCTCGAACGGGCCGAGCGGCTGGTGGCGCGCTTCAACGCGGGCTTCATAGCCCTTGTTCTTGAAAATGGTGCCGGTTTCGCCGCCTTCGATTTCACGGTGCTCGTAATCGGTGTAGCCCGCGTCTAGTTTTACCGAGGTGAACGGGCCTTGCAGGTTGCGGATCTCGGACGCAAAGGCGTAGTGATCCTGCTTCATGCGGATGCGCACATCTTGCTCGGCGGGTGAACCGTAGTTGCTGTCATAGTTGCTGTAGGACAGCCCGGCATAACCGTCGTCCCAGGTGTAGGAACCGCCGACCGCGCCGCCATCCTGACGCCCGTCGCTGTTGCCCAGTCGACCATTTTTGCCGGGGCCATCCTCGGTCTCCGGGGCATGGCGGCTGCGGGCCTGGCCTGGGATTTTGAGGTCGTTGAATTCCCGCGCGTTCGCGTCCAGGTGCAAGGCGAAGGTGCCGTTGCCGGCTTCCAGTTTACCGGCGCTGCTGCGGGTGGTGTCGGCGCCGCCGTAGCGCAGTTCACCGGCACCGTGGATGCCTTCGATGGCTTCTGTGGGAATACGGTTGTCGAAGGTGTTGACCACACCACCGATGGCGCTGCCGCCGTAGAGCAAGGCTGCCGGGCCACGTACGATTTCGATGCGGTCGACGTTGATCGGGTCCAGGGGCACGGCGTGGTCATAGGACAGCGACGAGGCATCCAGTGCACCCACGCCGTTGCGCAGGATGCGAATGCGGTCGCCATCCTGGCCACGAATGATCGGGCGGCTGGCGCCTGGGCCAAAGTACGACGACGACACGCCTGGCTGCTTATTCAGGGTTTCGCCGAGGCTGCCTTTTTGTTGCAGGGTCAGGTCATCGCCTTCCAGCACCGTGGTGGGCGAGGCGAGTTGTTCGCTGCCCAAGGGGTTGCCGGTAATGACTTGGGGTTGCAGTTCCAGGGCGTGGGCTTCGGAGCCGATCAACAGGGCGGCGGCAAGCGGGGTCAAGCGCCACAGAGTAGAGAGGGACATCAAACATTCCTTGGTAAAAGGCACAGAAAAGAGAAGGCTTAAAACGGTATCGATCTTGATAAGTATCGTTACAATATAACATCACTTTTTTGCCTGAAAAGGGGAACTTTTTTCCAGGGGCTATATTCAATGCAGTGCTTCCACCTCTACGCCCCGTCGGCTAAGGTGCGCGGCTGTGTTTCCTCTTTTTGCAAAAGGCCTGGCATGACCGCGACAAGCAACGACCCACTTCACGGCGTGACCCTGCAGCACGTCCTCACCACCCTGGTGGAACACTACGAATGGAGCGGTCTGGCCGAACGCATTGATGTGCGCTGTTTCAAGAGCGACCCAAGCATCAAGTCGAGCCTGACCTTCCTGCGCAAAACGCCGTGGGCGCGGGAGAAAGTCGAAGGTTTGTACGTCAAGCTGATGCGTACCAAACGCCCGCTGGATTGAGGCCATGAAGCGGTATGTGGCCACGGCGGCGCTGGCTGGCTGGACAGGGCTGGCGATTCAGCAATACTTGATTTTCTATTCGCGCTGGGAGGCCGGCGCGAGCCTGTTGGGCGGGCTGATCAACTTTTTCAGTTTCTTCACGGTGCTGACCAACACCCTGGTGGTCGTGGTGTTGAGCTATGCGCTGGTCAATCGCGAGTCGGCGGTAAAACGTTTCTTCCTGGCGCCCGCTGTCAGTAGCGGTATTGCCGCGAGCATCGTGGTCGTGAGCCTGGCCTACAACCTGTTGCTCCGACATTTGTGGAGCCCCACCGGCTTTCAATTTATCGCCGACGAGTTGTTGCACGACGTGATGCCGCTGCTGTTCGTGATCTATTGGTGGCGGTGTGTGCCCAAGGGCACGTTGCACTTCAAGCACATTGGCGGGTGGGTGATTTACCCGCTGGTGTACTTCGGCTATGTGCTGCTGCGCGGGCATTTGCTGGGGCAGTATCAGTACCCGTTCATCGATGTGGACAGCCTCGGTTATCCACAGGTGTTTGTGAATGCCGGGGGGATTTTGGCGGGGTTTGTGCTGATTGCGTTGGCGGTGGTGGGGCTGGACAAAGTTCTTAAACGGGCAGCGTAAAAATGTGGGAGCTGGCTTGCCTGCGATGGCGGTGGGTCAGTTGGACAATTTGTTTCTGATGCACCGCCATCGCAGGCAAGCCAGCTCCCACATTGGATCTTCAGTGGACTTGAGGGCTTTATTCTTCTTCGCTGCCCTCCGCACGCCAGTAACCCACGGCCTTGAGGAACTCCTCATTGACCTGGTGCGTGTCCAGCAACACGCGGCGCAGCTGGCGCGACAGTTTGGTTTCCGTCGCGACAAAGCTGTACAGCGAACCGCCCGGCAGGGTCAGGTTGCGCACCGTCTCCAGCAGGTCGTCGTGGCCGCGCACCACCCAAATCACCTCTACATCGGCAGCGCTGTTCAGTGGCTGCTGTTCGGCGCTATTGGCGATTTCAATCACCGTCAACACCTTGCGCCCGGCCGGCAATTCTTCCAGGCGACGGGCGATGGCCGGGATCGCGGTTTCATCACCAATCAGCAAATAGCTGTCGAAGATGTCCGGCACGATCATCGAGCCGCGCGGCCCGCCGATGTACAGGTGCTGGCCAACCTGCACCTGTTCGGCCCAGGTAGAGGCTGGGCCATCGCCGTGCAGCACGAAGTCGATATCCAGCTCGCCGATGCTCAGGTCGAAGCGCCGTGGCGTGTAGTCGCGCATGGCCGGTTGCGGGCCGTCGCCCTTGATGTTGAAGGTCGGGCTTTCCAGCGCAGCCTGCTCGGCGGCGTTTTGCGGGAACAGCAGTTTGATGTGGTCGTCACTGCCCAGGCTGATAAAACCGGCCAGCTCCGGCCCGCCCAAGGTGACGCGGCGCATGCGTGGGGTGATGTCGACCACCCGCAGCACTTGCAGGCGGCGGCGTTTGATTTCGTGGGTAACGCGATGGATAGCTTGAGTATTCATTGGTTTTTCCCGTCGGCAATGGCTTGAGCGGTGCCGTTGAGCAGCGCCGCGACACGAACGATTTCTTCCGGGCTCCAGCGCCCGTGGTGCGAATGCAAGGCGTGGCGCAGGTTATGCACCGCCTCGTGAATCTCGGGTGGGCGGTCGTGGCCACGCAGCGAGCGCTTGCTGACATCAATGCGCATGCGCACGCCTTCCAGGGCAACGGCTTGCTCGATTAAGAAGAGACGACCGGCGTCGGTGATTGTGTAGCGTTTTTTTCCATTCTCGGCGTCGCCGCTGATCAACTCGCTCTCTTCCAGAAAGGTCAGGGTGGGGTAGATCACACCGGGGCTGGGGCTGTAGGCGCCGTCGAACAGGCTTTCGATCTGGCGGATCAGGTCATAGCCATGGCAGCGCTGCTCGGCGATCAAGGCCGGTAGCAGCAGTTTCAGGTCGCCAGGGGCAAATACCCGAGGGCCGCGGCCGCCGCGTTTTTCAAATTCACTGCGATGCTCGTGTCGCATGGTCTGTCCTCCGTCCTATTTAGATATAACTTAAGATATATCTTATGGTGACGGTAGCCCGAGACGACCAACGGTCGTGAGCAGCGTCAAGCGGCTCACGCTCGAGGGGCATGGACGATAAAAGTATTTAGAGTTATAACTTTAATTAGAGTTTGTGCTCGAACAGGCGCGTTAACAGGTTGCTCTTTATAGCAGCGCTTGTGCGTGTAGTACTGCTCTTACAGTCACTTCCCGTTATGACACTTATGTTCAAGTAGGCTGATTCTTACGGCTATTTTTAAAGTTTTGGCAAAGTGCCATACTTTTCGTTCGCCCCTTGTTTCTAAAGGCTACTTGGCCGTGGGAAGCGACCTGCATACCTGTTGTTGATTTGAATTGATCATTGCTTGGCGTTGTTCGGTTCAACTAACCGTCTGCGTTATTCGTTGTTGAGAAGTTGCTTGGCGACGAATCAATCAATGTTGATAACTACAGGTATTGATCATGTTCAAGAAGTTTGCTGTCGCTGTTCCCCTGGCTGTTCTGGCGCTGTCTTCCTCGGTAACAGCTACTGCTGCCGGTGAAGCCAGCCACACCGTCAATATCAAGGCAAACATCCCGACCACCGTGTTCCACGCACAACCGCGTGATCCGAACTGGGGTCGTGACGAAACCATGACCTACAACCTGGTCAGCGGTGAGCTTGCTTCGTTGAGGGCCACCTACGACGTCAAGAACACCAACGGTTCGGTTGCTGCCTACATCGAAGGTGGCCCGGCCGTACTGTTCAACGGTGATGCCGCGCAAAACATCCCGGTCACCACCACTTTCAATGGTGTGATCTTGAGCGGCAGCCCTCAGGAAGTGGTCAACGAAGCCGACTCCACCCCGGGTATTGGGGCGGAAATGCACATCGCCGCGGCCAAGCCTACGGCCACTCAGCGTGGCTCCTACACAACCACGATCCCGGTAGTGTTCGACGCGGTACTGCCAGTCACCCCATAAGGCCAATGCGTGCCCGTTAACCACGGGCATCTGCTTGCAGGTCGGCTGACTTCCCTCCTCGGTCCGCCGGCCTGATTTTCTCTCCAGTCTTCTGGCATTCAGAGTGTTCCGTTCATGTTTCCGATGACGCCTATCGCGGCTGCGCTAGCGCTGCTGATGTGTACGAGTGCCCTGGCTGCACCTGTTTCTTCCGGTGCTTCAACCCCCGGCAGTCTGATTACTCAGGCGCAAGGCTTGCCCGCTGGTTTTACTGATCATTTTTTCGAGGTGCCGTTGGCGGTACGCGTGGACCTTGACCAGCAACTGTTGGGCGAGGCGCTGATTGTTTTGTCCCGCGATGACCGTGTCACCTTGCTTGAATTTACCGACACCGCCGACAGCAAAGTCCCGGCCGCCACCCGCGACACCTGGCAAGCGCTGCTGGAAAAAGGCGTGTCATTGGGTGCTTGTACCCAGTCCTGCCCGCAGAAAATGCTCTCGGCCTTCTACAACCTGGAAAGCTCCCAGCTGTCGATCCTCACCCAAGACGTCGAACTGAGTGGCGACATCCCGCGTTTCCATGAGCAGCCCGAAGGTGGCAGCCTCGGCTTGATCATCAACAACCAGCTCAACCTTAATGGCAGCCAAGAGGACAGCCTCGGCGGACGCTATGGTTTGCAAGCCAGTTCCAGTCTGGGTAACTGGAGTCAGGTGTTCAACCTGCAGCTGGCGCGCCAGAGCGGCGATGACGAGCCCATGCGCCATGCGATCCATGAGCTGTATACCCAGCGAGAACTCGAAGGGCAGTTTTTCCGCCTGGGCCACTTCACCCCCAATTCCGATGGCCTGACCCGCCAACTGCGCAGCTTCGGCGCCAGCCCCGATACGGCGCTGGGCCTGATGTATGGCAGCTCCGACAGCCTGGCCATCAACAACGCCAAGCCCAGCGTGTACCCGATCTATGTCACCGCCAACCGCCAGGCGGCGGTGGAGATTTACCGTAATGGCCTGTTGATTAACACCCAGGCCGTTGCGGCCGGCCTGCAAACCCTGGACACCCGGCCCTTGCCCGGCGGCATCTATGAAGTGGAAGTGCGCCTTATCGAAGACGGCCTGACCACCAGCACCACCCAGGAGCTGGTCTACAAACCCAGCAACTGGCGCAACGCCGAAGACCGCTGGCGCTATAACCTTTTCGCCGGGCGCGAGACCAAGTTGTTCAGCAACTGGGAAGAACAAGCTTCCGGCGCGGTGACGGCCGGTGCGTCGCTCAACTATCTGGTACACCCGCGCGTGATCCTCGGCCTGTCGGCCCGTCAGGTGCGCGAGCAGCTGCAATACGGTGGCTCGGCGGACTGGACGGTGGCCAACAATACCAGCCTGTATGCCAACCTCTACCAGACCCAGGAACACGGCACCGGCATGGACCTGCAAGGGCTCTATACCCTGGGCGCGACCAACCTGGTGTTCAGCCATAACCGCAGTTGGCTCGACACCCGCGACACCTACGAGACTCTGCCCGATGGCACACGCCTGCGGCGCAACACCTTCGTCGGTGAAGCCAGCAACACGGCGTTGTCGGTCAACCACCGGCTGGATGCGAAAAACACCCTGAACATGCGCCTGTCCCACAGCGAAGGCAATGTGGAGGGGACCGGCGTCGACCTGGGTTGGAGCCGCCACGACAACCTGTTCGGCAGTGACGCCAACTGGCGCTTCTCAGTGTTCGACCGGCCCGGCAGCGCCGGCACCAACGACGCGCGCAACCGCGGCGTGGACGTGAGCGTCAGCGTCAACCTGGGCACCGAAGGCCGGCAGATTTCCGGCAGCATCGGCACCCGTACTGCCCGTGACGGTGGGCGCGACAACAACGCTTCGGTGACGTTGCGCCAGGACCTCACCGACCACTTGCTGCAAAGCGTCTCGGCCACGGCGATCACCGACACCTACGGCGTCGGCCTGTCGGGCATGGCCAGCTTCAATACGGACGCGGTCAGCGGTGACGGGTTTGTGCAACGCAGCTCGTTCAACGGCGACCTGAGCGGTGGCTTGAACCTCAACAGCACCTTCGTTGCCGGCGCCGGCCAGATGCTGCTGAGCAGCCAGTACCAGGGCAACGGTGCGGGCATGATCATCGACGTGGAAACCGACCTCGACGAAATCGCCCTGCGTGCCGACGACCTCGGCGGTGGCGGCGCGATCTTGCGGCCGGGGCGCAACTACGTGCCGGTCTCCGCCTACAAGAGCAGCAGCGTGAGCTTCGACTTTGAAGGTAATCACCCGCCCGCGGCGAATATCCAGCCGACCCGCGCCAGTTATCACCTGAACAAGGGCGGGGTCGACTACCGGAAAATCACCGTGATGAAAACCGTCACCGTGCTCGGCCGGTTGTTGGATGAGCGTGGTGCACCGCTCAAGGGCCATCACGTGATCAACCACGCCAGCCGTGGGGTCAGCGAAGTCGACGGGTTCTTCTCGATGGAAATGAGCGCCAGTTCACCGACCTTGCAAGTGCGCTACCAGAACCAATTGCTCTGTCAGTTCCGCCTGGACCCTGCCAATGCGCCGAGTGAGAGCGATGTGTTGATGATCGGCGATTTGCGCTGCACCAAGGACACCCTGGCAGAAGCAACCCACAACGCCGAAACCGCTGGTTGATGGCATGGACTGGATTTTTATGAACGTGAAAAACGTAACGAGAACCGGCTTGAAGCAGTGTGCGTTCGCGCTGGCGCTGGTCAGCATGAGCCTGCCTGCGCACGCGCTGGTGCAGAACATCACGGCGGTGTTTCGTCCTGACCCGTCGAACCCGATGGTGAATAAATTCGAAAACACCACGCCCCACAGTGGCGTCTGCGCGTGGCACGTACCGGCCAGGTGCGAGGCGTTGAATACCTTCAGTATCCGTGATCCGGCATTCAGGGCCGAGTCGGTAGAGCCGATCGAAGCCAACCATGAAGACCCTCGAAAAGGCGCCTATTTCAAAGTGCCTTCATCTTGGCGTGATGTACAGGTGGTCCATGTCGGGACGGGTGAGGTTGAAACCGTACAAATGCGCATTGCGGGTATTGGTACGCGTTGGGATGTGCCGCGTCCGCCTGGCGTCAGCGGGTGGGCTAACGGAGGAACCGGTTGGACCTACTATTGGAGTAACGGTGCGCCTCCTTGCCAGGGGGTTAACTATTTGGCGGCATCCGCCAGTTACGCACTGTTTTTCTGGATCGTCCCGGAGGGCGTGGGGGCTTGTACGGTAAACCCGGGCACCACTTTTGCGCGTTTGACCTACAGCCACTTGGAGTACGGCTACGAACTTAAAACCCCCAACCCGCTAGGCATGGCCAGCGGCGAATACCGCGGCTCCCTGACTTACAGCATCGGGCCGGGCGGGGATTTTGATTTCGGTGACGTGATGGCGTCCACCGAAAGCGCCCTGACGTTCAATTTTCAATTGGCTGTAGAGCATGAGCTCAAGGTCGATCTCCCACCGGGCGGCAACCGCATCGAGTTGCTACCCGAAGGCGGCTGGCAAGCCTGGCTTAACCGTGGGCGCCAACCGGCGCGGTTGTTCCGTGACCAGACCTTTGTCATTTCCGCCAGTGGGCGTTTCAAGATGCAGCTCGAATGCAGCCTTGCGGTGGGCAACACCTGTGGCTTGCGCAACGGCGCGGGGGATCAGGTGCCGTTGCAGGTTGCTGTCAGCCTGCCCTTTGGCTTGCAGAACCAGGCCGGGCAGGCGGTCAACAAGCAGCCCTTGCGCCTGGATGGCGTGGGCACCGAGTTGTTCCAGCCTGCGTTTTATGTGAACAACCGTGCTGGAACGCTGCACTTCGAAGTCGAAAAAGACCAGGTCAAGGACATGCTCGAACAGCCGGGCAGCACCTATTCGGGTGTGGTCACGGTGATCTGGGATTCGGAAGTCTGAGCGGATATTTGCCGCACGCCGGCCGCTGGGCTGGGTTCAATCAATAAGGCGTAATCAAACATGAAACATGCAGTGTTATCAGTGGGGCTGTGGCTGGTGTCTTTGGCGGTTCATGCGGGACCTGCGATCAACGTCGGCGTGGTCTACGACTACCTGGAAGGCGACCGCAGTTCTTACCTCAAGCGTGTCTACAACGGCGGCACCAGTACCGCGTTTATCAAAGTCAATGTGCTGGAGATCGTCTACAACGCCGACGGCACGTCCAGGGAAGTGCCCGTCGCGTCGATGACCGACGCCAAAGGCAGCACCACCAACCGCGACGGCCTGATGGCCAGCCCGGCTCGTCTGATCGTACCGGCCGGCGGGCGTCAGGGCACTCGGTTGCTGTACATGGGCCAGCGAGACAAGGAGCGCTATTTCCGTGTGCGTTTCATCCCGGTGGTACCGGAAAAGGAAGATGACTTTGCTGTCACCGATGCCGAACGCGCCGAATACAAGGACGCCCTGGCCGCCGGAGTCAACGTCATGGCCGGGTACGGCACGGTGTTCTTCGTGCGCCCGCAAGACACCCGTTTTGATACCCGGATCAGCGAAACCGCCAGCCAATACACCATGCGTAATGCCGGCAACAGCGTGGTGGTGCTCGATGAGTTCCGCGATTGTTCGGTGACGAAAAAGACCGAATGTGAGGCCACCACCAAGCACCACATCCTGCCTGGCCGCCAGTTGGTGCTGGAGAAAAAGCCGGAGCGTCAGTTCAACTTCCAGCTGATCGAAGGTCGCAACAAAAAAACGATGACGGTCAACAGTAACGGGTGATGACAATGTTCAAGCAACTGACGGTACTGGCTGTGCTGATGGCGCCTGTGTTGGCGGGTGACCAGGCGCAGGCATTTCAGGAGCGCCACAGTTTTGATGTATCGGTGACCATCCCGATCCATGAGGCCTATGTGCTGCCTTCCGAGTCCGATTGGATGGGCCAGGACCAAGTGCTGCCCTGGGACCTTGCGACAGCCCGGCTGGGCCGTCTGCGCAAGAACTTTGATGTGAAAAACATCAACGGCGGCGTGGCGGCGCGCCTCGGTGACACGCCTTATCTGTTGAGTGGCCGCAACCGTATCGATTTGCAGGTGTTGTTCAACCGGGTGCCGCTGACCCTCGATTCAACCCTGGTGATCAGCGCCGATGAAGCCCGCTCGGGCCGTCGCGCTGAACTGGAAATCACCGCCGTTGAACCGGAAGACGGCTACAAGGGCGGCGAGTATTACGGCACGGTACACCTGCTGTTTGATTTTCCGGCGCCTTGAGACATGCACTTTGCCGTTCGCGAAATCGGCGGCACAGGCAAGTTATAAGTTGCCTGGCCCACCGCTTTCGCAGCCTCGCTAAAGCTCGACAGCTCCCACAGGGGATCAGTGTTGCCAGCGCTAAAAATTAAATGTGGGAGCTGGCTTGCCTGCGATAGCAATAGTGAATTCACCACCGCCATCGCAGGCAAGCCAGCTCCCGCACAAACCCCATTTCACCCCAGGCGCTTCGGTCATGCCCCGTGGCACAGCAGGGTGCCGCTGCCTTGCAAGTACGGGGTCAAAATCGGCGCCATGCCTTTGAGCACCTGCACCGGCAGTGCCGAAGTGAACTTGAAGTTTTGCGCCGAACTGCCTGGCACAAAGGCGGTTAGGGTGCCGAAGTAGCGCTCGCCGATGTAGAACACGAACGTGGCGGTGCGGTTGATCGCTTTGGAGCTGATCACTCGGCCGCCGGCGCCCATCGCTTCGATACGGTTGTCGCCGGTGCCGGTCTTGCCGCCCATGGCCATCGGCGTGCCGTCGGCCTGCACGAAACTGCCGGAAACACGCTTGGCCGTGCCCGCGTCCACCACTTGCGATAACGCGCCGCGCAGCGCGGTAGCGACCTCGGACGGCATCACTCGTTTACCCGCATCGGGCGTGTTGACCACGCGGGTTTCGTACGGCGTATCGGCGGCAAAGTGGAGACTGTCGATGCGCAGCACTTTGCCGCGCACGCCGTCGTTGAGGATGATGCCCATCAGTTCGGCGAGCGCGGCGGGGCGATCGCCCGAGCTGCCAATCGCGGTGGCCAGCGACGGCACCAAGTGGTCGAACGGGTAACCCACCGCCTGCCAGCGCTGGTGAATATCCAGGAACGCCTCGACCTCCAGTATGGTGCGAATACGACTGTCGCGCGCGCTTTGGTGACGGCTCTTGAACAGCCAACTGTAGACCTCCTGGCGTTCAAACTGGCTGGCCTTGACCACTTCGCTGAAGGTCGCGTCGGGGTGGTTGAGCAGGTAACCGAGCAACCACAGGTCCAGTGGGTGGACCTTGGCGATGTAGCCCTGGTCGGGCAAATCATAGCGGCCCGGGCCGTAGTCGGTGTAAAGGCGTTGCAGGCGTTCGTCGGTGAGTTTGTCGCTGGTTTTGGCATTCACCAGATGTGAACGCACGAAGCGATTAAAGGTGTCCTGGTCGGCCTCGGGGAACAGGTAGCGATGCACGGCCGCCATACGGATCGCCGTGGGGTGCAGCCCGTCAAGAAAGGTCTCAAGGCGCGTCTGGGTGTCTTTTTTCTGGTACTTCTTCCAGAACTTGAGCAGGAAGGTGGTGCCTTCGCGATCAGCGAATTGGGCCAGGTACTCCTGGCGCCGTGGGTCGTTATCATCCTTGAGCAATTGCGCACTGTTGTTGGGGCCTGCGTAAGTAACGTAGCGTTCCAGGTCACGCATCAGCCGGATAAATGGCAGGTTGATCGACTCGCGCAAGGCGTCTCGCAGCGACGGGCTGCGGCCATTGTCCTGGTTGCGGAAGTTGTGGAAGTGGTGCATGCCGCCGCCGGTGAAAAAACCTTCGTTGGGGTTGGCCGAGTAAGTCCGGTCGAGGGCGGCATCGAGCATGTTGGCCAGGGACTTATCGGGATTCTGGATCAGGTAATCGACCGCCCACCGGCTGATGCGGTCCTGCTCGGCAATCTCGGTTTTTTTCAACGCGGCGGGTGTTTGCGCCGCGTAGCGATCATGCAGCTCGCTGATGATCTGCAGGTAAGTGGTGAGCACTCGCAGCTTGGCCGTGGAGCCCAGCTCCAGCTTGCTGCCCTCATTGATGTCGAAAGGCTGGTCGGTGTTGTCGGTTTGCACGCGCACCCGCGAGCCGTCCGGGGTCAGTTCGAACAGGGTGAAGCTGTAGCGCACCTGGGGTGTGCTGGCGGGTGTGAGCAGGCGCTCGCCGAGCAGGCCCATTTTGCCGGCGAAGGTGGGGTCGGCCAGTTGCTTGAGGTAGTCGGTGGCCTGGCTTTGCAGCTCGGCTTGCAGGGTGCTGGTGGCCGACAGGTCCAGGCGGTCGAGGTCGTACAGCGGCCGGTTGAGCAGGGCGGCGAGACGGCTGCGGGCAACGCTGATGCCCTTGTTGGTGTCGATGGGCTGCACGGTCGGCTGTTGCTGCCAGTCGCGGTAAGTGACGTGGGATGCCAGGGCGGCCTTGAGCAACGGCGGGTCGATCACGGCGTTCTGCGCCAGCAGGCGCAGGTGGCTGTCGGTGAGTTGCGCCAGTTCATCGCGGCCGTTGGCCAGGTAATGAGACGGCCGGCGCTGAGCGATCATCAGCGACAGCACCTGGCGCAAAGCCAGGCCACGTTGCGCCACATGGACCGCATCATTTTCAGTGCCGTTAAGGGCCAGGTTCACCTGCTTGAAGTCAGCGCCGTACCACACGCGCAAACCCTCGGCCATGCCATGCACTTCGCCATGCCCCGGCACGGCGGACAGCGGCACGCTGTTGAGGTAGTCGCGCACGATATTCTGGCGTGCCACCTGGGTGTCAGGCCCAGGCTGGTAGGCGCGCACACCGGCGGACAGCATCTGGCGCAGTTTTTCACTGCCGGACAAGGTCAGGCCGTCGGGCGAATGCCGATATTTTTCCAGCTGGGTGGCCAGGGTACTGCCGCCGGCACTTTGACCGGACAGGTGCAATACCTTTGCGACTTGCGACCAGGCCGCCATGGCAAAGCGCGGCCAGTCCACCGCTGGGTTGGCCTGGGGCTGGGCGGGGTCGAGCAGGTCACGGTTCTCGATGAACAACAGGCTGTTGACCACCAGCGGCGGGATGGCGGCAAAACTTGAGTACAGCTGCTGCGGGTACTCGAACTGGTACAGGGGCAAGGCGCGACAGTCGGTGATGGAAAGGCCGGCCTGGATTTTCTCCGGGTAAGGCACGAAGAGACCGTGGCCGGCGTAGCTCATCAGCGCTGGCGAAAACTGCACCTGGGACTCGATCACATAACCGCGCTTGAGCAGGCGCGGCAAAAAGGTGCCGAGGTCGCTGTAGCCCAAGCGGCGATCGAACGGGCCGGCGCCGGGGTAAACCATTGCCTGGCTGGGGCCGGGTTCCAGCCGGTAGGTGAGGTCGTGGGCCAGCCGGCTCAGTTGCCGGGCTTGCAGTGCGGATGTGCGTATCTCTTTGGCGGCGGCGAACCCCAGCGCAATCACCACCATCAACACAATCAGCCAGAACAGGCGACGTATGTAACGGGGCCTGGGTTTATTTTTGGGTAAAGGCGCTGGGTCCGAACTGCCTTGTAATTGCGCAGCCTTGGTCGATTCGGTTTGCCACAGTGCGCCCATAGTCGATTGATCCTGCACGCAGATTGATCGGACTTGTCTGAAGCTTAGTCGCTGGGCGACAGGTGTGAGGGAATTGTGGTTGGGTAGTCGGAATCTTCTTGGATGGCGTGTGAATGCAGGGTGGGTTGCGACGTTTTGTCGCTCAGCGCAGGTAATATGCTCCTGTAAAGTGGCTTTTTAGCCGGGTCTTTCACTGAATTGCATGGTTTTTATAGTGAAAGACCCTGGTCCCGGCTTTTTATACTGCACGTCCCGCCGATCTTGCCCGGCAAGAAGGGCCCGTCCATGAGGCGGCCCCGGTTTCAACAAGGGCACAGGCTTACCGGCCTGGCCCCGGAAACTCGACGGACAATCCAATAACAAAATGAGGTTGTTTCCCTATGCCTGTCGGCAAACCACTGCCCCCTGGCGAGACCGCTCAAGGCGGCCCGCTCAAACGTGAACTGGGTGAACGACACATCCGTTTGATGGCGCTCGGCGCCTGCATCGGTGTCGGCCTGTTCCTCGGTTCGGCCAAGGCCATCGAGATGGCCGGCCCGGCAATCATGCTCTCCTACATCATCGGCGGCCTGGCCATTCTGGTGATCATGCGCGCCCTTGGTGAGATGGCCGTGCACAACCCGGTAGCCGGCTCGTTCAGCCGTTATGCCCAGGATTACCTCGGCCCGTTGGCGGGCTTTCTCACAGGTTGGAACTATTGGTTCCTGTGGCTGGTGACCTGTGTCGCGGAAATCACCGCCGTGGCGGTGTACATGGGTGTCTGGTTCCCCGACACGCCGCGCTGGATCTGGGCCCTGGCGGCGCTGATCAGCATGGGCACGATCAACCTGATCGCCGTCAAAGCCTTTGGTGAGTTCGAGTTCTGGTTTGCGCTGATCAAGATCGTCACGATTATTGCCATGGTGATCGGCGGCGTCGGCATCATTGCATTCGGCTTCGGTAACGACGGTGTGGCCTTGGGTATTTCCAACCTGTGGGCTCACGGCGGCTTCATGCCCAATGGCGTGCAGGGCGTGTTGATGTCCTTGCAGATGGTGATGTTCGCCTACCTGGGCGTCGAGATGATCGGCCTGACCGCCGGTGAAGCACGCAACCCGCAGAAGACTATTCCAAGCGCCATCGGCTCGGTGTTCTGGCGCATTCTTTTGTTCTACGTCGGTGCGCTGTTCGTGATCCTGTCGATCTACCCGTGGAACGAAATCGGCACCCAGGGCAGCCCGTTCGTGATGACCTTTGAACGTTTGGGCATCAAGACCGCCGCAGGCATCATCAATTTCGTGGTGATCACCGCCGCACTGTCGTCCTGCAACGGCGGCATCTTCAGCACCGGGCGCATGCTCTACAGCCTGGCGCAGAACGGCCAGGCGCCGGCGACTTTCGGCACCACCTCCAGCAATGGCGTACCGCGCAAGGCGCTGCTGCTGTCGATCTTTGCCTTGCTGCTGGGCGTGTTGCTCAACTACCTGGTACCTGACCAGGTGTTCGTATGGGTGACCTCCATCGCCACCTTCGGCGCGATCTGGACCTGGCTGATGATCCTGCTGGCCCAGCTCAAGTTCCGCAAAGGCCTGAGCCCGGCCGAAGCGGCGGGCCTCAAGTACCGCATGTGGCTGTACCCGGTCAGTTCCTACCTGGCGCTGGCGTTCCTGGTGCTGGTGGTGGGCCTGATGGCGTACTTCCCGGATACGCGGGTGGCGCTGTATGTGGGGCCTGCGTTTCTGGTGCTGCTGACCGTGCTGTATTACGTGTTCAAGTTGCAGCCGACCAATGCGGCGGCACGCTCCGTCGCCTGACGGCCTGGCGTACACCAAAAGCCCCTTGATCGGGGCTTTTTGTTTTCAGGCGGCGGCCATGCGTGTCGATTGGTCCAGCCGTTTGTTGAACTCCAGCCAGGCGCCCAACATCGCCATCAAGCCAGCGCCCACAAGCGCGGTAAAAATTTGCATGGCAAAGGCATCGCCGGCCATGGCGTTGACCATGTCCGCCAACGGCGCCAACAACACGCCAAGGCAGAACACTTCCAGCGAAAAGCGGCCCATCCGGCAGGTCTGCTGTGCCAGCCAGTTTTGCGTCCAGGCACGCCCCGGCAACAGTTTGGCGGTGACATAGGCCAAGGCCAGGAAATGCAGCAGACGCACCGGCGACAGGTCGGTCTTGCTGATCGGGTACAACAGTTCGCTGAGCGCGTGCGGCATCAGTGCGTCATGCACCTCGGGCCAGCGCCAGCCGATCGTGATCACGCCGGCCATCAATGCGTAGGTCGCGGCCATCATGAATAACGGCTGCCGCAGCAGTGGCCGATGCTCCTGCGCGCGGGGTTGTTGCCCATGAATCGCCGCCGCGCCGCCCAGCACGAACAGGAACTGCCAGGTAACCGGGTTGAAATACCACACCCCGTCGGCAATCGCTGCCAGGTTCCAACCCAGGTGTGGCGCCAGCAGGTACACCGCCATCGACCCCGCCACCACCCACCACGTTTTGCGCAAGAGCCACGGCAACACCAGCGGCAGGCCGGCCAGCAGCACGATATACAAGGGCAACGGGTCCATCAGGTTGGGCTTGAAGCGCAGCAGCAATTCATCCACCAACGCTTGCTGTGGTTGGGTGACAAAGTGCGTCAGGCCCATCTCCTGCACCAGATCGCGGGTTTCCACATGGCTGTTGGCGAAGAACACGATGCCCATCAGCATCGCCAGCAAGAAAATATGCACCACGTAAAGCACCCAGGTGCGCCGCAGGATCTTCAGGCAGGCCATCCAGTAGCCTTCGCGTTGCAAGACCTTGCCATAGGCCAGCACTGAGGCATAACCGGCAAGAAATACAAACACTTCAGCGGCATCGCTGAAACCGATATTGCGCAGGGTGATCTGGCCGAGTGGGTTGTGGGGGACGTGATCCCAGAAAATGAAGATCAACGCCAGGCCCCGAAAAAAATCGATGCGCGGGTCGCGTCCGTTCAGCATGGCAGCGGGCTCTTGAACAGGGGTTTAAGTCATGACAGGCGAATGCGCGTGTTGTCACACGCCGCACGTCGGGCGCGCGCAGGTTGGCGGTATTTGTAAGCAATTGCAAAGGCTGGGTATTACTGAATGTCTCTATACATCGATGATGACCAACGTGCCCCGGCTGCCGGGGCTTACAGCATGGGGAGTGCCGGCTTCTACGAGGTACATCTGGCCGGCAGCAACGCGTATTTGCTCGGTGCCAATGCTCAGGCACAACTGGCCGCTGACTACCAATAACCCCTCGTTGTAATCATGGGTTTCCTCTTTATAAGCTTGGTCATCCATACGCAACACCTTGATCCGCGCTGGGCCGACTTGGCCCAGGCGTGCGGATTTCCAGCTGTCTGGCAGTTGCGCCGCAATGGCGCTGAAGTCGAGTAACGGCATGTGAAGCTCCTTGTTTCAACGATGCCGTCGGTGGTCCGGTTCAGCGGTCAAGAGTATTCGGATATTTATGCGGCAGCCACTTCCTGCGGCTCAAAACTGTCCGCCCGTGCCATTTGCCACATGCGCGAATAGAACTCGCCGTTCACCTCGCCGGTGAGCAACTCGCCAGGCTTGAGGAACACATGCAGCTGCGAGAACAGTTTGATTTCGGTCGCCGACATGCGCCGCACCAAATGCTTGGCCGACAGTTGCGACGGATGATCCAGGCCGGCCGCAGCGAGCATTTCCGCCAAGGCGTGCAGCG
Source organism: Pseudomonas sp. WS 5146 (assembly GCF_012985495.1). Taxonomy (NCBI): domain Bacteria; kingdom Pseudomonadati; phylum Pseudomonadota; class Gammaproteobacteria; order Pseudomonadales; family Pseudomonadaceae; genus Pseudomonas; species Pseudomonas sp. WS 5146. The sequence continues at coordinate 41,898 of NZ_JAAQWL010000002.1, forward strand.
TGTTGCGGTGGAAGTTGAACACGCGCTGGGCTTTGTCGGGCACCACCAGCGCACGCTGGCGCAGCGGGTCTTGGGTGGCGACGCCCGTCGGGCATTTGTTGGTGTGGCAGCTTTGCGACTGGATGCAGCCGATGGCGAACATAAAGCCGCGCGCCGAGTTGGCCCAGTCGGCGCCGATGGCCAGCACGCTGGCGATATCGAAGGCGCTGACGATTTTGCCGCTGGCGCCCAGCTTGATCTTGTCGCGCAGGTTCAGGCCCACCAGGGTGTTGTGCACAAACAGCAGGCCTTCACGCAGCGGCACGCCGATATGGTCGGTGAACTCCACCGGCGCGGCGCCGGTGCCGCCTTCCTTGCCGTCGACCACGATAAAGTCCGGGAGGATGCCGGTCTCGAGCATGGCCTTGGCGATGCCCATGAACTCCCACGGGTGGCCGAGGCAGAACTTGAAACCCACCGGTTTTCCGCCGGACAGTTCACGCAGTTGCGCGATGAACTGCATCATCTCGATCGGGGTGGAAAACGCGCTGTGGCGCGATGGCGAGATGCAGTCTTCGCCCATCATGATGCCGCGCGTCTCAGCAATTTCCTGGGTGACTTTGTGCTTGGGCAGAATCCCGCCATGGCCGGGTTTGGCACCCTGGCTCATTTTGATTTCGATCATGCGCACTTGCGGGTTCTGTGCCTGTACGGCAAAGCGTTCCGGGTCGAAACGGCCGTCGCTGGTGCGGCAGCCGAAGTAACCGCTGCCCAGTTCCCAAGTCAGGTCGCCGCCGTTTTCACGGTGGTAGGGGCTGATGCTGCCTTCGCCGGTGTCATGGGCAAAGTTGCCGAGCTTGGCGCCTTGGTTCAACGCGCGAATCGCATTGGCGCTCAGCGAGCCGAAGCTCATCGCCGAGATGTTGAAGACCGAGGCCGAGTAAGGTTGCGTGCACTGCGGGCCGCCGACCATCACGCGAAAGGCGCTGGGGTCGCTGAGCGGCGCCGGACGCATGGAGTGGCCGATAAACTCGAAGCCCGACTGGTACACGTCGATCAGGGTACCGAACGGCTTGTCGGCGGTTTCGTTTTTGGCGCGCGAGTAAACCAGCGAGCGCTGAGCCCGGGAGAAGGGCAGGGCGTCGCTGTCGGATTCGAGCAGGTACTGGCGGATCTCCGGGCGAATGGCTTCCACCAGGTAACGGATATTACCCAGGATCGGGTAGTTGCGGCGCACCGCGTGGGGGCTTTGCAGCAGGTCGAAAACGCCGATCAGGCTGAGGATGCCGGTGACCACGGTGATAGGCCACAGCCATTCATGTTCGATAAACGGAAGGCTGGCGAGGGTGAAAATGACGCACACGGCAAAGAAGGCGTAACGGCTTAGCAACGACAGGCTCATACGGTTTTTCCTCAGGTTCAACTCTACAGGTCGATCGGGCATTCTGCGCCTGTACGGAAACCATAGACAACCTGTGGGAATAATCAGTTTGGCTGCACCTGTGGGACAGACTGGCCCGGAATAGACAACTGGCGGCTATCGGTGACCTCGAATTGCGCCTGTTGGGTGGCGGTCGAGTCGGCCCCGACGAAGACGGTAAAGGTGCCCGCTTCGACCACTGGCGAGAGGTTCATATCCAGCAAGGCGAAGTCCTCTTGATCGAGGGTGAAAGTCACGCTCTGCGCCTCGCCGGGGGCCAGGTGCACTTTGCGAAACCCGCGCAGCTGTCGGACCGGGCGGGTCACACTGGCGACGTCATCGCGCAGGTACAACTGGACGATTTCATCGCCGGCACGCTTGCCGGTGTTGGTGACGGTGACCTCGACGGTCAGGGTTTGGGTGGACGCAAGCCGGGTGCTACTCAGTTTGGGCGTTGAGTAGCTGAACGTCGTGTAGCTCAAGCCGAAGCCAAATGGATAGGCTGGCGTGTCATTGATGTCCATGTAGTTGGAGCGATAGCCGGACGGCGAACCGTCGATATTGCTGTTGGGGCGGCCAGTATTTTTGTGTGCGTAGTAAAGGGGGACCTGCCCGATGCTGCGTGGGAAGGTGATCGGCAATTTGCCGCTGGGGTTGACATCGCCAAACAACACATCCGCCACTGCATGCCCCATTTCGCTGCCGAGAAACCAGGTTTCAAGCAATGCAGGCGCCTGTTGAAGGGGCTGCGCGAACACCAATGGGCGGCCGTTCATCAGGATGACTACCACGGGTCTTCCGGTGTCCAGAAGCGCGCGCAATAGCGCCTCCTGGCCGCCGGGCAAGCCAAGTTCGGCGCGGCTCTGACCTTCGCCGCTGTACTCGGCATTTTCGCCCAGTACGGCGACCACTACGTCGACGTCGCGGGCGGCTTTTTCGGCGGCTGCGATACCTTGGGTGTCGGCGCTGCTGGGGGAGGCGCCGGGCAGGTAGGTTACGTCGGTGTCGGTGGAGACGGCGTTCTGTATGCCTTGCAGGACTGTTACCGCGCCGATGGGGGTGCCTGGCCAGGACGCCGGGCCGAGCGTGGCGGCGGCATCTTTGGCCAGGCTGCCGACCACCAGCAACCGGCGAAGTTTCTTTGACAGAGGCAGTAATTGACCGCTGTTTTTCAACAATACGATAGACTTTTGCCCCGCCTCACGGGCCAAAGCACGATGCTGCGGTATATTCGCGCTATTGGCTTCGCGGATCGGGTCACTGTAGCGGTAAGGGTCTTCAAACAGTCCCAGGCGCTGCTTGGCCTTGAGTACGCGGCGCACGGCTTCATCCACGTCTGCCATTGAAACCTGGCCGTTGCGTAGGAGCGTCGGCAGGTGTTGCCGGTAAGTCTGGCTGGCCATTTCAATATTGATGCCAGCGTTAAAGCTTAACCATGCCGCATCCGATGGGGTGCGGGCGATGCCGTGCTGAATCAGTTCCTCTACGGCGGAGTAATCGCTGACGATAATACCGGTGAAGCCCAACTTCTGACTCAACAGCCCTGTCAGTAGGGCCTTGTTGCTGTTCATGGGCGTGGCGGCGACCTCGTTGAAGGCGGGCATGATTGCGTCAACGCCCGCGGCTACGGCCGCCTGGAAAGGGGGCAGGTAGACCTCCATCAAGGTTCGTTCCGACAGATCGGCGACGTTGTAATCCCGCCCGCCCTCGCCAGCCCCATAGGCAACAAAGTGTTTAGCGGTAGCCATCATGTACGAGTTGTCAGGCCGGCCTGAGCCGTGAAAACCGCGCACCCGCGCAGCCGCCAGGATCGAGCCGAGAAACGGGTCTTCACCAGCACCCTCCACCACGCGTCCCCAACGTGGGTCACGCGCTATGTCGACTACGGGAGCGTAGGTCCAGTGCACACCGCTGGCGGTGGCTTCAACAGCTAACGCGCGGGCACTTCGTTGCGTCAGTTGAGCGTCCCAGGCCGCAGCCTCCGCCAGGGGCACCGGGAACACGGTGCGAAAGCCATGAATGACATCGAGGGTAAACAACAGCGGTATATGTAAGCGCGAACCTTGTACCGCCTGTTTTTGCAGCTGGCGAGTCAGGTCGGCACCGTAGGCTCCGATGACAGAACCGACGGTTATCGTTGGCCGTTCTTCCAAGCCGTTTTGATCAACGACAGTGCCGGTCGGTGTTTCCTTGATGCCGAGCAGGCTGAGTTGGGCGACTTTTTCCTCCGGCGTCATTTGCGCCAGTAGGCGTTCGACAACATCATCCTGGGCGGTTGCTGCCAAGGCCAAAAAGCTCAGTAATAGCATCAAGAAGCGAGTAGACATGGGTATCAACGCTGGCCGAAATATGCACATAAGTGTTCAGCGCGCAGGCAAACCCAGCTACTGTCAGAAATAACAGTTCATCAACGGTTTCAGACAAACGGTCAGGCGTTTTGCGCCTGAAGAAAGATCGAGAACAGCTCCGACTGGGATTTGATCCCTAGCTTGCTGTACATGTGTTTCTTATGGACTTTCACGGTTTCAACAGAGATTTCCAGCTTACGGGCGATCTCCTTGCTGGAGCAACCGCTGAGCATCAAACGGCCTACATCCAGCTCACGGGCGGTGAGTTGTGCGCCCCCCCAGCCATCATTTTGAATCGGCGGTTGCGGCGCGCTCACCTGGTTCAGTTCATGGGGCAGGCGCTGGCGCAGCAGGCTCACCACCCACGGCTGGATCAGTGACAGCAGGGCACTTTGCTGAGGGTCAAAACGCTGTTTCGAACCCAGCGACAGGCACAGGGTGCGCCCGTCCGGCAGGTGGCAATTGAACTGGATTTCATCGGCCACCACGTTCAGGCGAAAGTAGCGCTGGTAGTACTCGGTCAGCTCGAAATGCTCCGGCGCCACGTCCGCCAGGCGCAACAGGCCGGTGCGCGCGTGTTCGCGGCTGGCGATGTAGAACGGGTCGAGCAGGTACAGGCCGTTGAGGTAGTCCTGGAACAGAGGGTCCGGCGTGCCATCGGCGCCCGGGGATTCGGCGAACACCAGCGGGCGGTGCTGACTGCTGAACAGCAAGGCCACCCAACTGTCGGACGGCACGTATTGGTCCAACAGCCGCACAAGCTGGGTCCAGAAATTGGGCTGGTCCAGGGCGTCTATCATTTGCCCCACCGAACGGTGCCAGGCGATGTCTTGCAGCGTCATGCTCATCAATCTACCCCTATCGGGTTACCTCGGCCGCGTAATTCCCTGGCCGGTGTTGGCTGCGCATACTGCGACACGGATAAAGAACAAGGAATACCCATGAAGGTCGAATTTGCCCAATTGGCAGGCCGCGATAACGGTACAGCTTACAACCTTGAGCGCGCCTTGGCGGCCATTGCTGCGTGCGCTGCCGACACGCAACTGATCGTCTTCCCGGAAACCCACCTGATGGGCTTCCCGTCGGCCGAGACCGTCGCCACTATCGCCGAGCCGGTAGACGGCCCCACCGTACAAGCGGTTATCCAGGCGGCCCGTGCGCGCAATATCGCCGTGGTCATCGGCATGGCCGAACACGACGGTGGCCAGTTCTATAACACCACCTTGCTGATCACCCCCGAGGGCATCGCCCTGCGTTATCGCAAGACGCATCTGTGGGCTTCGGATCGCGGCGTGTTCACCGCTGGTGATCGTTACGCCACATGCCTGTGGAACGGCGTGCGCGTCGGCCTGCTGATTTGCTACGACATCGAGTTCCCGGAAACCGCCCGCGCCCTGGCGCAACTGGGTGCCGAGCTGCTGATCGTCACCAACGGCAACATGGACCCTTACGGCCCCACGCACCGCACCGCGATCATGGCCCGCGCCCAGGAAAACCAGGCGTTTGCGCTGATGGTCAACCGGGTCGAAGAGGGCGACGACGACCTGTTGTTCGCCGGTGGCAGCGCCCTGGTGGACCCGATCGGCACCTTGCTGTTTGAAGCGGGGCGTGAGGAAGGGCAATTCACCGTCGAGCTGGATTTCGACCAATTGGTGGCGGCTCGCAAGGACTACCGCTACCTGGATGACCAGCGCTTGAAATTGCCCGGCGAGGTGATTGAGCGCAGCGATGGGACGCGCGAATTGCTGATCCCCCACGTTTAAGACTGGCCCCTAGTGGCGAGGGAGCTTGCTCCCGCTGGGCTGCGCAGCGGCCCCAAAATCTTAGGGCCGCTACGCGCCCCAGCGGGAGCAAGCTCCCTCGCCACAAAAGCGACATCAATCATAAAAATAGTTTGCGCTTCACTGACTTCAGTTCTGCCATAAATCTAATAAATCAGCGGAGAATCGCTCATGGCTCGTTTGCAACGCACCCTGTCGTTAGGGTCGGTGGTGCTGTTTGGCATCGCCTATATGACGCCGATCATTGTGCTCGGCACCTTCGGCATCCTCGCGCAATCCACCGGCGGTATGGTCCCGGCCGCTTACCTGGCGGCCCTGGTGGCGATGTTCTTTACCGCCATGAGCTACGGGCGCATGGCCTCGGCATTCCCGGTGGCCGGTTCCGCCTACAGCTATGTGCGCAAGGCCATCAGCCCCAAGCTGGGCTTTATCGCCGGTTGGGCGGTGTTGCTCGACTACCTGTTCCTGCCCATGGCCATCTGGTTGATCGGCGCTGCGTACCTGCATTCGGCGTTCCCGGCGGTGCCGCAGTGGGTGTGGGTGCTGGCCTTTATCGGTATCACCACGGCAATCAATATCATCGGGTTGAAGCTCGCCAACGGCATCAACGCGCTGCTGATGCTGGTGCAATTTCTGGTGCTGATCGCGTTTGTCGCGCTGTGCATCCACTACATCGGCGGTGACGCGAGCAAGCCGCTATGGACCATCGCCCCGTTCTTCAACGGCCAGATGCACATGCCGCTGATCATGAGCGGCGCGGCCATCGCCTGCTATTCGTTCCTGGGCTTTGATGCGGTCAGTACCCTCACCGAAGAAACCCGCGACCCGCGCCGTACCATCCCACGGGCAATCATGCTGATCACCTTGATCGGCGGTCTGATCTTCGTCGGCGTGTCGTACTTCGTGCAGATCGCCCACCCGTCGTTCGAATTCGCCGATGTGGATTCGGCGGCCTACGAGATTGCCCGCAACGTGGGCGGCGACCTGTTTGTGTCGATCTTCCTGATCGGCCTGATCGTCGGCCAGTTCGCCTCGGGGCTGTCGGCCCAGGCCAGCGGTTCGCGGCTGTTGTTTGCCATGGGCCGTGACGGTGTGTTGCCCAAGTCGTTCTTCGGCTCCTTGCATGCGCGCTTCGGCACGCCGGTCAACAGCATCCTGTTGTGTGCGGTGGTGGCCTTGCTGGCGTTGAAGCTCGACGTGACCACCTCAACTTCGTTCATCAACTTCGGTGCGTTCCTGGCGTTCAGCCTGGTGAACCTGTCGGTGATCTTTCACTACTGGATCGGCGCCAAACAGCGCGGTGTGCGTGAGGTGATCCTGTTCCTGGTATTCCCGACCATCGGCTTGCTCGCGGACGTGTGGCTGATGGTCAGCCTCGATCACCTGGCGATTTACCTGGGCGCGGTGTGGTTGGCGATTGGCCTGGTGTACCTGGGCTTTCTAACGCGCGGTTTCTCGAAACAACCCCCGGAAATGGACTTCCAGGAAGCGGCATAGAAGCAGTCGGCCTATTCTTATTGAAATCGGTTCTCGTTTGAGTGCATGATTAGTGTTACTGTATAACACTTGAATTGCACCCAGACGCCCCGGAGGCCTTATGAAAGCTGGTATCCATCCCGACTACCGCACTGTGCTGTTCCACGACACCGCCGCCGACGTGTTCTTCCTGATCGGCTCCACCGCCGACAGCGACCGCACCCATACACACAGTGACGGCAACACTTACCCGTATATCCCGCTTGATGTGTCCAGCGCCTCGCACCCGATCTACACCGGCCAGCAGCGCAAGACCCAGGTCGAAGGCCGGATCGCCGGGTTCAACAAGCGTTTCGCTTCGTTTGGGTCCAGCCCAAAAAAGGCGGATGCATAACCCCGACTCGGCGGCGTGCCCTACGCCGCCGTTTGCCGAATCGGCAGCACCACCCGAAAGGTTGTGCCCTTGCCCAACTCACTGCTGACCGAGATTGAGCCCCGGTGTTTCTTGACGATGCCGTAGGAGAGTGACAACCCCAGGCCAGTGCCTTCGCCGACGGGTTTGGTGGTGAAGAAGGGGTCGAAAATCTTCTGCACGGTTTCCGGCGCAATGCCACAGCCGTCGTCCGCCACTTCCAGCCAGATGTTCTCACCTTCCACGCCGTTGCTGATGGTAATGGTCCCGCGTTCCGGGCCCATGGCTTGTGCGGCGTTGATCACCAGATTCATCACCACTTGATTGAGCTGCGACGCCAGGCACTCTATGTCCGGCAGCGGCATGTAGTGCTTGACCACATCAGCCCTGTACTTCAGTTCGCTGGCGACGATGTTCAGCGTCGAATCAATGCCTTGTTGCAGGTTGGTGAATTGCCAGGTCTGGTCGTTGTCCACCCGCGAAAAATTTTTCAGGTCTTTGACGATTTGCACCACGCGGCCAATGCCATCCTTGGATTCGCGGATCAGGATCGGGATGTCCTCCTTGAGAAAGTCCAGCTCCAACGTCGTGCGCAAAGCCTTTAGCTGGTCGCGCTGTGGTTGCGATGCGATTATTTCTTCAGTGTGTCGATAAGCTTCAAGCATCTGTTGCAGCTGGTTGAAGTAGCCATCGAGGGTGCTGAGGTTGGACGAAATGAAGCCTACCGGATTGTTGATCTCATGGGCGACACCGGCGGCAAGCTGACCCAGCGACGCGAGCTTTTCCGACTGCACCAGCTGGCTTTCCAAGTGCTTGCGCTCGTCGATTTCCAGTTGCAGCGCCTGGGTACGTTGTTCCACCAGCTGTTCCAGGTGGGAGGTTTGCAAGGCGGCGCGACGGGCCATGTCCCACTTGTTGGCCAAGGTGTTGGCCATTTGCTGGACCTCAATGTTGTCGAAGGGTTTTTTCAGGATCAGCAAGCGGTCATGGGCGTGCAGGCGAAAGAGCAGGTCCTCCCAGGAGTAATCCGAGTACGCGGTGCACACCACCACTTGCAGGTCGGGGTCGACCTTCCACAATGCCTCGATGGTCTTCGCGCCGTCCCAGCCCTGGGGCATGCGCATGTCCACAAAAGCCAGCGCATAGGGCCGTTGTTCTGCCATGGCCGTGGTCAGCAAGCCCAGGCCTTCTTCGCCACCGTACGCCGAATGCAGGTCGAATACCTGAGCCTGAGGCGTGGCGGCGGCGCCGAACAGCGCTGACTCCAGGTCGTCCAGTGCAGGGTTGGCGGCCACGCTCGGCATCAGAATCTTGCGAAAGTCTTCATGAATTGACGGTGTGTCATCAATCAACAGAATGCGCCGGTTGGGAGTCTGGTTCATGGGGCAGTTCCGGCAAGGGTAAGAGGAATCGTCAAGGTAAACACTGCGCCAAGGCCTGGCCCATCGCTGTGGGCGCTGAGTTGGCCGTGCATTTCCACGGCGGCCAGGGCGCAGCTGTGCAGGCCGAAGCCGTGGCCTTCTTTGCGCGTGGTGAAGCCGTGGGTGAATATCCGGGTCATGTTCTCGGCGGGTATGCCCTCGCCATCGTCCCTTACACTGATTTTCAGCGTCTCTTCAGCCGCCGGTTGCACGGTCAGGGTCATTTGCCGTGGCCGGTCACTGAGGTTGGACATGGCGTACTTGGCGTTGCTGATCAGGTTGACCATGATCAGCAACAGCCGGTGTTTGTCGCCCAGAATCTCCGGTACTTGTGCGTACTCCTTGACCACCGTGACGTGATGACGGCTCAAAGCGCCGGCGTTCATGCGCAGGGCGTCTTCCATCAACGCGCTGATGTTGACGGGTTCGAGCAGTGTGGAGGCGCCGGCATAGGATTGCTGGGTCGAGACGATGTCCTTGATGTGGTCAACGCTTTTGCTCAGTTGCGTCAGTTCCTCGCTCATGTCTTGCTGTTCGACTGCAATCGCTTCGACCAATTGGTTCAGGTAGCCCGGCAGCAACTTGCCCTTTTCATCCTCGCTGAGGAAGGTGCCCAGGTCGCCCTGATGCGCGTTGATCAATTGCATGGCTTTGCCCAGGCCCTGGGCCTTGCTGTTGCGCAATTTACGCCCCACCAGGTCGGCGGAAATGTTCACACTGTTGAGCACGTTGCCGACGTTGTGCAGCACGTTCGTGGCGATTTCCGCCATGCCCGCCTGGCGGGCGCTGTCCATCAGCTCGCTCTGGGCGTCCTTGAGCTGTTGCGTGCGCCGCTCCACCCTTTGTTCCAGGGTTTCGTTGGCGGCCTGCAAGGCACGATTGATCCGGTTGATCTCGGCGAAACTGCGCAACAGGCGTACCGCCAGGTACAGCAGCAACACCACCAGCAAGGTTGAGAAAATCAACAGGTAGCGGTGGTATTGATGATCAATGAGGTCGGCCGCCTGCTGGTCCTGGTTGAGGTGGGTGGTCAAGTCATCCAGGCGCTCGGCCACGGGCACTGCGGCAATTCGTTCGAGGAGGCTGTTGACCACCGGTTGCTCGCGCAGGATCAGCGAAATGTGGTTGCTGAGGATCTCGACCGGGGCCTGGAACTCAATGGGCAGGCGTTCCTTGTTAATTTCCAGTTTGCCCAGGCCCACCAGAATATCGGCGGCGCGGTCGTCGCTGGTGACCTGGGCGAACTCCAGGCTGCTGAGCAGCAGGTCGTAGGTGTCGGTGGCCACGCTTTGCAGTTGCAGCCGCCCTCCATCGTCAACACGATTGAACTGGGCCTGGATATCGTCTTCAGCGGTCGGCAGAAACGCCAGCGAGTTGCGCAGCACCGCATTGTGGGATTTGAACCGGTCTACCAGCCGCGCCTTTTCCTGGATGGCGGTTTCATACGCTAGCTGGATGGTGCGCCAACGGGGCAGGTCGACGCTGTTGTGGTAGGTGCTGCGGCTGTTAAGTTCGGCCCATATACGCGTCATTTCGGTGAGTGGTGTCACCAGCGGATCGTAGTTGTGGGTAATCGCGATCCGGGCCTTGAGCACTTCGCTGTCCCATTGTGCGTTGAGTTGCTGGAGCTGGCGGATCAGGTCCCGTGACTGGGTGTAGCTGGCTGTTTGGTCGCGGGAGGACATGAGGTACAAAAAGACCAGGGTCGAGGCCAGCAGCAGGGTCATCAACCCCAGCAACAGCTGACTGATACGGCGGCGGGACAGGCTCGGCAGTCGGCTCATAACGGCTTGCCCGCCCATTGGCCAGTCAGGGTCTTGAGAAACAGGATGATCAGGTCCTTGTCTTCCTGGGTCGGAGTGCGCCCCAGCTGATACTTGAACATCACGTCCACAGCCTCTTCCAGGCTCTTGGCCGAAGCGTCGTGAAAGTAGGGCGCGGTGACCGCCACATTACGCAGGCTGGGCACCTTGAACACATAGCGGTCCTCTTCATCCTTGGTCAACAGGTAACGCCCCAGGTCCGACTCGACCGGGTTGCCGCGGTCCTTGAAGTAGTCAGCCATCACGCCGAATTTTTGAAACATGTTGCCGCCGATGTTCACACCCTGGTGGCAGGCGATACAGCCGTAATCTTTGAAACGCTGGTAGCCGTACTTTTCCTTGAGGGTCAGGATCTCCGTATTGCCCTTCAAGTATTGGTCAAACCGTGAGTCGGGCGTGAGCAGCGTGCGCTCATAGGTGGCCAGGGCGTTTTGCACATTGGCTGCGGTGACCCCATCGGGATAGGTCTGCTGGAATGCGCTCTGGTAGGCGGGCACGGCGGCGAGGTTCTGCACTACGGTTTTCCAGTCGCTGCCCATTTCTGCCGTGCTGGTGACCACGTGTTCGACTTGCGCCTCCAGCGTGTCGACACGACCATTCCAGAACTGTTTGAAATTCAGGCTGGCGTTGAACACCGATGGGGTGTTGACCTCTACCGGTTTGCCGTCAAAACCGATCGAAAACGGCTTGTCGTCGGCGCCGCCGGACTCCAGGCGATGGCAACTGGCGCAGGACAGGGTGTTGTTGGCTGACAGGCGCGGCTCATTGAACAGTTGCCGGCCCAGTTCGACTTTGGCCGGGTCCAGCGTCGGCACGCCCGGCAAGGGTTTGAGTGCCTCGTCCAGCGGTGCGGCTGCCAGTGGCAGACTCGCGCCTAACCATAAGGTGAAAATGAGCCCTTGGGTTGATACTTCGCTCAAGCGAGCACTCCTTGCAATCGGCTATTGATCGGGCATCAGGGCAGGGTGACCGGCTTGCATCAACTGCGCAAAATCCTTTGGGGGCACGGCTTTGCTGAATAGAAAACCCTGGCCTTCTTCGCACCGCTGAGCTTGCAGGAAGTTCAGTTGTTCGATCGTCTCCACGCCTTCGGCAATGATGCTCATGTTCAGACTTTTGCCCATGCCGATGATAGCGCTGATCAGTTGCGCGTCCTGGCTATTTACGCTCATGCCGCGTACGAAAGATTGGTCGATTTTCAGCACGTCGATGGAAAAGCGCCGCAGGTAGCTGAGGCTGGAATAACCGGTGCCGAAGTCATCCAGGGCCAGACGCACGCCCATGGCCTTGATGGTGTTCAAGGTGGCGACGGTGTCGTCGACATTCTGCATCAACACGCTTTCGGTGATTTCCAACTCCAATTGGGCAGGCGGCAGGCCGGTCTGTGTGAGTATCTCGGCCAGGTTGTCGGTAAAGTCCCGCTGGCGAAAGTCGATGGCCGAGACGTTCACCGAGATGCACAACGGGCTCAAGCCCATGGCGCGCCAGGCTTGCCCTTGCTCGCAGGCCCGGCGCAGTACCCACTGGGTCAAGGGCACTATCAGCCCACTGTCTTCGGCCACCGGAATGAACTCAGACGGACTGACCCATCCGGCGCGCGGCGCAAACCAACGTATCAAGGCTTCGGCACCGACGATTTTGCCGGTTTTCAATTCCAGTTTCGGTTGGTAGTGCAGCACGAACTCGTCACGCTCCAGGGCCTGGCGGATCGCGCTTTCCAGGCCTTGCTGGTGTTGCGCGCGCAGGTTCATGGTCTCGGTATAAAAGCTGAAATCACCCGGGCCACGCTCCTTGCTGGTGTGCATGGCGGTTTCGGCATGTTTGATCAGTTCCACCGCCGTGCTGCTGTCATTGGGGTAAATACTGATGCCCAGGCTGGCGGTGACGCTCAGGTCGTGCCCGGCGACGTGGCGGGTTGTGCGCACGGCCGTGAGCAACTTTTGCGCAATATGCTGGGTTTGTTGCGGGTGCTGGATATCGTTGAGCAGAATCACAAACTCGTCGGCCCCGTAGCGAAACACTGAATCCGAGTCTCGCACCGTCGCCACCAGGCTCTGGCTGACCTGCTGGAGCACCTCGTCGCCCGCCGGATACCCCAAGGCATTGTTGATGCGCTTGAAGCGGTCGAGCCCGATAAATATCACCGCCAGTTGTGTGTCATGCCGTCGGCCCAAGGCGATGGCCTGGGTCAGGCGGTCACCCAGCAACGTGCTGTTGGGCAACTGCGTGAGCGCGTCGTATTGCAACAGGTGCGACACTTTGAGCAGTTCCTGCACGCGTTCTTCAATGGTGCGCTCCAGGCCCAGTACCTTGAGGGCGACGTCTTGGGCGAGCTGCCATTTCCAGGTCAGGGCGCTGGCCATCTGGCGGATTTCCAGGTGGTCAAAGGGTTTTTTCAGGATCAGTAGCTGGTCGTTGTACTTCAATCGCGCTTCGATGGCCTCAAAGGAGTAATCGGAGTAGGCGGTGCACAGGGCAACCTGCAGGTTGGGGTCGACGTTCCACAACTGTTCGATGGTGTGCAGGCCATCCCAGCCGGGCGGCATGCGCATGTCGATAAACACCATGGCGTAGGGCGCACCGTCCGCCAGGGCTTTGTTCACCAGGGCAAGGGCCTCCTGGCCCTGATAGGCCGAATCCAGCAAAAACGCCTGGCGCACCGGCGCCGCGGTGCCGAACAGGGCTTCTTCCAGGCTGTCCAGTGAGGGGGCATCGTTGGGATTGGCGCACAGAATCTTGCGGAAATCTTCGTGGATAGAGGCGGTGTCATCCACGATCAGAATGCGTCGGTTGGCCCGCCCTGAATCCGGCTTCATGGCGCACTCTGCATTGGCAACAGGGTTGATGGCATAACACTTCCTTCCTTGGTTTGACATCCGGGAGGAGTACGTACCGGTTGAGACAGCATAGTTGAGTTCCCTTGAAATCGACGGCAAGTTGGCGTCAAATCAGCTGCGTGGCTGCGTGCATCAAGCGCAGAAACGCGGCGGGATACCAGGGTTCAATTTAGCTCTATTACGTTTATTTTTAAGGCGCAGTAACCATGGATGAACAGCTTGCGACCCCACCCACGATTCTGGTGGTTGATGATGAAGAATCGATCCTCAACAGCCTGCGCCGCCTGTTGCGCGGCCAACCCTTCAATGTCGTACTCGCCGGCAGCGGCGCCCAGGCCCTGGAGATCATGGCGGCCCAGCCCATCGACCTGGTGATGAGCGACGCGCGCATGCCCGGCATGGACGGCGCGCAGTTGCTGGCTGAAGTCCACCGGCTGTACCCGGCCACCAGCCGCATCCTGTTGACCGGCTATGCTGACCTTGCGACGATCATCAAGGCGATCAACGAAGGGCAGATTCACCGTTACATCAGCAAACCCTGGAATGACGAAGAACTGCCGCTGGTGTTGCGCCAGGCCCTGGAGCATCAGCGCCTGGAGCGCCTGGCCCATGAGCAGAATGATCAGCTCAAGGTGTTGAACGCCAACCTGGAAAAGCGCGTGGCAGCCCGTACCAGCGAGCTGCAACAGACCGCCGACATGCTCGATCTGGCCTACGACGAGCTCAAGCGCAGCTACGTGACCGGTACCGAAGTGTTTTCGCTGTTGGCCAACCTGCGCTTGCCCAAGGACAAACAGACCAACCGCGCCTTGATCGAACTGATCCGGGTCTACTGCGCGGCCCAGTCCATCGACGAAGCCAGCACCCGCGACCTGACCATGGCCGCTGCGCTGTACAACATTGGCAAGCTGAGCTGGAGCGACAGCATGATGGTTGCGCCGTCGGACAAGCTGCACAGCACCGACCGTGGCCTGTATCGCGAGTACCCGACCCAGAGCGAATCGCTGCTGATGACCCTGGAACCGATGAAGGATGCGGCGCGGATCATTCGCCACCACCAGGAGCGTTGGGACGGTACAGGGTTTCCCGATCACCTCAAGGGCGATGCGATCCCGCCCGGCTCGCGCCTGCTTAAACTGGCAGTGGACTTCATCGAACTGCAAAAAGGCTTGATCCTTGAACGGCATCTGAACAGCGACGAAGCGTTGCTGTATATCCGCAAGTACGCCGGTCGCCTTTACGATCCGGAGCTGGTGGAAGACTTCGTGCAGGCCTGCGCGGCCTTCCTCAGCGATGTGACCTTGGGCGACCCCAGCGTCAAGGTCCTCTCCACCCGAGAGCTGGAAGCCGGCATGGTGCTGGCCCGCAACCTCAATGCCGATAACGGCATGCTGTTGCTTAACGCCGGCAAGGTTTTGAATCTGCCGCTGGTGGACAAGCTGATTGCGTTCGAGGCGATGGAAGGCGCGAAATACAGCGTATTTATCAAACAACCTGAAGAGACACCGATCCTTTCATGAGCATTTCCACTATTCGAATCGCCGCCGCCCTGCTGATCGGCAGCGACGGTCAAACCCTGCTGGTACGCAAACGTGGCACCCAGGCGTTCATGCAGCCCGGCGGCAAGATCGACGCCGGTGAGCAACCCGCCGAGGCGCTGGCCCGTGAGCTGTACGAAGAACTGAACCTGTGTATCAAACCGAGTGACGCCGTGTACTTGGGCCACTTCTCGGCGCCTGCCGCCAACGAACCGGGTTTTACGGTGCACGCCGAGTTGTTCCAGGTGCACATTGATGTGCCGGTAGCGCCCGCTGCCGAGATTGAAGAAGTGCGCTGGATCGACCCGGCTGGTGACGGCGGCTTGCAACTGGCGCCTTTAACGCGGGATTTGATCCTGCCGTTTTACCGAAAGTCGCTCACCGCATGCTGATTCGCCCACTGGGTGCCCACGACGCCGAGGCATATCGAGCGCTGATGCTTGAGGCCTACGGCGCCTATCCCCAAGCGTTTACCTCCAGCGTCGCCGAGCGCGCGCGGATGCCAATGAGTTGGTGGGAAAAGCGCCTGGACAATCCGTTGGACCGGGTACTCGGCGCGTTCGCGGCTGACACCTTGGCCGGGATTGTCGGCCTGGCCTTCGAACCCCGGGAAAAGGCCCGGCACAAAGTCACGCTGTTCGGCATGTTCGTGACCGAGGCTTATCAGCGCAAGGGCCTGGGCCGTGAGTTGCTGGAGGCGGCGCTCGATGCCGCGCGACGCCAGCCCGGCGTCAAACTGATCCAACTGACCGTCACCGCCGGCAACGACGCAGCCTTCGCGCTGTACCAGCGCTGCGGTTTTATTCAATACGGCCTGGAGCCGTTGGCGGTGCGGGTGGGGATCGAGTACTTCGACAAGGTCCACATGTGGCGTGAACTCAAAGGCGACTGAAATTCCATAGGGGAACCATAGTTCTGTGTGGGAGCTGGCTTGTCGAATCGTCGCACCGCTGCGATAGCATCAACTCTGTGTACCTGACACACCGAGGTGTCTGCATCGCAGCGGTGCGACGATTCGACAAGCCAGCTCCCACATTAGAGTCCTCATTGTGTTCACCTTTGTGCGTGATTAACGCACGGCGCTGACCCCATCCAAAGTTGAAAACGAGGTGTCCTTGGCGGTCAGCAAGAAGTCGCGCATATACGGCGCATCCAGCATGTCCGCACGGATCCCCGCATACAACGTCGCGAACAAGCCTTTTTCGCCCAAACGCTTGGCCTTCACATACCCACGCGCGCTGTATTCATGCAGCGCCCAATGGGGCATGCCGCACACGCCACGGCCGCTGGCGACCAATTGCATCATCATCACCGTCAGCTCCGAGGTGCGCACCTGGGCCGGCTCCACGTCGGCCGGTTCCAGGAAGCGCGTGAAGATGTCCAGGCGGTCGCGCTCAACCGGGTAGGTGATCAGGGTTTCGCTGAGCAAGTCTTGCGGCACGATGTACGACTTGTTCGCCAGCGCATGCTGGTTGGCCACGGCCAACATGGCTTCGTAGGTAAACAAGGGCACATAGGTGATGCCCGGCAGTTCCAGCGGGTCGGAGGTCACCACCAGGTCCAGGTCGCCACGGGCCAGGGCCGGCAGCGGCGCGAAGGCAAAGCCTGAGGCCAGGTCCAGTTCGACTTCCGGCCAGGCATCGCGGAACTGGTCGATGGTCGGCATCAGCCACTGGAAGCAGCTGTGGCATTCGATCGCCATGTGCAAGCGCCCGGCGGTGCCACCGGCCAAACGCGCAATGTCACGCTCGGCGCCGCGCAACAAGGGCAGGGTGGCATCGGCCAGTTGCAGCAGGCGCAAGCCGGCGCTGGTGAAGCGCAACGGTTTGGTTTTGCGCACGAACAGCGGCATGCCCAGGCGCTCTTCCAGTTCTTTGAACTGGTGGGACAGCGCCGATTGCGTCAGGTGCAGGCGTTCGGCGGCTTCGACCAGGCTGTCGGCTTCGCGCAATGCGTGCAGGGTCTTGAGGTGGCGGATTTCGAGCACGGGCGCTCCATGAAGATAATTTGTGATGATTAGATATATCGTGAGTTTGTCTCATGTTGCCAGTCATGTCGACCATGACCGTTGGGCGCACTTCATCAAACTGTCACGTAACTGTGGCAGCGCGCTTGTACAAACTTCATCAGACTCGCGCTCTACTGGGGTTCTGCGTTTCGGTGTTTTTCATGCGCGTGTTGTTTTTATTGGCCGCTCTAGTGTTCGGCCTGCCGTCTTTTGCGGCTTCTCGATGTGATGTCAATGTCCCGACCCAAACGGTCGACCTGGAAAAAGTCAGCATCGCCTATCAGAGCATCGGCCGAGCGTCGGACCCGGCGTTGCTGTTGGTCATGGGCCTGGGCGGGCAGTTGATCCACTGGCCGGATGAAGTGGTGGTGGCCTTGTGTGAACAGGGTTTTCGAGTGATCCGCTACGACAACCGTGACGTTGGTTTGTCCACCTGGCGCCAGGCTCCCGCCAGCGCCAACCTGACGTTCGAAGTGCTGCGCTACAAGCTCGGTTTACCGGTGGCGGCGCCGTACACGCTGACCGACATGGCCGACGATGCATTGGGCTTGATGGACGCGCTGCAGATTCAGCAATTCCACGTGCTGGGCGCGAGTATGGGCGGCATGATCGCCCAGCACCTGGCAGCCATGGCGCCACAGCGGGTCGAAAGCCTGACGCTGGTGATGACCAGTTCCGGCGCCGAAGGCTTGCCGGCGCCCAATGCAGCGTTGGTGCAGTTGCTGTCGCGGCGCAGCGCGCCAAACCGTGAAGTGGCGCTGGAGCAACAAGCCGATTTACTCGCAGCCCTGGGCAGCCCCAACGTGAAAGATGATCGCCAGGCGCTGCTGCACCAGGCCGCGTTGTCCTACGACCGCGCCTTCAACCCGGACGGCGTGAAGCGTCAGATCATGGCGATTTTGGCTGAGCCGAGCCGCGTGCCTTTGCTTAACCAATTGCGCGTGCCGACCCTGGTGGTGCACGGCACCGCCGACCCGTTGTTGCCGGTGATGCACGGCGTACACCTGGCCGCGCATATCCAGGGCAGCCAGCTGAAGCTCATACCGGGCATGGCCCACCGCTTCCAGGAAGCCTTCAAGGCACCGCTGCTGACGGCTGTGTTGCCGTATCTGAAAGCCCATCGCGAAGATGCCGCGCATTGGGCGCAGATTGATCTGGGCGAGCCTTCGAAGGTGCTGTGAAGTTGGTGTATGGTGCAACCTTTATGGCGCACATTAATGCCAGCGAGGTTGCCTACCATGAGTACTCCCCTGAAAATCGATTTCGTCAGCGACGTGTCTTGCCCCTGGTGCATCATCGGCCTGCGCGGCCTGACCGAAGCCCTCGACCAACTGGGTAGCGAGGTGCAGGCCGAGATTCATTTCCAGCCGTTTGAGCTGAACCCGAAGATGCCGGCCGAAGGGCAGAACATCGTCGAGCACATCACCGAAAAGTACGGCTCCACCGCCGAGCAATCCCAGGCCAACCGTGAGCGTATCCGCGACATGGGCGCGGCGCTGGGCTTTGCCTTTCGCACGGACGGGCACAGCCGTATCTACAACACCTTCGATGCGCACCGGCTGCTGCATTGGGCGGGGCTTGAAGGGTTGCAGTACAACCTCAAGGAAGCGCTGTTCAAGGCGTATTTCAGTGATGGGCAAGACCCGTCCGACCACGCGACGCTGGCGATCATCGCCGAAAGTGTTGGGTTGGATATCAAGCGCGCGGCTGAAATTCTGGCGTCTGACGAGTACGCTGCTGAAGTCCGTGAGCAGGAAGAATTGTGGATTACACGCGGTGTGACTTCAGTACCCACCATCGTGTTCAACGACCAGTACGCGGTCAGCGGTGGGCAGCCGGCTGAAGCCTTTGTCGGGGCTATTTGTCAGATCATCCAGGAAGCCAAGGCCTGATGATCGTTCCCTTGCTCTGCGTGGGAACGCCGCCCCGGACGCTCCGCGTCCTGCCCTTGAAGTTATGACGCAGAGCGTCACAGGATGCGTCAGTCGAACTTGTAGCTGATCGCCGTCTGGACCTGGCCCTGGTTTACCTTGCCGGTCTCTTTGACGATGGTGCTGTTCGCCGCCGACCCCACCAGGCGAGTCCAACTGGCGCTGGTCAACAGTGACCAGTGGCTGTCCAGTGGGAATTCGAAGCTCTCGGTCAGCGTCAGGTTCTGAAAGCCTGCGCTGGCGTTATAGGTGCGGATGCCGGACGCAACGGACTCTTTATCATCAACGCCAAAAAACGCCTGGGTCTGGCGCGCATCAGCAAAATGCGCCATCAAGCCAGTGCTGCCGATAATGCCGCCGCCCAGCGGGTAGCCCAACTCGCCGCCCAGTTTGCCGAGCACGCCACTTTGGTCACGCGAGCCGCCGACGGCTTGGCCAACCTGGGCGTATACGCGCCAGAACTCGGCCGGTGAGTACTGGACGAACCCCCCGACTTCGGCCATGTCCGGCACATCCCGCAACCCACGCAGTGAACCGTTGGCCGTGCGGCCCGGCAGGTAATTGATATACGGGCCGGCGGTGAAACCGTTGGTATTGAGTGCGCTCCAGGTCAGGCCGTCGTCGGTGCCCAGGCTCACATTGCCCCAATCCAGATCGAAATAAGGAATCGGCCGGGTTTCGTAGCGGCTGCCTGTCGGATCATGGGGCTCATAGCTGACGCCCGCGCCGACTTCGCCGGTAATACCTTCGGCCAATACCGAGCTGGAAAAGCTCCACAGCCCCAGCAAACCGGCGAATACAGCAGAAGTAACCTTGAACATGGAGCGTTTCCTTATCTGAACCTGCGCGCATTCACGCGCGAAGAGCGTCCCTGAGGCAAGCACTCATCTTGTTTGTAGCAAGCTACAAAAATTGTAGCTCCTGCGACACAAATCACCCTGTTTATCGACCAAAACCCCAGCCCCGCTGGGCTTTGGCCAGTTGGCACAGTCTCTGCAATACCCCTGGCACAAGCGCACAGAGCGCTCCTCTTCCAGGTAAACGCAATGATCCAGTGGCATATCGTGTGCGACTTCGACGGGACCATCACCCCCACCGACGTCATCGACAACGTCCTCCAGCGCTTCGCCGGCCCTGAGTGGGAAACCATCGAACAGGAATGGCTGGATGGGCATATCGGTTCCCGCGAATGCCTGAGCCGTCAACTGGCGCTGATCAAGGCCACCCCGGCTGAACTGCTGGCGTATTTCGACAGCGTTGAAATCGACCCGGACTTCCCGGACTTTGTCGATCACGTCATGGGCCTGGGCGCGACCATCGAAGTGGTCAGCGACGGCATCGAGCAAGGCATCGCGCGCATTCTGTCGCGCAACTACGTGACTTTGCTGCCGATCCTCGCCAACCGCCTGCGCCAGGTCGACCAGAACAGCTGGCGCATCGACTTCCCGTATTCCAGCGATGCCTGCCGCGCCGCCTCCGGCAACTGCAAGTGCAAATCCACGCCGCGCAACAAGCGCGTGCTGGTGATCGGCGACGGCAAGTCCGACATGTGCGTGGCTTCAACCGCCGACTTCGTCTTCGCCAAAGGCAGCCTCGCCAAGTACTGCGAAGCCAACAACATTCCCCATGCGCGCTTCGACACCTTTGCCGAATTGCCCGCACTGCTGACCGCTTTGCCACAAGGCATCGCCGCTAACTCCGGCACCTTTGCCGCCGACCTCTCTGTTGAAAATCAGGAACTCTTCCACCATGTCTGATATTCGTATCGCTACCGCCGAAGACCAGATTCTTCTGGATAAAGAAGCCAAATACTGCTCCTACGGCGACACCGTTCACTACATCGAGCCGCCGCGTATTTTCAGCCGTTGCGAAGGCTCCTACGTGTGGGACACCGAAGACCAGGCCTACCTCGACCTGCAAATGTGGTACTCGGCCGTTAACTTCGGCTACGCCAACCCGCGCTTGAATAACGCGCTGAAACAGCAGATCGACACCCTGCCGCAAATCGCCAGCCAGTACCTGCACAAAGGCAAGATCGAGCTGTCGGAAATGATCGCGGTCGATGCCAAGAACAAATTCGGCCTCGACGGTCGCGTGCACTTCAACGTCGGCGGTTCGCAGTCGATCGAAGACTCGCTGAAAGTGGTGCGTAACGCCTCCAACGGCAAGAGCCTGATGTTCGCCTTCGAAGGCGGCTACCACGGTCGTACCCTCGGCGCTTCGTCGATCACCTCGAGCTTCCGCTACCGTCGCCGCTATGGCCATTTTGGCGAGCGCGCCAACTTCATCCCGTTCCCGTACCACTTCCGCGGCCCTAAGGGCATGACCAAAGAAGAATACGGCAGCCACTGCGTGCAGCAATTCGCGCGGCTGTTCGAGACCGAGTACAACGGCGTCTGGGACCCGAAAACCAACCAGTGCGAATACGCAGCGTTCTACGTCGAGCCGATCCAGGGCACCGGCGGCTACGTGATCCCGCCGATGAACTTCTACCGCGAATTGAAGCAAGTGCTGGATCAGCACGGCATCCTGATGGTGTCCGACGAAATCCAGATGGGCTTCTACCGTACCGGCAAACTGTGGTCGATCGAACACTTCGACGTACAGCCGGACGTGATCGTCTTCGGTAAGGCGCTGACCAACGGCCTCAACCCGCTGGGCGGCATCTGGGCGCGTGAAGAACTGATCAACCCGAAGGTCTTCCCGCCAGGTTCGACCCACTCCACCTTCGCCTCCAACCCACTGGGTACGGCGGTAGGCCTGGAAATGTTCAAGATGACCAGCGAAGTCGACTACGGCGCAATGGTCATGGCCAAGGGCAAATACTTCCTGGAAGGCCTGCAAGACCTGCAGAAACGTTTCCCGATCATCGGCGACGTCGATGGCCTGGGCCTGGCCCTGCGCTGCGAAATCTGCGGCCCGGATGGCTTCACGCCGGATAAGGCGACCCTGGACTACATGGTCGAAGAAGGCATGAAGGGCGACATGATCGTCGATGGCCAGAAACTCGGCCTGATCCTCGACGTGGGCGGCTACTACAAAAACGTGATCACCCTGGCACCGTCCCTGGAAATCAGCTACCCGGAAATCGACCTGGGCCTGAAACTCCTCGAGCAACTGCTGGTGCGGGCGACCAAGCGGTGAACAACATCGGGATCGACCTCGGTGAAGGTGATGCCGGCTTCGTTCTCGGTGAAGGTCCGGTCGGGATCCTGTTGATCCACGGCCTGACCGGCACCCCGACGGAATTGCGCCAGGTCGCCAAAGGCCTGGCCAAGGCGGGTAACTGCACGGTGTATGTGCCCACACTCGCTGGGCACTGCGGCGATAACAGCGACCTGCAGGCCACCGGCTGGCTGGACTGGTACGAAGGCGTGCGCAAGACCTTTGCGCAGGTCAAGCAGCGCCATGAGCAGGTGTTTGTCGGTGGCTTGTCCATGGGCGCGGTGATGTCGATGTACGTGGCCGCCGAGCACTCTGGGCAAGTGGCCGGGCTGCTAATGTATTCGACCACCTTGAAGTACGACGGCTGGAGCATTAACAAGCTGGCGTTTTTGACGCCGTTGCTGATGAAGATCCCGTTCGGCGTGCACATCTGTCGCTTCGAAGAGAAGCCGCCTTACGGCATCAAGAACGAGCGCCTGCGGGCGATCGTCGAGCGTCAGATGAAGGAAGGCGAAAGCAGTGAGGCCGGTTTACTGACCATGGAAGGCATCACGGTGCGCGAGTTGCACCGCATGAACGCGGTGGTCAAAAAGCGCATGCCCGAGGTCAAGGTGCCGGCGCTGGTGCTGCACTCCATCGAGGACGACATCACCAGCCGCTGGAACGCTGATTATGTCGAGCGCCACCTGGGCGGCCCGGTGACCAAGATCCTGCTGGATAACTGCTACCACATGATCACCGTCGACCTGCAATACCGCCGAGTGATCGAGTTGAGCGCAGAGTTTGTCGAGCAACACGCGGCCCCGGCTGTGCAGGCGCCCGTGGATTATCGACAGCGGGCCTCAGCCTAAGGACTAGACGTGATCACCGCCCAAGCCTTCTCGACTATCCGGGCCATCCCGCGTTGCGCCTGGAATGACTGCTTTCCTGCAGCCCTGGAGGATTGGGATTTTTACGTTGCCGTGGAAAACGCCGCGATCGATGATTTCAAGTGGCGTTACCTGGCCGTCTACGACGATGAAACGCTGGTGGCCGTTGCCGCCGCGTTCATCACTTATTATCGCCTCGACACCACGGTGTCGGGCGCCGGCAAGCGCTTTACCGAGCGCCTGGAGCGACTGTGGCCGGGTGTTTTGCGCTTGCAGTTGTATGCCATCGGCTCGCCGGTGGCCGAGCGTTGCGATGCGGGCATCGCCAGTCACGTGCCCCAGGGGCAGCGCCGACTGTTGATCAAGCATTTGCTGGAGGCGGCACGCGAGGATGCCACTACCTTCGGGATTGGCCTGGTGGCGGTCAAAGACGTGCCGACCAGTGACCTGGACTGGGCAGAAAATTGCCGCCAGGCAGGCTTTCAGAGTATGCCAAGCTTACCCAGGGGGTGGTTGACGGTGCCTTACGGCTCGGTGGAGGCCTACCTGGGCTCGCTGTGCAAGGCGACCCGCAAAGACTTGCGCCGCAAGTTGCGCGCGCCAGGCCCACGGGTCGAGTGGCGGCACACTATTGATGATGTGTTGCCCGAGGTGATGCGCCTGTACGAAGACACGCTCAGCCGCGCCGATTTGCAGTTCGAACGCCTGCCGGCGCGTTATTTCACCGGCATTCTTGAACAGCTGCAAGGGCGTGCGGTCTGTGCTCTTTACTGGGTGGATGAGCGTCTGGTGGCGTTCAACCTGGTGCTGTTGGACCAGCATCGGCTGATCGACAAGTTTTTCGGGCATGACCCTGAGTTCAGCCGTGCGTACAGTTTGTACTTTCGCTACTGGTTGACCAATGTCGACTACTGTATTGCACACAAGATCCCGGTGTACGAGTGCGGTCAGGAGGGCTATGCCAGTAAGCTGCGCCTGGGGTGCGAGTTCCAGGGCAACAGCATGTTCTTCCGTCACCGTAACCGGCTGGTCAACGGCCTGCTCAAACTCGTGAAAATGTACATAAGACCGGACCGTTCCGACCCTGCCATGGCTGCTGCGATAAGCGAAACCTGATGATCACCAAGACCCGCCCAAAAGCCCGCCCCTTTGCCATTTCGCGTTGGAGCGTCCAGCGCAAGCTGGTGCTGGCGTTCTGGCTGGTCAGCGTTATCCCGACCATGATCGCGGCCGAACTGGCGGCGACCACGTTGTCGCAGATTTTTGACAGCAACGTGCGCATCTGGCTGCAAGAGTCGACCAAGATCGTCAAGGACGAAATCGGCGACATCCTGCATGACAACGCGCGCATGGCCAAGCTGTTCCTGCGCTACACGGCTCCGCCGTTGAACAAACAAGCCGCCAAGCATGACCGGCTCACCGCCGATATTGCCGAGGCCACCGATATCGACGTGGTCTCGCTGATTCGTGTCAGTGACCACAAGATTGTGTTCAGCACGGCCCCTGACGATGTCGTCAAGCAGATCAACCTGACCAGCAACGCAGTGTTGCAAACCATCCAGGTGGCCGGCGTGACGACGGGCCTGGTGGTCTCAACGTTCGAAACCACCCAAGAGGGCGTCGACTACGTGCTGTTGGTGGCCACGTACCTGGACAGCAGCTTCCTCACCAGCGTGGCCGATGTGCATTCCCTCGACCTGCGCCTGTACCTGGCCAACCCTACGGGGTTTTCCGAGATATTCTCGACCCAGCGCTTTGAGAATCATCCCTCACGCATTCCCACGAATGTTGAAACGGCGATGCGCGCCACCAAGCAACCGAGCGAGCAGTTCACCAATAACTACAGCGGTTTGTACTGGCCGATCTTCAATGATGGCGGCGAACTGCAAGGCGTGATTTTCAGCGGCCTGTTGCGCCATACCAGCCTGGTGGGGCTGGTGAACCAGAGCAACCTGTTCGTGCTGATCTTCTTGCTGAGTTCGGCGTTGTCGCTGGGCGCCGGTGTCTTGGTGTCACGCCGCCTGACCAAACCGTTGCGCGATTTATCCCAGGGCGTGGACGCAGTGATCTCGGGCAATTACGAGCATCGCGTGCTGGTCAGCGGCGGCGATGAGCTGGCGCAACTGAGCAGCACCTTCAACCACATGACCGAACGCCTGGGCGAGTTGCACCACCTCGAGGCCCAACTGCGCCGCCGCGATCGCCTGCATGCCCTGGGTGAAGTCGCCATGGGCCTGGCACACGAGATTCGCAACCCGCTGGGCATCATCAAGACCGCCACCCAACTGCTGCACCGTCGCGTCGACCTGCCGGACACCGAC
Source organism: Pseudomonas sp. WS 5146 (assembly GCF_012985495.1). Taxonomy (NCBI): domain Bacteria; kingdom Pseudomonadati; phylum Pseudomonadota; class Gammaproteobacteria; order Pseudomonadales; family Pseudomonadaceae; genus Pseudomonas; species Pseudomonas sp. WS 5146. The sequence goes on from NZ_JAAQWL010000002.1 coordinate 67,227, forward strand.
AAGCGCCACCTCGAATACGTTATCAGCGAAGTCAGCCGCATCAACGACCTGATCACCGAGTTTCTGGATTTCGCCAAACCCAACCCGCCCCTGCGTGTGTTGCAGGCGGCGCGCCCGGTGGTGGAAGAGATCCTCGGCTTTTGCAGCCCGGAGCTGGCCACCCATAACATCGATGCGCACATCGATGACCAGGCGCCCGGCGCGACGATTTATGCCGATGCCAAGCAGCTCAAGCAGGCATGCCTGAACCTGATCCTCAATGCCATCGATGCGATGCCCGAAGGCGGGCGCCTGACCTTGGGCATTCGCAGCGTGGACGGCAATACGGTGATCAGCATTGCTGACACCGGCCAAGGCATTCCGGCCGATATGATCGAGCGGATCTTCACGCCATTCGTCACCACCAAGGCCTCGGGCACGGGCCTGGGGCTGGCTAAAGTCTATTCGATCATGGAAAGTCATGACGGCAGCATCGAATGTGCCAGTGAGAAAGATGCCGGCGCCACCTTCAGCCTGTACATTCCGGCCCATGGCGAAGACGACGGTGACGATGAGGAAGTTCATGACGCATAACGTATTGGTAGTCGACGACGAGCCCAAGCTCTGCGACTTGCTGTCATCGGCCTTGAGCCAGAACGGCATCCAGGTATTTACCGCCGGCAATGGCCTGCACGCGCTCAAGGTGCTGGAGCAGGAAGACATCGACCTGGTGATCAGCGACTGGCGCATGCCAGGCATGGACGGGCCGGCGCTGTTGGCGGAGATAAAAGTGCGCTTCCCGGAGTTGCCGGTGATCGTGATGACCGCCTACAGCACGGTAAAAAACGCCGTGCAGTCGATGCGTAATGGCGCCTATGACTACATTGCCAAGCCGTTCGATATCGACGAGCTGGACATCACCGTGGCCAAGGCCCTGCAGTTTCGCGACATCATGCGCGACAACGCACGCCTGCGCGCCGAGCTGGATCACCATGCGCAGTTCGACAGCCTGGTGGGCGACAGCCCGGCGTTTCGCCAGGTGCTGCACGCGGTCGATTCGGTACGCGACAGCAACGCCACCATCCTGCTGACTGGCGAAAGCGGTACCGGCAAGGAAATGGTCGCCCGCGCGATTCACAAACATGGCAGCCGCGCCGACAAGCCGTTCGTGGCGGTCAACTGCGCGGCCATCCCCGAAGGCTTGCTGGAAAGCGAGATGTTTGGCCATCGCAAAGGCGCCTTTACCGGTGCCGTGGCCGATCGGGTAGGGCGCTTTATGCAGGCTGACCAAGGCACTTTGTTTCTGGATGAAGTGGGCGACATGCCGTTGGCGTTGCAGGCCAAGATCCTGCGGGCCTTGCAGGAGCGGGTGATCGAGCCGGTGGGCGACTCGCGCGAGCGCAAGGTGGATGTGCGCGTGATCGCCGCCACGAACAAGAACCTGCTGGATGCGGTGGCCAATAAAGAATTTCGCGAAGACCTGTATTACCGCCTCAATGTATTCCCGATCCCGTTGCCGGCCTTGCGCGAGCGCGCCGAAGACATCGTGCCCCTGGCCCGGCACTTCGCCCAGACCCTGAGCGCTACCGCGGGCAAACGCATCACCGGCTTCAGCCCCGAGGCATTGCAGGCGATGGCGGCTTACCACTGGCCGGGCAATATTCGTGAGCTGCAGAACTGCGTGGAGCGGGCGACCATCGTGGCGGCTTCGCCGGTGATTGAAGACATTGACTTGCCGGCTTATCTGTTTGCGTCCAAACCTGCCGAGGACGGCGTTACGGCGCTGCTCGGTGACACACCGGGCGTGCCTGCCGACCTGGATGCGGCGCTGGCTGAGGTCGAGAAAACCTACATCATGGCGGCGTTGAACGAGAGCAACGGCGTGCAGGCTGCAGCGGCGGCGAAGATCGGGATTTCCGAGAGGAGTTTTTGGTATCGGCTGAAGAAGCTGGGGATTCAGGTCGAGAAGATCATCCGCTGATCTATCAGGCTCACCATGAACCCCAATGTGGGAGCTGGCTTGCCTGCGATAGCGGTATGTCTGTGCCAGATAAGTTGGCTGATACACCGCCATCGCAGGCAAGCCAGCTCCCACAGGTTTAACCGCGGTGTGTCAGGCGTGGACGCGTACCCACACTGTCACCAACACCGTCGCCGCCATCAACCATGCCACTGCCGCCACGGCGAGTGACGCCTCCAGGCGCATGCGGTCGACCATCACATACAGCGTCGCCAAATACACAAAATACGGAATGATCGACCACATCCCAAACAGGATGGTGGTCTTCAAGTCGTCCACCGAACGGCCCTTGCCGACGATGTAATGCGCGATCAGTGCGAAAGTCGGAAACAGCGGCACCAGCCCTGCGATATAGTAATTTCTGGTCTTGGCCAGCGCCGCCAGGATCAGCACCACCGCCGCGCCCAGGGCGGCTTTCAAGAGTAAGTCCATCAGTGGCTCAACCCGTATTTCTTGACCTTGTCGAACAGCGTGGTCTTGGCCATTCCGAGTTCCAGGCTCGCCTGGGTGAGGTTGCCGCCGCTGCGTTGCAGGGCGTCGTTAAGCAGGTTGCGCTCGAAGGCTTCCACCGCTTCGGTAAAGGCCAGGCCGTGGTTGCTGCTGCTGGCGCCGCTTTTCTTGAAGGCTGGCAAGCCCAGCGCAAAGCGCTCGGCGACGTTGCGCAGTTCACGCACGTTGCCTGGCCAGTCGTGGCTCATCAGGGTCGATACGGTCTGGTTGTCCAGCTCCGGCACACTGCGGTCAAAACGCAGTGACGATTGCTGCAGGAAGTGTTCGAACAGCTGCAGGATGTCTTCACGGCGCTCGCGTAACGGTGGCAATTCCAGAGTCACGACGTTGAGGCGGTAGTAAAGGTCGCTACGGAATTGGTTGGCGCGGCTCAGTTCATCCAGGTCGGATTTGGTCGCGGCAATGACTCGGCAATCCACCGCCACACTCTGGTTCGAACCCAGGCGTTCCAAGGTGCGTTCCTGCAACACACGCAGCAGTTTGATCTGCAGGTTGATCGGCATGCTTTCCACTTCGTCGAGGAACAGCGTGCCCTCATGGGCGTGTTCGATCTTGCCGATGCGCCGCTTGCCCGCGCCGGTAAAGGCGTTGGCTTCGTGGCCGAATATTTCGCTTTCGAACAGGTTCTCCGGCAGGCCGCCGCAGTTCAGGGCAACGAACTGATGGTCGTGGCGTCGGCTGAAATCGTGCAAGCAACGCGCAACCAGTTCCTTGCCGGTGCCGGTTTCGCCTTCGATCAGCACGTTGGCCGAGGTATCAGCGACGTTGGCGATCAGTTCGCGCAGGTTTTGCATGGCGGGCGAGCGGCCGATGATGCGGCCTTCCAGCGAGTCGCGCTCGGCCAGTTGGCGGCGCAGCGACCAGACTTCCCGCGCCAGCCCACGTTGCTCAAGCGCGCGGCGCGCCACATCGACCAGGCGCTCGGGGGAGAAGGGTTTTTCCATGAAGTCGTAGGCGCCGTTACGCATGGCACCGACTGCCATCGAAATATCCCCGTGGCCGGTGATCAGCACCACCGGCAGGCTTTTATCCAGGGCCTTGAGGCGGGTGAGCAGCTCCAGGCCATCGATGCCTGGCAGGCGAATATCGCTGATGACGATGCCTGCAAAGTTCTCACCGATGCGCTTGAGCGCTTCCTCGGCACTGCCCACACCCACGCTGTGAATGTCTTCCAGCGCCAAGGCTTGCTGGCAGCCGAGCAGCACATGGGGGTCGTCTTCGACGATCAGAACGGTGAGGTCTTTAGGATCGGTACTCATCATGTCGACTCAGCTTTTTGGGTGCCCACCAACGGCAGGCACAAGACGAAGGCAGTACCACCACTGGCCGGGTGTTCCACGGCGAGGTTGCCGCCGGTGGCCGCCGCCAGGCTGGCCGAAAGTGTCAGGCCCAGGCCCAGGCCTTGTTCGCCGGGTTTGGTGGTGAAGAACGGTTCAAATAAATGTTTGCGCGCTTCGGGGTCGATGCCGTGGCCATTGTCGCGCACTTGCAGGCGGTACTTGCCCTCGCTGCTGTGGCCGTCCAGCCATAGTTCGGGGGCCGGTTGTGCCTGCATGGCGTCGAGGGCGTTGCCGATCAGGTTGACCAGGATCTGTTCCAGGCGGGTCTGGTCGATCTGCAATTGCGCGCTGACAAAGTCACGGTGCACGGTCAACGGCAAGCCGTCCAGGCGCGCGCCCAGAACCTGGAAGGCGGCGTCCACGGCTTTGCCCAGGTTGGCCTCGCCCTGATCATCGCCGCGCCGGGCAAACGAGCGCAGGCTGGCGGTGATGCGGCCCATGCGGTCGATCAACTCGTTGATGGTCTTGAGGTTGGCGCTGGCGGTGTCGAGGGCGCCACGCTCCAGGAAGCGCACGGTGTTACCCGACAGCGTGCGCAATGCCGCCAGCGGCTGGTTGAGTTCATGGGCAATGCTGGTGGACATCTGGCCGATGGCCGCAAGCTTGCCGGCCTGCACCAGTTCATCCTGGGCGCGACGCAGGGTTTCTTCGGCCTGGCGGCGTTCGCGGATCTGGCCCTTGAGCCGTTCGTTACTGGCGCGCAGGTCGGCGGTGCGTTCGGCAATTCGCCGTTCCAGCTGGCTGTTGGCTTCTTGCAAGGCTTCGCGCGCGGCGAGGCGGGTGGCGATGACTTTGCGCCGCTCGTTCCAGGCAATCAGCAGGAACGCGACCAGGCCAAATGCGACCGCCACCAGAATGCCCTGATTGATCGCGGCGCGACGCAGGTCGTTAAGTGGAGTCAGCAGGGTGAAGTTCCACGGCGTGTCGCTGAGCGGGCGGGTCTGGGCCAGGTAGCTGACTTCGCGCTCGTCGTTGACCACTTCGCTGTTGGCCGGAAAGGTGAGTTTCTCGGTACCTTCGTTGAGACGCTCGCGGGCCAACGGCTCCAGCTCGTTCAATGTCGCCCAGTAATATTGCAGGCTGTGGGCCAGGCGTTCCTTGGTGTCATCGCTCAGCGGGCGCACGGCCTTGAGACGCCGGGCCGGGTCGCTGGAGAGGATGATGATGCCGTTCTCATCGCTCACAAAGGCTTCGAGACGCGCGCGCTGCCAGCGTTCTTCGAGTGCTTCAAGGCGCACTTTGACCACGGCCACGCCGATGATCTTGCCGTGCTCTTCGAGGCCGTGCGCCAGGTAGTAACCGGGTTCGCCGTTGGTGCTGCCAATGCCATAGAAACGGCCGGGCTGGCCGCGCACGGCGTTTTGGAAATAGGCACGGAAGGACAGGTCTTCACCCTGGTAACTGTCGGCATCGCGCCAGTTACTGGTGGCCAGCACGCGGCCGGTGGTGTCCATCACGTAGATGGCCCGGCTGCGACTGCGTCGGTTCAGGCCTTCGAGGTAATCGTTGACCGTTTGCCGGGTTTCCTGGCTCGGGTCGGCCAGCAGCCTGGAGACGCTGGATTCCAGCTCCAACAGGCTGGGCAGGTAGGTGTATTTGCTCAGTTCGCTTTCGACGGTGCGGGCATGCAGCTCCAACTGGCGTTCGCCGTTGTCGCTGAGGGTGCGGATACCATAGTACTCACTGACCCAGAAGCCGATGTAACCCAAGCCGATCATCAGGGCGATGATCAACGGCGGCAGGAACAGTTGGCGAATCAGACGAGGTTTCACGGCAAGTGATGGCGGTGCGGCGCGAAATTGGTTGGGGTCGCATTTCATCACAGATGCCTTGGGTCAACCAGCGCTGTCAGCCCTGTTGCGAACCCGGTTGTGTGGGCAATTTGATTATGTGGGAGCCGGGCTTGCCCGCGATGCAGGCGCCTCGGTGTATCAGTTGCACCGAGGTGATGCTATCGCAGGCAAGCCAGCGCCCACACAAGCCGTCTTCCACACAAGCCCGGTTCCCACAGGGAGAACAGTGCTGCTTTTTAGTGCTGCAGGATTTTCTCAAGGAAGTGCTGCGCGCGTTCGGAGCGGGCGCTGATATCGCCGAAGAACTCCTCTTTCGGGCAGTCTTCGATGATCTTGCCGGCGTCCATGAAGATCACGCGGTCGGCCACTTTGCGCGCGAAGCCCATTTCGTGGGTCACGCACATCATGGTCATGCCTTCGTGGGCCAGTTGCACCATCACGTCGAGCACTTCGTTAACCATCTCCGGGTCGAGCGCCGAGGTCGGTTCGTCGAACAGCATGACGATCGGGTCCATGGCCAGGGCGCGGGCAATGGCCACACGTTGTTGCTGGCCGCCGGAGAGCTGGCCCGGGTGCTTGTGGGCGTGCGCCGACAGGCCCACACGGTCAAGCAGCTGCAGGCCCTTCTTGGTGGCTTCTTCCTTGCTGCGGCCCAGCACTTTGATCTGTGCGATGGTCAGGTTTTCGGTGATGGTCAGGTGCGGGAACAGCTCGAAGTGCTGGAACACCATGCCCACGCGCGAGCGCAGTTTGGGCAGGTTGGTCTTCGGGTCGGCAATGGAGGTGCCGTCGACCACGATGTCGCCCTTCTGGAACGGTTCCAGCGCGTTGACGCACTTGATCAGGGTGGATTTGCCCGAACCCGATGGGCCGCACACCACGATCACTTCGCCTTTTTTGACATCAGTGCTGCAATCGGTCAGCACCTGGAAGTCGCCATACCACTTGTTGATGTTCTTGATAGAGATCATACGGCAAACCTTTTTTGCAGACGCTTGACCAGCAGCGAGGCGGAAAAGCTGATGATGAAGTAGACGACACCGGCGAAGATCAGGAACTCATTGGAGCGGCCGATGATGTCGCCGTTGGAGCGGGCGGAGTTGAGGAAGTCCACCAGGCCCACGGTGTAGACCAGCGAGGTGTCCTGGAACAGGATGATCGACTGTTGCAGCAGCAACGGGGTCATCTTGCGGAAAGCCTGGGGCAGGATGATCAGACGCATGGTCTGGCCATAGGTCATGCCCATTGCCTGGGCTGCGCCCATCTGGCCCTTGGGGATCGACTGCACGCCGGCCCGCACGATTTCACAGAAGTACGCAGCTTCGAACATCATGAAGGCCACGACGCAGGAAGTGAACGCGCCGATCGGGGTGTCTTCGCCGGTGATCCAGCGCAGCACGAACGGCACCGCCAGGTAGAACCAGGTGATCACCAGCAGCAGCGGGATCGAGCGGAAGTAGTTCACGTAGGCGCCGGCCAGGCGCGACAGCAGTTTGCTGGACGACAGGCGCATCAGCGCCAGGACCGTACCCAGTGCGATGCCGCCGACCACGCCCATGACCATCAACTGCAAGGTCATGACCATGCCGTTCCACAGGCCCGGAATGGCGGGGATGATACCGCTGAAATCGAAGTCCATTATTTACCCCCCACGGAGATCAGTCCGGGCACCGCGACTTTCTTCTCGATCACGCGCATCAGCAACATCAGGCTCATGTTCAAGGTGAAGTAGATCAACGTAGCCAGGGTGAAGGCTTCAAACAGGTTGGCCGAAAACTCGGCAGTCTGTTTGGTTTGCGCCAGCAGTTCCATCAAGCCGATCAAGGACGCCACGGAGGAGTTCTTGAACACGTTGAGGAATTCGGAGGTAAGCGGCGGAATGATGATGCGGTAGGCCTGGGGCAGCAGCACGTTCCAGTAGATCTGTGGCAGCTTGAAGCCCATGGCACGCGCCGCAGCTTCCTGGCCACGTGGCAGCGCCTGGATGCCGGTACGCACTTGTTCGCACACACGGGCGGCGGTGAACAGGCCCAGGCACACGACAACGCTCAGGTAGGCCGAGGTGGTCGGGTTGAGGTCCTGTTTGTACCAGTCCTGCAGGTTCTGCGGCAGCATATCGGGCACCAGGAAGTACCAGATAAACAGCTGCACCAGCAGCGGCACGTTACGAAACAGCTCGACGTAGCAGGTCGCGATGCCCGCTACGATGCGGTTTGGCACGGTGCGCATGACCCCCAGAATGGAGCCAAGCAACAAGGCGATAATCCATGCCACGACAGCGATGGCGATGGTCCAGCCCAAGCCGGCGATGTACCAGTCGAGATAAGTCTCGCTGCCAACGCCAGTGGACTTGAAGAACACGCCCCAGTCCCAGTTGTAATTCATTAGGGTCTCCCCTCGAGATCGATCGATGTACAAGCACCCGCTTGGGGAAGATCCTTTCCCGCCTGACGGTGAACGCCAGGCACACGCGATCGGCTCGAAAACCGCCAGGTCGAGTGTTCCACATTAATGCCAGCAGGTAGTAACAGACGCCTGAGGGAGGGTTGGCCCCCTCAGGACATAAGCTTAGTCAGGTATCAGATTTTTACGTCAGGGGCTGGCTTGTCGCTTGGGTTGGCGATCAGCTCCTTAACCTTTTCGCTCATCGGGAAGTTCAGGTTCAGGCCTTTTGGTGGGATCGGGCTCTCGAACCATTTGCTGTAGATCTTGTTGATCTCGCCGGATTTGTACAGGGCAACGATGGCGTCATCCACGGCTTTCTTGAAGGCCGGATCGTCTTTACGCACCATGCACGCGTAGGCTTCGAAGGACTGTGGAGTACCGGTGATGACCCAGTCGTCCGGCTTCTTGGCCTTGGCTTCTTCGCCGGCCAGCAGGGCGTCGTCCATCATGAACGCGACGGCACGGCCGCTTTCGAGCATCTGGAAGGATTCGCCGTGGTCTTTGGCCGAGATAACGTTCATGCCCATCTGCTTGTCGGCGTTCATCGCTTTGATGATGCGCTCGGACGTGGTGCCAGCGGTGGTCACGACGTTTTTGCCTTTCAGGTCGGCAAAGTCAGCGTAGGACGGCTTGCCATCCTTGTCCTTCTTGACCAGCAGACGGGTGCCGATTTCGAAGATGTTGACGGTGAAATCAACTTGCTGGGCGCGTTCGGCGTTGTTGGTGGTGGAGCCGCACTCAAGGTCCGCAGTGCCGTTCTGGATCAGCGGGATACGAGTCTGCGAAGTCACCAGGTTGTATTTGGCCTTCAGATCGGGCTTGTTCAGGTCTTTTTTCAGGGCTTCAACTACAGCCAACTGAACGTCGTGGGAGTAGCCCACGGGTTTGCCCGAGCCATCCGCGATGTAGGAAAACGGAATGGAGCTGTCGCGGTGAGCGAGGGTGATGGTGCCGGAGTCGTTGATTTTCTTCAGTGTGCCGGTGAGTTCGGCGGCGAAAACTGGAGTGCTGATCAGAGCAGCAGCGATAGCTGCGCCCAGGATATGGGGAACGATGCGCATCAATACTTCCTCGACATTTGTTTTTTTTATGAAGCCGGCTAAGCGACTCTCTTTGTACTGCGAATGCCCATGACGGCTCCTAAGGCGCCTCAGGCAATCGTCAGGGAGTGTAGAGCATGAGTCGTGCCATACCAGAAATAAAAGGTTATTTGATTGATTTATAAGGAGATTAAGTTTGTGTTACGAGGGATTTGTAACGGTTTGGTCCGGCAAACCGAATGGGGTGGGGTGTGGCGTTCGGAAAACCGAATGGTCAGCAAGGTATTCCGAGCCAGGCTTTTTGTGGGAGCTGGCTTGCCCCGCGATGCCTGCACCTCGGTCTTTGATTGAACCGAGGTGATGCAATCGCAGGCACCGGCGGCCTATCCGGTGCTGCTGGGCTCGGCCTTCAGTGTGATTCGCGACATGGGCCTGCGCTATGCCAGGACACACCCCATAAAAAAGCCCCTGGACCTTGCGGTACAGGGGCTTCTCGTCACTGCCTGCGATCAGGCTGCTTCAATCTTCGCGCGGTTTTGCTCGACCTTGGACAGGTAGCGCTGCACGTTTTCCTGCTCTTGCGGTGTGGTGAACAAGCCCAGCTTGGTCCGGCGCCACAGCACGTCATGCGGTTGCGTCACCCATTCTTCGGCGCACAGGTAATCGACTTCGCGGGTGTACAGGCCGCCACCCAGGTGTTCGCCCAAGTCAGCAAGCGATTGCACGCCTTCGAGCAAGCGCCAGGTACGGCTGCCGTACGTGGTGGACCAACGGCGTGCGATCTCGCTTGGCACCCAGTCAAATTTGGCGCGAATCGCTTCGGCCAAGGCTTCTGGCGTAGTCATGTTCTCGCCGCCCGGCAGGCTCGCCGTGGCGGTCCAGCTTGGGCGCATTTGCGTGAAAAACGGCGCCAGTTGCGCCATCGCCGATTCGGCCAGCTTGCGGTAGGTGGTCAACTTGCCACCGAACACCGACAGGATCGGCGCTTCACCGTTACCGCCAGACAGCGACAGGGTGTAGTCGCGGGTGATGGCCGACGGGTTGTCCGATTCGTCGTTGCACAATGGGCGCACGCCGGAGTAGGTGTGCACGATGTCGTCGCGGCTCAACTGCTTCTTGAAGTGCGCGTTGACCACTTTGAGCATGTAGTCGGTTTCACCTTCGGTAATCGCAACCTTCGCTGGGTCACCGGTGTACTCACGGTCGGTGGTGCCGATGATGGTCAGGTGGTTCAGGTACGGAATCGTGAAGACGATGCGCTGATCTTCGTTCTGCAGGATGTGCGCGTGCGCACCTTCGTAGAGTTTCGGCACGATCAAGTGGCTGCCCTGGATCAGGCGGATGCCGTAAGGCGAGTCCAGCTTCAGGTCTTCCTTGATGAACTTGGCGACCCACGGGCCGGCGGCGTTCACCAAGGCGCGGGCGCGGATCGAGAACAGGCTGCCATCGGCGCGTTCCATGTTCATTTCCCACATGCCGTTGCTGCGATGTGCGCTGATGCAACGGGTCTGGGTGTGGATATGCGCGCCTTTTTCACGGGCGGCCATGGCATTGAGTACCACCAGGCGGGCGTCATCAACCCAGCAGTCGGAGTATTCGAAGCCTTTGGTGATTTCACTTTTCAACGGGCTGTCGGGGCCGAACTTAAGGCTCTTGGAACCGGCGAGTTTCTCGCGCTTGCCCAAGTGGTCGTACAGGAACAGGCCCGCGCGAATCATCCACGCCGGGCGCAGGTGCGGGCGGTGCGGCAATACAAAGCGCATCTGCTTGACGATGTGCGGGGCCTTGGCCAGCAGCACTTCACGTTCGGCCAGAGCCTCGCGCACCAGGCGGAATTCGTAATGTTCGAGGTAGCGCAGGCCGCCGTGGATCAGCTTGCTGCTGGCGGAAGATGTGTGGCTGGCCAAGTCGTCCTTTTCGCAAAGGAATACCGACAAACCGCGCCCGGCTGCGTCTGCTGCAATGCCGACGCCATTGATTCCGCCGCCAATTACGGCAACGTCATAGACTTCGGCAAGCGGTGGAGCAGGCAAGGTGGAAGGGTTCATCGGCTGGCCTCGCGATCTTTTTCGTCTTGGAATTCGAACATTAATGTTCATTTGCGAAAATGGTAGCTGATAAACGCGCGCACAGCCACCCGACTTCGATTGAAAAAACTCATCGAAGGGCGGCGAAAGGAAGAATTGTGAACATGAGCCTACGGCAGGCTCGAGAGATGGGGTGTCGGATCTATCGCCATCGCGGGCAAGCCCGGCTCCCACAGTTGACCGAGTGCCTGCATGAGAATGCGGTCAACTGTGGGGGCGGGCTTGCCCGCGATGGCGCCAGTCCAGGCGCTAAACCACTTCCAGCCTGACTTTGTGCTGGTTCAACAACTGCACCAACGCCGGCACCGGCTGCTGGTCGGTCACCAGACAGTCCACCAGACTGATCGGCCCCAAGCGAATCATGGCATTGCGCCCGAATTTACTTGAGTCGGCCGCCAGGATCACCTGGCGCGCATTGGCGATGATCGCCTGGGAAACCCTGACTTCCTGATAATCAAAGTCCAACAAGCTGCCATCTTCATCAATGCCACTGATGCCGACCAAGGCAAAGTCGACCTTGAACTGGTTGATAAAGTCGACACTCGCCTGGCCCACCACACCGCCGTCACGGCGCACGTTGCCGCCGGTCAACAGCACATCGAAGTCGTCCTTGGCACTGAGCATGGTCGCAACGTTGAGGTTGTTGGTGATGATTTTCAGGTGGTTGTGATTGAGCAGCGCACGCGCGATGGATTCGGTGGTGGTGCCGATATTGATGAACAGCGAGGCGTGATCAGGGATTTGCGCGGCAATGGCTTCGCCGATGCGTTGTTTCTCATCGCGCATCTGGTCGGCACGCATGGCGTACGCGGTGTTCTCGACACTGGAGTCATAGGCCGCGCCGCCGTGGTAGCGGCGCAGCAGGTTGGCGTCCGCCAGTTGGTTGATATCGCGGCGGATGGTTTGCGGGGTGACAACGAATAGCTGCGCCATCTCCTCGATACTGACGTAGCCGCGTTCGCGCACCAGTTCGAGAATTTGTTGTTGGCGGGGAGGCAGATTCATGGGGCGTCCTTTGGGCTGCCATACAAAAGTGGCCCATGATGCCGCAGCAATCGACTCCCCGCCAGTTACAACCCGATATGGGTCCGGCGGTTGGCTTATTCAGCGCCTTCGTGCGGTTCCCAGTCGCGGGTGCGGCTGACTGCTTTTTGCCAGCCGGCGTAGAGCTTCTCTTTGGCGGCTTCATCAAGCTGTGGTTCGAATTCGCGCTCGATGACTGCCTTGCCACGCAGTTCGTCCAGGCTGCCCCAGAAACCGCAGGCCAGGCCTGCCAGGTACGCGGCGCCGAGTGCCGTGGTTTCGCGCATTTGCGGGCGCTCGACCTGGGTGCCGAGGATATCGGCCTGGAACTGCATCAGGAAGTTGTTGGCCACCGCGCCGCCGTCCACACGCAGGGCTTTGAGGCGTTCGCCAGAGTCCTGTTGCATGGCGTCCAGCACGTCGCGGGTCTGGTAGGCAATCGACTCCAGGGCGGCACGGATAATGTGATCCACGCGCACGCCACGGGTCAGGCCGAACAGCGCGCCACGGGCATACGGGTCCCAGTACGGGGCGCCCAGGCCGGTGAAGGCGGGCACCAGGTACACGCCGTTGCTGTCCTTGACCTTGCCGGCGAAGTATTCGGTGTCGGTGGCGTCGGCGATGATTTTCAGCTCGTCACGCAGCCATTGCACGGTGGAGCCACCGTTGAAGACCGCGCCTTCGAGGGCGTAAGCCACTTCGCCACGTGGGCCGCAAGCGATGGTGGTGAGCATGCCGTGCTTGGATTTCACCGCCTTGTCGCCGGTGTTCATCAGCAGGAAGCAACCGGTGCCATAGGTGTTCTTGGCCTGGCCGGCTTCTACGCACATCTGGCCGAACAGCGCCGCTTGCTGGTCACCGGCAATACCGCCGATGGCGATGCCGCTTTTGGTGCGGCCGTAGATTTCCGAGGAGGACTTGACTTCCGGCAGCATTTCGCGCGGCACGTCGAGAATCTCCAGCATCTTCGCATCCCACTCCAGGGTGTGGATGTTGAAGAGCATGGTGCGCGAGGCGTTGGTGTAGTCGGTGACGTGGGTCTTGCCGCCGGTAAATTTCCAGATCAGCCAGCTGTCGACGGTGCCGAACAGCAGTTCGCCATTGCGCGCACGCTCGCGGCTGCCTTCGACGTTGTCGAGGATCCACTTGAGCTTGGTGCCGGAGAAGTACGGGTCGGTGACCAGGCCGGTGGTGTCACTGATGTATTGCTCGTGGCCATCGCGCTTGAGCTGCTGGCAGATCTCGGTGCTGCGGCGGCACTGCCACACGATCGCGTTGTAGATCGGGCGGCCGGTGATCTTGTCCCAGACCACGGTGGTTTCACGCTGGTTGGTGATACCGATGGCAGCAACCTGGTCATGGTGCAGGCCGGCTTGTGCCAGGGCCTCGACCATTACCGCGCTCTGGGTGGCGAAGATTTCCATCGGGTCATGTTCGACCCAGCCGGCTTGCGGGTAATGCTGAGCGAATTCACGCTGGGCGGTGCAGACCACGTTGGCGTCACGATCGAAGATGATCGCCCGTGAACTGGTGGTGCCCTGATCAAGGGCAATGATGTAGTTCTTATTCTGAATGTCGGTCATGTCAATTGCCTTGGACGAAATAAGGAAGTCAGAAATCAGCCTGGTCCGCGAAGGGCAGGGGACCAGGCCGGCGCTTTCAGGAAATACGAGTCTTGCCGTTGACAGCCGTGTCAGGTGTTTCTTCAGCTATAGCAGGTGCGGCGCTCGGCAAGTGGCGGGCAATCAGCCCGCGATAAGCCGCTGCGCCGAGGCAGGCGCCGACAATCGGCGCGAAAATCGGTACCAGGAAGTAAGGAATATCGCGGCCGCCAGTAAAGGCCATTTCACCCCAGCCGGCGAAAAAGGTCATCAGCTTGGGGCCGAAATCACGCGCCGGGTTCATCGCAAAGCCGGTCAGCGGGCCCATGGCACTGCCGATAACTGCAATCAGCAGGCCGATTAACAGCGGGGCCAACGGGCCGCGGGGCAGGCCATTGTTATCGTCGGTCAGGGCCATGATCACGCCCATCAGGATGGCGGTGATGACCATTTCCACCAGGAATGCCTGGGCCGTGCTCAGCAGCGCGTGCGGGTAGGTGGAGAACACCGACGCCAATTCCAGGCTGGCCTGAGAGCCGCGAATCATATGGTGAGTTTGTTCGTAATCGAAAAAGAGGTTGCTGTACAGCGTGTAAACCAACGCCGCCGAGCAGAAGGCGCCAGCGATTTGCGCGAGGATATAGAAGGGCAGTTTGCGTTTTTCGAAATCGGCAAAAATGCACAGCGCGATACTTACCGCCGGGTTGAGGTGCGCCCCGGAAATACCGGCGCTCAGGTAGATCGCCATGCTCACGCCGACCCCCCAGATAATACTGATTTCCCACAGCCCGAAGCTGGCACCCGCGACCTTGAGCGCAGCGACACATCCTGTACCGAAGAAGATCAGAAGCGCAGTCCCCAGGAATTCGGCCATGCATTGGCTCGAAAGTGAAGGCTGTTGAAGAGCAGTAGTCATGGCAAACCTCGATTGTTGTTCTTGTTGGCGCACAGCCTCAACGGGCCGTTGCGCGATTTTCACCGTAATCAGGATCCCCATCCTGACTGCAGCTTCCCGCTGGAACACTGGAGCACTATTCCTACAGTATTCGGAAACGAAAAAATATAGACAAGAATGACCGCTGTCAAAGGTCGAAAGTGAACCATTGGTCATTTTCGAACTATTGGTCTGGTGAATGATCACGGGTGAGGCTGCAAGCGCGCATGGCGGGAGGGGCGCACTAGAGCGTTTTGCGCGGGCTTGGCCTAGAATTGGCGATCTTTCTGCCGCGCCCGGAGTAGTCATGACACCCGCACTGGACCTGTTGAAAAAAGTTCGCGCCGAACATCGCATCCACAGTTACGAGCACGACCCCAAGGCCGCGTCTTATGGCCTGGAGGCCGCGGAAAAATTGGGGCTCGACCCGGCGCAGGTGTTCAAGACCTTGCTGGCCAGCAGTGAGAAAGGTGAATTGCTGGTGGCGGTGGTGCCGGTCGTCGGAAGTCTGGACCTGAAGGCGCTGGCCCATGCGGCCGGCGTTAAAAAAGCCGAGATGGCCGATCCGGTAGCGGCGCAGCGCTCTACCGGTTACCTGTTGGGCGGCATCAGCCCGTTGGGGCAGAAGAAGCGTTTGCGCACATTTATTGATGAGACCGCGCAACAGTTTGCGACGATTCATGTGAGCGCAGGCAGGAGGGGGTTAGAAGTGGAACTGGCCGCAGCGGTGCTGGCCGAGCATACCCAGGCCAAATTTGCGCCGATTGGGCGGGGCTGAAACTCAATTCTGAATCCACTAAAAACCCAATGTGGGAGCTGGCTTGCCTGCGATTGCATCACCTCGGTTCAACTGACAGACCGAGGTGTCTGCATCGCAGGCAAGCCAGCTCCCACATTTTTTACCCGGTTTAGTCAGTTGTTCAGTGGGCGGCGCTGTAACGTCGCACGCCGGATTCAACTTGAGGAATCTGCGCCGCCGTGCTGCCCGATGCCTGAAACAACACCAGATGCTCCGCCGCCACCCGAATCCCCACCTGCGCACCCACCTGATGGTCTGCATGGCTGGGGAAAATCGACTCCAGCTGTGCACCGGTCGGCAGTTGCAAGCGGTACAAGGTCGAAGCGCCGAGGAAAGTCTTGCCGACAATCCGCGCTTTTAACGCGCTGTCGGGTGCGTAAACGATGTCATCCGGACGTAGCAACACATCCACCGCGCCACCCGTTGGCCAGGTGTAGGCACGGTTGCCACGCAAGTCACCCAGTTCGGTGCTGACCGATTCCGGCGAACTCAATTGCCCGCGAATGAAGTACCCCTGGCCGATAAAGCTGGCGACATAAGGGGTTTGCGGTTCGTGGTAGAGGTTGTAGGGCGTGTCCCACTGCTCAAGACGGCCCTCTTTGAATACGCCCACGTGATCACTCACGGCGAAGGCTTCTTCCTGATCATGGGTGACCAGAATCGCGCTGGTGCCGCGCGCCTTGAGAATGTCACGTACTTCATGGCTGAGCTTGCGCCGCAGTTCACCGTCGAGGTTGGAGAAAGGTTCATCGAGCAGCAACAGTTGCGGTTCCGGCGCCAAGGCGCGGGCGAGGGCGACGCGTTGTTGCTGGCCGCCGGAAAGTTCGTGGGGGAAACGCTTGCCGAGGTTTTTCAGGTTGACCAGTTCCAGCAGTTCGCCAACCACGCGGTCTTTTTGCGGGTGCTTGCGAATGCCAAAGGCGATGTTGTCGGCCACGCTCAAATGCGGAAACAGCGCGTAGTCCTGAAACACCATGCCAATGCGACGTTTCTCCGGCGCCAGGGTGAACCCGGCACTGGAGATTACTTCACCGGCCAGGCTGATCTCACCTTCATGCACCGGCTCAAACCCGGCGATCGCGCGCAAAGTTGTGGTTTTTCCGCAACCCGAGGAGCCCAGCAGGCAGCCGATGTCACCGGCGTTGAGGTGCAGGTTGAGGTGCTGCACCACGCGTTGATCTTGATAGCCGCATGCCAGATTGCGCAGGTTCAGCAGTAATGGCTGGCTCATGCGTGGTGGTACGACGGCGGGACGAGGAATTCGAGCAGCGCCTTTTGCGCATGCAGGCGGTTCTCAGCCTGGTCCCACGCCACCGAACGCTCATCGTCGAGCAGGTCGAGGCTGATTTCTTCGCCCCGGTGCGCGGGCAGGCAGTGCATGAACAGCACGTCTGGCGCGGCCAGGTCGAGCAAGGCACGGGTCACCTGGAACGGCGCGAACAGCGCCAGGCGCTTGGCGGTTTCTTCTTCCTGGCCCATGGAGGTCCACACGTCGGTGCTCACCAGGTGCGCGCCGATGACCGCGTCACGCGGGTCGCGCACCACGGTCACGCGATCGCCCGCCTGGGCCAGGAAACGTGCATCCGGCTCGTAGCCTTCGGGGCAGGCCACACGCAGTTGGAAGTCGAACTGGATCGCCGCTTCTATATAGCTGTTGCACATGTTGTTGCCGTCGCCGATCCAGGCCACGGTCTTGCCCTGGATCGAACCACGGTGTTCAAGGAAGGTTTGCATGTCGGCCAGCAACTGGCACGGGTGCAGGTCATCGGACAGGCCGTTGATCACCGGTACGCGCGAGTTGGCGGAAAATTCGGTCACGGTGCTGTGGGCAAAGGTGCGGATCATCACCGCATCGAGCATGCGCGACATCACGCGGGCAGCGTCGGCGATCGGTTCGCCGCGGCCCAGTTGGGTGTCACGCGAGGACAGGAAGATGGCTTGGCCACCCAGCTGGATCATGCCGGCTTCGAACGACACGCGGGTGCGGGTCGACGACTTCTCGAAAATCATCCCGAGCACACGGTTTTTCAAAGGCTCGAAAAGTACGCCGCGGTTACGCAGGTCTTTAAGCTCAATGCCTCGACGGATCACGCTGACCAGCTCTTCGGGCGTGCAATCCATCAGGGAGAGAAAGTGCCTTGCGCTCATCATTAACTACCTTTTTGCAACAGACCGCAGATACTCAAAGCCTTGTTTATTGTGACAACGGGCGAGACCTGCGGCGAAAGCCGCACGGGGCGACGAAATAGGGGAAGGCGCGATCTTATAATTAAATGTCGCGTCTTACCAATAGGGCTACAGTTTTTAAGGGTGTTCAAGAGGGGCGCCGGAGCGCTTTTGAAGACTGATTCCTGACAGCAGCGCCCCATTTGTACACTGGCGCCAAGACCTTTTGCAATGTGTGGGGCGGGCCTGGAGCGGGTTGTGTCGGTTTCGGAGCGCCTATGCAAAGATTTGAAACACTTGCCCATGGCCTGGCCTGATGCCCCTCGATTCACAGAACGAACGTTGCTGGTGCGCGTTCAGGTGTCGGGCCATAGTTGGGCCAAAGCCCAATAAAGAGACTGGCCATGACCAAGACTCTCCACCACCGTGCCTGCCATCTGTGTGAAGCCATCTGCGGCCTGACCCTGGAAACCACCCAGGCGGACGACGGCAGCCTGGCGATCACCTCTATCAAGGGCGACCCGCTGGACGCGTTCAGCCGCGGACATATTTGCCCAAAAGCCGTGGCGCTGCAGGATATTCAGAACGACCCCGACCGCCTGCACCAGCCCATGCTGCGAGTGGGCAGCGACTGGCAGCCGATCCCGTGGGACGAGGCCTTTGCACTGGTAGCCGAACGCCTCGCAGGCATCCAGGCCCGGCACGGGCAGAACGCGGTGGCGGTGTATCAGGGCAACCCCAGCGTGCATAACTACGGGTTGATGACCCACAGCAACTACTTCCTTGGCCTGCTGAAGACGCGCAATCGGTTTTCCGCCACCTCGGTGGACCAGTTGCCCCATCACCTCACCAGTCACCTGATGTACGGCCATGGCTTGTTGCTGCCGATTCCGGATATCGACCACACCGATTTCATGCTGATCCTGGGCGGCAACCCACTGGCGTCCAACGGCAGCATCATGACCGTGCCCGATGTGGAGAAACGCCTCAAGGCCATCCAGGCCCGCGGCGGTAAAGTGGTGGTGGTTGACCCCCGGCGCAGCGAGACGGCGGCGATTGCCGATCAGCATGTGTTCGTGCGGCCCGGTGGCGACGCGGCGCTGCTGTTCGGGCTGCTCAACACCTTGCTCAGCGAAAACCTGACTCGCGACAGCCATTTGCCGATTGCTGGCCTGGAGGATGTGCGCCAGGCGATCGCCGGGTTTACCGCCGAAGCCATGAGCCGCCAGTGTGCGGTGCCGGCCGAGCAGATCCGCCAGTTGGCGCGGGACTTTGCGGCGGCGGACAAGGCCGTGTGCTACGGGCGCATGGGCGTATCGACCCAGGCCTTCGGCACGCTGTGCCATTGGCTGGTGCAGTTGATCAATCTGGTCACGGGCAACCTCGACCGTGTCGGCGGCGCCTTGTGCACCACGCCGGCGGTGGATCTGGTGGCCTCCACTGGCGGCGGGCACTTCAATCGCTGGCAAAGCCGGGTGTCCGGGCGGCCGGAGTACGGTGGCGAGTTACCCGTATCGGCCCTGGCCGAAGAAATGCTCACTGAAGGCGAAGGGCAGATCCGCGCCCTGGTGACGGTGGCCGGAAACCCGGTGCTGTCCACGCCTAACGGTCGCCAACTGGAGAAGGCCCTGGACGGTTTGGAGTTCATGGTCAGCGTCGACCTGTATATCAACGAAACCACGCGCTATGCCGACCTGATCTTGCCGTCCACCTCAGCGTTGGAAAACGATCACTACGACACCACGTTCAATATGTTCGCAGTGCGTAACGTCACCCGCTTCAATCGCGCGATCCTGCCCAAGCCTGCCGGCGCGTTGCATGATTGGGAGATCTTTGTCGGCTTGGCCAAGGCCTTCGCTGCGCACACCGGCGCGGTGCTCAAGCCGACCATGGCGCCGGCACAGATGATCGACTTTGGCTTGCGTGCCGGGGTCTATGGCGATGCGTCCGAGCACAAACTGTCGGTGGCCACGCTCGCTGATCATCCCCATGGCGTGGATCTGGGGGCGCTCAACCCCAACTTGGCCGCACGCTTGAAAACCGCCGACGGCCACGTGCAGGCAGCGCCTGCGGTGGTCCTGGCAGACCTGGCGCGCTTTGCGGCCCAGCCGGTGCCAATGGTCAATGAGCTGTTACTGATCGGCCGTCGGCATGTACGCAGCAACAATTCCTGGATGCATAACTATCACCGCCTGGTGAAGGGCAAGCCGCGCCATCAACTGCATATGCATCCCGACGACCTTGCCAGCCGACAATTGAGTGATGGGCAGTGGGTGCGCGTCAGCTCACGCGTTGGCGAGATCGAAGTGGAAGTGGTGGCCAGCCTGGACATGATGCCTGGCGTGGTCAGCCTGCCACACGGCTGGGGCCACGGTCGTCCAGGCGTGCGCATGACCATCGCCAGTGGGCAGCCTGGGGCCAGTGCCAATGACCTGACCGACGAGCGGCAATTGGATGAATTGTCTGGAAACGCCGCGCTTAATGGCGTGCCGGTACAGGTGGCCGCCGCATAAGGCCCGAGCACCGCGCTGGAATTTTGCGTTACAATGCGCCACCGTGCCGACCTGTGAGTCGCAAAGTTCCAGCCGAGGTGTTCCATGGATATCATCGAAACGATCAAAGAGCAGATTGCCAATAACACCATTCTGCTTTATATGAAGGGCGCCCC
This sequence comes from Pseudomonas sp. WS 5146, assembly GCF_012985495.1. Taxonomy (NCBI): domain Bacteria; kingdom Pseudomonadati; phylum Pseudomonadota; class Gammaproteobacteria; order Pseudomonadales; family Pseudomonadaceae; genus Pseudomonas; species Pseudomonas sp. WS 5146. The sequence goes on from NZ_JAAQWL010000002.1 coordinate 87,632, forward strand.
GAACGCTCCTCAGTGCGGTTTCTCCGCGAAGGCTTCCCAGGCCATCATGGCGTGCGGCGAGAAATTCGCTTACGTGGATATCCTGCAAAACCCGGAAATCCGTGCCAACCTGCCGAAGTACGCCAACTGGCCAACTTTCCCACAACTGTGGGTAGCCGGTGAGCTGGTCGGCGGTAGCGATATCATCACTGAGATGGCTGCTGACGGTTCGCTGCAAGCGCTGATCAAAGAAGCAGCGGTAAACGCGGCGGCCAAGACTGACGCTTGACCCGAATGCAATAAAAAGCCCCGCTTCTCGAAAGAGAGCGGGGCTTTTTTGTGATCGTTCCCACGCTCCGCGTGGGAATGCATCCTGTGACGCTCTGCGTCACCATGCTCAAGTGGGAACGATCTTCAGCGCTTATTCACCCATCTGCGATTGCAGGTAGTTTTCCAGGCTGACTTTAACGATCAAGCCCAGCTGGGTTTCCAGCCAGTCGATATGTTCTTCCTGATCTTCCAGGATATCTTCCAGCAGCTCACGGCTGCCGAAGTCGCCTTTGGTTTCGCAGTGAGCGATGGCGGCCTTGAGGTCGCTGTGGCTCTTCTGCTCGAACTTCAGGTCGCTGCTGATCATCTCCTGGGTGTGCTCGCCGATGTTCAGCTTGCCCAGGTCCTGTACGTTCGGCAGCCCTTCCAGGAACAGGATGCGCTTGATCAGCGCGTCTGCGTCCTTCATGGCCTTGATCGATTCTTTGTATTCACGCTTGCCGAGCTTTTCCAGGCCCCAATCGTCATACATGCGCGCATGCAGAAAGTACTGATTGATCGCGACCAGTTCATTGGCAAGGATTTTGTTGAGTTGCTGGATGACTGAGATGTCGCCTTTCATGACTGGGGTCCTGCCCTGTAATAGCTGTGTATAGGGCGGAGTTTGAGCGGCGAAATCCCTAGTGTCAAACCTAAGTTATTGAATAATAAATGAAAATTAATCGGAATAAGAATGTTTGTGTTCCGCGTCTTGACGCTAACTAATTGAATTACGGGCATAAAAAAACCGGACATTAAGTCCGGTTCTTCAAAACACGCCTATTTAAGCGTGTGTAAATTCTGCTGAGTAGGGGAGTGCGGCCTGGGCTGTTTGCAGCTGCGTCAGGGTTTCCCGTACCACTTGCTTGGCGAGGCAAGCACATTTGCCGCACTGGCTGGCAACGCCGGTGGTTTCACGTACTTCCTTGTAGCTGCAGCAACCTTCATAGATTGCTTCGCGGATTTGTCCGTCGGTGACGCCAGTGCAGAGGCAGACATACATAAGGGAGAACCATCGCGGGTTTAAGGCTTAAGTGCGATGGATCTTAATGTTAACGAGAATGATTGTCAAAGTAGATTCACAGGGTATTGCCAGGTACCTGCGGCGCGCTGACGAACGGTTTTTTCAGTGTATGATGGTCGGTCTTCACGAAGCGTGACCGCGTCACAGGCCTGTCGCTTAACTGCGCCAGACTTGGGCTGGTCCTTTTACTTCAATCGTCACCCTTACATCAGGAGATACCCAATGAGCGTACTCGTCGGCAAACAAGCCCCGGATTTCGACGTACCTGCCGTCCTCGGCAATGGCGAAATCGTAGACAGCTTCAAACTGTCTGAAGCCATCAAAGGCAAATACGGCCTGGTGTTCTTCTACCCGCTGGACTTCACCTTCGTGTGCCCGTCGGAGCTGATCGCTCTGGACCACCGCATGGACGATTTCAAGGCGCGCAATGTTGAAGTGGTAGCCGTTTCCATCGACTCCCATTTCACCCACAACGCCTGGCGCAACACCGCCATCAATGATGGCGGCATCGGCAAAGTCAAATACACCATGGCTGCCGACATGAAGCACGACATTGCCAAGGCCTACGACGTTGAGTCCGAAGGCGGCGTGGCGTTCCGTGGCGCGTTCCTGATCGACGACAAGGGCGTTGTACGCTCGCAGATCATCAACGACCTGCCGCTGGGCCGTAACATGGAAGAGCTGATCCGTCTGGTCGATGCCCTGCAATTCCACGAAGAGCACGGCGAAGTCTGCCCTGCCAACTGGAAAAAAGGCGACAAAGGCATGAACGCTTCGCCAGAAGGCGTTGCGGCTTACCTGACCGAGAACGCTGGCAAGCTGTAAGCCAGGTTCGCGGCACAAAAAAACCGGCCTGAAAAGGCCGGTTTTTTTGTGCGCTGCATTTGGTTCTGTGGCGAGGGAGCTTGCTCCCGCTGGGCTGCGAAGCAGCCCCATAACCTGACACCGCAGTTTAACAGGTTAACCGCGGCGGTCTTATTGGGGCCGCTGCGCAACCCAGCGGGAGCAAGCTCCCTCGCCACAACCACAAAGGCGTCAGCCTCAGTCGTTGAAGTCTTCCCAGCCGCCCATTTGCTTCCACCGATTGACGATGCCGCAGAACAGCTCGGCAGTCTTCTCGGTGTCGTAGCGGGCCGAGTGGGCCTCACGACCGTCAAAGTCGATACCGGCCGCCTGGCAGGCCTTTGCCAGCACGGTCTGGCCGTAAGCCAGGCCCGCAAGCGTGGCGGTGTCAAAGCTGGAGAACGGGTGAAACGGGTTGCGCTTCATGTCCAACCGCGTCACGGCAGCATTCAGGAAGCCCAGGTCGAAGCTGCTGTTATGGCCCACCAGGATCGCGCGTTTGCAGCCATTGGCCTTCAACGCTTTACGCACACCACGGAAGATATCGGTCAGCGCCGCTTCTTCACTCACGGCCATGCGCAGTGGGTGATCGAGCTTGATGCCGGTGAACTCCAGGGCTGCAGCTTCGATATTCGCGCCTTCAAACGGCTCCACACGGAAGAAGTGGGTGTGTTCCGGGAACACAAAACCCTGTTCATCCATGCCGATAGTGGTCGCGGCGATTTCCAGCAATGCGTCGGTGGCGCAGTTGAAACCACCGGTTTCTACGTCGATGACAACCGGCAGATAACCGCGAAACCGCTCGGCCATCGGGTGGCGGGAGCCGCCACCACTGTGCTCGTGTTCGTCGTCGTAATGGTCTTCACTCACTTGCTTTCCTCCAGCAGGCGCCAGCGCAGTGTTTCACCGGCGCGCAGCGGGATAACAGTCAGCTCGCCAAACGGCAGGCTGGCAGGGGCGGTCCAGTCTTCACGAACCAGGGTAATGCGGTCGGTATTCGCCGGCAGGCCGTAGAAGCGCGGGCCGTTGAGGCTGGCGAAGGCTTCGAGCTTGTCCAGGGCGTTGCGCTGTTCAAACGCTTCGGCATACAGCTCGATGGCGGCATACGCGGTGTAGCAACCGGCACAGCCGCACGCAGCTTCTTTGGCGTGCTGGGCGTGGGGCGCCGAGTCGGTGCCGAGGAAGAACTTCGGGCTGCCGCTGGTAGCGGCGTCCAGCAGGGCTACCTGGTGGGTGTTGCGCTTGAGGATCGGCAGGCAATAGAAGTGCGGCCGAATCCCGCCCACCAGCATGTGGTTGCGGTTGTAAAGCAGGTGATGCGCGGTGATGGTCGCGCCGACATTGGCCGAAGCCTCGTTGACGAACTGCACGGCGTCGGCCGTGGTGATGTGTTCGAACACGACCTTGAGGGTCGGGAACAGCTCGACCACGCGGCGCATATGCTCGTCGATGAAGATCTTTTCACGATCAAACACATCCACATCGCCACGGGTGACTTCACCGTGGATCAGCAGCGGCATGCCGACTTCAGCCATGGCTTCGATCGCCGGCAGGATCTTGTCGATACTGGTCACGCCGGAGTCGGAGTTGGTGGTCGCGCCCGCCGGGTACAACTTGGCGGCGTACACAAAACCGCTGGCCTTGGCCTCGCGGATTTCGGCAGGCTGGGTACGGTCGGTGAGGTAGAGCACCATCAACGGTTCGAAGCGGCTGCCGGCCGGGCGCGCAGCGAGGATACGCTGGCGATAGGCATCGGCTTGCTCGGCATTACGCACCGGAGGTACCAGGTTAGGCATGATAATCGCGCGGCCAAACGTGCGCGCTACATCGGCCACGGTTTGGGGTAACGCAGCACCATCGCGAAGATGAATATGCCAGTCGTCGGGACGCAGCAGGGTCAGGCGGTCGGACATTGGGGATTCCAGGCGGGTCAATCTGGTGGGAATGCTACCGGAAAAGACTCTTGCAGGCACTCGCTATCAAGTTTTGCCGCACGTGTCCGATATCCCTGGGTATGCCTTAACGACGTATGACGCTTTGAAGTGTTGTAGAAACCAGTGGAGCCTCCCGTGCGCCAGCATTATCTAGCCCTGCTCAGTGTGTTCGCCAGCCTGCCTGCGATGGCACTCACATTCCAGACACGTCTGGAGAATATTGAGTGGAAGGTGGAAGGCGACCAATTCGAGTGCCGCCTGGCCCAGCCGATCACCGATTTCGGTTCGGGTGAGTTTGTGCGCCGGGCCGGCGAGCAGGCGACATTTCGCCTGAAAGCCTATAGCGGCGCGCTCGGAGCGGGCTCGGCGACCTTGCTGGCTGCGGCGGCACCCTGGCAACCGGGCCGTGGTGATATCAACTTGGGCGCCGTGCGTGTTGGCAGTGGCGACGTGCTGTTCAACAGCTCCCAGGCCCAGGCCGGGCGTTTGTTCACGGGTTTGCTGGAGGGGCGTAGCCCGACGGTGCGGCATTACGGGCGTGAGGGCGGCTACTCGGAGGTCCGCCTGTTGCCGGTGAAATTCAACAAGGCCTTCAACGACTATCAACTGTGCACCACCAAGCTGTTGCCGATGAATTACGATCAGGTCAAACAGACTGAAGTCGGCTTCCCCGGCGGCGGTATCGAGCTGGACGCCGCTGCCAAGAAGAAGCTGGACGTGATTCTCGCGTTCATGAAAGCCGACCCGACGGTTAATCACGTCGAGCTCAATGGTCATTCCGACAACAGCGGTAACCGCCTGACCAACCGTGACGTCTCGCGCCGTCGTGCCCTGGCGGTGATGGACTACTTCAAGGCCAATGGCATTCAGGAATCGCAGATCACCCTGCGTTTTCACGGTGAAAGTTACCCACTGGCGCCCAATACCAATGCCGCCAACCGCGCCCGCAATCGTCGCGTGAATATTCAGCTCGAACGCGTGGCTGCCCCCGAGAAACCGGCACCCCAGGCCACTGGCCCGAGCAGCGCGGCACACACGTCATAAGGTGCGACCATCGGTCGCCCGCTCGACATAATCTGTCGCTTTATCTTCATTTGCTGTCGCGCCTCTGTAAATTCACGGTTTTGGTCGGTAGAATCGACGGCTTTCCGTACAACCCCGTGGAGTGATGGCATGGCCGACGTAAACAAGGTCGTTCTCGCGTATTCCGGCGGCCTGGACACTTCGGTGATCCTCAAGTGGCTGCAGGATACTTATAACTGTGAAGTGGTGACCTTCACCGCTGACCTGGGTCAGGGCGAAGAGGTCGAACCTGCACGTGCCAAGGCGCAAGCCATGGGCGTGAAAGAGATCTACATTGACGACCTGCGCGAAGAATTCGTCCGCGATTTCGTCTTCCCGATGTTTCGCGCCAACACCGTCTACGAAGGCGAATACCTGCTGGGTACTTCCATCGCACGCCCGCTGATCGCCAAACGCCTGATCGAAATCGCCAACGAAACCGGCGCCGACGCCATTTCCCATGGCGCTACCGGCAAGGGCAACGACCAGGTGCGTTTCGAACTGGGCGCCTACGCCCTCAAGCCAGGCGTGAAAGTGATTGCTCCTTGGCGTGAATGGGACCTGCTGTCCCGTGAAAAGCTGATGGATTACGCTGAAAAGCACGCAATCCCGATCGAGCGTCACGGCAAGAAGAAGTCCCCGTACTCGATGGACGCCAACTTGCTGCACATCTCCTATGAAGGCGGCGTGCTGGAAGACACCTGGACCGAGCACGAAGAAGACATGTGGAAATGGACCGTCTCCCCGGAGAACGCTCCAGACAAGGCCCAGTACCTGGAACTGACCTACCGCAACGGCGACATCGTTGCACTGGACGGCGTCGAAATGACCCCGGCCACCGTGCTGGCGACCCTGAACCGTATCGGTGGCGAACACGGTATCGGCCGTCTCGACATCGTCGAGAACCGCTACGTGGGCATGAAGTCCCGTGGTTGCTACGAAACCCCAGGCGGCACCATCATGCTGCGCGCTCACCGCGCCATTGAGTCGATCACCCTGGACCGTGAAGTGGCTCACCTCAAAGACGAGCTGATGCCCAAGTACGCCAGCTTGATCTACACCGGTTACTGGTGGAGTCCGGAGCGTCTGATGCTGCAACAGATGATCGACGCCTCCCAGGTCCACGTGAACGGCGTTGTGCGCCTGAAGCTGTACAAGGGCAACGTGATCGTCACCGGTCGCAAGTCTGATGAGTCGCTGTTCGACGCCAACATCGCCACCTTCGAAGAAGACGGCGGCGCCTACAACCAGGCGGACGCGGCAGGCTTCATCAAGCTGAACGCGTTGCGTATGCGCATCGCCGCCAACAAGGGTCGCAAGCTGTTCTGAGTGCGACCCTTGTTGTAAAAATGGCCCCTAGTCCAAGGGGCCATTTTTTTTGCCTGCATATAAAGACGGGCGCATTTAAAAGCAAGCTGATGTTTAAACGCGGTCTGACTGTTTAAGGTTTGTTGAATGTTGAAGTTGAATTCGGCCGTTTCAGCGATGGCGTGTTTATTTCTGTACGGTTGAATGAATTTTTTACACCTGCACAGGAACTATGTCTTACGGAAAATTCACTACCTAAGTACAGCGAGTATGTAGGGCGCTGAAACTTCTGTAGGAAATAGGGATGTAAACAGGTATGTTGAATGGAACTAAATCAGTTGATTTCTTTTCAGCTGCTCACTGGCCTAGCTGCCATAAGCAAGGGGTATTTCCTGAAAGTCATGTGCGGTACATTTACCTCGTACCCATTCTGCGGCGTATATTTCACTCGAAATATGTATGGCCCCGGAAAGTTCTGAAGGGTTGCATAAAATTCCCTGCACCTGAGTTTGTGTTTTTTTGTAGGTTAATTCCTATATCGTTGTGGGTTGGGTCTCTGCTTGCTGTTGCTTGGGGGGGAGCGCTATGCCAACTAGGAAACGACTAGGCTATTGTGCTTGCTCTAAATAATTCGAACAGCGAAATTGGACTTTCTCATGAATAAAGTGCTGATCGTGGATGATCATCCCGTCATTCGACTTGCTGTGCGCATGCTAATGGAACGTCATGGTTATGAAGTCGTTGCCGAGACTGATAACGGCGTCGATGCGCTGCAACTTGCACGGGAACATATGCCGGACATTGTCATACTGGATATCGGGATACCCAAGCTCGATGGCCTGGAAGTTATCTGTCGGCTGGCGTCTACCAAGCAGGCTACACCCGTCAAGGTGCTGGTGCTGACGTCTCAGGCACCCGGCCATTTCTCCATGCGCTGCATGCAGGCGGGGGCGGCGGGCTACGTATGCAAGCAGCAGGACCTGACCGAGCTGCTGAGCGCCATCAAGGCTGTACTTTCCGGCTACAGCTATTTCCCCAACCAGGCGCTCAACTCGGTACGCTCGACCATGGGCAATGCCAGCGAGGCGGACATGGTTGAACGCTTGTCGGGTCGCGAGATGATGGTGTTGCAGCAACTGGCCCGAGGCAAAACCAACAAGGAAATTGCCGATGGCATGTTCCTGAGCAACAAAACCGTCAGCACCTACAAGACCCGCCTTTTACTCAAGCTCAATGCACGCTCCCTTGTGGACCTGATCGAGCTGGCCCAGCGCAACGGCCTCGTGTAGACGCGGTGCGGTTTTGCACCAAAACCCGAAAACCCGGCAAAAAAAAAGCCTCCGTCAGGGAGGCTTCCGGCCGTCAGCGCATCGATCAGAGGTCGAAGTCGTAATCGGCCAGTTGTTTTTGCAAGCGTCGCTCTTCCAACAGGTTGTCGATAGTGCGGCGTTTGCTCAAATTGGTCTTGGCCACCTCTGCCACAGGGGCGTCCCCTTCGTCTTCCGCCACATCAACGAGATCGTCTTCTACATCCAGTTGTTCTTTGCCAGTGCTCATAAGGTTAACTCCAGGCTAAGACTGCCGTTGGCGCTCCTTATAACGATAATCCACGAACGGGTAAAAAAGATTTTTTCAATCGACTGATCGAGAAAACCAATGAACCCTCAATCGTCCGAGGTTTTGTCCTTGTACTCGCACAGGTCTTCGATGCGGCAACTCCCGCAGCGAGGCTTGCGGGCCTGGCACACATAGCGCCCGTGAAGGATCAGCCAGTGGTGGGAGTCGAGCAGATAGGGCTTGGGCACAAACTTCATCAACTGCTTTTCTACCTCGACCACATTTTTGCCACGCGCGATGCCGGTTCGGTTGCTGACGCGGAAAATATGCGTGTCCACTGCCATGGTCAGTTGCCGGAACGCGGTATTGAGTACCACGTTCGCAGTTTTGCGGCCTACGCCGGGAAGGGCTTCCAGGGCTTCGCGGGTTTGTGGCACTTCACTGCCGTGCAGCTCAACCAACAAGCGGCAGGTCTCAATGACATTCTTGGCCTTGCTGTTGTACAGGCCGATCGTCTTGATGTACTCCGACAAACCCTCCACACCCAAGGCATAAATGGCCGCTGGCGTATTGGCCACTGGGTACAGCTTGGCCGTAGCCTTGTTGACGCCCACGTCCGTGGATTGTGCTGACAGGATCACCGCAATCAGCAACTCGAACGGCGACGAGTAGGCCAGCTCGGTCTTGGGTTCCGGATTGTCTTCATGAAACCTGCGGAAAATTTCCAGGCGTTTTGCGGCGTTCATGGGGCAGGTGGTTCCTTGCAGGCGATCAGCGCGATTGTAGTAATACACACAGCAGGGTTTAGCGCGGGTTTAAACGCTGTCATGAGTATCCACTTGGCGTTGTGCGTCATCGACTTTGCTTTGCGCCTCGGCCAGTTGCTGTGGAGTGGCGTTTAGATCCTGGGCTTTCTTCAATGCTGCGCGGTGCATGGCCAGCTGGATTTTAGCGCGCTTGAGATCGGCGCTGTTACTCGGTGCCGTTGCTGGCGTCGGTGTGCTCTGTACTTCCAGTGCGGCCAGCGCCTGCTCCGCTGCTTCGAACTGCTGTTGCAGCACGATCAACTGCGACTGCTGCTCAAAGGTCGGTGGATGTCCAAATGCCTTGAGTGATTTATGCAGTTGGGCGCGACTCATGGCAACGGTGATCTTGGCCTTCTTGACCGCTGTATCCCGGGCCGCCTGAGCGTCATCGGCTTGCACAGGGGCAACCGGCGGGGCCAAACGTTTAGCCCGCGCCAGGCGCTCGGCGAGTTTATGCGCTTCCTCGCGTTGCAGCCGCGCATTGCGTTGCTCAAAGCGCCGCCGCGCGCGGTCGCGCTTGAGGCCGCGCTCATGGCGTTGCCCATCATCGGCCGCCAGGCCGCCGACAATCGCCAGCACAGTGGTCGCTGGACGCATTTCAATGCAATCCACAGGGCAGGGCGCAACACACAGGTCGCAGCCGGTGCATTCATCCATGATCACGGTGTGCATCAACTTGGCGGCGCCGACAATCGCATCCACCGGGCACGCCTGGATGCACTTGGTGCAGCCGATGCATTCGGCTTCGCGGATGTAGGCGACCTGGGCCGGGGCTTCGCCACGACTGGTGTCCAGTTCCAACACCGGCACACGCAACAGCTGGGCCAGGCCGGCAATGGTTTCTTGCCCTCCGGGCGGGCACTTGTTGATTGCCTCACCCAACGCGATGCCCTCGGCGTAAGGCTTGCAACCCGGATGCCCGCATTTGCCGCATTGGGTCTGCGGCAGCAGCGCGTCGATACGTTGAATCAAGTTCATGGGGTGATCATTGGTATGCCGGTTGAACAAACAGTGCCTGTAGTGGCGAGCGCGCGTTCTGTGGCGAGCGGGCTTGCCCCGCGTTGCGGCGCGGAGCGGCCCTTGGTACAGGCACTCGGTTTAACAGGCCAAATGCGGCGACTTTATTGGGGCTGCTGCGCAGCCCAACGCGGGGCAAGCCCGCTCGCCACAGGCAGCCCGTTTGCCACGGGAGGCCCGCTTGCCGCAGACGGGCTTTGCGGGCTTACTTGATACGCTGACCCGGCTTGGCACCGCTGTCAGGGCTCAACAGGTAGATCTCTTCGCCGCCAGGGCCGGCTGCCATCACCATGCCTTCGGAGATGCCAAACTTCATTTTGCGTGGCTTGAGGTTGGCGATCATCATGGTCAAGCGGCCGTCGAGCTTGGAAGGATCCGGGTAGGCGCTCTTGATGCCGGAGAACACGTTACGTTGCTCGCCACCCAGGTCCAGGGTCAGGCGCAGCAGCTTGTCGGCACCCTCCACGGCCTCGGCCTTGACGATCAGCGCAACGCGCAGGTCTACAGCGGCAAAGGCGTCGAAGTCGATTTCTGCCGAGATCGGATCCTTGGCCAGCTCACCGTTACCGGCGGGCGCAGCCGAACCGGTGTCGGTCTGGCTGGCGACCAGGTCTTCTTTCGAAGCGTCGGTCATGGCCTGGACTTTCACCGGATCAATACGCGTCATCAACGGCTTGAACTCGTTCAACTGATGGTTGCTGAGCAAGGTGGCGTGGTCGTTCCAGGTCAGCGGCGCGACGTTGAGGAACGCCTCGGCATCAGCGGCCAGCAATGGCAGCACCGGCTTGAGGAAGATTACCAATTGGCGGAACAGGTTGACGCCCGTGGCACAGATAGCCTGGACTTCAGCTTGCTTGCCTTCCTGCTTGTTCAGCGACCACGGTGCCTTGTCGGCGATCCAGGCGTTGGCGCGGTCGGCCAGGCCCATGATCTCGCGCATGGCGCGGGCAAAGTCACGGGCTTCATAGGCGTCGGCGATACTTGGCGCGGCGGCCAGGAAGGCTTCGGTCAGTTCCGGTGCGGCGTTTTCAGCCACCAGTAAACCGGCATTGCCCTTGTGGATAAAACCGGCGCAACGGCTGGCGATGTTGACCACTTTGCCGACCAGGTCCGAGTTGACCTTCTGCACGAAGTCTTCCAGGTTCAGGTCGAGGTCGTCGACACCACGGCCCAGCTTGGCGGCGTAGTAGTAGCGCAGGTATTCCGGCGACAGGTGGTCCAGGTAGGTGCGCGCCTTGATAAAGGTGCCACGGGACTTGGACATTTTCTGGCCATTGACCGTCAGATAGCCGTGCACGGCGATACCGGTCGGCTTGCGATAGCCCGAACCTTCGAGCATGGCCGGCCAGAACAGCGCGTGGAAGTTGACGATGTCCTTGCCGATGAAGTGGTACAGCTCGGCGGTGGAGTCCTTGGCCCAGAACGCGTCGAAGTCCAGCTCAGGCGTGCGGTCGCAGAGGTTTTTGAAGCTGGCCATGTAGCCAATCGGCGCGTCCAGCCACACATAAAAGTACTTGCCCGGCTCGCCCGGGATCTCGAAGCCGAAGTACGGCGCATCGCGGGAGATGTCCCACTGCTGCAGGCCGCTGTCGAGCCATTCGGAGAGTTTGTTGGCCACGGCGTCCTGCAAGGTGCCGCTGCGGGTCCAGGTTTGCAGCATTTGCTGGAAATCCGGGAGCTTGAAGAAGAAGTGCTGGGAATCCTTGAGCACCGGGGTGGCGCCGGAGATTGCCGACTTCGGGTTCTTCAAGTCCGTCGGTGCATAGGTCGCGCCACATTTTTCGCAGTTGTCGCCGTACTGGTCTTCGGTGCCGCATTTAGGGCAGGTGCCCTTGATGAAGCGGTCGGCCAGGAACATTTTCTTTTCCGGGTCGAAATACTGGGTCACCGAACGCTGGTCGATGTGCCCGGCTTCCTTCAAGCGCAGGTAGATCTGGCTCGACAGCTCGCGGTTTTCTTCGGAGTGGGTCGAGTGGAAGTTATCGAAGTCCACCAGGAACTCGGCAAAGTCGGCGCTGTGTTCAGCCTGCACATTGGCGATCAGTTGTTCCGGGGTGATGCCTTCCTTCTCGGCACGCAACATGATGGCCGAACCGTGGGCGTCGTCCGCGCAGACATAAATGCATTGATTGCCGCGATGCTTCTGGAAGCGCACCCACATATCGGTCTGGATGTACTCAAGCATATGGCCAAGATGGATGGAACCATTGGCATAGGGCAGGGCGCTGGTGACGAGGATCTTGCGTGGCTCGGACATGGGGCTCGGCTACTTGATGAAACGGAGGTCGGCCACTATAAAGCGCCGGGAAATATATTTCACCCCGTGGTGCTGTTTCTGAATCTTCCCAAGTCTCGAAAGCATGCCGCTGGGCGGCCGGAACGGTTAGGATAGCCGCCTGTTTCAGTCAGTCTTTTTTCGGGAGTAGCCCATGAGCGCCGTCAATCGCGCAGCGGTGGAAGCCGTTCTTCGCCAGTACACCGACCCCTATTTGAACCAGGACCCGGTCAGCGCCGGCTGTGTACGTGCCATTGAAGTCCAGGGCGACCAGGTGTCGGTCCAGTTGGAACTGGGCTATGCCGCCGGTTTGTTCAAGAGTGGCTGGGCGCAGATGTTGCAAATGGCCATCGAAGGCCTGGAGGGCGTGCGTTCGGCCAAGGTCGACATCCAGTGCGTGATCGCCGCGCACAAGGCCCAGGCGCAGATTCCGGGCCTGGCCAACGTCAAGAATGTTATCGCGGTGGCCTCCGGCAAGGGCGGCGTGGGTAAATCCACCACCGCCGCCAACCTGGCGCTGGCGCTGGCCCGAGAAGGTGCGCGCGTGGGCATCCTCGACGCTGATATCTACGGCCCCAGCCAGGGCGTGATGTTCGGCATCGCCGAAGGCACGCGGCCCAAGGTCAAGGACCAGAAGTGGTTTGTGCCAATTGAGTCGCTGGGTGTGGAAGTCATGTCCATGGCGTTCCTAACCGACGACAACACACCTATGGTCTGGCGTGGGCCGATGGTTTCCGGCGCCTTGCTGCAACTGGTTACCCAGACCGCCTGGGGCGACCTCGATTACCTGGTGATCGACATGCCGCCAGGCACCGGCGATATCCAGCTGACCCTGGCGCAAAAGGTGCCGGTGGCCGGTTCGGTAATCGTGACCACACCCCAGGACCTGGCGCTGCTGGATGCCAGAAAAGGCGTGGAGATGTTCCGCAAGGTCAACATCCCGGTGCTGGGCGTTGTTGAAAACATGGCGGTACACATCTGCTCCAACTGCGGCCACGCCGAGCATTTGTTTGGCGAAGGCGGCGGTGAGAAGTTGGCGACCCAATACGGGGTTGAGTTGCTGGCGTCGTTGCCGCTGGCGATGGAAATTCGTGAGCAGGCCGACGGCGGCAAGCCCACCGTGGCCGCAGAGCCCGATGGACCGATCGCTATGGTGTACCAGGAACTGGCCCGTCACGTGGGCGCGCGGATCGTCCTGCAGGAAGCCGCAGCACCGGCAATGCCGACCATCACCGTCAGCGACGACTGAGCCTGCTGAAGGAAAACAGCCTCGGCGTTGTCGGGGCTTTTTTATGCCTGCCGATCAGTCAATGGTTCCGAATCATGCGTTTGCGCAATTGCGCGTGTAAGCATTTGCTTACTTTTTCGTAAGTGTTTGGTTTTTTTTACCGGGCATGTCCATCTCGAAACGGTGAAAGAATTTTCTATCCTTATGAAAAATAACAATTATTTATACTTGGATGAGCGTTCAAGTCTGTCAGCCGATCACTTGGATCCCGTTGAACTTCCCTCGGAACTCTCTAAGATCAGCCCTGTGTCCACGGATTGGCACAGCCATCAAGGAACGATGGTTGAAGGAACGTCGCAGGATGCGATTCATCAGGATGATGAAAAGGAATACAGGGACTAGGGAAAAAATGTGGGCGGGTCATACCGCCCCTTTTTTTTGCCTGCAGAAAAGTGAAAACGACCACCCAGAAACGCAAAAAGGCCCGCAAGGGGCCTTTTTTATTGGGCGGCGGCGCTTTCAGCGCTCGAGGTCTGCAATCTTACCTTTCTTGCCATCCCACTCCGCTGCATCAGGCATCGGATCTTTGCGCTCAGTGATGTTCGGCCAGATTTCCGCCAGCTCGACGTTCAACTGAATGAATTCCTGCATCTCTGCCGGGACTTCGTCCTCGGAGAAAATAGCGACGGCCGGGCATTCTGGTTCACACAGGGCGCAGTCAATGCACTCATCCGGGTGGATAACCAGGAAGTTCGGGCCTTCGTAGAAGCAGTCCACCGGACACACTTCGACGCAGTCGGTGTACTTGCACTTGATGCAGTTGTCGGTAACGACGAAGGTCATTTCTAATTCTCTCCTCAGGCGGCGGCAGCGAAACCCTTTGTGGCAGGGCTCGCGAGGTTCGGGAGCGATAGTCTGCAGGCCAGGCTAATAACCTGCAGCATCCCAAACCGCGCGAGAGTCTACCAGCTTGCAAGCCTGTGCGTTATATCCGAACTTGCAGTGCATATAACATTTCGAGCGCTTTACGCGGCGTCAAGCCGTCCAGGTCAAGCTTTGCCAGCTCATCCAGCACTGGATGGGGCAGGCTGGCGAACATATCACTCTGGTGCGGCGCGCTGGGTTTTGCGCTGGTTTTGGCCGGGCTTGCCACAGGAATCTCGTGGGGCAGGGCGGTTTCTTCCAGGCGGCTCAAGTGTTCGCGGGCACGGGTGATGACTTGCGCAGGAACCCCCGCCAACTGCGCCACGGCCAAACCGTAACTCTGGCTCGCCGGCCCCGGCAACACGTGGTGCAGGAACACGATGCGCTCGTTGTGCTCAGTGGCATTGAGATGCACGTTGGCCACCAGCGGCTCGCTTTCCGGCAACACCGTCAGCTCGAAATAGTGCGTGGCGAACAGCGTATAGGCGCGCAAATGCGCCAAACGCTCGGCCGCCGCCCACGCCAGCGACAGACCATCGAAGGTGCTGGTGCCGCGCCCCACTTCGTCCATCAGCACCAAACTGCGTTCGGTGGCGTTGTGCAGGATGTTGGCGGTTTCGCTCATTTCCACCATAAAGGTCGAACGCCCTCCGGCCAGGTCATCACTGGAACCGATCCGGGTGAAAATGCGGTCCACCAGCGACAACTCGCAACTGGCTGCCGGCACAAAGCTGCCGATATGCGCCAGCAACACGATCAAGGCGGTCTGGCGCATGTAGGTGGATTTACCACCCATGTTCGGACCGGTGATCACCAGCATGCGCGTGTCGTCATCCAGCGACAGGTCGTTGGCCACAAACGGCGTGGTCAACACCTGCTCCACCACCGGGTGGCGCCCCTGCACGATGCGCATGCACGGCTCGCTGACAAAACGCGGGCAGTTCAGGTCAAGGTTCAGCGCACGTTCGGCCAGGTTGCTCAGCACATCCAGTTCCGCCAGGGCGGCGGCGGTGTCTTGCAGCGGCGCCAGGCGGCTGATCAAATCTTCGAGCAACGCTTCATACAGCATCTTTTCGCGCGCCAGGGCACGGCTTTTGGCCGACAGTGCCTTGTCTTCGAACTCTTTCAGCTCCGGCGTAATGAAACGCTCGGCGCCTTTAAGGGTTTGGCGGCGCTGATAATCAATCGGCGCCGACTCGGCCTGCTTGCTCGGCAACTCAATAAAGTAGCCGTGCACGCGGTTGTAGCCGACCTTCAAGTTGGCCAAGCCCGTGCGGGCTTTTTCGCGGGCTTCCAGGTCAATCAGGAACTGCCCGGCGTTTTCGCTCAGCGATTGCAGCTCGTCCAGCTCGCTGTCGTAACCGGTTTTAAGCACGCCGCCGTCACGGATAATCGCCGGCGGGTTGTCGATAATGGCTTTTTCCAGCAGCGCCGCGAGGTCCGGGTAAGTGCCGGCCGTTACGGCGAGTTGTTGCAGGTGCGGCGTGTCCAGTTCGGTCATGGCCACTTGCAGCTGCGGCAGCGCGCTCAACGCATCGCGCAGGCGCGCCAGGTCACGTGGCCGCGCATTGCGCAGGCCGATCCGCGCCAGAATGCGCTCGATATCACCGATTTCTTTAAGCTGCGGCTGCAGGTTCTCAAAGCGATAGCGATCCAGCAGGCAAGTAATAGAGGTCTGGCGCGCTTGCAGCACGGTCAAGTCGCGCAGTGGGCGGTTCAACCAACGGGTCAGCAAACGGCTGCCCATGGCCGTCTGGCAACGGTCGACCACCGATTGCAGCGTGTTATCGCGGCCACCGGCCAGGTTGGTGTCCAGCTCCAGGTTGCGACGGCTGGCGCCATCGAGCACCACAGTGTCATCCAGGCGCTCATGGCGCAGGCTGCGCAAATGCGGCAGGGCGGTGCGCTGGGTTTCCTTGGCATAGCTGAGCAAGCAACCGGCAGCGCCGATGGCCAGGGTCAAGGTCTCGCAGCCGAAGCCTTTAAGGTCCTGCACCGAGAACTGCTGGCACAGGCTTTTTAGCGCTGTATCGCGCTCAAAATCCCACGGCGCACGCCGCTTGGTCCCACGGCGTTTTTCCGCCGGCAGATCCTTTGGCCAATCATCCGGAATCAACAACTCCACCGGATTGATACGCTCCAGCTCCGCCAGCAGGTTCTCCCAGCCCTTGATCTCCAGCACGCTGAAGTTGCCGCTGGTGATATCCAGCACCGACAGGCCAAACAAACGCTCATCGCCCAACACCGCCGCGATCAGATTGTCACGACGCTCATCCAGCAACGCCTCATCACTCACCGTGCCCGGCGTGATAATGCGCACCACCTGACGTTCCACCGGCCCTTTGCTGGTCGCCGGGTCACCGATCTGCTCACAGATCACTACCGACTCGCCCAGCTTCACCAGCTTGACCAGATAACCTTCCAACGAATGGTAAGGAATCCCACACATCGGAATCGACTGCCCCGCCGACTGCCCGCGCGCGGTCAGGGTGATGTCCAGCAGCTTGGCGGCCTTCTTCGCGTCTTCGTAGAAGATCTCGTAGAAATCGCCCATGCGATAGAACATCAACTGATCAGGGTGCTGGTTTTTGAGGCGCCAGTACTGCTGCATCATTGGAGTGTGGGAGGACAGATCGGAGGTGTTTTTACTCATCAGATAGTTAGCAAATTCGTTGAAAGTGATGGGGCAAAGGGCACGCTTGGTCCAGTGTCGATCAGTTGCGGAGCGCGTACTTTCCAACGACGCAGGCCGAATGTGGGAGCTGTCGAGCCTTAGCGAGGCTGCGAAGGGATCGCCGCGCTGTACCTGCAGGCCGCAGCCCGCGCATCGCTGAAGTTCTAAAGCTCAACATCGTGCCCAATCGTAGTCGCTTAACTGATCGGCATTGGGCGCTTGGCCCAGCATTTGTTGCGATGGGCGCAAGGTTAACACGTGAAGTCGGCCCTTCGCAGGTCGCAAACGGCCAGGTAAAACACAAAAAGGGCAGCGCCTTTATATAAGCGCCGCCCTTTTTTACTGTCGCCCGATTTACTGAAGGTTGCCGGGCGAATCCAACACCTTCACCACATCATCAACCACCGCCTTGACCATCTCCTGCAAGTAATGCGACGCCCAGGCGTACCGGTCCGTCTCCTTGGTCATCGCCGCATCTTCGGCGAGTTGCTTGGCGACGTGGAGGAGGTCCGAGGCGTGGTGCAGGGCTTCATGCAGGGAGACGCCGCTGTTGACGCGAAATAGCGGTTGGTCGGAATGGAAGGAGAAAGGCGTGACGCCGAGGGTGGTTAACGCAGACGGATCTGTAGCGGTCATCGGTAAAACTCCCATAGTCGGTTGAGAGCTACCACGTTCGTTGTTGAACGAATGCGTGGCGCTTTTGGCGCCTGCATCTAAACGGGTTATCAGGCCCGGTCGCTGAATTTGCAGCGACCGGGGGAGGTTAGCGTGATGGTGAGGTGGGTGCAACTGGGAAAAAGGGGGAATCTCTTGACTTTGCCTTCGCCAGTTGCCGGCGGACCCATGCGGGAGGATACGCCCCGGAAATTAACACCTAAAGATGTGAGGGCAGGATTGATCGCTTGGTCAATGGTTTAAGGTGAACGCAGCTTTCGGCCGTTAGCTGCCGTTGAAAAATAGCTGCTTTCGGCCAAAAGCTGTCAGCTGCAGGAAGGGGCTGCAGCCACCTCATTACCTCAACTCATTCATCCTGTAGAAGCTTCAAGGCACGATCAAAGTCGAAGAGTTCCACCTGCGCCGCGACCATTGCCAGACGTTCTGCCAACGCCCGATCAAGTGGCATGTTGCGCAGTTCTGCAAGCGCGTCCAGCGCCGCCGTGTCACCTTCGTCCAAAAGACCCATGAGCCTGTTCAGTTGCTCGCTGAATGCCGAGTCATCCAGCAGGTCATCCTCTTTGGCGACCAGTGCGTCTATGTTGAGGTCGGCAAGAGCCGCCAGGGTCGGGAGCAAGCAAAGCTCGACCTGTGTCGCTAGCGCTTGCAGCATCGCAGCCGGCTCGCGGTCCTGGCAGGCCTGTTCCAGCAAAGCGCAGGCCTGCGCCACTGCCTTGGCGCCGATGTTGCCAGAGGAGCCGCGCAAACTGTGCGCCAGCCGTCCGGCGGCGCCAGCATCCGGATCGACCCGTGCGGCCTGGAATTGCTCGGCAAAGCCTTTCTGAGTGTCGCGAAACTTGCAGAGCAAGCGTAAGTAGAGATCACGACGGCCCATGCAAGTGGTGAGGCCGGCATCCATATCAATGCCTTCGAGACGATCGGGCAGTCCATCTACCTGGCCTGCATTCAGCGATGCTTGGACCAGCCGTGGCTTGATCCATTTCGCCAGGGTGGCGAACATGGCCTGGACATCGAGTGGCTTGGAGATGTGGTCGTTCATGCCACTGCTCAGCGCTTTCTCGCGGTCACCGTCCATGGCGTTGGCGGTCATGGCGATCACCGGCAAGGCGTCGAAGCGCGGCTGCTGGCGAATCCGCCGGGTGGCGGAGTAGCCGTCCAGCACTGGCATCTGGCAATCCATCAGCACGCCATCGAAGTTAGTATCCTCGGCGAGGATGTCCAGGGCCTCTTGGCCGTGCCAGGCCAACCGCAGGCTGATTCCGACACTCTCCAGCAGTTCGCAAGCCAGCTCTTGATTGAGCTCGTTGTCTTCCACCAGCAGCAGCCGCGCACCATTCAGGCTGGCGAGGGTACTGGCATTGTGTTGGGAGCGCTCTCCGGCCCGGGTGTCGCCCTGCAGCCCTTTGCCCAGCACCCCACCAATGGCTTCGAGCAGAGAGGACGGTGTGACCGGTTTGGTCAGCACCACCGGCAGGCGGATGCCCTGGCGCTCGGCTTCCTCGCGCGCCTCTTCGCGGCCAAACGCGGTGACCATGATGACCGATGGCGTATGCATCAGGCTGGCAGAATGCATTCTGCTCACGGCTTCCATGCCATCCATGCCGGGCATCCGCCAGTCCATCAAGACCAAATCGTAAGGCAGCGCCTTTTGCTCGGCGTCGGCCAACATGCGCAGCGCCAGACTGCCGCCCTGTGCGACATCCACTTCCAGGCCAAAACTGCGCGCCATGCCCGAGAGGATTTCACGGGCACTGGCGTTGTCATCCACGACCAACACGCGCATGCCCAACAGCTCGTCAGCCTTGAACATACAACGCGGCTGAACGTCTTGCTGCACGCCGAGCTGTACCTGGAAGTGGAACGTGGAGCCAACTCCCGGCTCGCTCTCGACCCAGATCCGGCCGGCCATCAGCTCCACCAGCTTCTTGGAGATAGACAATCCCAAACCGGTGCCGCCGTATTTGCGGGTGATCGAAGTGTCCGCCTGACTGAACGACTGGAACATACGTGAACACTGTTCGACGGTCATGCCGATGCCGGTGTCGCGCACCCAGAAATGTAGCTGGACGCTATCCGTGTGCGTGCTGATTTCCTCCACACCGACGACGATGTCGCCGTACTCGGTGAACTTGGTCGCGTTGTTGCCGAGGTTGATCAGCACCTGCCCCAGCCGCAGGGGATCGCCGAGCAGGGCCGTGGGTAAGTCGGGCGGGATCTGGAACAGCAACTCCAGGCCCTTGTCCTCGGTCTTCAGGCCAATCATGGCGGCGAAGCTGTCGAGCACGTCTTCCAGGCGGAAAGGCACCTGTTCGAGGCTCATCCGGCCGGCCTCGATCTTGGAGAAGTCGAGGATGTCGTTGATGATCCCCAGCAGGTTCTCCGCCGAACGGTGCACCTTTTCTATGTAGTTGCGCTGGCGATTGTCCAGTTCGGTCCGCAGCGCCAGGTGGCTCATGCCGATGATTGCGTTCATTGGCGTGCGGATCTCATGGCTCATGTTGGCGAGAAACTCGCTCTTGGCCTGAGTGGCTTCTTCGGCCGTCGCCCTGGCCTCTGCCAATGCCGTCACGTCGATGTTGATGCCGGTTGCGCGCAATGGCTTGCCGTCCGCTGTGCGTGAGAACCGGTTGAGCGAGCGAAACGTGCGCACCTGCCCATCGTTTTTGCGCACGATGCGAAAGTCGAATTCGACGCGATCATCATCACTCTGAACGGCACTCTCAAACGTACTGCTGACCCGCGCCACATCTTCTGGATGCACCAGCGCCTGCCAGTGCGCCAACGTGCCGCCAAATCCGCCGGGCTCCAGCCCGAACAGGGTTTCGAGCTGGGGTGTCCAGTAGTTTGTGCCGCTGACCAGATCAACGTCGAACAAACCGATGTCACCGGACTCTTGCGCCAGGTTCAGGCGATCGCTGGCGGTACGCAGCCGGGCTTCCATCGCCCGGCGATCACTGACGTCGCGCACCGAGGCGCAGACGCAGACACCCCGACCCTCCAGACGCGGCAGATGGGATAGGCCGATTTCCACGGAGAACAGACTGCCGTCCTTCCGCACCCCGCTCAGATCATCCAGATCGCCGCCCATCTTCCGGGTTCCGCCGCTGGCAATGAAACCGTCGCGCAACCGGACATGCCGTTCGCGGGCAGGCTGCGGCACCAGACGCTCGATGCTGGCGCCAATCAACTCTCCAGGTGCATAACCAAACAGGCTGTCCATTTGCGGATTGGTCATCAGGATGTTGCCGTCGGCCCCCAGCACCAGCATGCCGTCCGGCGCCGCCTCGATGATGCCGCGATACCACGCTTCGGTGGCGCGCAGTGCCGCCTGCTGGGTCTCCAACTCACTGGCCTGGTGTTCCAGCAACAAGGTTTGCGCGCCCATTTCGTCCGCCTGACGACGGGTTTCCTGCAGCAGCGCCTTGGCCGCCTCGCTGCGCTCCATGATGGCCATGGCCCCGGCCAGCCTCGGCAGGACTTCTTGCAAAAGCAACGCTTCGTTTTCCTCCGGCGGCCGGAACCCAGCCATTTCCACAACCCCGAGCAGGCGCTCGCCACGCAGCACCGGTTGCACCATCAGATGGCTGGCAGCAGCTGCGCCCAACTGCGCGCGCACATGCCAGAACGATTCGGGCAGATCCTCAAGCAGACGGGGTTGGCGATCCAGTGCGCACTGGCCAAGCAGCCCTTCACCGAGTTCAAGCTCAGTGGGCAGAGGGTGCGCACTGTCCAGCGCGTAACCGCCGACTAATTGCAGGCGTGACTCGCCTTCATATAGCACGTAAAGCGCCCCCTGGCACATGCCCAACCGGGGCGCGATGCGACTGAAAAAAGCCTGGGCCAATTGTTGCGGCGTCTCGGCCTGCTGCAGATCCACTTGAAGCAGCGAGGCGTGCGTTTTCACCCAGCGCTGGCGTTCAAGCTGACAAGCCTCCACCTGCAGTGTGGCAATGGCCCGCGCCAGATCGCCGGTTTCGTTGCGTAGATCGGTGTGGGGGATCTGACCGTCCAGCTTGCCGGACGCCAACTCGTCCACCGCCACGCGAACGCGGTTGAGCGGCACGCGAATGGAATAGCTGACGAGCCAGGTCAATAGCAAGGCCAGCGTCGAACCACCCAGCAGCAAGACATAGGTGATCGTGCTGCTGCGCCGGGCGTACTCAGCGAGGTTCTTCGCCGTGTCGTGGATGTCGGCTTCCTTGTTTTTCTCTATCTGGGTGAGCAGCCCGTCGCTGTCCTGTTCCAGAGCGAGAAAGTCCTTGCTGTTGAGCAACGTCAACGCCTGACCCAGAGAGCCTTTGCCGGCCAGTTCCAGTGCGTCGTCGCCGTCTTTTTGCAGGCGCCGCAGGACCACTTCGAATTCCAGCAAACTGTTGATACTGCTCTGGCGCCGCAGCGTCGGCCGTACTTGCTCGAGGGCTTCGTGGAGGCGCTCCTGAGTGGCCTCCATTTGCGCTCTGGCGCTGATGCGGATGTCGGCGTTATTGGTCGCGATTGCCCGTTGCATGGCCAGCAACAGATGCGGCAGCTGCACCCGAACCTCCTGCACATGCTGGATACCCACCAGATCCTGTTGGTACAGCTGCTGCATTTCATGCCTGAGCGAATACTGGGTGCGCAGGCTTTGCACGCCGAGTATCAGGATCAATGTCATCAACGCAGCGAAGCCGATAATCAATTTGTTGCGCAGGGACAGGCGCTCGAGCAGCTCGAACAGTCTGTTCATAAATGGCCTCGTTCAACTGGAGTGCAGGGTGGCGCAAAGGGCTCAGGGATGGTCAGCTATCGGCTCATGCAAGGCCAACTGCCTGGCCATGTCCTGGTCACTGTCGGCGAAGCGCGCGGCAATCTCCCGGAACTGCTCCGCATTGGCGAGAAACGCGTCGCAGATGTCGGGGTCGAAATGCGAACCGCGGCCTTCGCGGATGATGTGCACCGCCTGCTCATGGGACATGCCGGGCTTGTACACGCGGCGGCTGATCAACGCGTCGTAGACATCTGCCACGGCCATCAACCGGGCGCTGATCGGGATGTCGTCGGTGGCCACGCCTTGCGGGTAACCACTGCCATCCCATTTTTCTTGATGGCCGTAGGCAATTTCCTTGGCAAGATGAAGAAAATCGACGTCTATGCCCAACTGATCCTCGGCGTGCTGGATGGCATCGCGTCCCAATGTGGTGTGGGTTTTCATGATCTCGAACTCTTCCGGGGTGAGCCGTCCCGGCTTGAGCAGGATGCGATCGGGGATGCCGATCTTGCCGATATCGTGCAGCGGCGCCGATTTGAAAAGTAGTTTGATGGTGTCCTCGTCGAGGAAGTGACGGAAGCGCGGGTGATTGCGCAACAGTTCAGCCAGCCGTTTCACATAGTGCTGGGTACGACGAATGTGGTTGCCGGTTTCGTTGTCGCGGGTTTCCGCCAGCGAGGCCATGGCGTGGATCGTGACATCCTGTATCGCGATCACCTCACGGGTGCGGCGTTGCACTTCCTGCTCGAGAAATTCGTTCTGATTACGCAGGAAATCGGCAACGGCCTTGAGCTTGATTTGCGTCTCGACCCTGGCCATGAGCACCTGGGGTATGATCGGCTTGGTGATGTAGTCCGCAGCGCCAAGGCTCAACCCTCTAATTTCGTCCTCTGTGGCCGTCATCGACGTCAGGAACATGATCGGTATGTGGCGAGTGCGAGCGTCAAGCTTGAGCTGCTCGGCAACGTCATAACCGGACAGACCCGGCATCATGATGTCTAGCAGGATCAGGTCGGGAAGGGGGCCAGCCTGCAGAAGGCGCAAGGCTTTCTCGCCGCTATTGGCCGCCTTGACCCGATATTTATCCTTGAGCAACTCGGCAATAAGCATCAGGTTGTCGGGTGTGTCATCGACCACCAGAACGGTTGCCGATGGATAAACGCCCTGCAGGCTGTCCATGGATGTTGGCTCCCTTGCCAGACAATTAATGAACGGGCGGAGTTACGCCATTCTTGCTGGCAAGCGTAGCTAGAAAAACCGTAATCGCTAGTTGAAATTCGGTAGGTTGGCTTGATGAAGCAATGAATAGAATGTCTCTAATTGGCCGATAGCAGCCTCTCTGACTTTGAAATTGACGAGTGCCCAGACCCCAATTGCTTACCGACGTGTCGGTTAACACTTTCTGCCATTGCATAAAATATGCAATTTAGCATTTGCCAACCCCAAAAACTCCCGGCACTATCGCCGTTATGCAAAAACGCAACGTTTCAACCGTCTTAAGAGAGCTGCTGGACCGCGACCGGATCTCCCCCACGGAGCTTCACCGGCGTACCGGCGTGCCTCAATCCACACTCTCGCGGATCCTCAGCGGCAAGATCGTTGATCCGTCGGACAAGCACATCTCGCGCATCGCCGAGTACTTCCGCGTCAGCACCGACCACTTGCGCGGGCGCGCGGCGATGGGTGCTGGGCGCGATGACGGGCGCGACCCGATGCATTCGGAACTCAAGGACATAAGCCTGTGGGACGACGACACGCCCGTTAATGATGACGAGGTGTCGATCCCCTTTTTGCGCGAGGTTGAATTGGCTGCTGGATCAGGAAGATTCGTCATCGAGGAAAGCGAGAAGGCCAGCCTGCGGTTCGGCAAGCGCAGCCTTCGCCACAACGGTGTGCAGTTCGACCAGGCCAAATGCGTGACAGTGCGTGGCAACAGTATGTTGCCGGTGCTGCGCGACGGCGCGACGGTTGGGGTGAATGCGGGCAAGAGCGGCATTGGCGACATCGTCGATGGCGACTTGTATGCCATCAATCACAATGGCCAGTTACGGGTGAAACAGCTCTACCGCCTGCCTTCCGGGATTCGCCTGCGCAGTTTCAATCGCGATGAGCACCCGGACGAGGACTACAGCTTCCAGGATATCCAGGATGAGCAAATCAGCATCCTCGGCCATGTGTTCTGGTGGGGCATGTACGCCCGTTAACTTTCTTGCGTAAGACAAAGCCCGCCCATGTGCGGGTTTTTTTTCGACCGTAGAAAACCGGTAAACCCCTGGCCCATAAGGTTCGAAATGCGCTGGTGCATTCCAATAGCAAAAATAAATGCATTTGTGCATTGACTGTATATGCATACATGCATATTCTTCATCTCAAGCCAGCCAACAAGGTGGTGGAGGCGGCAAGGATGCTGCCAAGGAAAGTGACAAGGAAGCCACGCAACATCGGCAAGGACGCCATCGAAGCGATGGCAGGGATGCCAGGCAACACCGGCAAGGATGCCGACGCTCTTTAGTTACACCGCTTTAAAAAAACAGGCAGCGATGAACCGGCCTTAACGGTTCAGAGGGTTGGCAACTGACCCGGGTGTGCAGCGTAAAGCACCAGAAGCAGTTATCCGGCAGACAGGGATCGTGGTCGGAAAAACATTGAGGAAAGAACCGTACCGCGCCAGTAGCGCCGAACGTTCGAGGACATCATTACTGAAAAGCCCGGGCAACCGGGCTTTTTGGAATGCCGACCTATCGAAGCATGTGTAAATGAAAAATGGACTATTGAGTGCTCAGCCAGGAGGCGTGACATGACAAATGAACAGCAAGCGTTAGCGGAAATGCCTATCTGGCTGGTCATCGTATTGGCAGTGATCGGCGGTGTATCCGGCGAAATGTGGCGCGCCGACAAGGAGGGCGCACGTGGTTGGTCGCTGATCCGCCGCCTGGCCCTGCGCTCCGGCGCGTGCATGGTCTGCGGGGTTTCAGCCCTGATGCTGTGCTACGCCGCCGGCATGTCGATCTGGACCGCCGGCGCTATTGGTTGCCTCACCGCGATGGCCGGTGCCGATGTCGCCATTGGCCTTTATGAACGCTGGGCGGCCAAGCGCATCGGGGTCAACCAAGGCTCCGGCCAAGATCCGCAGTAACCGTTGCAAGGACGCTACTTAATATGACCCTTATCGAAAAGCCATCCCAACTGCCCAACGCCATAGGCGCGGCGCTGCACGCGGCCTTCCCGGACTTGAAGGTCGGCAATCACCAGGATTTTCAGGGCGCCTTGGATAAAACCGGCGTGTTGATCACGGTCGAAGGCAATGGCCGAGGCATTCGCTCTCGCGAAGGGCGCAAGGCTCACGCCCTGACGATTTCGCTCCGGGCCATGGTGGCGCCGGGTGCGCTGCCGTTTGATGCCTGCGACCTGGCCAGCCAACTGATGGACCAGGTGCTGGATAACCGTTGGGGCCTGCCATTGGCCCAGTGCGATTTGCCGATAAATATCGTCGCCGCTCCGGTTGCTGCAACAACAGCAGAAACGGACTACGACACTTGGACTGTCTCCTTCACCCAGACCGTCTACATCGGGCCGGTATTACTCACAGATCCTACCGGCCAGCCGCTGTTTGCCCGCACCTGGGAAGTGTCGAACATCGACGATCCCGACCAATACAAACCACTGGCGGAGTAGCCCATGTTCGACGCGCTGTTACGCATGCAACTGGGGCCGATTGTCGAGCGCCTGGCAGAGATGGAAACCCAACTTGAAGACCTGTATCGACGCGCCGAGAGTTTTTGTCGGATCGGCACGTGTCAGTCGGTCGATGCCGCCAGCAATACCTGCAAGGTCAGCCACGGTGATTTGCTCACCCCGGCGATCCGCTTTTTCAACCCCAGCGCAGGCGCACAAACCGAAACGCGTATCCCGTCCGTGGGTGAACAATGCCTGTTGCTCAACTACGGCGGCGGCGAAGGCGGTGGGCAGTCTGTGGCTTTGTTCGGCCTCAACAGTAGTCAGTTTCCGCCCGTCTCCAGCGTTGCCACATTGACCCGACGACGCCATCAGGACGGCACCCAAAGCGACTATGACGATGCCAGCCACATTTTCAATTGGGTCAACGGCCCCACCACGTTCAGCGGTTCGCGCGAACAGGTAGACGTCAAAGTCGGCGCCGCCAGCTTGGTCATGAGCGCCCAGAACATCACCCTGCAAATCGGCGGCACCAGCCTGGTACTGGACGCTAGCGGCGCGCACTTCAGCGGCCCGCTGGTGGACCATCAAGGCCGCGTCATCAGCCCTCGATAAGGACATCCCATGCTCGGCATCGATCGAAACACCGGGGCAGCCGTCGATGACTGGCTGCAGTTCGTGCAGCGCGCCACCCGAGCGCTGACCACCCCCGTGGGCACTCGGCAGAAACGCCCGCTATATGGCTCGCTGATCCCGCAACTGCTCGGCCAGAACCTCGGCGACGACCTGCTGATACTCGCCCAAAGCCACGCCGCGCAGGCGTTCTACAACAGCCACAACGGCATCGGCGATTTTCAACCCCAGGTCATCGTCGCCACCCGCCAAGGCGCCGGCCTGCTGTTGCGCTTCGCCGGCACCTGGAAAAACCGCCAACAAACCTTCGAGGTCGTGACATGAGCATGCTGATCCCCGGCCAGAACCAACTGGCAGAACCGGCCATCATTGCGGTGGATGAGTTCGAGCCGTTGTTGGCCGAATTCAAGGCGTTTGTTGTGGACTACGTCGCCACCCGAGCACCGCAAAGCGCGGCCAAACTGAAGGTCAGCCTCGACAACGAAAGCGAGTTGCTGACCCTGGCCCTGGAAGCCTTCTGTGTACGTCTGCAAACCCACGAACGCAAATACAACGCGCGCATCAAGCAGATGCTGGCGTGGTGGGCCACCGGCAGCAACCTGGATGCGCGCCTGGCGGACATGGGCCTGGAACGCCAAGTGCTCGATCCAGGCGACCCGGCGGCGTTTCCGCCGGTGCCGCCGACGTTGGAGAGTGACGACGACGCTCGCTTGCGTTATTACCTGGCGCCCCATGCACCGGCAGCCGGCTCGCGGATGCAGTATCGGCGAGAGGTTTTTACCCTGGGTGAACGGCCGTCGGTGAAGGTGCAAAGCGCGACGCCGGGCGTGGTGACGGTCAGCTACACTTTTGATCCCGACGGTTATGCCGCGCAGGTCAAGGACGGCAACGCTCGTCGAACAGCGCCCGGTGAAGTGATGGTGACTGTGCTTGCTCGTGAGAGCGGCGGCACGCCGTCCGCCGATTTGCTTGACGGGGTTCGTCGCCATTTCGCACGGCCGGATGTGCGGCCGGAGACCGATCTGGTTAGCGTGCAAGGTGCGCAGATCCTGCCTTATAAAATCCGTGTGGTTGCGAAGATCAATGCCGGCCCGGATTCGGGGCTCACGCAAGTTGCCGCGCAGAAACTGCTACAGGACTATGCAGAGTCTTGTCATCGGCTGGAGGGGCGGGTGGATCCGAGTTGGATTGACTATGCGATTCACAGCGCCGGGGCGGCGCAGTTACAGATCCTTGAACCCTTGGCACCGATTATTGCGACGGCCTTTCAGGCGCCTTATTGCACCGGGGTTGAAGTACAGGTACGCACGCTATGAGTGAGCGCATACCGAGCCTGCTCCCCGCCAACAGTTCGCCCTTGGAAAAAGCGTTGGACCAAGGCTTCGGTCAGTTACTCGAGCGAGTAACCCCACCGTTCCCCGCGTTGATGGACCCCTCGCAAACGCCTACGGATTTTTTACCTTATCTCGCAGCGGATCGTGGCGTGAACGAATGGAGTTCTACTGCCGCCGGGGCTGAAAAGCGTGCGACGGTAAAACTCGCCTGGCCAACCGCTCGACAGGCCGGTACCCGTACAGCACTCGAAAATGCTGCCAAAGGCCTGCAACTGATCCCTGAGGTAAGGGCCTGGTATGAGCAGTCGCCGCGAGGTAATCCTTTCAGTTTTTCCATCAGGGCTTACTCCGAACTGCCGTACAGCGAAGAAATCGACGCGAGGCTGGATCTGCGTCTAGCAGAGGCCAAAAGCGAGCGTGACATTTTCACCGTCACGGTCGGGTTGAGCGCGTTTGGTAGCCATTCAGTCGGCGCTGCGACTGTCTGCGGGGAGCTGACCACTATCTATCCGATTGTTATCGAGGGGCTTGAAGCGTCCGGCATGGCCTTTTTGGCAGCCGGGTTCTACAGCGTCGAAACCGTCACTATCTATCCACAGGGGTCCTAAATGGCCGACTTTTATACCTTGCTGACCAACGCAGGGATTGCTTATGAAACTGCCTGCAAGGCTGCGGGCGTGCCGATCAAACTCGCGCAAATTTCGGTGGGCGATGGCAATGGCTCTGTCTACAACCCCGACGCCACTGCAAAAGCGCTGAAACGTGAAGTGTGGCGCGGGCCATTGAATGCGCTGTTTCAGGATGAAAAAAATCCGAGCTGGTTGCTGGCTGAAGTGACTATTCCACCCGAGGTGGGTGGCTGGTATGTGCGTGAGGCTGGGCTTTGGACGGATACCGGGGTGCTTTACGCAATCGTTAAGTACCCGGAGTCTTTCAAGCCGGTTCTGGCAACTTCTGGTTCGGGGAAAGAGTTTTATATTCGGTCGATTTTCGAGACGAGTAATGCATCGCTGGTGACGTTGTTGATTGATGACACGGTGGTCAAGGCGACGCGGGCTTGGGTGATCGGTTATGTGGCTGATGAGTTGGCCAAGCTTGACGGCAAGCAATCGGTACGCGTGGTTTCGACCGCAAACATCACATTGAGTGGTGCACAGCAAATTGATGGAGTTGCAGTTGTCGCGGGTCAACGGGTGTTGGTGACTGGCCAGGCTGAATCGAGGGACAACGGCATTTATGTAGCCGCCAATGGTGCCTGGTTCCGCGCTTCCGACGCTGACAATAGCGCGAAAGTGACGCCGGGTTTGACGGTTATGGTCGAGGAGGGCACCGCACTGGGTGATTCTCTTTGGGTCTTGGTTACGAATGGGCCGATAAGCCTCGGTTCTACGGCGTTGGTGTTTGAAATACTGGTTGGCAGAACCGGTATTAAAGCGGGCACCTATAAGAGCCTCACTGTCGATAAGTATGGTCGGGCCACGGCCGGTACGAACCCGACGACCTTGGCAGAAAGCGGCATTCTTGATGCTCCGACCAAAGACGATATGAAAAGTGCGTTGGCCGCAAAGGTATCAAAGGCCGGCGACACAATGACGGGACCATTGATTGCTTCCGCGGGTGTTCGCTCTAAAAAAGGTGTTCCGACCAATGACGCATCTGACATGGGCTACGCGTTCGGCGTTGATGGTGATTCCGGTTTGTTTGCGACGGAAGGCACGTTGCCCCAAGCCGGCAGTGAACTTCTGCTCATGTCCGACTCTACCGAGTTGGCCCGATTCGGAGCCGCCAAATCAACCATTCTGAACGCGGTACTGCCAGGTGCGACGACTCCCACTGCTACCCCCGAAAGCAATGACACTAAAGTTGCTAATACGGCATTTGTTCAGAGCACAGTAAACGCAACTGCTGCAAAAAAGCTCTCCCTTTCGGGTGGGCAAATGACCGGAATGCTTATAGGTAAGGTAGGAACAGGCGGACCCGGAAACCCGAACAGTTGTGGGTTTGTTTTTGACACTGATACTGGGTTGTTCAGTAGCGGTGATGGTCAGATCGAGTTGTTTGCTGATGGCGATATGTTGATGCGCAAACACACATCGGGAGCGCTTCAAATACTTAAAGGGGTTCGTGCACCGAAAGGGCCTCCGAACCAGAGCGACTCTTCGAGCGTTTCCGGTTACTCGTTTGCCGAGGATGGCGATACCGGCATGTTCGCCGAAGGTGGTATCCCGCAAGCGGGTTCCGACATTGTCTTTCGAGTCGACAATGTCGAGGCTGGCCGCATTAAAGCGGTGATGAAGTCCTCAGGGAAGAACGGCTGGGCACGTTTGCTCAATGGGCAAATTCTGCAATGGTGCGAATTCACAGTTACGCATGTTTCTGGTGTTGCAGTGCCATGGACTATTACCTATCCAACCTCTTTCCGCACCGCAACTTTTCAGCCCATTCTAGGATTGGGTAGCGGTATTGGTCCTCAGTCCCCTGCCTACAGTGTCGAGGGCTCAAGTTATAACGGTGCTTCTGGTTTTGTATATTCAAATGATGCTGGAGTACGTATCTACCGACTTTGGGCTATTGGAGAGTAAACATGACTGTTTTCTTTTGTGCGGTGACCTCGGCTTTTTATGACGACGATATTTATGGCGATCAGTTGCCAAAAGACGCGATAGAAATTTCCGAGGATTTGCGTCAAGCGCTACTTGAGGCGCAATCATCGGGTAAGCAAATCACTGCGGGAAAAAATGGCCAGCCAACCGCCGTAGATCCGCCTGGGCTTAATGTTGAACAGCAAGTTCAGCGCGAGCGCTTTTGGCGAGACAGCGAACTGGCCCGGACTGACATGTTGGTGGCACGTCATAGGGATGAACTTGATGCCGGGCGTATACCCACATTAACAGACGAGCAGTATCGGCAGTTGCAAAGTTATCGGTTGGCTCTTCGTGATTGGCCAGAGCAAATCGGCTTTCCTGACGAATTACTTCGACCAGAAGTGCCACAGATAGCTTGAACGATAGGCGAAGCAGCGGGAAACATACAGCGCTCCTTTCTATTGTCCTTCACCCCTAACTAACCCACACGAAAACCGCCCTGCGGTTTTTTTTATGCCCGGAGATCCACCTATGGCCAACCGCCAAACCTACACCGTCCTCATCCCATTCCCCACCGGAGGTGGCCACTGGTCCACCGCCGGCGAGGAGCTTGAACTGCTGGACGTCGAAGCATCCGCCCTGCGCACCGCCGGCCGCCTGGAACTGACTAGCGTCCTTAACTCCACCCCCAAGAAGGCTGACTAATCATGGCTGAGGTTTTGAACTTCGAGCACAACGGCATCACCGTGAATGCCACTGAATCCCCCGAGGCCATGGGTGGCCTGGGCGACAACGTTATCGGCCTGGTCGGCACCGCGCCGAATGCCCACGCGTCGATTCCGAAAAACGCGCCGTTTCGCATCAACAGCTTCACCACCCAGGCGCTGCTGGACCCGACCGGCGCCGAATCGGGCACGCTGTTTCAGGCGGTGTACCAGATCCTCAAAGTGGTGAAAGTGCCGGTTTATGTGGTGATCGTGGAGGAGGGCGCAACCCCGGCCGACACCGTCAATAACGTGATCGGCGGCAACGAGCCAGCCACCGGCCGCAAGCTGGGCCTGGCTGCACTGGCCAGTGTCCCTGAAGACCTGACCATCATCGGTGCCCCAGGCTTCACCGGCACCAAGGCTGTGGCCGGTGAGTTCGCCTCCTTCGGCAAGCGCATCAAGGCCCGTGTGGTGCTGGACGGCAAGGACGTCTCGGTCGCTGATCAAGTGACCTACAGCGGCGAGCTGGGCGGTGCCGACCTCGGCTTCGACCGCTGCCTGCTGGTGCACAACATGCCGTCGGTGTACTCCAAGGCGGCGAAGAAAAACGTGTTCCTGTCGCCATCGTCGCTGGCTATTGCTGCACTGGCCAAGGTCAAACAGTGGGAAAGCCCAGGTAACCAGGTGACCTTCGCCGAGGACGTTTCCCGTGTGGTCGAGTACAACATCCTCGACACCTCCACCGAAGGCGACCTGCTCAACCGTTACGGCGTGAGCTACTACGCGCGCACTATCCTTGGCGGCTTTTCGCTGCTGGGTAACCGCTCCCTCACCGGCAAGTTCATCAGCTACGTCGGCCTGGAAGATGCCATCAGCCGCAAGCTGGTCAAGGCCGGCCAGAAAGCCATGGCCAAGAACCTCACCAAGTCGTTCATGGACCAGGAGGTCAAGCGCATCAACGACTGGCTGCAAACCCTGGTGGCCGATGAAACCATCCCCGGCGGCAGCGTGTACCTGCACCCGGAGCTGAACAGTGTCGAGAAGTACAAGAACGGCACCTGGTTCATCGTCATCGATTACGGCCGCTACGCGCCGAACGAACACATGATTTATCAACTCAATGCCCGCGATGAAATCATCGAGCAGTTCCTGGAGGACGTTCTCTAATGTTTACCAACCGTGTAAGACAGGCCATTGCGGCCACCCTTCAAGGCCTGCCGTTGTCCGCGACGGTGGAAGAGTTCACCCCGCCGAAGATTGAGTTCGACATGGAGTCCATGTCCGGTGGGCGCTTCATCGCCGAAGAAATGGCCAAGAGCGGCAAGGTGCTCAATGCCAAGTTGGTTCTGCAAGGTGCCGGGCCGGAAATCATGCTGGCCCTGGGCGTGCGCTTGGGTGACGACATTCTGCTGAACGTGCGAGAAGCCGGTCAGGATCAGGATGGCAAAACCTACTTCACCTACCACACGGTCGGCGGCAAACTCAAATCCCTGGAGGAGGCGAAGCTGAAGATGGGCGACAAGGTCACCACCACTTTGGAACTGTCCTGCCGTACCTACAACCGTCTGGAAAACGGCATTTCGGTGATCGACATCGACGTGCGCACCCAGAAGTTCGTGCTCAACGGCGTCGACATTCTCGGCGATGCACGCCGCGCGGTGCTGATGCCTTAAAGGCGAAGCGGGCACGGTCAATGTGGGAGCTGGCTTGCCTGCGATGGCATCACCTCGGTGCACCAGACATACCGAGTCGCCTGCATCGCGGGCAAGCCCGGCTCCCACATTGACTGTGTTTAACCTCAAAAATGCTTAACAAGGAATTGCCCCATGGCCTGGATGCCACCGCTGCACATTCTGCTGTCCCCGATCACCGCCGACACTGGCGCGACGATCCAGCAGATTCAACTCAAGCCGTTGTTTTACGCCGCGCAAAAAGACGCGCTGGCCCGGGCCGGTGATGACGAGGACGACCAGTTTTTTGAACTGGCGAAACTCGCCACCGGCCTGTCGGAAAAAGAGCTCGACCAGCTCAAGCGCCCGGACTACGTAAGCATCGCTCAGTACGTACATGACATGTCGACACGCCCTACGTCGTTCTTCCTGGATCAGCCTGAAGAAGCGAGCCACGATCAGCCTGTCCAGCTGTTGCTGGCCCTTGACGCGGCCGGTCGCAGCCTGACCGAACTGCCCCTGGAAATGCCCGCCCTGCGCGCCACCAAGGTGATGAAAAAACTCGCCACCAACAAAGAACGCGCCGAGTTCATCACCGCGCACTGCACCGGCCTGATGATCCCCGATCTCGCTGGCCTGACCGTACCCGACTGGACGGAACTGCAGGAGCGCATCGACGATTTTTTAAATCAACCGGCGGACTTCTTTCGCAGCGCGACATCGAAGTAATCCTCGATGTGGTGCCGCTGATTTACTCGGTCAATGAGGCAGAGATCCTCGACTGGGACGCCGGCAAAGCATTGCGCCGCTACGACATTGCGATCACTCGCCTTGGCGTTAAACAGGAGTAAGCGGGATGCAAAACAAGTATTCGCTCGCGTATGCCATGGCCAAGGATGGCCAAGGTATTTTTAGCAACGCAGACAACGCAAAGGGGGGCGAGATTGTCAGCCCAGGCCCTTTGGTCTCTAGTGCTCTCGCAGAAGCGCCGTCGTTGTCCTCGATGAGTCTGGCGCTGACCAATGCAGGCTTGCAACTCAATGGCCTCTCGCTGTCCCTGGGGTTAGTGCGCAACAGCGTGGACGCGCTGGAAGACGCCTTGTCGCGGCTGAAGGCGGTGGACGTTGAACCGTCTAAAATCGATCAGCGTAGTGAGCAGAAGACGACCACCGAGGTTAAGTCGAGCGCATCGCAAGATCGGAGCTTGGTCCGTGACGCCATGACGTTGCGCGATGTAAAGAGCCTCGATCCGGTCGCAGCCTTTCAGCAATCGTTTGCAGCACCCGCCGTTGCGGAAAAAACTACCACTCAATTGCGAGAGGAGTCGTCAAAGAGTGAGGAGCGGCTCTCCACCACGCTGAAGCTCGCGCCGGTGCTCGGGGAGGACTGGTGGCTGCAAGCCAAGACCCATGTGATGGACCGCGCCAACACCATAGCGGGTGAGTCGCCCACAGCTGTCACCGCTGTAAAAATGGCTGAGGTGGTCGTTTTGCCGGTTATTTCACCCGTCATTACTGGCTTTTTTTCGGGCTTGGGAGAGACGATCAAAACCCGGGTAACGGGTAACTTGGTTGATGTAACGCTTGGCAAGTTGCCTGGAGTCGCCGGCAAGCTATTCAAGAGTGATGGCTTTAAAAAGGATAAGTCCTGCTGCTGTGCTGCTGCTGTTCAAGCCTCACCCAGTAGCCGCCGCGTAAGCCGTAGAAGTTCTTCTGCCAGGAAGAAGAATACCCAACCGCCAAAATCGCAGAATAAGAAGACGCAGCGCGCGCAGAACAAGCAAGGTTCGCAGAAGAAACAGGCTTCCGTGGCCAAGCCAGCTGCCACCAGGCTTGCATCCACAAAAAGCGGCGGCGTG
Source organism: Pseudomonas sp. WS 5146 (assembly GCF_012985495.1). Classification (NCBI taxonomy): domain Bacteria; kingdom Pseudomonadati; phylum Pseudomonadota; class Gammaproteobacteria; order Pseudomonadales; family Pseudomonadaceae; genus Pseudomonas; species Pseudomonas sp. WS 5146. Next base: position 122,456 of record NZ_JAAQWL010000002.1, read on the forward strand.
ATGGCAACGCTGCGCGGTGTGTCTGAGCGCTTTGCCAAGTCCTTCTTTCCTGCGCAGTCGAATGGTTTTCATGCCGGTGGCCCTGCTCAGGGGATGCAACTGCGCGAGGTCCGGGCAAATAGTCGAAAGCAGGGCGCTGATTACCGTCAACCGGCTGCTGGCAGAGGGCCGGGGCTGATGGAGGCCTTGGAGCGAGGGCTTGTCCCCCTGCCTTCTGATGGGCGTATGACTGCTCTGCCAAACACACAGACCTTCAGCCATGAGCGCTCAACTGAGGCGCTGCCTCACGCGCCGAAGCTGCCGGCCTCCGGCCTGTCAGGCGCGGTGAGCAAGCTGGAGTCCTCCGCCGCCCGCCGCCTCGGCCCGATGAGGTATGTCGACACTGCCATGGATGTGGCCGAGGGTATCCGCAACGGCGACGCCAAAGCCGTCGGTGCAGGCCTCACCACTGCAGGTGGCGCCTGGGCAGGAGCCTCCGCCGGCGCGGCCATTGGCACGCTGATTTTTCCCGGTGTCGGCACCGCGGTCGGCGGCGCCATTGGTGGTTTGCTTGGCAGTGAAGCGGGCACCTGGTTGGGTGACAAATTGTTCGGCTCAACCGACCGACTGCCTGCACCCGGTGCAGTGAGCAAAGAGCTCAACGCCGCGCGTACCGACAATGTGCAAGTCACCCTCGCGCCGAGCATTCAGATTACCGGCGTGAACCCCGCCGATGCCCAGCAAGTCGTCAACCAGGTGATCCAGGCCCTGCAATTTCAGTGCATGCCGATGGTCACCGACACCCTTGGCATTCGGCGCAACGCGGCGCTGGCCGATCCATCAGGAGGTGATTGATGCAACAACAAATGGTCCTCGGCGACTTTATTTTTGGCCTGTCCCGTGGCTTTGCTTATTCCGGGCTGGTGCGTACCACTGATGGCGGCTGGAGTGACCTGGCGATTATTGCCAGCAAACCCCAGTCGCGGCAAAGCGGCCAGAAGCTGGAGAAGCTCACGTTCACCGGCACAGCGATGTATGCCATCGGCATGCAGCGCCTGGACGAGTTGCGCGCCCTGCAAAATGCGCGTGCGCCCTTACCGCTGGTCGATGGCATCGGCCGTAACTGGGGCCTGTGGCGGATCAATTCGGTGATGGAAACCCAGAGCAACGTGATCGATGACGGCACTGCCATGGTCATGGCCTGGACTATAGAACTGGAGGAATTCGTCAATGCGTAGAGTGCGAAGTATTGCCGGTGATTCGGTCAACCTGTTGCTCTACCGCGAATTGGGCCGTTGCGATGACGCGGCGGAAGAAACCCTTTGGCGTCTGAACCCCGAGCTTGCCGAGTACGGGCCGGTACTGCCCGCTGGTGTGTGGGTCATCGTGCCGGAAATGCAAGCGCGGCCGGCTGCTGTGCGGCCTGTTCTGGCCTGGGATTAAGGAGGCGACATGGCACAGGGATTTACGCCAATCGTGGAGTTTTATGGCGCCAATGCCGCGCTGCTCAATCAACGCCTGATGCATTGGAGCCATACCGACGCCGCAGGTATCGAGTCTGACCGGCTGGAGTTGACCCTCAATATCGAGGGGCTGGAAGGTTTGCCCAGCCTGAGCGGCAAGATCGGTTTGCGCGTGGGTTATCAGGAGTCCGCGCTGGTGGAGAAAGGCGAGTTCGTGATCACGCAGCGCACGCCCGTGCTGTTTCCCATGCGCTTGATGATCGTGGCGACAGCCGCACCTTTCAGCATGCTCGACGCCAGCGGTTATCGCCAGCGACGGTCGGCCAGTTACGGGCCAACCACGTTGGGCGCACTGTTTCGCCAACTGGTCAGTCGCCACGGTTTTTCACCGCGTGTTGCACCTGCGTTGGAAGGCATTGCGATTGCCCATATCGACCAGTCCAATGAAAGCGACATGGCGTTCATCACCCGCCTTGCCAAGCGCTACAGCGCGGTCACCAAACCAATCAACGAGCTGTACGTGCTGGCCGAGGCGGGGCAGGTCAAATCACTTACCGGGCAACTATTACCGCAGGTGAAGCTGTCCGTGACCCAGGACAACCGTCCCGGTGACCAGGCCTTCATCACTGCCAAGCTCGACGAAACGTCTCGCTCCAAATACATGGGCAGCCGCGTGACCTGGTGGGATGCCGCAGGTGGCAAACAGCAGGTAGTCGAGGTTGGGGTGGCCCCGTTCAAAACTTTGCGTCAGCGCTGCCAGAACCAAGCCGAGGCACGTGCCGTGGCTGAAGGCGAACTGCGACGTGTGGGACGCGAAGGTTTGAAACTGCTGATTGATTGCCCTGGCAACCCTTTGTTGGCTGCCGAAGGCGTGTTGTTGCTGGATGAAACCTGGCCTTCGTATATGCAGGGCCAGTGGTCGATGAAACAGGTGGTGCATGTTGGCGATCCGGCGACGGGGTATCGCAGTTCGATCACGGCGAATGGGTTGTCGGCATAGCCATTTTCAAAGGGAAAGCCCCATGGCGATAACGCTTGCTCAACTGCTTCAAGTGATGCCTGGAGCCCGCCTTAGAGCGGGCTTTTTTTTATCTGCGTTAAATGCGGTGCTGGTTCGCTACGACATTGGCACGCCAAAGCGTAGTGCCGCGTTCCTCGCCCAAATCGGCCACGAATCCGGCCAGTTGCTCTATTTACGAGAACTGGGCAGCGATAAATACCTGAGCAAATACGACACTGGCACCCTGGCCGCGCGTTTGGGCAACACCCCCGAGGCCGACGGCGATGGCCAGAAGTACCGAGGCAGGGGGCTTATTCAGATCACGGGGCGACGCAATTACCTGGCGTGCAGCCAGGCGTTGTTCGGCGACGACCGCCTGTTGCAGCAACCGCAACTGCTGGAGCAGCCGCAATGGGCGTGTGAGTCCGCCGCATGGTTCTGGCAGAGCAATGGTTTGAACGAACTTGCTGACAAAGACCAGTTCACCACTATCACCCGGCGCATCAATGGTGGCCTGAATGGCCTGGACGATCGTTTGCAGCTCTGGGCGCGGGCGAAGGCGATATTGGGCGTTTCCTGAGGCAGGATGCGCGTCGTCGGCCGTTAGCGTCTTGATGCACTCTGCAACTTGCATGGCCGATAGGCTCCTGTAGGGTAGGCAAACCCCCGCCCATTCCTGGAGACGACCGTGAAGGAAATCACTCAACTGGCCGCTGAACTGGGTCGCCGTTTGCAGGTGCTCAATGCCCACGTCACCACTGCCGAGTCGTGCACCGGTGGCGGTATCGCCGAAGCCATCACGCGTATTCCGGGCAGTTCGGCGTGGTTTGAGGCCGGTTATGTCACTTACTCCAACCGGCAGAAGACCCGCCAGCTAGGCGTGCCGGAGGCGTTGTTCCCCAAGGTCGGCGCGGTCAGCCAGGAGGTGGTGGAGGCGATGGTGCGCGGCGCGCAGGAAAAAAGCCTGTCGCGCTTTGCCGTGGCGGTCAGCGGTGTCGCGGGGCCGGATGGCGGTTCGCCGGACAAACCGGTGGGCACCGTATGGCTGGCGTTCGGTGTGGGCGATGAGGTAACGGCCGAGCTGGCGCACTTCCCCGGCAACCGCGACGAGGTCCGCCGACAAACGGTAAAAGCCGCGCTTGAGGGCTTGTTGCGACGAGCTGCAGCAGAAATCGAAAATCAGGGGTAGGCGATCCCGGATCTTTGTGGAACAATACTGTCTACTTATACAGGTGTTGGCCGTCAGGCCTTATTGATTACGTGAGGACTTTAATGGACGACAACAAGAAGAAAGCCTTGGCTGCGGCCCTGGGTCAGATCGAACGTCAATTCGGCAAGGGTGCCGTAATGCGTATGGGCGATCACGACCGTCAGGCGATCCCGGCTATTTCCACTGGCTCTCTGGGTCTGGACATCGCACTCGGCATTGGCGGCCTGCCAAAAGGCCGTATCGTTGAAATCTACGGCCCTGAATCTTCCGGTAAAACCACCCTGACCCTGTCGGTGATTGCCCAGGCGCAAAAAATGGGCGCCACCTGTGCGTTCGTCGACGCCGAGCACGCCCTGGACCCGGAATATGCCGGCAAGCTGGGCGTCAACGTTGACGACCTGCTGGTTTCCCAGCCGGACACCGGTGAGCAAGCCCTGGAAATCACCGACATGCTGGTGCGCTCCAACGCCATCGACGTGATCGTGGTCGACTCCGTGGCTGCCCTGGTACCGAAAGCTGAAATCGAAGGCGAGATGGGTGACATGCACGTGGGCCTGCAAGCCCGCCTGATGTCCCAGGCGCTGCGTAAAATCACCGGTAACATCAAGAACGCCAACTGCCTGGTGATCTTCATCAACCAGATCCGTATGAAGATCGGCGTAATGTTCGGCAGCCCGGAAACCACCACCGGTGGTAACGCGCTGAAGTTCTACGCTTCGGTCCGTCTGGATATCCGCCGTACCGGCGCGGTGAAGGAAGGTGACGAGGTTGTTGGTAGCGAAACCCGCGTTAAAGTCGTGAAGAACAAGGTGGCTCCGCCATTCCGTCAGGCTGAGTTCCAGATCCTCTACGGCAAGGGTATCTACCTGAACGGCGAGATGATCGACCTGGGCGTACTGCATGGCTTCGTCGAGAAGTCCGGTGCCTGGTATGCCTACAACGGCAGCAAGATCGGTCAGGGCAAGGCCAACTCGGCCAAGTTCCTGGCGGACAACCCGGATATCGCCGCCACGCTTGAGAAGCAGATTCGCGACAAGCTGCTGACCCCGGCACCAGACGTGAAAGCTGCTGCCAACCGCGAGCCGGTTGAAGAAGTAGAAGAAGTCGACACTGATATCTGAAGCAAACGATGACTGTTGTACTGGATACACTCGTCGCCGTTCGGCGCACTGCCATGGACCTGCTCGCTCGCCGCGAGCATGGTCGAGTCGAGCTGACGCGTAAACTGCGTCAGCGCGGTGCAGAGCCCGAGATGATCGAAACAGCCCTCGACCGTTTGACGGAAGAGGGGCTGCTTTCCGAAGCCCGCTATCTTGAAAGCTTTGTTTCCTACCGCGCGCGCTCCGGCTACGGCCCGGCGCGAATTCGTGAAGAACTGAGCCAACGCGGCCTGCAACGTGCCGATATCGACCTCGCCCTGCGTGAGTGCGGTATCAGTTGGCAGTCGCAGTTGGAAGATACCTGGCGTCGCAAGTTTGCCGGCCATCTGCCGATTGATGCCCGGGAGCGTGCAAAGCAAGGCCGCTTCTTGAGCTATCGCGGGTTTTCGATGGATATGATCAGTCGGCTGCTCAGCGGTCGAGACATGGACGATTAAGTCTTCAGGCTGGTAAAAATCTAAATGTGGGAGCTGGCTTGCCTGCGATGGCAGTGGGTCAGCTACCTATAAGCTAGCTGGCAAACCGCAATCGCAGGCAAGCCAGCTCCCACATTGGAATGTGTTGGTTGCCGGGATGCCAAATCCCGGTAAAACAAAAGGCCCACTACGACAGTAGTGGGCCTTTTTTTTTTGCCTTAAAAATCACGCCGGCTCTGGCGCCGCCCGCTGCTGTGTCTTCCCCTGAGCCTGTGCCCAGTTCTCCGGCAAGTTGATGTAATCCACCAACTCCCGCAACCGGCCCTGATCACGACCGTTGAAGTTGAACACCAGCCGCGTCAAATGGCTGAACCTTGGTTCATCATGTTCCTCGCCTGTGTAAGCAAGCTGCTGGAACTCTCCACTTAGCCGCAAGCTGGCAAACTCGCTCTGCAAGTGGGTCAGTGCACGATCACTGAGCGGATGATTCATGCGCACCACAAACTCACGCTTCAACCAACGCGTGGAGTGGAAGTTGGCATAGAACTGGTTGATCTCCGCCACCGCCTCTTCAGCGCTGTAGACCAGGCGGATCAGCTTGAGGTCGGTGGGCAGGATATAGCGATTGGCTTCCAACTGACTGCGAATGAAGTCCAGTGCGCCTTGCCAGAAACCACCGCCTGGGGCATCCAGCAGCACCACCGGCACCAGCGGGCTCTTGCCGGTCTGGATCAGGGTCAGCACTTCCAGCGCTTCATCCAGCGTGCCAAAACCGCCCGGGCACAGCACCAACGCGTCGGCTTCCTTGACGAAGAACAGCTTGCGGGTAAAGAAGAAGTGGAAAGACAGCAGGTTCTCGGTGCCATCAATGGTCGGGTTGGCGTGCTGTTCAAACGGCAGGTTGATGTTGAACCCCAGGCTGTGTTCCAGACCTGCGCCCTCGTGGGCAGCGGCCATGATGCCGCCGCCACCGCCGGTGATCACCATCAGGTCGGATTGCGCCAGCAGCGTGCCGACTTCCCTTGCCAAGGCGTACAGCGGGCTTTCGACCGGCGTGCGCGCCGAGCCAAACACCGTGACCTTGCGGCGGCCCTTGAACTGTTCCAGCAAGCGGAAGGCGTTATCCAGCTCGCGGATCGCCTGCAGCGTGATTTTTGCATTCCAACGGTTGCGGTCATCCTTGGCCATGCGCAGCACGGTGAGGATCATATCGCGATAAAGGGGGATGTTCGGGCTGTTGGGAGCGACCAGCTGGAGTTGTGCGTCGACCTGCTGGGTGAGGTCAGCGCCGTTTGCTTCAAAATGACGGAGCAGGCGGTCATTCGGTTCGTAAGGCATTCAACTTCTCCTTCTTCACAGAACCTGGGCCATCGGCGAGAGATTCGTCCGCGGCCACGACACTGCGTGTGTCGCTGCACGCCTTAAGCGTTGCACGGTGTTCGCCAGGCGGCAAAACGGGCTCTGTATGTTCCTTGTGATTTGGAAACCTTTGCACTGCAAGTCGCAGGAGGGCAACCCTCTTTTGCCCTGAAAATGTTACAGAACGGCGTGAAAAACGCAGTAGATGGGCTGCCGGGATGGCTTGATCATGAGCCGAAAAACCCTTGGCTGGCAACCGCTTATTGGTCACTCATCAAGCAGTTTAGTTGGCGGCTGGCCAATAAGGCGAGGGAGGTGCGCGCCACCGGACAGCAGCGCGCGATGATCGAGCAACAGTTACTTTTTCTTCTTCGCCGCAGCGGGTGCCGGGCAATCGGCTTCCACGAACTTGACCGACGCTACCGGGCGGTTGGTCTTGTTCTCGGTGATCTCATAACGCATCACGGCGCCCTTGGCCATCAGCTCGCGATAGCCTTTGTTCAGGCATACGCTTTGACCCAGCTGGAAATACACAGCTTTGGGGTTTGCGCGCATCTGTTCGGCACGGTCAGGTAGCACACTGAGGTGATCAATCAGTTGCATGCCTTCAACGGTGTAGGCCACTTCCAGGGTCTTTGCATCGATTTCCCGGGGCAGGTCCTTGTTGCTCTCGGCCGCGACGCTCTGCAGTTTCCTGTTCATTTGGGCCTCCAGCAGCGACGCCGCGTGGGCGCCCATGGGCAGAACCAGCGCAAGGGCGACGGATGGGGCAACAAGGCGCAGCATGGAACGCAGCATGAAACTCTCCTGATTCGGTTACTGGTGCATAGACCAGCCACTGCGCTGTGCGTTCAGTGGCGCGCAATTATAGGGGACCGCTTGCCACTACAGCCAGGCGTATCGCTGGTAAACTGCGGCCACTTAAGCCTGATTCGAGTTTTGCCTGTGTCGATTGACCTCTGCTCGCGGTGCGCCCGATGAGCCACGCCGTCTCCCGCTTGCGTACCCAGCGCCTGGCGCGCGCCGTCCGGCCGTTTCTAAACCGTGGTTCGCGCGCCGAACGTTGCCCCGGTTGCCGGGTGATTCCCGAGTACTGCCTGTGCGCCTGGCGCCCAACAGTGCAGGCCCGCTCGGCCATGTGCCTGTTGATGCATGACGTGGAACCGATGAAGCCCAGCAACACCGGCTGGCTGATCGCCGATGTCATCGACGACACCACCGCGTTCGCCTGGTCGCGCACAGAAGTGGACCCCGAGTTGCTGACCCTGTTGGCCGACCCGCAATGGCAGTCTTATATCGTGTTTCCGGGCGAGTTCGTTGCGCCTGAGCGGGTGTGCAGCGAGGTCAAGGTGCAAGACGGCAAGCGCCCGTTATTCATCCTGCTGGACGGCACCTGGAGCGAGGCGCGCAAGATGTTCCGCAAAAGCCCTTACCTTGCGCACTTGCCGGTGTTGAGCCTGGCGCCCGAACAGCTGTCACGCTACAAGCTGCGCCGGTCCAAGCGCGATGATCATTTCTGTACCGCCGAGGTTGCGGCGCTGTGCCTGGAGCTGGCCGACGACCCAGCGGCCAGCGAAGTGCTGGATGCCTACCTCGATGTGTTCAGCACGCATTACCTGGCCGCTAAATTTCAATTGCCGCTGGACCCGGCGGACAGCGTGCACATGCGGCTCGCGCCCCATATCCCTACGGTATAACCAGACGACGTTTGCATGATGGCACCGTAAACCCGCAACCGGCTAAAATGCCCACGGGCGTAGTGCTTGACCCCCCAGGCTGCGCTGGGCATGCTGGGCGCCGATTGGGGCGTAACCGTGACTTTTCAGTGTCGTTTCAGGTGTTTTTGATGCTGAGTGTGCCCTGTGGCGATGGCTGCCTGGCCATTGCCTTGTGTACTGGCGAACCCTGAACCCATCAGGGCTCCCATAAAAAACAGGATCATTTAATCAATGGCCACATACGAAATCCTGATAGCCGATGACCATCCGCTGTTTCGCAGTGCGCTGCATCAGGCCGTTACCTTGGGCCTTGGCCCTGACGTGAGCCTGGTCGAAGTGGCCAGCATTGCCGAACTGGAAGCCCGCCTCAACGAAAAATCCGACTGGGACCTGGTGCTGCTCGACCTGAACATGCCGGGTGCCTATGGCTTCTCGGGATTGGTGCTCTTACGCGGGCAATACCCGCAGATCCCGGTAGTAATGGTTTCAGCCCAGGAAGAAGCCGACGTGGTGGTGCGCTCCAAGGAGTTTGGTGCCAGCGGTTTCATTCCCAAGTCCAGCTCTATGGAAGCGATCCAGAAAGCCGTGCGCACCGTGCTGGATGGCGACGTGTCATGGCCGCCGCAAGCGTTTGAAGAAATCAACGTGTCCGACGAAGCCAAAGCCGCCCGTGATGGCCTTGCCAGCCTGACGCCCCAGCAATTTCGGGTGCTGACCATGGTTTGCGAAGGCTTGTTGAACAAGCAGATTGCGTATGAGTTGAGTGTGTCGGAAGCGACCATCAAGGCCCACGTGACGGCGATCTTTCGCAAGCTCGGCGTGCGTACCCGCACTCAGGCGGCGCTGCTCTTGCAACAACTTGAGTCAATTTCGCAGCATTAAGCTGTACCCGATTCACGCTTTTTTGACTTTGCGTGATCTAGTTTCCCCACTTCTTTGGTTCAGTTGCCTACATCTATGTCGCCTTTCAAGGGTCAAACCGGTATCAAACGTATCTTCAACGCAGGGGGCTATTCCCTGGATGGCCTGCGCGCAGCTTTCACCGGCGAGGCGGCATTCCGTCAGTTGGTGTTGCTGAACGTGATCCTGATCCCGCTGAGCTTCTTCCTGCACGTCAGTCGGGTCGAGCGCGCCTTGCTCATCGCGGTCTGCCTGCTGGCCTTGATCGTTGAGTTGCTCAACTCGGCAGTGGAAGCGGCTATCGACCGGATTTCCCTCGACCGCCACCCGCTGTCGAAAAACGCCAAGGACATGGGCAGCGCCGCGCAATTCGTAGCGCTGACCATGATTACCCTGGTGTGGGCCGTGATCCTGATCTAAGCCTCAGGCAATGTTTGGCAGCACGATCTCGTCGCTGCGCTGAACCCCGGCGGTGAAGGCGCGGCACAGCTCCAGAAACTCGCGCATCGCCGAGGTCTGGTACTTCTGTTTATGCCAGATGAAGTAAAACTGCCGGGCCAGGTCCAGGTCCGGGGTTTCCACCGGCACCAAACTGCCACGGCGGAACGCATCGCGCAGGGCCAGTCGGGAAATACAGCCAATCCCCAACCCTGACTCCACTGCACGCTTGATCGCCTCGGTGTGTTCAAGCTCCAGGCGGATATTCAGCGCGCTACGGTGATGGCGCATGGCCTGGTCAAAGGTCAAGCGCGTGCCCGAGCCCTGTTCGCGCAGGATCCATGCTTCATGGGTCAGCTCTTCCATCGTCGCCACACCGCGCTTGGCCAAGTGATGCTGCGGCGCACAGAACACCACTAACTCATCCTCGACCCAGGTTTGTACCTCGATGTCCGGGTGGCTGCAGTCGCCTTCGATTAGACCCAGGTCAATTTCGTAATGCGCCACTTGGTGCACGATATTGGCAGTATTCTGCACATGCAGTTTCACCTGGCTCTCGGGGTGCTGCTGCATGAAGCTGCCGATCAGCAGGGTCGCCAGGTAATTGCCGATGGTCAGGGTGGCGCCGACCGCCAGGGAACCAAAGCCGGACTTGCCGTTGAGCAAGTCTTCGATCTCCTTGGCCTGGTCCAGCAGCGCAACGGCCTGCGGTAATAACTGATGGCCGAGAGCATTGAGGCTCAGGCGCTTGCCTGCGCGGTCGAATAATTGGCAGCTGGATTGACGCTCCAGCTCGGTGATTGAGGTGCTGGCGGCGGATTGAGATAAGGCCAGAAGGCCAGCAGCGCGTGAGACGCTTTCCTGCTGGGCGACGGCGACGAAGACTTGCAGTTGACGTAGAGTAAATCGCATATCGATATAACCGATAACCCTTATCTTAATAATCCAGTTAACAGATATTGTCGCCGCCATTAGAATGCTGTGCAATTGCGCATCTCATCTTTGGCGCAGACCCATTTCCAGGAGTTCCCCGTACATGAGCAACATGAACCACGAACGTGTCCTCAGTGTTCATCACTGGAACGACACGCTGTTCAGCTTCAAGTGCACCCGCGATCCGGGCTTGCGCTTTGAGAATGGTCAGTTCGTGATGATCGGCCTGCAACAGCCCAACGGCCGCCCACTCATGCGCGCGTACTCCATTGCCAGCCCAAACTGGGAAGAGCATCTGGAGTTCTTCAGCATCAAGGTGCCCGATGGTCCGCTGACTTCGCAATTGCAGCACTTGAAGGAAGGCGACGAGATCATCATCAGCAAAAAACCGACAGGCACCCTGGTGCTTGACGATTTGAAGCCGGGCAAACATCTGTACCTGCTCAGCACGGGTACCGGTCTGGCGCCGTTCATGAGCGTGATCCAGGACCCGGAAACCTACGAGCGCTTCGAAAAAGTGATCCTGTGCCACGGCGTGCGTTACGTCAATGAAGTCGCCTACCGCGAATTCATCACCGAGCACCTGCCGCAGAACGAATTCTTCGGCGAGGCGTTGCGTGACAAGTTGATCTACTACCCAACGGTGACCCGCGAGCCGTTCGAAAACGAAGGCCGCCTGACCGACCTGATGCGCAGCGGCAAGCTGTTCAGCGACATCGGCCTGCCGCCGATCAACCCCGAGGACGACCGCGCCATGCTGTGCGGCAGCCCGAGCATGTTGGACGAGACCAGCGAAGTGCTGAACAGCTTCGGCCTGAAAGTTTCGCCACGTATGCGTGAGCCGGGTGATTACCTGATCGAGCGCGCGTTCGTCGAGAAGTAAACACTGCTCAAAAAAAATGTGGGAGCTGGCTTGTGTGGGAGCTGGCTTGCCTGCGAAAGCATCACCTCAGTTCAACTGAACGACCGAGGTGTCTGCATCGCAGGCAAGCCAGCTCCCACATGAGCGGCTCCCACAGTTGTTTCGGCGTTTACTTGGCCGGTACCACTTCCAGCACACAGATGACACCCGCCTCTGGATAGTGCCAACGCACATCCACATCCCAGAACTGCGCGCCGTACTCACGCTCAGGCCCTGGCGTCTGATACGCCGGCCGTGGGTCTTGGGCCAGACACTGCTCGATCAATGCCACCAGCGGCTCATCAAGGCGCTGCGCATGGCCTTGTGCCTGGTGCAGTGCCGTCTTCAGCCACTGCACGGGAATCAGCTGCGGCGCACTGCTGGCAATATCATTGGTGGCGGTGTCAATGATGTCCGCGTACGGCACGTACGGCTTGATATCCAGCACCGGCGTGCCGTCGAGCAAATCGATCCCGGAAACCCACAAGCGGCCCGGCTCGACCTTATCCAGCTTCACCACCGATTGGCCAATGCCATTGGGGCGATGAGTCGCGCGGGTGGCGAACACGCCCATGGAGGTATTGCCGCCCAGGCGTGGCGGCCGCACCTTGAGGCGCGGCTTGTCTTCCAGGGCCTGGTGGAACAGAAACAGCAGCCACACATGGCTGACCTGCTCCAGGCCCTGCACCGCCTCGCCCTGATCGAACGGCGCCACCAGCTCCAGCACGCCGCGTGCGGCCGGGGCCAGCTGCGGCTGGCGCGGGATGGCGAACTTCTCCTTGAAGCAGGAGCGCACGAAGCCGACGGGCGAGACCGAGTAGCTCATGGCTTACGCACGAACCCGCAGGGTCAGGCCCTTAAGGAAATTGCGCAGCAACTGGTCGCCACAGGTGCGGTAGTTGGTGTGGCCGAACTTGCGGAACAGTGCGCTCAACTCAGGCTTGGACACCGGGAACTCAGCGGCCTTGAGGATGGCGTGCATGTCGTCTTCCTTCAGTTCGAAGGCCACGCGCAGCTTCTTGAGGATGATGTTGTTGGTCACCGGGGTTTCGATCGGCTGCGGCGGACGGCTTTCGTCCTTACCACGCTTGAAGATCACCAGGCCATCGAGGAAGTGCGCCATGACATCGTCCGGGCAGAACACAAAACCTTCTTCCTCATCTTTCTTGAGGTAGGTCAGCAGGTCTTCCTTGGTGACGTCCATGCCGCCGAGCTTGATGATCTCGACCATCTTGTTGTCGCTGATGTCGAGCATGTAGCGCACGCTGCGCAATACGTCGTTGTGAATCATGGTGGGCAATCCTGGTATTCAACTGAGGGCACCGCGCAGAGTTGCCGGTGCCGGGAAAAGGGGAGCGGCTTAGAATTTCTCTTTGCCGGACAGGTAACGCCATTGGCCGACCGGCACCTTGCCGATGGACACGCCGCCAATGCGGATGCGGCGGATGGCGATGACTTTCAGGCCGACCGCTTCGCAAAACAGGGCAATTACACCCGGCTGCGGGTTTTTCAGCGCAAACCGCAGGCGGTTTTCGTTCTGCCAGCTGGCTTTGACGGCCGGCAGCTCTTTGCCTTTGTAGGTCAAACCGTGGTTCAGGCGGTTGAGGCCATGGGCAACCATGTCACCCTCGACCTCAACCACGTATTCCTGCTCGATCTTGGCGGCATCGGCGGTCAACTTGCGCAAAATCTTCCAGTCCTGGGTGAACACCAGCAGGCCGCTGGCCTTGGCCTGCAGATCGGCGCTGGCGGTCAGGCGCAGGAAGTGGCCCTTGAGCGGGCGCTTGCTGAAACGGTGCTCTTCGGACAGCGTCTCGGCGCTGATCGAGGCCATTGCTGTTTCCACATCCACGCCCACCGGGGCGTGCAGCAGAATGGTCACCGGTTCCGGCACAGTGGCTTTAGCCTCTGGGTCCAGCTCGACCTTCTGGGTGGTGACCTTGAATTGCGGCTCGTCGATCACTTCACCGTCCACCGAGACCCAGCCGCCTTCGATAAACAGCTCAGCCTCCCGACGGGAGCAACCGACCAGTTCGATAAGGCGTTTGGAAAGGCGTATGGGGTCAGTCATGACAAGGGCCGTAGCAAAAGGGGGCGGCTATTGTACCTGTGTGGGCGCGGTTAATCCCGGACCCATTTCAGCGTAGTGGCTTTTTGTGGGCGCTGGCCTGTGTGGGAGTCGGGCTTGCCCGCGATGCAGACACCTCGGTCGTGCATTTGGAATCGAGGTGATGCCATCGCAGGCAAGCCAGCTCCCACACAAGCACGCTCCCACATTGGCGCTGTGTTGTGTCAGCCACTGCGCCGTTGCTGTTGGCGCAAGCGCATATGCAGCAGCGGGTACGGCTGGCCAAGGCCATCATGCTCGGCACGTCCGACCACCTCGAAACCCTGCTTGAAGTAGAACCCCAGGGCCTGCGGGTTTTGCTCGTTGACGTCCAGCGCATCGGCATTCAGGTGCTCGATCGCATAACTCAGCAATTGCTGGCCCAAGCCCTGGCCACGGTGTTGCGGGTCGATAAACAGCATCTCGACCTTGCCCGCCGCTACCCCGGCAAACCCGGTGATGCGCTGGCGCGCGTCCTTGGTGCAGATCAGCATCACCGCGTCCAGGTAGCGCGTCAGCACCAGCTCCTTGAGCAGTACGATGTAGCTGTCCGGCAAAAAGTCATGGGTCGCTCGCACTGAGTCTTCCCAGATCTGCGCCAATTGCTGGTAGTCGCTGGTTTTAGGTGTGTGGATAACCGAATGCTGACGCATGCCCGCTGCCCCTTGCCGATGATCGGCGCTGATGGGCAAACGATAGACCTAAAAAAGCCCCGCATCTTGTTCAGACACGAGGCTTTTTCAACTTTTCACGCCGATCGTTCCCACGCTCTGCGTGGGAATGCCTCGCCGTACGCTCTGCGTGCGCATAGCTAGTCGCGCTTTTCAGCCCATAGGTCGTACTCGTCGGCATCCGTCACGGTGCACCAGACCTTGTCGCCCGGCTTCAAGCCGCTGGCATCGTCGATAAACACGTTACCGTCGATTTCCGGCGCATCGAAGAAGCAACGGCCCACTGCGCCTTGCTCGTCGACTTCGTCGATCAGTACTTCGATTTCCTTGCCGATGCGCAGTTGCAGGCGTGCGGAGCTGATGGCCTGCTGATGCGCCATGAAGCGCTCCCAGCGGTCCTGCTTGACGTCGTCCGGCACGATGGCCGCATCCAGCAGGTTGGCCGGGGCACCTTCGACCGGCGAGTACTGGAAGCAACCGACGCGATCCAGCTGCGCTTCGGTCAGCCAGTCCAGCAGGTACTGGAAGTCTTCTTCGGTTTCGCCAGGGAAGCCGACGATGAAGGTCGAACGGATGATCAGCTCCGGGCAGATCTCGCGCCAGTTCTTGATGCGCGCCAGGGTCTTGTCTTCGAAGGCCGGGCGTTTCATGGCCTTGAGGATTTTCGGGCTGGCGTGCTGGAACGGAATGTCCAGGTACGGCAGGATCTTGCCGGCGGCCATCAACGGGATCAGCTCGTCCACGTGCGGGTACGGGTAAACGTAGTGCAGGCGCACCCACACGCCCAGGCTGCTCAAGGCTTCGCACAGTTCGGTCATGCGGGTTTTCACCGGCGCGCCGTTCCAGAAGCCGGTGCGGTATTTCACGTCGACGCCGTAGGCGCTGGTGTCCTGGGAGATCACCAACAGCTCTTTCACGCCGGATTTGACCAGGCGCTGGGCTTCGTCCAATACATCACCCACTGGGCGGCTGACCAGCTTGCCGCGCATCGACGGGATGATGCAGAAGCTGCAGCTGTGGTTGCAGCCTTCGGAAATCTTTAGGTACGCGTAGTGGCGCGGCGTCAGCTTGATGCCTTGCGGCGGCACCAGGTCGATCAGCGGGTTGTGGTCCTGACGCGGCGGCACCACGTCGTGCACGGCGTTGACCACCTGCTCGTACTGCTGCGGGCCGGTTACCGCCAGCACGCTTGGGTGCACGTTGCGGATATTGCCTTCTTCCACGCCCATGCAGCCGGTGACGATGACCTTGCCGTTTTCCTTGATGGCTTCGCCGATCACTTCCAGCGATTCAGCCTTGGCCGAGTCGATGAAGCCGCAGGTGTTAACCACCACCACGTCGGCGTCCTGATAAGTGGACACGACGTCATAGCCTTCCATACGCAGTTGCGTGAGGATGCGCTCGGAGTCAACGAGAGCCTTCGGGCAACCCAGGGATACAAAGCCGACCTTTGGGTTGGCTTTTGCGATGGTGGTGGACATGTCTAACCTCGGTATTGAATGACGCCGCCAGTCGGGCACGACATGGCGGTAGACGGGCGCTTGGTGCGCCTCTGATCAAAAAGTGCGCAATTCTATCGACGGGCAGCGCGCTTGACCAGCTTTATACGGGGAAATGCGACGAGTGCTGCGCTATGCTTCGCGCCGTTGCGCACGGGTGAAACCCCGGGGTCAATAAAACGTCTGTTACGAGAAGTAAAACAGCGCATGCTAGGGTCAGCTTAGGCGCGTTGTTTATAAAAGACCTCAGGTCAAAGGGCAGGAGTGGTTGATGGGTCAGGCAAATAGTCAGGCAGCAGGTGCCGAGCATTCCAATGCAAAGCCGATTGGCATGCTGGTGGCGGCGGTCGGGGTGGTTTACGGCGATATCGGTACCAGCCCGCTCTATACCCTTAAAGAAGTGTTTACCGGTGGTTATGGGGTTCAAGTCAATCACGACGGGGTCTTTGGCATTCTGGCGCTGATTTTCTGGTCGCTGGTGTGGGTCGTGTCGATCAAGTACGTGCTGTTTATCCTGCGCGCGGACAACCAGGGCGAAGGCGGCATCATGGCCCTGACGGCGCTGGCGCGACGGGCGGCGTCGCCGTACCCCAAGTTGCGTTCGGTGCTGGTGATCCTCGGCTTGATCGGTGCGGCGCTGTTCTACGGCGACAGCATGATTACCCCGGCGATCTCGGTATTGTCGGCGGTTGAAGGCCTGGAACTGGCCTTTGACGGGATTGAACGTTGGGTGGTGCCGCTGTCGCTGGTGGTGCTGGTGGGGCTGTTCCTGATCCAGAAACACGGCACTGACCGCATCGGCAAGCTGTTCGGGCCGGTGATGGTGGTGTGGTTCCTGGTGCTGGGCGGTCTTGGCGTGCACGGCATCCTGCAACATCCCGAGGTGCTCAATGCGCTGAACCCCGTGTGGGGCGTGCGTTTCTTTGTGTCCCATCCGGGCATGGGCGTCGCGATTCTTGGCGCCGTGGTGCTGGCCTTGACCGGTGCCGAAGCGCTGTACGCCGACATGGGCCACTTCGGCCGCAAGCCGATCGCCCGTGCCTGGTTCGCCCTGGTGCTGCCGGCGCTGGTGCTCAATTACTTCGGCCAGGGCGCGTTGCTGCTGGAAAACCCCGAAGCGGCGCGCAACCCGTTCTACTTGCTCGCGCCGGAATGGGCCTTGGTGCCATTGGTCGCGCTGTCGACCCTGGCCACCGTGATTGCATCCCAGGCGGTGATTTCCGGCGCGTTCTCGCTGACGCGTCAGGCGATCCAGTTGGGTTACATCCCGCGCATGCATATCCAGCACACCTCCAGCGCCGAGCAAGGCCAGATCTACATTGGCGCGGTGAACTGGTCGCTGATGGTCGGCGTGATCCTGCTGGTGCTCGGCTTCGAATCCTCCAATGCCCTGGCCTCCGCCTACGGCGTGGCAGTCACCGGCACCATGTTGATTACCAGCATCCTGGTGTCGGCGGTGATGCTGCTGCTCTGGAAGTGGCCGCCGGTGCTGGCGATTCCGGTGCTGATCGGCTTCCTGTTGGTGGACGGCCTGTTCTTCGCCGCCAACGTGCCAAAGATCGTGCAGGGCGGTGCCTTCCCGGTGTTGGCGGGGATTGTGCTGTTTGTGCTGATGACCACCTGGAAGCGCGGCAAGGAACTGTTGATGGACCGCCTCGACGAAGGCGGGCTGCCGTTGCCGATCTTTATCAGCAGTATCCGCGTGCAACCGCCTCATCGCGTGCAGGGCACTGCGGTGTTCCTCACCGCGCGGCCCGATGCCGTGCCCCACGCGCTGTTGCACAACCTGCTGCATAATCAGGTGTTGCATGAGCAAGTGGTGATGCTCACGGTGGTCTACGAAGACATTCCGCGTGTGCCTGCCTCGCGGCGCTTTGAGGTGGACGCCTACGGCGAAGGCTTCTTCCGGGTGATCCTGCATTTTGGCTTTACCGATGAGCCGGACGTGCCCGAGGCCCTGAAACTGTGCCACCTGGACGATCTGGATTTCAGCCCGATGCGCACCACCTACTTCCTCAGCCGTGAAACGGTGATCGCCTCGCGCATCAAGGGCATGGCCCGTTGGCGTGAGAGCTTGTTTGCGTTCATGTTGAAAAACGCCAACGGCAACCTGCGCTTCTTCAAACTCCCGGTAAACCGGGTGATCGAGCTGGGCACCCAGGTCGAGATGTAATCTTTTGCAACACGGGAGCCGGCATTCGGCTCCCGCTTTCCTTTCTGAACCCTGTGCAATCCACCGTTGTCGACTAGGCTCTAAGCACTGTTTGAATAGTGCCCACAGAACCCAGAAGAGGTGCGCCATGAGTCAGCTGCTCGAACCCTACACCCTCCGTCAATTGACCTTGCTCAACCGCATCGCCGTCTCGCCGATGTGCCAATACTCGTCCGACGATGGCCTGGCCAATGACTGGCACCTGGTGCACCTGGGCAGCCGCGCCGTCGGTGGTGCCGGGCTGATTTTTACCGAAGCCACCGCCGTCACCGCCGATGGCCGCATCACCGCCCAGGACCTGGGCCTGTGGAACGACGCGCAGATCGAACCGCTGCAGCGCATCACCCGCTTTATTGCTGCTCAAGGCGCGGTGGCGGGCATCCAGCTGGCACATGCCGGGCGCAAGGCCAGCACCCATCGGCCGTGGATCGGCAAGCACGGCAGCGTCAAGCCGGAGGAGGGCGGCTGGGTGCCGGTGGGCCCTTCGCCGATTGCCTTTGACCCGAACCACACGCAACCCAGGCCACTGGATGAAGGGCAGATCCAGCAGGTGATTGCCGACTTTGTCGCCGCCGCCAAACGCGCGCTGACCGCCGGTTTCGAAGTGGTGGAGATCCACGCTGCCCACGGTTACCTGTTGCATCAATTCCTCTCGCCGATCAGCAACCAGCGCCAGGACCACTACGGCGGCTCGTTTGAAAACCGTATCCGCCTGGTGCTCGAAGTGACCACCGCCGTGCGCGCCGTCTGGCCCCAGGAGCTGCCGCTGTTTGTGCGGGTGTCGGCCACCGATTGGGTCGAAGACGGCTGGAACCCCGATGAAACCGTAGAGCTGGCGCGCCGCCTCAAAGAACTCGGCGTGGACCTGATCGACGTGTCCTCCGGTGGCACCGCCGCCAACGCCGAGATTCCCACCGGCCCGGGCTACCAGACGCGGTTTGCCGAGCGCGTGCGCAAAGAGTCGGGTATCGCCACCGGCACGGTGGGTATGATTACCGAACCGGCCCAGGCTGAACACATACTGCGCACCTGCCAGGCCGACATCATCTTCCTCGCCCGTGAGCTGTTGCGTGACCCTTACTGGCCGCTGCATGCCGACGATGACCTGGGTGGGCGCAAAGCCATCTGGCCCGCGCAGTACCAGCGGGCGACTCACCGTGATCAGCCGATTCACGAGTCTGACCTGAGGGATTGAACCCGCGTCTGCCTGCAATAAACCCACCCGACTCGGTGGGTTTTTTGTTGCCCGCGTTTAGCGCCTGCCTGATCCGCAGCTGTATGCGCAAGCGCTTCCCGATATCCACCTTTACCGGTCGCTGCGTGAGAAAGGGTTGTAGGTATTTGTTACCGAAGTAATTTTTTAAGTGAATACTCTAAAAAAATCCCACACGTGACGAGATTGTTTCTACGCTTAGGGTAAGTGTGATTTCTGGCCCAGGGAGTCAGGCTGTTTGTCCTTGAAGCCATTGCGCTTCATGAGCGTAGGGAATGGGCACCAGGAGTAATTGACTGATATCAGGAGTAACGGTCCATGACCAAGTCTTATGGCGTAGCGGGTGCGGTGGCGTCTTTTTGGAGTCGCCGGATGTCCTTGCGGGGGCGAAGGTTGAGTTCGGATGAGGTGGAGTTGCTGGCGCAGTATCGCGCCCTGACCGAAAACGATCAGGTGGCGATGCGCTATTTGATCGGCGCAATGAAGAGCGTGTCGCGGTTTTAACGGCATAAGCTCGTTCCCACGCTCTGCGTGGGAATGCAGCCCAGGACGCTCCGCGTCCTGCTATCACCACGGGATGCGCTCCCACGCGGGAGCGTGGGAGCGCTCTGTTGGCGCGTATCAGCTGTACTTACGCTGGTCCGGTGCCGGCGGGAAGTACTGATACAGCCAGGTTTCACTCAAGGTGCGGTCCTGGGTGCGGATAAACAGCCGCAGTTCCACCGGCTCCACACTGTCGCTGGTCGGGTACCAATCGAACAGAATGCGATAGCCCTTGATGTTGTCCAGCACCAGCACACTGAAGTCTTTGACTTCCCCGTGGGAGCAGGTCACCACCGGCTCGATCCCGGTGCCGGCCGGCAGGCGATCCAGACCACCGCCCTTGAAATCCACGGCAAAGCGGCGCGCCCACACTTCGGGGTAATGCTCGCCCGGTGCCCAGCCTTCGGTAAAACCGCCCATGCCTGAACGGGTGGCATCCACTTGCGCCAGCGGTGTGCTCACCGGCGGCAGCGCGCTCCAGTACAGCTTGTAGCCATAGTTGAGTGATTCGCCTGCGGCCACGGGCTTTTTTGGGGTCCAGAAGGCCACGATGTTGTCCAGGGTTTCGCCGGTGGTGGGGATTTCCAGCAGGTCGATCGAGCCTTCGCCCCAGGCGGTGGTGGGTTCCACCCACAGGCTAGGGCGCTTGCTGTACCAGTCCACAGTGTCCTGGTAGCTGGCGAACTCATGGTCGGTCTGTACCAGGCCGAAACCTTTCGGGTCGGTGTCGGCAAAAGCGTTGAACTGCAGCTTGGCCGGGTTGTTCAGTGGACGGCAGATCCACTCGCCGTTGCCACGCCACATGGCCAGGCGGTCCGAGTCGTGGATTTGCGGGTGGATGGTGTCGCACATCCGGCGTTCATGGGTACCGCAGCTGAACATGCTGGTCATCGGCGCGATGCCCAGTTGCTCGATGGCGGTGCGCGCATTGATATGCGCGTCGATGGCCATCACCACTTGGTTGGCCTGGCAGTCGATGTCAAAGCGGTAGGCACCGGTGGCGCTCGGCGAGTCGAGCAGGGCGTAGACCACAAAACGCGTGGCGTCCTTGCTCGGGGTTTCGAACCAGAACTGCGTGAAGTCGGGGAATTCCTCGCGTTTTTTCGCGTAGGTATCAATCGCCAGGCCGCGTGCGGAGAGGCCGTACTGGCCGGTTGCGTCCACCGCACGGAAGTAACTGGCGCCGAGAAACGACAGCACGTCATGGCGATCCAGTTCCGGCGCCTTGAACAGCTTGAAACCGGAGAAACCCAGGTCGCCGGTCAGCTGCTTGGTGTCCACCGTGGTCTTGGCATAGTTGAACAGCGACGGGCGGAAATGCACCTCGCGGGCTTCGCGGGTCTTGGGGTCGACGCTGTGCATGCGTACTGGCGTCTTGAAGCCCATGCCGACGTGGAAAAACTGCACGTCGAGCTGGCCGTTCAGCTCCTTCCACAGCGAATGGTTGCCGTCGTAGCCGATGGCATTGAAGTTCTGCGGGGTCATGGTTGCCAGGGTCGGCGGCAGCACCTGTTTGGTGTCTTTATACGCGGTGGCGGCGAGCTGCCTGGCCTGGGCCTTGAGCGATTCGAAGTCAAACGCTACAGCCTTGCCATCGGCGGCACGGTTTCCCGCCCAGGCCTGCGCGGCCAACAGGCCACTGGCCGACAAGCCGGTGTAAGCCGCAATGGCCATGGACGCTTTGAGCAAATTCCTGCGGTGCATAGAGACAACCTGTCGTGAGCAAATCCCGCGCCGTTCCTGGCACGTAACGGATCATAAATAACGGTTCGGACATGCCTTCGACCAAACGCAACGGACAATAAACAGACGCCGGATAGCTTAAGCGGTTCGATGCAGAAGGAAAATTGATTGATGGCGGGATGATGGCGTTGCATGTGAAACAAGACGTTTCAAATACGCGCTGCCGGCGTTACATCTGGAAGCACTCTAGATCGCGGCTTTTTGGCACTTAGTTTTACGCTGGGAGCCTATTGGTCCTACGAACCCAAGTGTCTGGAGGCTACGCATGAATACCCGTGGATTGCTCGATCAGTTGCTCAAATCCGGCCAGGACATGTTGCAAAACAAGGCGGGCGGGCAACGCAAATCGGACGACAAAAGCGCCCTTGGCGGCTTGCTCGGCGGCGGTGGGCTCGGCAGTTTGCTTGGCGGTGCGGGTGGCGGTGCCCTGGCGGCCGGCGCGATGGGGCTGCTGCTGGGTAACAAGAAGGCACGCAAGTTCGGTGGCAAGGCGCTCACCTATGGCGGGCTGGCAGCACTCGGAGTGATCGCCTACAAGGCTTACGGCAACTGGCAGGCGCAGCAGGCCGGCGCACCCCAAGGCGAGCCGCAAACCATCGACCGCCTGCCGCCGGCCCAGGTCGAACAACACAGTCAGGGCATTCTCAAGGCGCTGGTCGCCGCCGCCAAAGCCGACGGGCATGTAGACGAGCGAGAGCGCGCTTTGATTGAAGGCGAATTCACCAAGCTGGATAACGACCGTGAACTGCAAAGCTGGCTGCACGCCGAGCTGAACAAGCCTCTGGATCCCGCTGATGTGGCGCGCGCAGCGAGCACCCCGGAAATGGCCGCCGAGATGTACATCGCCAGTGTGATGCTGGTGGACGAAGAGAACTTCATGGAAAAAGCTTACCTGGACGAGCTGGCGCGCCAGCTCAAACTTGAGCCCGGCTTAAAGGCCGAGCTGGAAAAACAGGTACGCCAAGCCACGCCCTGACCTCCTGAATGATCGCTCCCACGCTCTGCGTGGGAGCGCAGCCCGTGACGCTCTGCGTCAACTGCACAGTGTTTTTGCGTTCTGTGAGCGCGACATCAAAACCTGTTGATAAATGCGGGCACCTGCTCAGCTATACTCCTCGGCATTTGATCGGCCCTTCGAGGAATTACTGTGAAGAACTGGACCTTGCGCCAAAGGATTTTGGCGAGCTTTGCGGTAATTATCGCGATCATGCTGTTGATGGTCGTGGTCTCGTATTCGCGCCTGCTGAAGATTGAAGTCAGCGAAAACTCGGTCCGGGATGACGCCGTACCCGGGGTGTTTTTCAGTTCGATGATCCGCAGCGCCTGGGTCGACAGCTACCTGCAAACCCAGGAATTGGTCGGTGCCCACCGAAGTCAGGGCATCTCGGAAGCCGACAAACAGGACTACAAGTCGTTTGAGGCACGTTTGGAACAGCACATGGCCAGTTACGCGAGCACGATCAATATTGATCAGGATCGCACTGAGTTCGACGCCTTCGAAAAGCTCCACCAGAACTACAACAAGATTCTTGCCCTGGTACTGGACGCCCATCAGGCTAACAACGGCGTTGAGGCGCAAAAGCTGTTCGACGAGCAACTCACGCCCGCCTGGACCGCAGGCCGCATGAAGCTCAATGACATTATCAATGAAAACAAACAGGTCGCCGATAACGCCACCGCCGCCATCGATGAAGCGGTGGCCGCCGCCAAAGTCAGCATGTTCGTATCGTTGGTCGTGGCCATTCTCGCAGCGGGCCTGTGCGGCCTGCTGCTGATGCGCGCGATCATGGCGCCGATGAATCGCATCGTCGAAATCCTCGAAACCATGCGCACGGGCGACCTGAGCAAGCGCTTGAACCTTGAGCGCAAGGACGAATTCGGCGCTGTCGAAACCGGCTTCAACGACATGATGACCGAGCTGACCGCCCTGGTTTCCCAGGCCCAGCGTTCGTCGGTGCAGGTGACTACCTCGGTGACCGAGATTGCCGCCACCTCCAAGCAACAACAGGCCACGGCCACCGAAACGGCGGCCACTACCACCGAGATCGGCGCGACATCACGGGAAATTGCCGCCACGTCCAAGGACTTGGTGCGCACCATGACCGAAGTGTCCACCGCCGCCGACCAGGCGTCGGTCGCTGCCGGCTCCGGCCAGCAAGGCCTGGCGCGTATGGAAGAAACCATGCACTCGGTGATGGGCGCCGCTGACCTTGTGAACGCCAAGCTGGCGATCCTCAATGAGAAGGCCGGCAACATCAACCAAGTGGTGGTGACCATCGTCAAGGTGGCCGACCAGACCAACCTGCTGTCGCTCAACGCCGCCATTGAAGCCGAGAAGGCTGGCGAGTACGGACGCGGGTTTGCCGTGGTGGCCACCGAAGTGCGCCGTCTGGCCGACCAGACCGCCGTAGCCACCTACGACATTGAGCAGATGGTGCGCGAGATCCAGTCGGCAGTGTCAGCGGGCGTGATGGGCATGGACAAGTTCTCCGAAGAAGTGCGTCGCGGCATGTTCGAAGTGCAGCAAGTGGGCGAACAGCTGTCGCAGATCATCCATCAGGTACAGGCCTTGGCGCCGCGGGTATTGATGGTCAACGAAGGCATGCAGGCCCAGGCCACCGGCGCCGAACAGATCAACCATGCGCTGGTGCAACTGGGCGATGCCAGCAGCCAGACCGTGGAATCCCTGCGCCAGGCCAGTTTTGCCATTGATGAACTGAGCCAGGTTGCGGTCGGTCTGCGCAGCGGCGTGTCGCGTTTCAAAGTCTGATGAGCGACCTTGCGGCTAAACGCGGCGTCGTCCCGGCAGCGAAAAAGGCGTTGTTTCTGGTGTTCCACATCGGCGGCGAACGATATGCCCTCAAGGCCACGGAGGTGGCCGAGGTGCTGCCGCGCCTGCCACTCAAACCCATCGCCCATGCACCGCTGTGGGTGGCGGGGATCTTTGCCCATCGTGGCGCGCTGGTGCCGGTTGTCGACCTGTGTGCGTTGACCTTCGGCAAACCGGCCCAGGCCCGCACCAGCACACGGCTGGTGCTGGTCAACTACCAGCCGCAACCTTGGATCGAGCCACGCTGGCTGGGGTTGGTCCTGGAGCAGGCCACCGACACCCTGCGTTGCGACCCGGCCGAGTTCCAGCCTTATGGCCTGGATAACCGCGAGGCGCCGTACCTGGGGCCGGTGCGTGAAGATGCGTTGGGCTTGATGCAGTGGATCGGCGTGGCCGACTTGCTCACCGACGACGTGCGCGCCTTGCTGTTTGCCAGCGAGCTAAGCTTATGAGCAACGACCCACGCTTTTTTGCCTTCTTGAAGGACCGTATTGGCCTGGACGTTGCTTCGGTGGGCGAAGCAATCATTGAGCGTGCGGTGCGCCAGCGCAGCCAGGCCGTGCAGGCGCAGACCGTGCAGGATTACTGGCAGCATTTGCAGAGTTCGCAGGATGAGCAGCAGGCGCTGATCGAAGCGGTGATCGTTCCCGAGACCTGGTTTTTCCGCTATCCCGAGTCCTTTGCCACCTTGGCGCGTTTGGCCAGGGAGCGCCTGGCGGCGATCAAGCAGATGCGCGCCCTGCGCATTCTCAGCCTGCCGTGTTCCACGGGCGAGGAGCCTTATTCGATTGCCATGGCCTTGCTCGATGCCGGGCTGGCGCCGCACCAGTTCAAAGTGCTGGGGCTGGACGTCAGCCCATTGTCGGTGGAGCGCGCCAAGCGTGGGGTGTATGGCAAGAACTCCTTTCGCGGCGGCGATATCGAGTTTCGCGAGCGTCACTTCAGCGAACAGCCCGATGGTTACCACATTGCCGAGCGGGTGCGCGAACAAGTGCGTCTGCAAGTCGGCAATTTGCTCGACCCGGCGTTGCTGGCCAATGAGCCCACCTACGATTTTGTGTTCTGCCGCAACCTGCTGATCTACTTCGACCAGCCCACCCAGAAGCAAGTGTTCGATGTGCTCAAGAGCCTGACCCATGAGGACGGCGTGCTGTTTATCGGCCCCGCCGAGGGCAGCCTGCTGGGGCGCCATGGCATGCGCTCGATTGGCGTGCCGCAATCCTTTGCATTCAGTCGGCATACCGAGCCGGTCAAGCCTGAACCGGTATTTGTGCCCCTGCCCATCCCCCAGCGCAGCGCGGCACCCATTCCTGCCAAGCCGCGCCCGTTCAGCACCGCGAGTGCCCAAGTGGTGCCGATCAAGGCGCCGCACAGCGATGCGGGCGATTTGCTCAGCCGCATCGCTACGTTGGCTAACGAAGGCAAAAGTGCTGAGGCCCGTGCCGCGTGTGAACAGTATTTGAGTAACCACCCGCCGGCAGCCCAGGTGTTTTACTGGCTGGGGCTGCTCAGCGACGTGGCCGGCAGCGCCCTGGAAGCCCAGGGTTATTACCGCAAAGCCTTGTACCTGGAACCGCAGCACCCGCAGGCCTTGATGCACTTGGCCGCATTGCTCGAGTCCCAGGGTGACAGTGCGGGCGCGCGTCGCTTGCAGGCGCGCGCCGCGCGTAGCGAGCGTGCAGACAGTGAGTCCAAACGATGAATAACCTTGATGCGCTCGACACCGCAGGTCTGGACCTGACCCTGGCCGACACCCAAGCCATCGACGACTGCTGGAACCGCATTGGCATCCATGGCGACAAGTCCTGCCCGTTGCTCGCCGAACATATCCACTGCCGCAACTGCTCGGTGTATTCCGCCGCCGCCACGCGCCTGCTTGACCGTTATGCGTTGCAGCAGGACGACCGACAGGCGTATGCAGCCGCGGAAGTTGACGAAGACATCGTCACCCGTTCGATCCTGATGTTTCGTCTGGGTGAAGAGTGGCTGGGCATTGCCACGCGATGCCTGGTGGAGGTGGCGCCACTGCAGCCGATTCACTCGCTGCCGCACCAACGTTCCCGCGCATTACTGGGCGTTGCGAATGTGCGCGGTGCGCTGGTGGCGTGCCTGTCACTGGTGGAACTGCTGGGGCTGGACCCGGCCAGCACAGGCGCTACCGGCGCGCGAGTGATGCCGCGCATGTTGATTATTGCTGCCCAGGACGGCCCGGTGGTGGTACCGGTGGATGAAGTCGACGGCATCCATGCCATCGATGAGCGCACCTTGAAGGCCGCGTCGGCTTCCGGCACCCAGGCCAGCGCGCGCTTTACCCAAGGCGTGTTGCAGTGGAAAGGCCGCAGCCTGCGTTGGCTGGACGAGGCGCAATTGTTGTCTGCCGTGACCCGGAGCCTCACATGACCCCCGACCAGATGCGCGATGCCTCGCTGCTGGAACTGTTCAGCCTGGAAGCCGATGCGCAAACCCAGGTGTTGAGCGCGGGCCTGCTGGCCCTGGAACGCAACCCCACCCAGGCTGACCAGCTTGAGGCATGCATGCGCGCCGCGCACTCGCTCAAGGGCGCGGCGCGGATTGTCGGCGTGGACGCCGGGGTCAGCGTGGCCCATGTGATGGAGGACTGCCTGGTCAGCGCCCAGGAAAACCGCCTGTACCTGCAACCTGAGCATATCGACGCCTTGCTGCAGGGCACCGACCTGCTGATGCGCATCGCCACGCCGGGCAATAATGTCGGGCCAGCGGACATTGAAGGCTATGTAGCGCTGATGGAACGCCTGCTGGATCCGTCGCAGCCGATTGTCAACGCCACACCAGCCCCCGCCGCTCCCGAACCTGCGCCGGTGATTGAAGCGTTGCCGCCGGAGCCTGAGCCAGAGCCTGTGCCGCCGGTCAGCACTGACCTGCCGCGCCCGAACAAACGCCTGACCGAAGGCGGGGAGCGCGTGCTGCGCATCACCGCCGAGCGCTTGAACAGCCTGCTCGACCTGTCGAGTAAATCTTTGGTGGAGACCCAGCGGCTCAAGCCTTACCTGGTGAGCCTGCAGCGCCTCAAGCGCATTCAAAGCAACAGCGCGCGCGCCTTGGACACGCTCGATGGCCAACTCAAGGCCATTAACCTGAGCCTGGAAGCCCAGGAAGCCCTGGCCGACACGCGCCGCCTGTTGAGTGAAGCCCAGGCGTTGCTGGCGGATAAGACCGCCGAACTGGATGAGTTCGGCTGGCAGGCCGGCCAGCGTGCCCAGGTGCTTTATGACACCGCGCTGGCCTGCCGCATGCGACCGTTTGCCGATGTGCTCGCCGGCCAGGTGCGCATGGTGCGTGACCTTGGCCGCAGCCTCGGCAAGCAGGTGCGCCTGGAGATCGAGGGTGAAAAGACCCAGGTCGACCGCGACGTACTGGAAAAACTCGAAGCGCCGCTCACGCATTTATTGCGCAATGCCGTCGACCACGGCATCGAAATGCCCGAGCAGCGGGTGTTGGCGGGCAAACCCGCCGAAGGCTTGATCCGCCTGCGCGCCTCCCATCAAGCCGGTTTGCTGGTGCTGGAGTTAAGCGACGACGGCAATGGTGTCGACCTGGAGCGTCTACGTGGCACCATCGTCGACCGGCACCTGTCACCGCTGGAAACCGCGCTGCGCTTGAGTGAAGAAGAGCTGCTGACTTTCCTGTTCCTGCCGGGTTTCAGCCTGCGCGACAAGGTCACCGAAGTGTCCGGGCGCGGCGTCGGCCTGGATGCGGTGCAGCACATGGTCCGCCAACTGCGTGGCGCCGTGGTGCTGGAGCAGACGGCGGGGCAGGGCAGCCGCTTCCACCTGGAAGTGCCGTTGACCCTGTCGGTGGTGCGCAGCCTGGTGGTGGAGGTCGGCGAGGAAGCCTATGCCTTCCCGCTGGCGCACATCGAACGCATGTGCGACCTGGCGCCGAATGACATTGTGCAACTGGAAGGGCGCCAGCATTTCTGGCACGAAGGCCGGCATGTCGGTCTGGTGGCCGCCAGCCAGTTGCTGCAGCGCCCGCCGGGGCAGAGCAATGACGAAACCTTGAAGGTGGTGGTCATCCGCGAGCGCGATGCGGTGTATGGCATTGCGGTGGAGCGTTTTATCGGTGAGCGCACCCTGGTGGTATTGCCGCTGGATGACCGCCTGGGCAAGGTCCAGGATATTTCCGCCGGTGCTTTGCTGGACGACGGCTCGGTAGTGTTGATCGTCGACGTCGAAGACATGCTGCGTTCGGTGGATAAATTGCTCAACACCGGGCGCCTGGAACGCATCGCACGGCGCAGCCAGCAGGCGACCGAAGCACCGCGCAAACGCGTGCTGGTGGTGGACGATTCGCTCACCGTGCGTGAGCTGCAACGCAAATTGTTGCTTAATCGTGGTTATGAAGTGGCGGTCGCGGTCGATGGCATGGATGGCTGGAACGCGCTGCGCTCCGAAGACTTCGACCTGCTGATCACTGACATTGATATGCCTCGTATGGACGGGATCGAATTGGTCACACTCTTGCGCCGTGATAGTCGCCTGCAATCGTTGCCGGTGATGGTGGTGTCGTACAAGGATCGCGAAGAAGACCGGCGCCGTGGACTGGACGCCGGCGCCGACTATTATCTAGCTAAGGCCAGTTTCCATGACGATGCGTTGCTGGATGCCGTGATGGAGCTGATTGGAGGCGCCCGGGCATGAGGATTGCGATCGTCAATGACATGCCCCTGGCGGTAGAGGCCTTGCGCCGCGCGTTGAGTTTAGAGCCGGCCCACGAGGTTGTGTGGGTGGCCAGCAATGGCCTGGAAGCTGTGCAGCGCTGCGCCGAATTGACCCCGGACCTGATCCTGATGGACTTGATCATGCCGGTGATGGACGGCGTGGAGGCCACGCGGCAGATCATGGCCGAGACCCCGTGCGCTATTCTGCTGGTGACCGTCGACCGCCAAGCGAATATGAGTCGCGTGTTCGAAGCCATGGGCCATGGCGCCCTGGATGTGGTGGACACTCCGGCGCTGGGCGTGGGCAACCCCAAGGATGCGGCGGCGCCGTTGCTGCGCAAAATCCTCAATATTGGCTGGCTGATCGGCCAGCGTGGCAGTCGTGTACGCGCCGAAACCGCGCCGGCGCGCACCACTGGCAAACGTCAGAGGCTGGTGGCGATTGGTTCCTCTGCGGGCGGCCCGGCCGCGCTGGAAATCCTGCTCAAGGGTTTGCCCCGCGACTTTCCCGCCGCCATTGTGCTGGTGCAGCATGTGGACCAGGTGTTTGCCGCCGGCATGGCCGAATGGCTGAGCAGCGCCTCCGGCCTGCCGGTGCGCCTGGCACGCGAGGGCGAACCGCCTCAAAACGGCGTGGTGCTGCTGGCTGGCACCAACCACCACATTCGCCTGTTGAAAAATGGCACGCTAGCCTATACCGCGGAGCCTGTGAACGAGATTTACCGGCCTTCCATCGACGTGTTCTTCGAAAGCGTCGCCAGCCACTGGAATGGTGATGCCGTCGGCGTACTGCTGACCGGCATGGGGCGCGACGGGGCTCAGGGCCTCAAGATACTGCGTGAACAAGGATATTTGACCATCGCCCAGGATCAGCAGAGCTGTGCGGTGTATGGCATGCCAAAAGCGGCGGCGGCGATTGATGCTGCTGTTGAAATCCGCCCACTGGACAGAATTGCGCCCCGATTGCTGGAGGTATTTGCAAAATGATCAAGACCTCTCGCAGTGCCGGCTTGCAGGAAAGTAATTCAGGTGACTGCACATGAATGATTTACAGATCGACGACATCAAGACCGACGAAAACGCTGCCATGGTGTTGCTGGTCGACGACCAGGCCATGATCGGCGAAGCTGTGCGGCGCGGCCTGGCTCACGAAGAAAACATCGACTTTCACTTTTGCGCCGACCCGCATCAGGCGATTGCCCAGGCGATCCGCATCAAACCGACGGTGATCCTGCAAGACCTGGTGATGCCCGGTCTTGATGGCCTGACACTGGTGCGCGAATACCGCAACCACCCGGCCACGGCGAATATCCCGATCATCGTGCTTTCGACCAAGGAAGACCCGCTGATCAAGAGCGCGGCGTTTTCGGCCGGGGCCAATGATTACCTGGTCAAGCTGCCGGATAACATCGAGCTGGTGGCGCGCATTCGCTATCACTCGCGCTCGTATATGACGCTGTTGCAGCGCGATGCGGCTTATCGCGCGCTGCGTGTGAGCCAGCAGCAATTGCTGGACACTAACCTGGTGCTGCAGCGGCTGATGAACTCCGATGGCCTCACCGGGCTGTCCAACCGCCGCCACTTTGACGAATACCTGGAGCTGGAATGGCGCCGTGCCATGCGTGACCAGACCCAGCTGTCGTTGTTGATGATCGATGTGGACTTCTTCAAGACCTACAACGACAGCTTTGGCCACGTCGAAGGTGATGAAGCCCTGCGCAAAGTCGCCGCGAGCATCCGTGAAGCCAGCAGCCGACCTTCGGACTTGCCGGCGCGGTACGGCGGTGAAGAGTTTGCGTTGGTGCTGCCCAATACTTCGCCGGGCGGTGCGCGCCTGGTGGCCGAGAAGCTGCGCATGGCGGTTGCGGGGCTGAAGATCCCGCACATTGCCCCGGCAGAAGGGGCGAGCCTGACTATCAGCATCGGCCTGTCGACCATGACGCCGTTGCAGGGTACGGATTGTCGGCAGTTGATCATGGCGGCGGACAAGGGGTTGTACACGGCCAAGCATAACGGGCGCAATCAGGTCGGTATCGAGTAAGCAGAACACCGCCGAACCCTTGTGGGAGCTGGCTTGCCTGCGATAGCGGCCTGTCAGTTACCACATCTGTACCTGATACACCGCTATCGCAGGCAAGCCAGCCCCCACATTTGATCTCAATCGTTCTGGAGATCGTCAACAACCCCGCCTTTTCGCCAAGCGGGCTGCCGTTAGCGCCGGTTTGTCGTTATACTCGTCGGCTTTCAAAAGTTCGCCAACGAGTGCTGCCCGCCATGGAAATCAACCCGATCCTTAACACCATCAAGGACCTGTCCGAGCGCTCCGAAACTATTCGGGGGTATCTTTGACTACGATCAAAAGCATGAGCGTCTGACCGAAGTCAATCGCGAGCTTGAAGATCCGGCTGTCTGGAACAAACCTGAATACGCCCAGGAACTGGGCCGCGAGCGTGCTGCGCTGGCGCAGATCGTCGACACCCTCGACGAGTTGAACACCGGTCTGGGCGATTGCCGCGACCTGCTGGACATGGCCGTCGAAGAAAACGACGAAGGCGCAGTGGGCGATGTCGTCGCCGAGCTGGCCCGTCTCGAGGAAAACCTCGCCAAGCTTGAATTCCGCCGCATGTTCAGCCACGAAATGGACCCGAACAACGCCTACCTGGACATCCAGGCCGGTTCCGGCGGCACCGAGGCCCAGGACTGGGCCAACATCCTGCTGCGCATGTACCTGCGCTGGGCGGATAAACGCGGTTTCGACGCCACCATCATGGAACTGTCGGCCGGTGAAGTCGCCGGTATCAAAGGCGCGACCGTGCACATCAAGGGCGAATACGCCTTTGGCTGGTTGCGGACCGAGATCGGCGTACACCGCCTGGTGCGCAAGAGCCCGTTCGACTCCGGCAACCGTCGCCATACCTCGTTCTCCGCCGTTTTCGTCTCGCCAGAGATCGACGACAAGGTGGAAATCGAGATCAACCCGGCCGACCTGCGGATCGACACCTACCGTTCCTCCGGTGCCGGTGGCCAGCACGTAAACACCACCGACTCGGCGGTGCGTATTACCCACGTACCGACCAACACCGTGGTCAGCTGCCAGAACGAACGTTCCCAGCACGCCAACAAGGACACCGCCATGAAAATGCTGCGGGCCAAGTTGTACGAGCAGGAAATGCAGAAGCGCAACGCCGCTTCCCAGGCGCTGGAAGACACCAAGTCGGATATCGGCTGGGGCCACCAGATCCGTTCGTATGTGCTTGATGCATCGCGGATCAAGGATCTGCGCACTAACATCGAACGCAGCGATTGCGACAAGGTGCTCGACGGTGATATCGACGAATACCTGGAAGCCAGCTTGAAATCGGGGCTGTAAACCGTCAGCCAAGACCTTAAGTCCCCTGCCACCGGTGGGGGCAACGAACCTGTGATGGAATTTCAAAAGACATGAGCGACCAACAACTCGACCCGCAAGCCCTGCAACAGGAAGAAAACTCCCTGATCGCCCTGCGCAAGGAAAAGCTTGCTGCCGAGCGCGCCAAGGGTAATGCCTTCCCGAACGACTTTCGCCGTGACAACTACTGCGATGCCTTGCAGAAACAGTACGCGGACAAGACCAAGGAAGAGCTGGCAGAGGCTGCAATCCCGGTCAAGGTGGCGGGTCGCATCATGCTTAACCGTGGCTCGTTCATGGTGATCCAGGACATGACCGGTCGCATTCAGGTGTACGTCAACCGTAAAACCCTGCCTGAAGAAACCCTGGCCTCGGTGAAAACCTGGGACATGGGCGACATCATTGCCGCCGAAGGCACCCTGGCGCGTTCCGGCAAGGGCGACCTTTACGTTGAAATGACCAGCGTGCGCCTGCTGACCAAGTCGCTGCGCCCGCTGCCGGACAAGCACCACGGCCTGACCGACACCGAGCAGCGCTATCGCCAGCGCTACGTCGACCTGATCGTCAACGAAGACGTGCGCCAGACCTTCCGCGTGCGTTCGCAAGTGATTGCGCACATCCGCAGCTTCCTGATGGCGCGTGACTTCCTTGAAGTGGAAACGCCGATGCTGCAAACCATCCCCGGTGGTGCCGCAGCCA
The DNA here is from genome assembly GCF_012985495.1 of Pseudomonas sp. WS 5146. Taxonomy (NCBI): domain Bacteria; kingdom Pseudomonadati; phylum Pseudomonadota; class Gammaproteobacteria; order Pseudomonadales; family Pseudomonadaceae; genus Pseudomonas; species Pseudomonas sp. WS 5146. Next base: position 155,537 of record NZ_JAAQWL010000002.1, read on the forward strand.
AACCGTTCGAGACTCACCACAACGCGCTGGACCTGGAAATGTTCCTGCGTATCGCGCCGGAGCTGTACCTCAAGCGCCTGGTGGTTGGCGGCTTCGAGAAAGTGTTCGAGATCAACCGCAACTTCCGTAACGAAGGCGTCTCGACCCGTCACAACCCTGAATTCACCATGTTGGAGTTCTACCAGGCCTACGCCGACTACGAAGACAACATGGACCTCACCGAAGAACTCTTCCGCGAGCTGGCGCAGCTGGTACTGGGCAGCACTGACGTGCCGTACGGCGACAAGGTGTTCCACTTCGGCGAGCCGTTCGTGCGTCTGTCGGTGTTCGACTCGATCCTCAAGTACAACCCTGAGCTGACCGCTGACGACCTGACCGACATCGACAAGGCCCGCGCCATCGCCAAGAAAGCTGGCGCCAAGGTGCTGGGCTTCGAAGGCCTGGGCAAACTGCAGGTGATGATTTTCGAAGAGCTGGTGGAGCACAAGCTGGAACAGCCGCACTTCATTACCCAGTACCCGTTCGAAGTGTCGCCGCTGGCACGTCGCAACGATGACAACCCGAACGTCACCGACCGTTTCGAGCTGTTCATTGGCGGCCGCGAAATCGCCAACGCCTACTCCGAGCTTAATGATGCAGAAGACCAGGCCGAACGCTTCATGGCCCAGGTGGCCGACAAGGACGCCGGTGACGACGAGGCGATGCACTACGACGCCGACTTCGTTCGCGCCCTGGAATACGGCATGCCGCCGACCGCCGGTGAAGGTATCGGTATCGACCGGTTGGTGATGTTGTTGACCAACTCGCCGTCGATCCGCGATGTGATCTTGTTCCCGCACATGCGGCCACAAGCATAACCGTAGCGAAATCCGAAGCCGCCTTTTATAAGGCGGCTTTTTTGTGTGACGAATTCAGCCGTCAGCAGAACGGCGCCAAGAGGCACGCGCTGAGCGTTCCCAGGCTCTGCACAGGAATGCAGCCCGTGACGCTCCGCATAACTCATTAAAGGAAGATCTGTCGTGAACCGCGTAATGGCTCAAGAAGGCGCCGCCGGCATTGCTGCTGCCGTGGCTGATAGTGTCCAGTACCAGGGCCGCAAGGCCAGCCGTCGAGGCAGCGAGCAACGCCGGCAAGACATTCTCGATGCGGCCATGCGCATCGTCGTGCGTGATGGGGTACGCGGTGTGCGCCATCGCGCGGTGGCAGCAGAGGCCGGCGTGCCGTTGTCGGCCACCACCTATTACTTCAAGGACATTGATGACCTGCTCACCGATACCTTCGCCCAATACGTGGAGCGCAGCGCTGCCTTCATGGGCAAGCTGTGGGTGCGCAATGAAGGCCTGCTGCGCGAGATGGTCGCCTATGGCGATGGCAGCCCGCAGTCACGCTCACAACTGGCCGATGACATTGCACGGCTGACCGCCGACTACGTGATGCGCCAACTGACCAATCGCCGCGAACACTTGATGGCCGAACAGGCCTTTCGCCAGGAAGCCTTGCTTAACCCGCGCCTGGCTGAGCTGGTGCGCTCGCACCAGCAGATTCTGTTGCAGGGCACCGGGCAGTTTTTCCAGGTATTGGGTTCCCGCGAGCCGCAACAGGATGCCAGAGTGTTGACGGCGATAATCGGTCGGATGGAATATCAGGGCCTGCTCGGCGGCCCTGAGCCTCTGACGGGTGAAGAGATGCTTGAGATTCTCAAGCGTTACATGCATTTGGTGTTGGCCTCGGTCTAGCCCCGTGCGCAATCTGCTTTATGTGGGAGCCAGCTCCCACACTTGATGGGGTGCCCAATGAAAGCCTGGCGTGTCATTGCAATCGCCTTGTCGTTCCTGCTGCTCAGCGGTTGCCTGGTCACCTTCAAGGACCCGCTGCCGGCCAGTGAAGCCGCGCCCGACGCCTTGCTCGGCCACTGGTCAAGTAAAAACGCCTGGGGCGAACCGCTGAATCTGCAGATCACCCGTGTCGATCAGCAGCATTACAAGGCCGTGAGCTACCCTAAAGCCAAGCCGGGCCAGCGTGATGAGTACCTGTTTACGGTGTCGCGCCATGGCAACCGCTGGTACCTTTCTGCGCCGTTGCCGGCGGCCTTGGGTGGCAATTACTTCCTGGCCGGTTTTGACTTTGAAGGTAAGGGCGACAAAACGCGTGAATTGGTGGTCTACAACCTCGACCTTGAGCAGATCCATCAAGCCATAGGCCAAAATGCTTTGCGCGGCAGCACCGTGGAAACCGTCGAAGGTGACGGCGTGCGGGTCGACAGCCCCATGGACCAGGTATTTGCCTATCTGGATGACCCGGCCAATGCCGATGTGTTCGTTGAAGCCGTGCGCTACCGGCGCGCGGGCAAATAACGTTTAAAGAGGAAGCACCGGGTGGACGATTACCAGCAGACGATACGCACCTTGTCCGATCGCATTGTGCTGGCACAAACACCGATTCGCGTCCTCGACGCCGTGAAGTGGGACGAGAACATTCGCCAGGGCTTTCTCAAGGCCAAGGGCAAGGCCATGCCGGCCGTGGACCGCGATTACTACCTGGGCCGGCCGCTGTCGTTTGACTCCAGCGCGGTGAAGCTGGAGTTCCAGAACATCGAGCGCGACATCACCCGTCGTCTCGGCCAGTTCAGCCCGGTGGGGCAGATCATGCGCCGCATGTGCCGCGAGTACCGCATGGTGGTGCGCATGCTCGAAGCGCGGGGCACCGAGGACTTCGGCCTGATTTCCCAGGAACTCTACGGCGCCGCCTCGGACGCGTTCCACGCCGGTGACCCGACGCTGGCCGACCTGGGCCTGATGATGTCTGACTACCTCAACCAGATCGACGGCCGTGGCGACCTCAAGGACGAAGCCAAGACGCTCACGGCCAAGCATGCCGTGGCCTTGCTGCAAACCCGTTTGAATAAGGTGTTCGGTGAGGCCGAAGAGACCATCCGCGTCTTCGAGTCCGACGGTATCGTCGCCGATGCGGCGGCGGGCGCCGACTACATCAAGATCCGCGCCGACGCGATGTTCAACGAGCGTGATGTGCGCGCGCTGGAAGTGCACGAAGGCCTGGTGCACGTCGGCACCACGCTCAATGGCCAGAACCAGCCGATCTGCACCTTTCTGTCCAAAGGGCCGCCCTCGTCAACGGTGACCCAGGAAGGCCTGGCGATTCTGATGGAGATCATCACCTTTGCCTCCTACCCCAGTCGCCTGCGCAAACTGACCAACCGCACCCGTGCCATCCATATGGTCGAAGAGGGCGCCGACTTCCTGCAGGTATTCGAGTTCTTCCGCGAGCAAGGCTTTGAGATGGCCGAAAGCTACGGCAATGCCAGCCGCGTGTTCCGTGGTTCGACGCCGACCGGTCTGCCGTTTACCAAGGATTTGTCCTACCTCAAGGGCTTTATCATGGTTTACAACTACATCCAGTTGGCCGTGCGCAAAGGTAAGTTGGAACAAGTGCCTCTGCTGTTCTGCGGCAAGACCACCCTGGAAGACATGCGCACCTTGCGCCAACTGGTCGACGAAGGCCTGGTGGTGCCACCCAAGTACCTGCCCGAGCAGTTTCGCGACATGAACGCCCTGGCGGCGTGGATGTGCTTCTCCAACTTCCTCAACCACCTGAGCCTGGACCGGATCGAGGCGGATTACTCGAATATCCTGTAGAGATTTCCCTGACACAACCGAATCAAAAAGGTGGGAGCTGGCTTGCCTGCGATAGCGGTGTATCAGTCACCGCTGTTTTAACTGAAAGACCGCTATCGCAGGCAAGCCAGCTCCCACATTTGATCTCATTGGTTCTTGAGAAATGAGTACAACCTATCAGCGAGGCTTCAACGGATGAGAATCCTCGGCATTCTTTGCCTGCTACTCACTTTAAACGGCTGCAGCTCACTGCTGTTCTACCCCGAACCCGGCCTGCCGTTCACGCCGGAAAAAGCCCACCTGGCCTATCGCGACGTCACCCTCACCACCGCCGACGGCGTAAAGCTGCATGCCTGGTGGCTGCCGGCCAAACCCGGTGTGCCGCTCAAAGGCACGGTGCTGCACCTGCACGGCAATGGCGGCAACCTGGCCTGGCATCTGGGTGGCAGCTGGTGGTTGCCGGAGCAGGGCTATCAAGTGCTGTTGCTGGACTATCGCGGTTATGGCCTGTCTGAAGGCAAGCCGTCCTTGCCGGCGGTGTATCAGGACATCGATGCCGCATTCGGCTGGATCGACAAGGCCCCTGAAACCCAAGGCCAGCCGCTGATCGTGTTGGGCCAGAGCCTGGGCGGTGCGCTGGCGGTGCATTACCTGGCGGCACACCCGCAGCGCCAAGCCCAGCTCAAGGCCCTGGTCCTGGACGGCGTGCCCGCCAGTTATCGTGATGTAGGACAATTCGCCCTCAGCACCTCCTGGTTAACATGGCCGTTTCAGGTGCCGCTGTCGTGGCTGGTGCCCGACGCCGACAGTGCGATCAATGCCATGCCCCAGCTTACCGGCGTGCCCAAGCTGCTGTTCCATAGCCTGGATGACCCGATTGTGCCGGTGGCCAACGGCATTCGCCTGTATCAGGCCGCGCCGCCGCCGAGGGTGTTGCAGTTGACCCGTGGCGGCCATGTGCAGACCTTCGCCGACAAGACCTGGCAAACCGTGATGCTGCGCTATCTGGACGACCCGCAGTACTTCAATGGCCTGCGCCGCCTGGGCGAGATACCGAATTACCCTATTCCTAAAGTTGATTCATCAGAGAGCCCGCAATGAGCGAAGAACGCAACATGATCCCGCTGATCCTCACCGGCATCGGCACCATCATCGGCACCGTCGGCTGCCTGTGGTTTTACGGCTACTTGCACTTCGCCAAGCCGGAAGATGCCTTGTTGCTCAGCGACTTCACCATGCTCAAGACCGTGCCGGGCGAGGACTACAAGGTCTCGCTGACTCCGGCTGCGCAGGTGGCGCAATGCATTGATGGCGTATTGGTGATGTTTGATACCGAACAGAAAGGCTTGAGCGGCGTACTGGTCAATAACAAGAAACAAGCCGTGCGTTGCATGGGCCAGGAAACCCCGCAACTTCAAGAGTAAAGCGCTTCAATGCAGCGATACTGAAATATCTGGAACCGTATTCCGTAGGATGCCACTTAAGGGCTTGTCAGCGCTGCTGATGGATAACTTATGAATGGCCAGCCAAGGGAGAGTTACGGTGAATATTGCTGCGATAGACAGGATGTTGGATATGGCCCGGGCGCAGCAAAGTTTGGATGAGTTCAGCGAGTGGGACGCAGAGCTTTCCCAAAAGGAGCAGGACGAAACCAGGCGGCGCACGGAGTTCGAGTTGGCGGGCGGCGACGACAGCAACCGTCAGATCCAATTCTGAAGCAAAAAAAACCACCGTTTCCGGTGGTTTTTTCATCCTGCGTCAATCAATCAGTTAGCAACGGAAGAGCGTGGCTTGACTGGCTGGTTGTCGTTGGAGATGGTCACTTCAACGCGGCGGTTCATGGCACGGCCCGAAACGCTGCCGTTGTCGGCAACCGGGTATTCCTTGCCGTAACCCTGGGTCACGATGCGCGAGATATCCACGCCTTGTTGAGCCAGTGCACGTTGTACCGAAGCGGCACGGCGCTCGGACAGGCTCTGGTTGTACGAGTCCGAACCGGTGCTGTCGGTGTAGCCTTCGACGATCACTTTACGGTCCGGGTTGTCGCGCAGGAACTGAGCCAGTTTGGTGATGTTCACCAGGCCACTGGATTTCAGGTCGGACTTGTTGGTGGCGAACAGCACGTCACCGAAGGTCACCAGAGTGCCGCGATCAGTCTGCTTGGCGTTCAAGCTGTCTTGCAGTTGCTTGATCTGTGCATCACGGGCTTGCAGCAGGGCGCGAGCACGTTCGTCGCCGGCGTTTTTCAGCTTGGCTTCGGATTCACGCAGCGAGATGGTGTCTTTGGCCACTTCCACACGCTGGTTGGTCAGGTAGGCCAGTTGGTCGACCTTCTTCTCGTCTTCCTTGTCGCGGTAGGCCTTGTCAGCCTTGTCCAGCCAATCCTGCGCGTCCTTGGTTTCCAGCGCCGCTACCTTGGTGGCTTGCGGGTTGGATTGCAGGGCCGAGAAGTTGGTCCGTGCGTTTTCCAGGTTCTGGTTCGGCGGGGTGGAGCACGCCGCCAGAGCAACGCTCATCGCCAGCAGGGCAGGGATCATCAATTGTTTACGCATAGTCGTGTCGTCCTTTCAATTCGATATCGGGTGCAGTGCAATCAGTGGCGGCGGCTTATTGCTGTTTGATAACAGCCGGGCGCATGCCTTCCTGACGCAGTTCCTGCACAGCTTTCTGGGAATCCTTCACAGCCTGGTCAGCTTTGGCAGCCTGGGCCTTGCGCTCTGCGACTCGGGCATCCCACTCGGCTTGCTCAGCCAGTTGACGCGCTTTGTCGTAGTTTTTGTCATGCATGGCCAGTTCGGCAGCTTTGAGCTTGTCCTGGGCCGACTTCATTTCTACCGCTGCGTACTCGGTGCCGCCGGCGCTGACTGCGCTGTTTACGGCGGACTGGGTCACGGCGTATTGCTCGGTCGGCGGGTTGCCGGCGCAGCCCGCCAGAACGAAGCTGGTGCCGATTGCCAGCGCGGCCAATTTCAGCCCGCGCAGATGGTTAAACGAGGATTTGGCAGTGCTGGTCTTCATCGTCTTCAACTCCATTGGATAACTCCTGAAAAAATCAAAATCCACTTCATTGGTTGGCGGTTTCAGGCCCGGCGGTAAAGCACCAAATGCCCTTTTCAAACGGCCGTTCCAAGTGATGGCTTACTGGTTGTGACCGGAGCGTTTTTTCAAAAGTTCAGCGGAGATGGCGATTTGCCTAAAAAAATATCTGACTGTTTGGTCAGCGTTTAAAAGTTTGAACTTTCGCGTTGCGCAGAGGTACTCCGAGCCACTGTGAGGCCCGGAATACAGGGGTTAAACGGGGGTTTCGAATGTTTATCAGTGTTGCTGTTTATCGGCGGTGGCTGATAAATCATGCAGATAGCGGCGTGACAGAGTCAGAAAGCGCGGCGTCGGGCCGACGTCCTCGTACAGTGGGTCACCCTCTTCATCGGTGGCGATCACATGCTGGCCCTTGATGTAGGGGAAGCTCGCTTCCAGCTCTTCAAGGGCCGCGCCGATCAGTTCGCCGAGCAATTCTTCGGTGCTGCGCTTGGGGTACATCTCGGCGATAGCGGCCAGGCGCGCAGCGGACTCGACGTCCAAGTGGATCGCGTACTCGGTTTTGGTCAGGCGACCCTTGGCGTTCTCTTCCCAATGTTGGGCCAGTTCTCGAATTTTCATGGCAACCTCAATAAGCCCGCGATGGCAGGCGGTGATGGGTGTCCAGTCGCCTGCGTGGGTAACACGACGACTCACTGTTGAGACTAGCTGCAAGTCGCAAGGTTTAAAGTGTCTTGTCAGAAACTGACGCGGGCGGCACTCTGGAAGGCCTGCGCGTCCCGGATTTCTGGCTGGAGATTGGCTGATGAGTGATATCGATGCACGCTTGCGTGAGGATGTTCACCTGCTGGGTGAGCTGCTGGGCAACACCATTCGAGAACAGTACGGCGATGCTTTTCTCGACAAGATCGAGCAGATCCGCAAAGGCGCCAAGGCTGACAGACGAGGTGCTGGCGATGAGCTGAGCACCCGCCTCAATCAGTTACAGGAAGATGAATTGCTGCCCGTGGCCCGGGCCTTCAACCAGTTTCTCAACCTGGCCAATATCGCCGAGCAGTACCAACTGATCCATCGGCGCGATGAATCGCAACCAGCGCCCTTCGAGTCTCGCGTATTACCGGAGTTGCTGGCGCGCCTGCAAAGCGAAGGTCACAGCAATGAGTCCCTGGCCCGTCAGTTGGCGCGCCTGGAGATTGAGCTGGTGCTCACCGCCCACCCGACCGAAGTGGCGCGCCGCACCTTGATCCAGAAATACGATGCGATTGCCGCACAACTGGCGTTGCAGGATCACCGCGACCTCACCAGCGCCGAGCGCGAGCAGATCCGCCAGCGCTTGCAGCGGCTGATCGCCGAAGCCTGGCACACCGAAGAGATCCGCCGCATCCGGCCCACGCCGGTAGACGAAGCCAAGTGGGGCTTTGCGGTGATCGAGCATTCGCTGTGGCATGCCATTCCCAATTATTTGCGCAAGGCCGACCAGGCCTTGCACGCCGCCACCGGCCTGCGCCTGCCACTTGAGGCGGCGCCGATCCGCTTTGCTTCGTGGATGGGCGGCGACCGTGACGGCAACCCGAATGTCACCGCGCCGGTCACCCGCGAAGTGCTGCTGCTGGCGCGCTGGATGGCGGCGGATTTGTACCTGCGAGATGTCGATCATCTGGCCTCTGAGCTGTCGATGCAGCAGGCCAGCCCTGCATTGCAGGCCAAGGTCGGTGATAGCGTCGAACCTTACCGTGCCTTGCTCAAGCAACTGCGCGAACGCCTGCGCGCCACGCGTCAATGGGCGCATACCTCACTGACCGCCAGCACGCCTGCGCCTGCCGATGTGTTGCAAAACAACCGCGACCTGCTTGACCCGTTGGAGCTGTGCTACCAGTCGCTGCATGAGTGCGGCATGGGCGTGATCGCTGATGGCCCGTTGCTCGACTGCCTGCGCCGTGCCGTGACCTTCGGCTTGTTCCTGGTGCGCCTGGACGTGCGTCAGGATTCCAGTCGTCACTCGGCGGCCATGACCGAAATCACTGATTACCTGGGCTTGGGCCGTTATGAAGACTGGGACGAAGAAGCGCGCATCAGCTTCCTGAGCAAAGAGCTGACCAATCGCCGACCGCTGCTGCCGGGTTATTTCAAACCGTCGGCAGACACCGCCGAAGTGTTGAACACCTGCAAGGAAATCGCCGCCGCACCGGCTGCATCACTCGGTTCTTATGTCATTTCCATGGCGGGTGCCGCGTCGGATGTGCTGGCCGTGCAACTGTTGCTTAAAGAGTCGGGCGTGCAACGGCCGATGCGCGTGGTGCCGCTGTTTGAAACCCTGGCCGACCTGGATAACGCCGGGCCGGTGATGGAGCGTCTGCTGCAATTGCCGGGTTATCGCGCGCGCTTGCAAGGCCCGCAGGAAGTGATGATCGGCTATTCGGACTCGGCCAAGGATGCCGGCACCACCGCCGCTGCCTGGGCACAGTACCGGGCGCAGGAACGGCTGGTGGATATCTGCCGCGAGCAACAGGTGGAGTTGCTGTTGTTCCATGGTCGCGGCGGCACCGTTGGCCGTGGCGGCGGCCCGGCGCATGCGGCGATCCTGTCGCAGCCGCCAGGCTCGGTGGCGGGGCGTTTCCGTACGACCGAACAAGGCGAGATGATTCGCTTCAAGTTCGGCCTGCCGGACATTGCCGAGCAGAACCTCAACCTTTATCTGGCTGCCGTGCTCGAAGCCACGCTGCTGCCACCGCCGCCACCTGAGCCGGCCTGGCGGCATCTGATGGATGAATTGGCAGCAGACGGTGTCAGTGCTTACCGCGCCGTGGTGCGGGAAAATCCGCAGTTCGTCGAATACTTCCGCCAGTCCACACCCGAGCAGGAGTTGGGCCGCTTGCCATTGGGCAGTCGCCCGGCCAAGCGCCGTGCGGGCGGTATCGAGAGCCTGCGCGCGATTCCGTGGATCTTCGGCTGGACCCAAACCCGCCTGATGCTGCCCGCCTGGCTTGGTTGGGAAGCGGCATTAAGCAAGGCGCTGGAGCGTGGCGAAGGTGAGTTGCTCGGCCAGATGCGCGAGCAATGGCCGTTCTTTCGCACCCGCATTGATATGCTGGAAATGGTGCTGGCCAAGGCAGATGCCGATATTGCGCGGCTGTATGACGAGCGTTTGGTGCAGCCGGACTTGCTGCCATTGGGTGCGCACTTACGCGACCTATTGTCGCAGGCGTGCGACGTGGTACTTGGCCTGACCGGCCAGTCGCAACTGCTGGCCCATAGCCCGGACACGCTTGAGTTCATTCGCCTGCGCAACACCTACCTCGACCCGCTGCACCTGTTGCAGGCCGAATTACTGGCACGCTCGCGCCAGCAGGAGGCGGCGCAGGACAGCCCTCTGGAACAGGCGCTGCTGGTGTCTGTAGCCGGTATTGCCGCCGGTTTGCGCAACACTGGCTGAGGTTTTCTGCGTGTTCTCAATGGCTTGCAGATAAACAACGACGGCCGCCCGGAAACGGGCGGTCGGCGTTTAGGAGGCGGGGTTGCACTCAGGCATACCCTACCTATGACTGCATGGCGGGCGCGGTTCTTGCGACTTTTGGCGGCTTGTATGGATAGAGCCCGCTGTGTATCTTGATCAGCCTTTGGCCGTTTGATCGGCCAGGACCCACATTTTTACGAGATTGGCCCCACGCGGCGAATCCGAGCGTCATCTCTATAAAAAATTGAGGAGCACATCGATGCGCGTCATTCTGCTGGGAGCTCCCGGGGCCGGTAAAGGTACTCAGGCAAAGTTCATCACTGAAAAATTCGGCATTCCACAAATCTCCACCGGTGACATGCTGCGTGCCGCCGTCAAGGCCGGCACCGAGCTGGGCCTGATCGCCAAGAGCGTAATGGACAGCGGCGGCCTGGTCTCCGATGACCTGATCATCAACCTGGTCAAGGAACGCATCAGCCAGGAAGACTGCAAGAACGGTTTCCTGTTCGACGGTTTCCCACGCACCATTCCCCAGGCGGAAGCCTTGGTGAAAGCCGGCGTTGAGCTGGACGCTGTGGTTGAAATCGCAGTTGAAGACGAAGAAATCGTTCAGCGTATTGCGGGCCGTCGCGTTCACGAAGGCTCGGGCCGCGTGTACCACATCGTCTACAACCCGCCAAAGGTTGAAGGTAAAGACGATGTGACCGGTGAAGACCTGGTACAGCGTAAGGACGACACCGAAGAAACCGTGCGCCATCGCCTGTCGGTCTACCATTCGCAGACCAAGCCGCTGGTGGATTTCTACCAGAAGCTTTCGGCTGCCCAAGGCAAGCCGAAGTACAGCCACATCCCTGGCGTGGGTTCGGTAGAATCCATCACTGCCAAGGTGCTTGAAGCACTGAGCTGATCCTTCGATCGGCTTTGCGTACAACGGCCCGCTTGCGGGCCGTTGTTGTTTATACTGGCGCACTTTTTTTCGACTTGGACACCTACACCGATGAGCACCCTGCTGGCCCTGGACACCGCGACTGAAGCTTGCTCCGTCGCCTTGCTGCACGATGGCAAGGTAACGAGCCACTACGAGGTGATCCCGCGTCTGCATGCGCAGAAGCTGTTGCCGATGATCAAGCAACTGCTGGAAGAGGCGGGCACCACGCTGTCTGCCGTGGACGCGATTGCTTTCGGGCGTGGCCCGGGCGCCTTTACCGGCGTGCGTATTGCCATTGGTGTGGTGCAGGGCCTGGCCTTTGCGCTGGAGCGCCCGGTGTTGCCGGTGTCCAACCTTGCGGTATTGGCCCAGCGTGCATTGCGTGAACACGGCGCCTCGCAGGTGGCGGCGGCGATTGATGCGCGCATGGATGAAGTGTATTGGGGCTGCTACCGCGAAACCGATGGCGAAATGCGTCTGGTGGGCGTGGAAGCCGTACAGCCTCCGGAATCGTCGGTGTTGCCTGCTGACGCCAGCGGCGATTGGTTTGGTGCCGGTACTGGCTGGGGTTATGGCGAGCGCATCCCTGTGCAATTGGCGGGGCAGGACGCTGCCATGTTGCCCCACGCCGAAGACTTGCTGACCCTGGCACGTTTCGCTTTCGAGCGCGGCGAAGCGATTTCGGCCGACCAGGCTGCACCGGTTTATCTGCGCGATAAAGTTGCGCAAACCAAGGCTGAACGCGGGATTATTTGACGTCAAAAATGCTGGCAATTTGGAGCAAAAATCCCCAATCGTCAGAATTTGCCCCGGTTTGTAAACCTTTTACAAATTATGTGTTCTAGTTATCACCAGAGCATTTGCGCGCTACGGAAAGTGCCGCTAAATTGCCATCATTGATACCGAGTCTGCATGTATGCGTATAGACGGCTTTTCCTCACAGTCCTACCCACTCAAGCGTAAGCCGCGCAAGGCGAACGTCACGGTAGACGAGTCCGTCGAAGATTCGCCGGACTTCATCGAGGTTCAGTCAGAGTCGCAACCCAGTGCCCAAGGTTCTGGCGCTGCACGCATCAGTGGCCTTCCTGCCCGTCAGCAAGACATGGTCTTCCCCCGTTCCATGAGCAAAAGCGTCGCCACCGCGCTGGCCAGCTACCTGACCACCGCCGGCTTTGTCGAATGGGATATGGAAGTGCTGGGTCTCGACATCCACATCTGATGCGCCTGCCTTACTACATCGGCTGCCCGTCCTGGAGTGAAAACGCCTGGCGCGAGTACCTGTACCCGGCCGATGCCCGTTCCAGCGACTACCTTGCCCTGTATTCCCAGGTCTTTAACGCCGTTGAAGGCAACACCACCTTTTATGCCCGCCCCTCGGCCGCCACGGTGCAGCGCTGGGCTGAAATCATGCCTGAGGGTTTTCGTTTCACCGCCAAATTCCCCGGAGATATCAGCCACGGCGGCGATTTGCGCGAGCAATTGCCGGCAGCGGAAAGTTTTGTCGGCTTGATGAGCCCTTTGGGCGAGCGGGTTTCGCCGCTGTGGTTGCAATTGTCGGCGAGCTTTTCGCCGCAACGCCTGGGCGAACTGGCGGGTTTCATTGACGGCCTGGAACGCCCGCTGGCCGTGGAAGTGCGTCACCCTGAGTTCTTCGCCAAGGGCGATGCCGAGCGCAGGCTCAACCGCCTGTTGCGCGACCGTGGCGTGGAGCGTATTTGCCTCGATCCACGTGCGCTGTTCAGTTGCACTTCAACGTCGGCGGCCGTGCTGCACGCCCAATCGAAAAAGCCCAAGGTACCAACACGGCCGGCGGCGCTGACTCTATTTCCCCAGGTGCGCTTCATCGGCCATCCGGAACTGGAGGCCAATGACCCGTTCCTGGTCCCGTGGGTAGAAAAAATTGCTGGCTGGATCGAAGAGGGGCGCACGCCTTATGTGTTCCTGCACACCTCGGATAACCGCCTCGCCGCGCAACTGGCGCTGCGCTTTCACCAACAGTTGATCCTGCGTTTGCCGGGGTTGCCAGCGCTGCCAACCTTGCATCGGGAACCCGCAGCGGAGCAACTGGGGTTACTCTAGGGCTCCTTTTTCCGACAGGAGTCAGCCATGGATGCCCAAACCCTTCGCGCCGAAACCTTCAAGGCCTTGCATGAGCGTGACCGCGCATTCGTGATGCCCAACCCGTGGGACGCCGGCTCCGCCATCATGCTCGCCAGCCTGGGTTTTGAGGCGTTGGCCACGACCAGTGCGGGCTATGCGTTCAGCCTCGGGCGACCGGATGCGGAAGGCGCATTATCCCTTGAAGACACCTTGGCCAATGCGTCATCGATCGTGCGGGCCACTGCGCTGCCGGTGGCGGCTGACCTGGAGAACGGCTTCAGCGACACCCCCGAAGGCTGCGCCCAGACCATCCTGCGCGCCGCGGCCAGCGGTATTGTGGGTGGCTCTATCGAAGACGCCACGGGCATTGCGGTCGACCCGATCTATCCGTTTGACCTGTCGGTGGAGCGCGTGGAAGCCGCCGTCGCCGCTGCCCGCAGCTTGCCATTTGCCTTTACGCTCACCGCCCGTGCAGAAAACCTCCTGCATGGTCGCCTGGATTTGCCTGACACTATTCGCCGCCTGCAAGCCTACGCCGAAGCCGGGGCGGACGTGCTCTACGCTCCCGCCTTGCGCAGTGCCGAAGAAGTGCTCGCGGTGGTCAAGGCGGTGGCGCCCAAACCGGTAAATGTACTGATGTCCGGTGGTTTGAACCTGAGCGTGGCGCAGTTGAGCGAAATGGGTGTGCGCCGCATCAGTGTCGGCTCAGCCATGGCGCTGGCGGCGTATGGCGAGTTCTATCGGGCGGCGCAGGAGGTGTATGAGCTGGGCACTTTTACCTTCACTGAACGCAAGATGCCGTTCAGCCAGGCCAACGGTTTTTTCAAAGACTGAATCAGGCCGCCAGGCGCAGGTTGTTGAGGACCAGCGGGCGCGCCCAGTGATAATCGAAGTCCAGCGCCTTCTGTTGCGCCACCAGCTCCTCGGCCGGGTAAGGCGTGGCAGGCGGTGGCAGCAGGTCTAGTTCGAATTCGGCAATCGGCAGGTGCAGCGGCTGGGGCTGCGGCGCCGGGCCAGGCTCAGGCGGCGGGTTGCCGGCATTGAGCACAATCGGGCGGACCCAGCCGCTTTCGAAGTTTTGCTGGCGCTGCTGGGCGATGATTTCTTCTGCCGGGAACGGCGTGGCAGGCGGCGGCAGCAGCTCGGTTTCAAATTCGGCGATGGGCAGGAACAGCGGCTCCGGCGGGGCGACCTCGGTGTCGTGTACGTCGCATTCACGCTGGGTGAGGATCTGTGACAACAGGTCGGCGCCTTCGCTGGGTTCTACCGCCGGGTCCCTCGGCGCCGGGGCTTTGGCCGCCAGCGCACCCGGCGTATCGCCAAGCTGCTCGGCCAACGCACGGGCGAAGAAGTCCTGCCACACATGGCTCACCCCAGCCAGCGCTTGAGTATTGCGCAGGCCGTAGTGGTTGTGGGTCGGCAGTACACCGATGGTTAGGGGAAGAATGTCTGACATTTTTCTCGGTCGACGCTCAGCTCTGGCAAAATACCTGACTGTTGTTTTTATCGGCCGTTGTTTGCCGATCCTTAATATTTTTGAGCGTAGCGATTGATGAGCGAACAACCAGCGGCCAGCCGCATTCGGGTCGAGGCTTTGGCCGACGGTTTCAAGGCCCGCGCCGAGCACTGGGCCGCGCAGCTTGGCCTGCCTTTGCAGCTGGAGGAGGCGGACTTTTCCCTGCAAGTCGGGGAACACGGCCTGCAACTGCAACAGCTCGGGCCTGACGCGCCGGGGCCGGTGCGCGTGGACTTCGTCGAAGGCGGCGCGGCGCATCGGCGTCTCTACGGCGGTGGCAGCGGGCAGATGATCGCCAAGGCGGTCGGTGTTGCCCAAGGGGTGCGCCCACGGGTGCTGGACGCTACGGCGGGCTTGGGCAAGGACGCGTTCGTACTCGCCAGCCTGGGCTGCGAGATGAGCCTGATCGAGCGTCAGCCGTTGATCGGCGCCTTGCTCGAAGACGGCCTGGCCCGTGGTGCGGACGACTTTGAAGTGGCGCCGATTGTGGCGCGCATGCAGTTGCTCAAAGGCAACTCGATCGAGGTGATGCGCAACTGGGAGGGCGAGCCGCCGCAGGTGATCTACCTGGACCCGATGTTCCCGCACCGTGAGAAAACGGCGCTGGTTAAGAAGGAAATGCGCCTGTTTCGCCCATTAGTGGGTGATGATCCGGACGCACCGGCCTTACTCGCTGCCGCCTTGGCGTTGGCCAGCCACCGCGTGGTGGTCAAGCGCCCGCGCAAGGCGCCGTGCATTGACGGGCCGAAACCGAGCCATGCGTTGGATGGAAAGTCCAGCCGGTATGACATCTATCCAAAGAAAGCGCTCAAGTCCTGAATCATTGTTGTTCTATCGGGCCTCATCGCAGGCAAGCCAGCTCCCACCTTTTGATTTGCAAACACAGTCAAAGGTGGGAGCTGGCTTGCCTGCGATAGTGCCCGATCAGGCAGCTCAAACCCTCAAGGCCGATACGCCCGCATAAACAACCCCACCACCTCCTGCACATGCGCTTCGGCAGCTTCTTCACTCAGCTGCCCGCCACACCCATACAACAAGCAGAAATTTGCCGTGCCCTTGAGCAGGCAAAAGAAGTGCTCAGCCGCCGTAAATGGTTTGTCGATGCTCAAGGCGCCGCTCTGGTCAATGCGGCTGAGCAGGCGCTCCATGCCTTGCAGCATGCGCATAGGCCCGGCTTCAAAGAAGATCTGCGAGAGTTTCACGTCCTGGTTGCCGGTGGTCATCATCAGGCGGTGCAGGTTCACCGATTCTTCGCTGTTGATCAGCCGATGAAAGCCGCGCGCGATGTTCAGCAGTACGGTGTGCACCGGCATGCCCTCGGGCAACTCGAAATACATCACCGGCAACTGCTCCTCGCACTTGGCCACGACGGCGGCGGTGAACAAGGTCTCTTTATCCGTGAAGTGGCTATAGACCGTCAGTTTTGACACGCCGGCCTCAAGGGCCACGGCATCCATGCTGGTGCTGGCGTAGCCATTGCTCAAAAACAGGATTTTGGCTGCTTCGAGGATTGCCTGGCGTTTTGCCATGTCCTTGGGACGCCCGGGGCTATTGGTGTTTACAGGATTGTCGGACATTTTCACCTTTAATACTGGACTGGTGAGTTTGGTATTAATAACATACCGGCCAGTATAATTATTCCTAGCTCCATTTGCGAAAGGTCCTTCAGCATGCGCAGTACTTTCCTGCCCCTTGCGTTGCCTGTCAGCCTGATCTTCCTGTTGACCGCCTGCGGTCATGAAGAAGCGGCCCAAACCACCATCCGCCCGGCCATGGTGGTGCAACCGCAGCCGTCGGCGCTGGCGATGGACAGTTTTCCGGGGGAAGTACGCGCCCGTTATGAGCCGGACCTGGCCTTTCGCATCGGCGGCAAAGTCAGTAAGCGCTTGGTGGAGGAGGGCGAGCGGGTCAAGGCCAACCAACCATTGGCAGAGCTCGACCCACAGGACGTGCGCCTGCAACTGGAAGCCACCCGCGCTCAGGTTGCCGCCGCCGAAGCCAACCTGAGCCTGGTGCGCGCCGAACGCGACCGCTACAAGACCCTGATGGACCGTCAGATGGTCAGCCGCTCGCAGTACGACAATTCCGAAAACCTCTACCGATCCGGTGAAGCGCGTCTTAAGCAGATCAAGGCCGAGTTCGACGTATCGAGCAACCAGGCCGGCTATGCCGTGCTGCGTGCGCCCCAGGACGGTGTAGTGGCCAAGCGTGCGGTGGAAGTCGGCCAAGTGGTGTCCGCCGGCCAAACGGTGTTTACCCTGGCCACCGATGGCGAGCGCGAAGTGTTGATCAGCCTGCCCGAGCAAGGCTTTGGCCGCTTCAAGATCGGCCAACCGGTATCGGTGGAGTTGTGGAGCCAGCCCGACCAACGTTTTGCCGGGCGCATTCGTGAGCTCTCACCGGCAGCCGACCCAAAATCCCGCACCTTCGCTGCACGCGTTGCCTTCACCGGCGGCAAAGTCCCCGCCGAGTTGGGCCAGAGCGCCCGCGTCTTCATCCAGGCTGATGGCATCGTCCCACTGTCCGTGCCGCTGTCGGCCCTGAGCGCGGAGAACGGTGCGTCCTACGTCTGGCGGGTACAGCCGGACAACACGCTCAAACGAACGCCGGTGCGCATCG
Organism: Pseudomonas sp. WS 5146; assembly: GCF_012985495.1. Taxonomy (NCBI): domain Bacteria; kingdom Pseudomonadati; phylum Pseudomonadota; class Gammaproteobacteria; order Pseudomonadales; family Pseudomonadaceae; genus Pseudomonas; species Pseudomonas sp. WS 5146. The sequence continues at coordinate 172,825 of NZ_JAAQWL010000002.1, forward strand.
GTGCTTTCGGTGAAAAAACCGTGCCGGTGCTTGAAGGCTTGGCCCCCACCGATTGGGTGATCGCGGCGGGTGTGCATGTGCTCCATGAGGGCCAGCAAGTGCGCCCGGTGGATCGCTCCAACCGAGTAGTGAATCTGGCGGCCAAGGAGTAGTCCCCGATGGGTTTCAATCTTTCCGAATGGGCGTTGCGTAATCGCCAGATCGTACTGTTCCTGATGATCCTGCTGGCAGTGGTCGGCACGTTGTCCTACACCAAGCTGGGGCAAAGTGAAGACCCGCCGTTTACCTTCAAGGCCATGGTCATCAAGACCAACTGGCCGGGCGCCACGGCCCAGGAAGTTTCGCGCCAAGTCACCGAACGTATCGAGAAGAAGCTGATGGAGACGGGCGAGTACGAGCGCATTGTCTCGTTCTCCCGGCCCGGTGAGTCCCAGGTCACCTTCATGGCCCGCGATTCGATGCACTCGGCACAAATCCCGGAGCTGTGGTACCAGGTGCGCAAGAAGATCAGCGATATTCGCCAGACCTTGCCGCCGGATATCCAGGGGCCGTTTTTCAACGATGAATTCGGCACCACCTTCGGCAATATCTACGCCCTGACCGGTGACGGTTTTGACTACGCGGTGCTCAAGGACTACGCCGACCGCATCCAGATTCAACTGCAACGCGTGCCGGATGTGGGCAAGGTCGAGTTACTGGGCCTGCAGGACGAGAAGATCTGGATCGAACTGTCCAACCTCAAGCTCGCCACCCTCGGCCTGCCATTGGCTGCAGTGCAGCAGGCACTGCAGGAGCAGAACGCCGTCTCCACCGCCGGTTTCTTTGAAACCCCGACGGAACGCGTGCAACTGCGCGTCTCGGGTAACTTCAAAACGGTCGATGAGATCCGTAACTTCCCGATTCGCGTAGGTGACCGCACCTTCCGCATCGGTGATGTGGCGCAAATCCATCGCGGCTTCAACGACCCACCGGCGCCGCGCATGCGCTATATGGGCGCGGACGCCATCGGCCTGGCCGTGGCGATGCGTGACGGCGGCGACATTCTGGTACTGGGCAAGGCCCTTGAAGGCGAATTCGCACGCCTGCAGAAGAACCTTCCGGCAGGCATGGAACTGCGCAAGGTCTCGGACCAACCGGCGGCGGTGAAAACCAGCGTCGGTGAATTCGTCCAGGTACTCGCTGAAGCCTTGGCCATCGTGCTGCTGGTGAGCTTCTTCTCCCTTGGTGTACGCACCGGCATGGTGGTCGCCCTGGCGATTCCGCTAGTACTGGCGATGACCTTTGCGACCATGTATTACCTGGGCATCGGCCTGCACAAAATCTCCCTCGGTGCCTTGGTGTTGGCCCTGGGCTTGTTGGTGGACGATGCGATCATCGCCGTGGAAATGATGGCGATCAAAATGGAGCAGGGCTACGACCGGCTCAAGGCCGCGAGTTTTGCCTGGACCAGCACCGCGTTCCCGATGCTCACCGGCACATTGATCACCGCCGCAGGTTTCCTGCCGATTGCCACCGCGCAATCGAGTACCGGTGAATACACCCGTTCGATTTTCCAAGTGGTGACCATTGCCCTGCTGGCCTCGTGGGTTGCGGCGGTGGTGTTTGTGCCGTACCTGGGGGAAAAGCTCCTGCCGGACCTGGCGAAGATTCATGCGGCCAAACACGGCACCGATGGGCCTGATCCCTACGGCACGCCGTTCTATCAACGTGTAAGACGCTTGGTCGAATGGTGTGTGCGTCGGCGCAAAACCGTGATCGTGTTGACCTTGTTGTTGTTTATCGGCTCGGTGGCGCTGTTCCGTTTTGTACCTCAGCAGTTCTTTCCGGCCTCCGGTCGCCTGGAGCTGATGGTCGACCTGAAACTGGCTGAAGGTGCTTCGCTGAGCAACACCGCCGACCAGGTCAAGCGCCTGGAAGCCTTGCTCAAGGAACATGCTGGCATCGACAACTATGTGGCCTATGTGGGCACCGGTTCGCCGCGCTTCTACCTGCCGCTGGACCAACAACTGCCGGCCGCCAGCTTTGCGCAGTTTGTGGTACTGGCCAAAACCATCGAGGAACGCGAAAGCCTGCGCACCTGGCTGATCGAGACCCTTAACGAACAATTCCCCGACCTGCGTTCACGCGTCACGCGCCTGGAAAACGGCCCGCCCGTGGGCTACCCGGTGCAGTTTCGCGTGACCGGCGAGCACATCGAAGAAGTCCGTGCCCTGGCGCGCAAGGTCGCGGCCAAGGTTCGCGAAAATACCCACGTGGTCAACGTGCACCTGGACTGGGAGGAACCGAGCAAGATCGTCTACCTGAATATCGACCAGGACCGTGCCCGTGCGCTGGGCGTCAGCACTGCCAACCTGTCGAAGTTCCTGCAAAGTTCCTTGACCGGCTCCAGCGTCAGCCAGTACCGCGAGGACAACGAGTTGATCGAGATCCTGCTACGCGGCACCGTGCATGAACGTACCGAGTTGTCGCTGCTGCCGAGCCTGGCGGTGCCGACCGACAACGGCAAAAGCGTAGCGCTGTCGCAGATTGCGACCCTCGAATATGGCTTTGAAGAAGGCATCATCTGGCACCGCAATCGCCTGCCGACGGTGACCGTGCGTGCCGATATCTACGGCAAGGAACAACCGGCAACCTTGGTCCAGCAGATCCTGCCGACCCTGGAAGGCGTGCGCGCCGAACTGCCGGACGGCTACCTGCTCGAAGTGGGCGGCACCGTCGAGGATTCGGCCCGTGGCCAGAACTCGGTCAAGGCCGGCGTGCCGCTGTTTATCGTGGTAGTGCTGACCTTGCTGATGCTGCAACTGCGCAGTTTCTCACGCACTGCAATGGTGTTTCTGACGGCGCCGCTGGGCTTGATCGGCGTGACCTTGTTCCTGCTGGTGTTCCGCCAGCCCTTCGGCTTTGTCGCCATGCTCGGCACCATCGCGCTGTCGGGCATGATCATGCGTAACTCGGTGATCCTGGTGGACCAGATTGAACAAGACATCAAGGCGGGACTGGCGCCCTGGCAGGCGATCATCGAAGCCACCGTCCGACGCTTCCGCCCGATTGTACTGACGGCGCTTGCGGCGGTATTGGCAATGATTCCGCTGTCGCGCAGCGTGTTCTTCGGGCCGATGGCGGTGGCAATCATGGGCGGGTTGATTGTGGCGACCGCGTTGACGTTATTGTTCTTGCCAGCCCTGTATGCGGCATGGTTTCGCATTAAGAAGGAGGCGCACTAGTTCATAACGGGAGGCGTGAAGGCGTATCGATAGTATTGACGGGTGTGGGAAAAGCCTGAAATTCGATAACTGCTGTTTAAGCCTGAATGTCTCCCACTTGTTTATTTAGAACAGGGGCAGTTTCTTCTCGACGGTTTTTATAATAGAGGTGTTGGTGTCGGCCAACGGCGTTATTTTTTGCAAGGTTTGATCAAGGTGGTTAACGGAATGTGTGTACAGATGGCAGACGAAACTGTCTTCCCCGGTGATCTTGTAACAGACAATACATTCAGGCATGTCTGACAGTAGCTGCTCCACTGTTTGAAAATTTCCCGTCAGCGGTTTTACCCGCACCAGTGCCTGCAGCGCAAACCCCAGTGCCTGCGCGTCCAACGCTACGCTGAACCCACTTATAACCCCTGCCACTTCCAGGCGTTTGAGACGCTCACTGCAACCAGGAGCGGACAATCCCACCTGCCGGCTGAGCGCGCGGATAGAGGCACGGGCATTCTGATGCAGGGCGACCAGCAGCGCGCGATCAATTGCATCGAGTGTCTGATCGTTTTTTGTAAGCCTTTTCATTAGATGGACCTTACGAACATTGATGAAATAGCGTGAAAATCTTACATACCACAGATCCCTGACAAAAGAATGGATTTTTAAAAGGTTTCCATCTATTTTTTTATTCTTGAATGTGCGAATTACAGCTGCGTTCAAAAGTTACCGCCGGCTAAACGATGCGGCTGTGTTTGAGTGAGTGTTTTTAACTTGCTATAAATTTTATTGAATGGGTGTATGAATGTGCAAAGCGGTCCAGTGCGTGGTGGTTGTGAGGGGGGCTAACGTCGAGTTACAACTACAAGGCGGTGCGGTTTCATTAAGTTTTGAATAAAGCTACCGAGGCGCTTCACATGTTTGATGTCACGCTAAGTGTTTACCAGGCGATATTCACCTTTACCCTCGCAGCTATCGCCTTACTGGCCAGCCCCGGCCCCGCGACTCTGGCGCTGGCTGCCAGCGGCGCGGCGTATGGCATGCAACGCTCGTTTCAGTTTTTTGTCGGGATCACCCTGGGTTTAGTGATTGCCATGGCGTTGGTTGTTTCTGGGCTGTATGTGGTCTTGCACAGCTTTCCCGGGTTGGCGGTGGCACTGACGATCATCTCCATTGTTTATATTTTTTGGTTGGCTTACCGCATTGGTACGGCACCGCCCATTCAGGATCAGCAAGCCGTGGTCACGCCGGGCTGGGGTGCCGGTTTTGTGCTGGGGGTTGCAAATATCAAGGCGTATGCCGCGTTTGCAGCGTTACTGGGCAGTTTCACCTTGGGCACGACGCCGGGCTGGGAGCAGGGCACAAAAGCGCTTATTTGTTTATTGGTTTGCGTGGTATTCGATTTTTTGTGGCTTTTTGCAGGCAGCCGGATGCGCAAGTTGTTCATCCACCCCGTTTGGAGTCGACGACTTAACGTAAGCTTCGCGATTTTGATGGTAGTGACGGTCGCCTGGTCATTCACGCTGACGTAGTAGCACTGACTCACATCCTGATGCAAACAGGCGTCTGCGCCTTTGGAACGTTTGCCTTTTTTACTCCACTCAGAATTGCCTGATGGACAGGCGCAGGTTTGGACTTCCCTGAGTTGGCAGTCCGACCTATTCAATGAGTTTATGGAGAGTTACATGGCTTTTTTTGATGCTGTAATTGCTTTCAAAAGTGCGCTGCTCGGAGCCCTGTTGGGCAATAATGCACCGCGCAACAATTTTGGAAATGGATATAGGTCGGGGCACGCAACAAACAATCACCACTATCCCCAACATCGTCCTCATACAGTCCGGCCGAACGTGGGCCACACCTATCCAACCCAGACCAACCATGGCAGGCCGTATCCACAGCAGCACACGGTCTACGAGCAACCTTCACCCTACAGGCCTAGCTATCCGCTTTTTACGCTGAATCGTTAAGGGGCTTGGCCTGAAACAACTGCGCCAAGGCCCGTGGTAAGCGGCCTTGGCGCAGTGGGACCAGTGTGTTTGAGAAGCTTATAGTGCCCCAAACACCTTCTTGGCCAGGCTGGTGGCCGCGGCCGCCGGGTTTTTGCGAATGGTTTCTTCCTGCTGCGCGATCATCTTGAACAAGCCGTCCAGCGCCTGTTCGGTCACGTAGTTTTCAACGTTGGCACTTTTGGCATCCACTGCGCCAAATGCTGCCGCCTTGCCGGCCAGGGCGTTGTACTGTTGCGCAACCCCAACCTTGTCGGTAGCGGCCTTGACGATCGGCAGGAACTTGGCGCGGATCTGCTCGCGGCTGCTTTTGTTCAAGTACTGCGTCGCCGAGTCCTGGCCGCCGCTGAGAATGCCCTTGGCGTCAGTCACGCTCATGTTTTTGACGGCATTGACCAGAATCGGTTGCGCCTGGGTCACGGCCGTTTCGGCGGCCTTGTTCATGCTGGTTTCCAGCTGCGTGACCTGGTCACCCATGCCGAAAATCTTCAGCTTGTCGGCGACTTTGCCGAGTTTGCCTGGCAAGCCGATCTTCACTTCGGGGTTGTTGCTGAAGCCACCGGGCACGCCCAGTTGTTTCACGGCGATCTGGGCGCCTTGGGTCAGGGCGTCTTTGAGACCGCCGCTGGCGTCGCCCTGGGACAGGCTGCCAAGGTCCAGGGCCATGGCGTTGGCACCGAGCAGCAAGCCGGCACACAGGGCAGTGAGGCGAAGAGAGTGACGGAGCATGAGCGCTTCCTTATGTTCGGGCTTATGGTCTGGAAAGGTCAGTGTGCGACAGCATCAACGCGCAGACGCAGTGGCTGTTCGTCCTTGCCGTCGAGCTGCACCGCGTGGCGTTCGGTGGTAATAAACAGTAGCTTGCCGTCCAGCTCGATGCGAGCACTCACCGAATAAGTGTGGCCTGGCTTGATTTGGGCCGGGTCGTAGCTCAGGTGAAACGGCAGCGGCACCTGGCCTTTGACCGGGCCTTTCTGTTCGGCCAGGGTCACCGCCGGCGCGTCCATCAGCGACACGTCCTGCAGACTGACGCTCAGGGTGGCCGCGGGCGGCAAGGCGATGCGTTGCAGGTAGAACACTTCGCCGTCGAGGCTGGCCTTGGGGGCTGGGGTCATGGATTGGCAGGCTCCGAGCAGGGCGGTAAGGCCCAGGAGGATGATCTTTTTCATGGTACAGCTCCTTTTCAACGGCGCCGGAAACAGCCCGGCGCCTCAGTCAATCTAGCGGCTTTCTGCCGGTTCCACAGGCGCTTCAGCTGCGCCGTCGACGCGATGCAAGGCCACCTGGCGAATCGACAGACGAATCTCGGCAGGCAGCACGCGTTTGGCCGCGCCTTCCGCCAGTTCACCCAGCAGGTCGTGGTAACTCAATTTCCCGGCCTCGTCGCGGCGCAGCACATCTTGCTCCAGCAATGTCTGGATAAAATGTCGGAAAAGACTCTTGTCGAAGAACTCCGGCGCGTTCAGGCCATGCAGGATCGACAGGCGCTGGGCCATGATCGTGCACAGGTCTTCCAGCTCTTCGGCGCTGATGCTGTTCTGGCCGCTGTTAAGCAGCAGCGAGATCGCCATGTAGAAGCGTTGCAGGGTCTGGGCGATGCTCTTGGACAACAGCGTCAGCAGCACAAAGTGCCGCGAACTCGGGGCCGGGCGCAGGTACACGTTGTTTTCAAAACGCAGCAGGCCTTGCTCGACAAAGGCTTCCAGCCATCGGTCGACGACGGCGTCCAACTCTTCCAGCGACCAGCGGATAAACAACTCCGATTGCAGGTAAGGGTAGAGCGCGCGAGTAAAGCGCAGGATCTGCTCGCGGCTCATGCGCGAGCTGCTCTGGAAGAAGCTCGCCAGCAGCGCCGGCAGGGCAAAAATATGCAGCACGTTGTTGCGGTAATAGGTCATCAGGACGGCGTTCTGCTCATCCAGATACACAATTTTGCCCAGGGCGTCACTCTGCTCCGAGAGCAGGTTCATGTCCTTGACGTGCTTGATCAGCGCCAGCCCATCGCCTTCCGGCAAGGTGGTGTGCGGCGAGTAGGGCACACGGCGTAGCAGTGCCAGGTACAGGTCCAACTGGCGGGCCATGGCCTGTTCATCCAGGGCCAGGCGTGTGGTCGAAAGCAGTGCCAGGGCCACCAGGTTTACCGGGTTGACCGCTGCGGCTTCGTTGAGGTGGCGTGCCACCTGTTCGCCGAGGCGGTTGGTGGTTTCGTTGAGCCACGCCGGTTTGTAGTTCGGGCCCAGCTCTTGGGCACGCCAGTCCGGCTGCTCGGCGTCGAGGAACTCGGCCAGCTTGATCGGCTCGCCGAAGTTGACCGCGACCTGACCAAAGCGCTGCTTGAGCGCGCCGACCACTTTGAAAATATCGAAGATCGATTCTTTCTTCTTGCTCGCCCCGCGCAACTCGCCCAGGTAGGTACGGCCTTCGAGTACGCGTTCATAGCCGATATACACCGGCACGAACACGATCGGCATGCGTGAGGAACGCAAAAAGCTGCGCAGGGTGATCGCCAGCATGCCGGTTTTCGGTTGCAGCATGCGCCCGGTGCGCGAGCGTCCGCCTTCGACGAAGTACTCCACCGGGAAGCCCTTGGTGAACAGGGTGTGCAGGTACTCGTTGAACACCGAGGTGTACAGCGGGTTGCCCTTAAAGGTGCGGCGCATGAAAAATGCACCGCCCCGGCGCAACAGGCTGCCGATCACCGGCATGTTCAGGTTGATGCCGGCGGCAATGTGCGGCGGAGTCAGGCCGTTTTTGAACAGCAGGTACGAAAGCAGCAGGTAGTCGATATGGCTGCGGTGGCAAGGCACGTAGATCACCTCGTAACCCTGGGCAACCTTTTGCACACCTTCGATATTGTTGACCTTGATGCCGTCGTAGATCTTGTTCCAGAACCAGCTCAATACCACTTCCAGAAAGCGAATCGCGGTGTAGGTGTAGTCCGAAGCGATCTCGTTGCCGTAGCGCAGGGCCTGGGCCTTGGCTTTTTCCGGGGTGATTTTCTCGCGCTCGGCTTCATCGGCGATGGCCTGGCGCACCAGCGGCATGTTGACCAGGCCTTTGACCAGGTTACGGCGGTGAGACAGGTCGGGGCCGATGACCGCAGTCTTCAGGTTACGAAAGTGCACGCGCAGGATGCGCTGGGCCATGCGCACGGTACGTTCGTGGCCTTTATTGTGCTCGATCAATTCACGCAGGTTGATAGGCGCGGAGAATTGCACACGTGTCTTGCGGCCCAGGATCAGGATGCTCAGCAACCGGCGCAGGCGGCCGGTGACGGCCCAGCTGTCGGCAAACAGCAGTTTCCACGGGCTGGACTCGCTTTCGGGCGACTGCCCCCAGAACACGCTGACCGGAATGATTTGTGCATTCTCTTCGGCGTGCTCGGTCAGGGTGTTGACCAGGCGGGTCAGGGTTGGCGGCGCGCCGCGCTTGTCCTGGCGGCCGAGCCAGTCGGGTTCGGGCGTGAGGTAGAAGAACGCGGCGGGTTCGATCAACGACCCCACTGACACCGGCAGCACCGGGCGCGGCAGGCCGGCCTTGGTGCATTCCTTGTCGACCACCGCCAATTCGGTGAGAGAGGGCGATTGCAGGACGTAAAACACCGGCCGGCTGCGGTCCAGGTTAAGGGTTAGGGACGACTGATTGATCGTCTCCGAGCGAACCCAGAGGTACAACAGTCGGCGCAAGGTGCCAAACACCAGACGGCGGAACGGGGAGCGGGTCATAGGCGTGCTGCTTCAAGTGGAAAAAACCGAGCAGGTGCTCGGGCGGGTAGTGTGCCGTATTCGCCGAAAATCGGCAAAAAAGCAGCGATGTAAACTTGAGTTGATCGTTTTTGAGCCTGTCTTATACTCGGCAGTTCAATGCGAGCGACTCAACAATAAAAATGCATGTGGGAGTAAGACAGATGGCAACGCGTGAAACCGGCAATGTGAAGTGGTTCAACGATGCAAAGGGCTATGGCTTTATCCAGCGTGAAGACGGCAAGGATGTGTTTGTGCACTACCGCGCCATTCGCGGTGAGGGCCACCGCTCATTGGCCGAGGGCCAGCAGGTGGAATACGCCGTGGTGACCGGCGAGAAGGGCTTGCAGGCTGAGGATGTGGTGGGTCTGTAACACCCTTGTCCTGCCGACCCAATCAACTGTGGGAGCTGGCTTGCCTGCGATGCAGACACCTCGGTCTATCAGTCGGACCGCGGTGATGCTATCGCAGGCAAGCCAGCTCCCACATTGATTGGGTTTTCCGGTTTGGATCAGGCAGTTTTCCAGGTGATCTGCTCTTCACCGTCAGCACTGATGCGAATCCAGGTATCAGCGCTTTCCTCGCCTTCCTCCTCAACCCAGGTACCCGGCGCGCAGCGCACTTCGACGTTCAGCGCGGCAAAGGCGGCGCGGGCGCAGGCGATGTCGTCATCCCACGGCGTCTGGTCGCTTTCCAGGTACAGGCTGTTCCACTTGCCCACGGCTTTTGGCAGCCAGGTGATCGGTACAGTGCCGGCCGTGCACTTGTAGGTCTGGCCTTTCTGGACCCAGTCGGTGCACGGGCCGAGGGCAGTGCCCAGCCAGGCGGCGATGGCCTTGTAGTCGACCTCGGCGTCTTTCAGGTAAATCTCGATATCAGGTTGGCGCATGGATGTTCCTCGTTGCGGGATTCGAAAATCCATTCGCGGATACTTAAAAGTCGGTTATTGAAGCACGAAATAATCGTAGCGCATCGACACGGTGACCAGCAGCGGCTCGGCGGCCTCGATCACTTCAGCACGGCGCTCGGCACTCGCGCGCCAGCCATGGGGCGTCATCGCCAGCAGGTTGGCGCGGTCCTGGGGCTCGATCAGGCTCAGGGTGAACTCCAGCGTTTCACTGTGCGCCAGGCTCATGCCTTCGGGTACCAACGCCAAATGCTTGTCGTCGGTGTATTCACGCACTTCGTCGTACAGGCGTTCGCGCAATTCCATCAGGTGGCCGGCAGTCGGGCCAACCTTCATCAAACCGCCGCCGGGGCTGAGCAGGCGCTTGGCCTCTTCCCAGTCCAAAGGGCTGAACACGCTGGCGAGAAACTGGCAACTGCCCGACGCCAACGGCACGCGGGCCATGCTGGCGATCAACCAGGTCAGCGCCGGGTTGCGTTTGCACGCGCGTTTCACCGCTTCCTTGGAGATATCCAGCGCATAACCGTCAGCGTGGGGCAGGGCGTCGGCGATTTGCGCGGTGTAGTAACCCTCGCCACACCCGATGTCCACCCAGCGCTGCGGCGCGCGCTCGGCGGCCAGTTCGGCCAGGCGCCTGGCCACTGGCGCATAGTGCCCGGCATTGAGAAAGTCGCGGCGTGCCTCGACCATGGCGAGGTTGTCGCCTGGGTCGCGGCTGTTCTTGTGCTGCACCGGCAACAGGTTCAGGTAACCCTGGCGCGCACGGTCGAAACGGTGCCCAGCGGGGCACGCCACGCCATTATCCACCGCGTTGAGCGGTGCGCTGCAAAGGGGGCACGCGAGCATCAGGCGAGCAACTTGATCAGGGTTTGGTAGTAGATTTCGGTCAGCACATCGAGGTCGCTGGCCAGAATGCGTTCGTTGACCTGATGAATCGTCGCGTTGACCGGGCCCAGCTCCACCACCTGAGTGCCGAGGGTGGCAATGAAGCGCCCGTCGGACGTGCCGCCGCTGGTGGACGCTTTGGTCTCGCGGCCGGTAATCGCCTTGATGCTGGCCGAGACAGCATCCAGCAACGCGCCCGGCTCGGTGAGGAATGGCAGGCCAGACAAGGCCCAATCAACGTGCCAGTCCAGGCCGTGTTTATCCAGAATCGCCGCAACCCGCTGTTGCAGGCCTTCGACGGTGGATTCGGTGGAGAAACGGAAGTTGAACACTGCTGTCAGGTCACCCGGAATCACGTTGGTGGCGCCGGTGCCGGAATTGAGGTTGGAGATTTGAAAGCTGGTCGGTGGGAAGAAGGTGTTGCCATCGTCCCAATGCTCGGCAGCCAGTTCCGCCAGCGCCGGTGCTGCCAGGTGGATCGGGTTTTTCGCCAGGTGCGGGTATGCCACGTGGCCCTGCACGCCGCGCACGGTCAAGGTGGCGCCGAGGGAGCCGCGACGGCCGTTCTTCACAACATCGCCCACCAGCGTGGTGCTCGACGGTTCGCCGACGATGCACCAGTCCAGACGCTCCTTGCGTGCCGCCAGACGCTCAATCACCGCTTTGGTGCCGTGGTGCGCCGGGCCTTCTTCATCACTGGTGATCAGAAAAGCCACCGAGCCCTTGTGGTCCGGGTAGTCGGTGACAAAACGCTCCGAAGCCACCAGCATTGCCGCCAGGCTGCCTTTCATGTCCGCTGCGCCACGCCCGCAGAGCATGCCGTGCTCGTCGATCAACGCATCGAACGGGTCGTTCTGCCAGGCCTGCACCGGGCCGGTCGGCACCACATCGGTGTGGCCGGCAAAGCACAGCACCGGGCCTTCGTGCTTGCCATGGGTGGCCCAGAAGTTGTCCACATCTTCGATACGCATCGGCTCAAGTGCAAAACCTGCGTCGCCCAGGCGCTGCATCATCAGCTTCTGGCAGTCGGCATCAATCGGCGTCACTGAGGGGCGACGGATCAAGTCGATGGCAAGTTGAAGGGTCGGCGAAAGGTCGGCATGGGCCGTCATGGGAAAACTCCGGGAAGCGTGTAATGGGCGCGCAGGACGAATGTGGATAAAACAGGGTTCGATGTGGGAGCAGGCAAGCCAGCTCCCACAGAAAGCAGGGCCTGGCCAAGTCTCGTAAAACGGCCGTTATCTTATAGCAAAACGGCGGCCAGAGGCCGCCGTTTAGTGCATTGCGCAAGTTTTTACTCAGCGGTTGCCGGCTCAACCTTAGGTGCAGGTTTTGGCAGCGACGACAGGAACGCCATGATCAGCGCCGCCACATACGGCAGCGATTGCACCAGCAGCATCACCACCCAGAAGCGTATGTCATTGCTCGGCAGGCCCTGCACCAGGTAAATCCCGAGTGCGGCGCCCCACAACAGCAACATGATGAACATCTCTTCGCGGGCTTCGGAAATGGCTACCCAGAAGCCGTGGTTATCGGCGTTTTTCGGTGTGCGAAAGAACGGAATACTGGTGGTGAAGAAGCCATACAGCACCGCCTTGGCGATGGTGTGTGACAACGCCAGCCCGGCCAGCGCCGCGCAGAATGCGTCCTTCAAGTTCACACCCACCGCACGGCGGTAGAGGAAGATGATCTTGCCGACCTTGAACACAAACAACGCCAACGGCGGGATCGCGAAAATCAGTAGCGGCGGGTCAACACGGGTCGGCACGATGATCATCGCCGCCGACCACAACAGGGCGCCGACGGTGAAGAAGATGTTCATGCCATCCGCCACCCACGGCAACCAGCCCGCGAGGAAGTGGTAGCGCTGGCCACGGGTCAGCTCGGTGCCCTTGCCGCGCAACAGGCTGGCGGTGTGGCGCTTGATGATCTGGATCGCGCCGTAGGCCCAGCGGAAACGCTGCTTCTTGAAGTCGATAAAGGTATCCGGCATCAAGCCCTTGCCGTAGCTGTCGTGGTAATACGCGGCCGACAGGCCTTTCTCGAATACCCGCAGGCCGAGTTCGGCGTCTTCACAGATGCACCAGTCGGCCCAGCCCAGTTCCTCGAGCACCGAGCGACGGGTCATGGTCATGGTGCCGTGCTGGATGATCGCGTCACGGTCGTTGCGGGTGACCATGCCGATATGGAAGAAGCCTTTGTATTCGGCGTAGCAGAGCTTCTTGAAAGTGCTCTCGTTCTGGTCGCGGTAGTCCTGCGGCGACTGCACCACGGCGATTTTCGGGTCGGCGAAGTGCGGCACCATGTGCTTGAGCCAGTTGGGCGACACGCAGTAGTCCGAGTCGATCACCGCGATCACTTCGGCATCCTTGGCGGTATGCGGGATCAGGTAGTTCAGCGCGCCGCCCTTGAAACCGGCGAGGGGCGAGACGTGGAAGAACTTGAAGCGCGGGCCGAGGGTTTCGCAGTAGTCGCGCACCGGCTCCCAGACGGCTGGGTCCTTGGTGTTGTTGTCGATGATCAGGACTTCGAAGTCCGGGTAATCGAGGGCGGCCAGGGCGTCGAGGGTCTGTTTGACCATCTCCGGCGGCTCGTTGTAGCACGGCACATGGATCGAGACTTTCGGGCGGTAGTCCGAATCGCCTTCCACCGGCAGGAATTCACGCCGGCGCTTGTGGGTCCACACCGCTTCAGCCAGTTCGTGGGCTTCGGTGAGCAATACGATAAACACGCCCAACGCGCCGAGGGCCAGCAAAATGCCGACGGTGACGCTGAACCAGGTGCTGTATTGCTGGCTGTAGTCGTAACCGATCCAGACCAATACCGAACCACAGAGGAACGCGATAAAGGTCAGGAAGGTGCGGCCACGCTGGCGCAGGGCCGAGCCGTCGATCATCAGCAGGGTCAGCGACAGCAGCGCCAGCACCACCGAGCCGATGGCCAGCACGCGCCATTGCGGGATCGCGACGACCGGTCCTTCAAAGTTGAATTTCTGCTGGCGTGCGGCGTTGTACACGCCCCAATAAGCGCCCGCCGAGCCTTCGTCGCTGACTTTCCACGGCTGGTCGAAGGCCTCGATCACGAAGTAGTTGTAACCCTGGCGGTTCAGTTTGTTCACCAGCGTACGCAGGTAAATCGCCTGGTCTGCCGGCGAGCTTTCATTGCCACCGCGCATACGGCCGTTGCTCGGCCAGCCCACTTCCGAGAGCAGCAGCGGTTTTTTCGGGAACAGCTTTTTCAGATCCCGTGCACGGTCCAGTACGTACTGGCCGGCCTTGTCCATCGGGATGAACTCCCAGAACGGCAGGATGTGCGCGGCGATCAGGTCGACGTGCTTGGCCAGTTGCGGGTTCTTTTCCCAGATGTGCCATTGCTCGGAGGTGGTCACCGGCACTTTCACGGCGGCGCGCACCCGGTCCAGCAGCACGATCAGCGCCTCCGGGGTGATTTCTTCGCGGAACAATGCCTCGTTACCGACCACCACGCGCACGACACTGCGCGAGTTGTTGGCGATCTCGATGGCGCGCTGGATTTCACGCTCGTTGCGTTCCAGGTCCGGGCTGATCCAGATCCCCAGGGTCACGCGCAGGCCGAACTCTTCGGCCAGTTTGGGAATATCGCCCAAGGTGCCGTCGACTGAGTAAGTACGGATGTTGTCCGTCAGCTTGCTCATGATCGCCAGGTCCTGGCGCATCTGGTCGTCGGTGGGGTACTGGTCTTTCTGCGGGAACTGGCCTTGTTGGAACGGCGAGTAGGAGAACCCGGAGATCTGTTCAGGCCAGTTAGGGGTGGTGACCGGGCGGTTTATCAGCGCCCAGAAGCCGGTAAACAGCGCGGCAATTGCCAGCACTACCACCAGGTTGAGTCCAAATTTACGCGATGACATGGCTATTTCGGGTTCCAAAGGGTGTGGAACGAAAAGAGGTGTCGGCCTACGCCGAACGGCGCGCATCCTACACCGGCCTTTAACTGAGCGTACAGCAGACAGAGAAAAGCCGGACGTTAGTCAGCGAAAGACCCTCTAAGTTCTTTACTTGTAGCTGGAAGCTTCGAACTTGTCGCTGTGTAGTCCATAATGCGCGCCGGTTTTTGGGGTAATGGTCATGAGCACAGAAGATCCGCGGTTTGCAGGCGTCGCCCGCTTGTATGGCATTGAAGGCCTGGAACGCTTGAAAGCGGCCCATGTGGCGATCGTCGGCGTCGGCGGCGTGGGCTCTTGGGCGGCGGAAGCCATGGCCCGTTGCGGCGTGGGCGAGATTTCGCTGTTTGACCTGGACGATGTCTGCGTCAGCAACAGCAACCGCCAGTTGCACGCCCTGGACAGCACCGTGGGCAAGCCCAAGGTCGAGGTAATGGCCGAACGCCTGCGCGGCATCAACCCGGATTGCACGGTGCACGCGGTGGCGGACTTCGTGACCCGTGACACCATGGCTGAGTACATCACGCCGAATATCGATTGCGTGATCGACTGCATCGACGCCGTGAACGCCAAGGCCGCGCTGATCGCCTGGTGCAAGCGCCGCAAGATCCAGATCATCACCACCGGCGGCGCCGGCGGGCAAATCGACCCGACGCTGATCCAGGTCTGCGACTTGAACCGCACCTTCAACGACCCGCTGGCCTCGAAAGTGCGCTCCACGCTACGCCGCGACTACGGCTTTTCGCGCACCGTGACCCGCCATTACAGCGTGCCGTGTGTGTTCTCTACCGAGCAGCTGCGCTATCCCAAGCCGGACGGCAGCATTTGTTTGCAGAAAAGTTTTGTCGGTGACGGCGTGAAGCTGGACTGTGCGGGCGGGTTTGGCGCGGTGATGATGGTCACGGCCACGTTTGGCATGGTGGCGGCGACCAAGGCGGTGGACAAGATTGTGGCCGGGGTGCGCAGGCCGTCGGAGCGGGTTAAACCTACCCAGATCTAGCTGTCCTGCACAAAACAAAATGTGGGAGCTGGCTTTGACTGATAGACCGAGGTGCCTGCAGCGCAGGCAAGCCAGCTCCCACACAAGCCAGCTCCCACATTAGTTTTGCGTACAGGTCAGCTCTTGCATGCGCTGCAGTACAGCATTAAGCCCATTGCTGCGCGACGGCGACAGCTGGCGCGAAAGCCCCAGTTGATTGAACCAGTCCGGCAAGTCAACCGCCTGCAACTCACTTGCCGACAACCCATTGACCCGTGCCAGCAGCAACGCCACCAACCCCCGGATCATTCGCGCATCGCTGCTCGCGGCAAACTGCCAATGGCCGTCCTGTAAACGGCCGACCAACCACACCAGGCTTTCACAGCCCTGCACGAGGTTGGCCTCAACCTTTTCGTCAGCCGTCAACGCCGGCAGCCGCTCGCCCCACTGCATCAGCATGCGGGCGCGTTGTTCCCAACTGCCTACTGCCTGAAACGACTCAAGCGCGCTGATGGCATCCGCAGGCAAGCTCATCGCAACATATCCAGCGCCTGATCCAGCGCTTCAAAGAAGCGCTCCAGGTCATCGGAGTCGTTATACAGCGCCAGGGACACACGGATCGCTCCGGACAAGTGCATGGCCTTGAGCAATGGCATGGCGCAATGATGGCCAGCTCGCACGGCAATGCCTTGTTCGGTCAACAGATGAGCCAGGTCGGCGTTATGCACGCCCTCCACTACGAAACTGGCGAGTGCCACCTGGGGCGAGCCCAGTACGCGCACGCCATTGCGTGCTTTCAGGCCGCGCAGCAGGTAGTCATGCAGGGCTGCTTCATGGGCGACCACGGCCGGCTGGTCCAGTGAGTTCAGGTAGTCCAGCGTGGCACCCAGGCCGATCACACTTGCAATCGGCGGCGTGCCCGCTTCGAAACCCAGCGGGGCAGGGCGAAAGCTCGCACTTTGATACTCGGCCTGCTGCACCATCTCGCCGCCAAACTGCCAGTGGCGCAGGTGATGCAGCGCTTCGTTGCGGCCATACAGCACGCCGACGCCGTCCGGGCCGTAGAGCTTATGACTGGAAAACACGTAGAAGTCGCAACCCAGCGCCTGTACGTCGTGGCGACCATGGACAATGCCTTGGGCGCCATCGACCACGGTCAAGGCACCGTGGGCCTTGGCCATTGGCAGCAAGACCTCCAAAGGTTGCCAGGCGCCGAGTACGTTGGACAGCTGGCTCACTGCCAGCAAGCGCGTACGCGGGCTGATCAATTCGGCGGCGGCTTGCAGGTCAATCACGCCATCATCGCCAAGGGGCAAGACCACCAGCGTCAGCGCGCGACGTTTGGCCAGTTGCTGCCAGGGCAGCAGGTTGGCGTGGTGTTCCAGGGCGCTGATGACAATTTCATCACCCGCATTGAATAAGTGCTCAAGGCCATAGGCCAGGAGGTTCAGCGCAGACGTCGCGCCGTGGGTAAACACGATCTGCCCGCTGTCACCTGCATTCAACCACTGCGCGACCTTGCTGCGACTGTCTTCAAACGCCTGGGTCGCGTGGGCACCCGGCAAATGCTGGGCACGGTGCACATTGGCTGCGCCATTGGCGTAGTAATGGCTGATGGCATCCAACAGGGCTTGGGGTTTTTGCGTGGTGGCGGCGTTGTCCAGGTAGGTCTGGTCTTGCCGTTGCAGGGTGGCGATGGCCGGAAAATCGGCGCGCCAGGGGGAGGGCACAAGCATGGTCTTAAGACTCGTATAAGCGAGCCCCAGGTGTGGGGCCCGCTAGTTGCATCGAGTGGCTGCTTAGTTGTGAGCGTGCAGCGCTTCGTTCAGTTCGATCGCCGATTTGTGGGTTTTGCACTCCACGGCACCGGTCTGGGAATTGCGGCGGAACAGCAGGTCCGGCTGGCCGGCCAGTTCGCGCGCCTTGACCACTTTGACCAGTTGGTTGTGCTCGTCTAGCAGAGCAACCTTGGTACCGGCAGTCACGTACAGGCCCGACTCCACGGTATTGCGGTCGCCCAACGGGATACCGATACCGGCGTTGGCGCCGATCAGGCAGCCTTCGCCCACCTTGATCACGATGTTGCCGCCGCCCGACAGGGTGCCCATGGTGGAGCAACCGCCGCCCAGGTCCGAACCCTTGCCGACGAATACACCTGCCGATACACGGCCTTCGATCATACCCGGGCCTTCGGTGCCACCGTTGAAGTTGACGAAACCTTCGTGCATCACGGTGGTGCCTTCGCCCACGTAGGCGCCCAGGCGGATGCGCGCGGCATCAGCGATACGCACGCCAGCCGGCACTACGTAGTCAGTCATTTTCGGGAACTTGTCCACCGAGAACACTTCCAGCAGCTCGCCACGCAGGCGTGCTTCCAGTTGGCGCTCGGCCAGCTCGTTGATGTCGATTGCGCCCTGGCTGGTCCACGCCACGTTCGGCAACTGCGGGAACACACCGGCCAGGCTCAGGCCGTGGGGCTTGACCAGGCGGTGGGACAGCAGGTGCAGCTTGAGGTAGGCCTCAGGCGTGGAGGTCAGTGCGGCGTCTTCGGCCAACAGGGTGGCGACCAACGGGGTGTGGCTTTCAGCCAGGCGGCTGAGCAGCGCGGCCTGGGCCGTGTCGACACCTTTGAGCGCGTCAGCCAGTTGCAGCGCCTGGCTCACGGTGAAAGTAATGGCCTGGTTGCCCTCGGTATAACCGAGGATCGGCGCGATGGCGGCAACGATCTCGGCCGACGGGTTGAGCAGCGGTTGTGCGTAAAACACTTCCAGCCAAGCACCTTGGCGGTTCTGAGTGCCGACGCCGAAGCCCAGGCTGAACAGGGAATTGGACATGCTGTTACCTCTACAAAAATGGAAGGCTGGCCTACTTGAGGGCCGCCGAATAACTATCTGGCTTGAAGCCAATCAGGGTTCTGCCACCGAGATCGAGCACCGGGCGCTTGATCATCGAGGGTTGTGCGAGCATCAATTCAATGGCTTTCGACTGATCGAGATCGGCTTTGCGTTCGTCTTCGAGTTTGCGAAAGGTGGTGCCCGCACGGTTCAAAACCACCTGCCAACCGTGCTCGTTGCACCATTGGGTCAAGTGTTCGCGGTCGATACCGGCTGTTTTGTAGTCGTGGAACTCATAGCTCACAGCGTGCTCATCGAGCCAGGTGCGCGCCTTTTTCATGGTGTCGCAGGCTTTGATGCCGAAAAGGTGCAAGGTTTTGCTTGAAACGGTCAAGGAATTGCCCCCCTTTGGACGTATGAAAGTTAAAGGTCACGGATTATGCCACGACCAGCGGGTTTGGGTGCCGCTCGTCATACTTGCCGATGATTCAGTGCGACTTATGTGCAAAAGCCGTTGCGCAGCCAAGCGGGTAACATAGCCGGTTAATATGGCACTTCAACGGCCAGTTGTTGCCAGATCGGTGTCATAGCAAGTCGATTGTCCGGGAAACCCGCGTTATGCAAACCGCCTATACCGTTCTTATCCTGCTGATGCTGGTCAGCGTTTCGCGCCTTGTCGGGCGCATTATTCCCCTGCCGTTGCCCTTGGTGCAGATCGCCGCCGGCGCCTTGCTGGCCTGGCCTACGCTGGGGTTGCACGTGGCGCTGGACCCGGAGCTGTTCCTGTTTTTGTTCCTGCCGCCGTTGCTGTTCTCCGATGGCTGGCGCATGCCCAAGCGCGAATTGTGGCGGCTCAGAGGCCCGATCCTGACGTTGGCGGTGGGGCTGGTGTTGTTTACCGTGGTCGGTGCCGGTTACTTCATCCATTGGATATTGCCTACGATCCCGTTGCCGGTGGCCTTCGCCTTGGCGGCCGTATTGTCCCCGACTGACGCCGTGGCGGTGTCGGCCATTTCCCAAAATCGCCTGCCAAAACCTTTGATGCATATGCTTCAAGGCGAGGCATTGATGAATGATGCCTCGGGCCTGGTGACCTTCAAGTTCGCCCTGGCGGCGGCGTTGACCGGCGTGTTTTCCCTGGCCGATGCCAGCCTGACTTTTGTGCTGGTGGCGGTGGGCGGCCTCGCGGTAGGCGTGGCGCTGAGCTGGTTGGTCGGCCGTTTACGCGCCTGGATGATTGCCCGTGGTTGGGACGACCCGGCCACCCACGTGGTGTTTATGTTGCTGCTGCCGTTCGCAGCCTACGTGCTGGCCGAGCGCCTGGGCGCATCCGGCATCCTGTCGGCGGTGGCGGCGGGCATGATGCAAAGCTGGCTCGACTTGCTGCCACGCCAGACCAGCACGCGCTTGCTCAACCGCAGTGTGTGGTCGCTGCTGGAGTTTGCGTTTAATGGCCTGATCTTCCTGCTACTGGGCCTGCAACTGCCGGACATAATCAAGGCCGTGGTCAGTCACGAACCGACACTGTGGCCAACGCTGTTGTATCGCTGCCTGGATGTGGTTGCGATCTTCCTGGTGCTGGTGGTGCTGCGCTTTATCTGGGTGCAAAGCATCTGGCGTTTGTCGGGCCTGTTACGGCGGCTGCGTGGGAAAAGCGAGCTGACACTCGTGCCTACGGCCCGGTCCTGCTGGCTATTGACCGTGGGTGGCGTGCGCGGTGCGGTCACTTTGGCGGGTGTGATGTCGGTGCCTTTATTGCTGGCGCCTGGCCAGGATTTTCCCGAGCGCGACCTGCTGATCTTTATCGCCGCCGGCGTGATCCTACTGTCGCTGGTGGCCGCCTGCATCGCCTTGCCGCTGCTATTGCGTGGCATCGAGCAGAGCCCCGATGAAAAGCGCCATAACGAAGTGCGTGAGGCGTGGAAAAAAACCGCGGTAGCCGCCATCCACGCGCTGGAAGCGGACGAGCCTGCCGAAACCGAAACCCCAGACGCCGCCCAGGCAGCACTCGCGACCGAGCTAAAGGCGCGGCTGATGTCGGAATACCGTCATCAGTTGGAAGTATTCAACGATTCAGCCGAAGCCCAGGCACTGGCGCATCAGATGGACCTGCTTGAACGCAAATTGCGCCTCAAGGCCTTGCGCGCGCAGCGCTTGGAGTTGTACAGCCTGAGCCGTCATCACCAGATTGGTGATGACGTGTTGCGCGAGGTCCTGGCGGATCTGGATATGAGTGAGGCGAATCTGGGTGTGATGAAGTAGTTGTCCACACCGCGGTGCCTTAAGGTTTGGGGTACTGCTCGGCTATGAAAGACTTATCCAGTTCTGTCAATCGGGTGGGCCAAGGGATTGCCGGCTGCTTCCATAGTTCGTCTCTGGTGAAGCCGTAATGCATGATTGAGTTTCTATCGTATTTGGAGGCAGCGACGTTTTTTCCAGTGAGGCGCTGGAGAATGTCTTTATGGATGGCTTCATTCGATCCATGGCCTTTAAAGTGCCTGTAGATGGTTGGCGTATTAAAATCAATCGTTCTATTGGGGTGTTTATGTTCGTGATGCAACCCTAGGGCATGCCCGAACTCATGGGCTGCAATGGCTTCGAATCTTGGGTTGTCGTAAGGGTTTGGCAACACCATGGTCGGTAAGTAGAGGGGCACTTTTTGCGCGTCGGTTCCAAGTGCAGAGCTGCCTGATTGAGTCTCCCCATAGTCCAGCGCGATGCGTATATCTCCCTCTTCCCCTGAAACAAATTCAAAGGTCAGGTTGATATGCGACAGCCAAAGATTCGCAGCCTTTTTTATGTGCTCCAGTGCTTCTTCGTCGGCATCATAGACAGCAATCTTCAGCGTGGAATTTTGCGGCCAGTATTTGTCGGGTGCTGAAACAGCGCGGGTTTTTCTTGAGTGGGATTTATCCGGGGGCGCTTGATATATATCAATGTCGTGAGTGCGTGTGGAGGTGAAACCGAGAGTTGCTGTGCTCAGGTTTGTCATCGTGCCATGTCTACATTGTTCAAGACGTTAATGAACATTGAGTGGCACTTGTCGTTGATAGGATTCCACCGATTATCGTTTTTAAGCAAATGGCTACTTATGCAGCGCAGTGTCGATCGTGTGGCGCTGCCCGCACTTTATCTACAGTGCGGGCAGCGTGGGGGTGTTCAGCGACGGTTTATGAAGTCCCGAATCCGTTCCGCCGCTTCCACACACTCCGACAACGGCGCAACCAGCGCCAGGCGTACGCGACCGGCGCCAGGGTTGAAGCCGTCGACTTCGCGCGACAGGTACGAACCCGGCACTACGGTCACGTGTTCTTCCACGAACAAGTCACGGCAGAACGCGGCATCGTCGCCCTTCACATTCGGCCACAGATAGAAGCCGCCGTCTGGGGCTTGTACATCCAGCACCGGCTTGAGAATCGCCAGCACGGCGTCGAATTTCTCCCGATACATGTCACGGTTGGCCAATACGTGGGGCTCATCCTGCCAGGCAGCAATGCTGGCCAGCTGGGTTTGCACCGGCATCGCGCAACCGTGATAGGTGCGGTACAGCAGGAAGGCCTTGAGGATATCGGCATCGCCGGCCACGAAGCCCGAGCGCAGGCCTGGCAGGTTGGAGCGCTTGGACAGGCTGTGGAACACCACGCAACGCTTGAAGTCCTGGCGGCCCAGTTCGACACAGGCGCTGAGCAGGCCTGGCGGCGGGGTCTGTTCGTCGAAGTACAGCTCGCTGTAGCACTCGTCGGCGGCGATCACGAAGTCATATTCGTCGGCCAGGGCGATGAGCTTTTTCAGGGTCTCGACCGGGATCAGCGCGCCGGTCGGGTTGCCGGGTGAGCACAGGAACAGGATCTGGCAGCGTTTCCAGATGTCTGGCGAAACGGCGTCGAAGTCCGGGTTGAAACCATTGCTGTCCAGGCACGGCAGGTAATGCGGCTTGGCCCCGGCCAGGAACGCAGCGCCTTCATAGATCTGATAGAACGGGTTGGGGCTGACCACCAGTGCATCGTCAGCGCGGTTGACCACGGTTTGGGTGAAGGCAAACAGCGCCTCGCGGGTGCCGTTGACCGGCAAAATGTTGCGCGCCGGGTCGAGCCAACCTTTGGGCACGTTGAAGCGCCGTTCGCACCAGGCGCCGATGGCCTCGCGCAGGGCCGGGATGCCCAGGGTGGTCGGGTACACCGCCATCTGGTCGAGGTTATCCGCCAGGGCCTTGGCTACGAAGGCCGGGGATTTGTGCTTCGGCTCGCCGATGGACAGCGCGATCGGGCGTTTATCCGGGTTCGGTGTAACGCTGCCGAGCAGGGCGCGCAGTTTTTCGAACGGGTAGGGCTGGAGCTGGTTCAGGGCGTTGTTCATGTAAGCCTCGATCAAGATGAGTGCGGCCTTTTGTGGGAGCTGGCTTGCCTGCGATCACATCGCTGCGGTGTACCAGATGCACCGCGGCGCCCGCATCGCAGGCAAGCCAGCTCCCACAGGGACCGTGCCCACTGGGAAGTTAAAAATCAAATGGTCAGTCTGGTCAGCTCGACACCCGGTTCCTGGCTCACGCTCAATTGCTGCACGATAGCTTCCTGCAAGCGCAGGCACAGCTGCGGGTCGGACAGCGGCTGGTTGTCGGCGTCGGTAATGAAGAACACGTCTTCCACGCGTTCCCCCAGGGTCGCAATCTTGGCGTTTTGCAGCGACAGGTCGAACTCCAGGAAGATCCCGCCGATGCGCGCCAGCAAGCCTGGGCGGTCCGGTGCGCTGAGTTCCAGCACGGTCACTGGGCGCTGGGCGTCGTTGGAAATGGTCACCTGGGGCGCAAACGCAAAGTGCTTGAGCTGGCGCGGCACCCGGCGCTGGATGATGGTCGGGTAGTCATCAGGGTTGCGCAGGGCCTCGGTAAGGCCTTCGCGGATCTTTTTCACGCGCACCGGGTTGTCGCCGATCGAGTCACCGTCGGTGTCGAGCACAATGTAGGTGTCGAGGGTGAACTGGCTGCTGGAGGTGATAACCCGCGCATCATGGATGTTCAGGTTGAGCTGGTCCATGGCGGCCACGGTCACGGCGAAGAAGTCGTGCTGGTCCGGCGCGTAGATGAAGATCTGCGTGCCGCCCTCGAATTCGCGCTGGGTGGTTTCCTTGATCAGCACCAGTGGGCCGCCGTCGGCCGGCTGTTGCAGGATCGCGTCACTGTGCCAGGCCACGTCGCCGGCGGTGTGGCGCAGGAAGTAATCATCGCCCAGTTGCGACCATAGCTGCTCGACGTCATCCGGGTCGTTGCCGCCGCGCACGAGGATATCCAGGGCCGCGCTTTGGGTGCGGCGGATCTGCTCCTCGCGGTCCACCGGGTTTTCCAGGCCACGGCGCAGCGCGCGCTTGGTCTCGGTGTAGAGCTGGCGCAACAGGCTGGCGCGCCAGGAGTTCCACAGTGTCGGGTTGGTGGCGTTGATGTCGGAGACGGTCAGCACGTAAAGATAGTCGAGGCGGGTTTCATCACCGACGATCCCGGCAAAGTCGTGGATCACCTGCGGGTCGGACAGGTCCTTGCGCTGCGCGGTCGTCGACATCACCAGGTGGTTCTGCACCAGCCACACGATCAGGCGGCTGTCCCACTGCGGCAATTGGTGGCGCTGGCAGAAGGCTTCGGCATCGACCGCGCCGACTTCAGAGTGGTCGCCATGCCGGCCTTTGCCGATGTCGTGGTACAGGCCGGCCAGATAGATCAGTTCGGGTTTGGGTAGCTTGGCCATGAGTTTACTGGCCAGCGGGAATTTTTCTGACACCTGGGTGTACTGCAACTTGCGCAGGTGTTTGATCAAATTGAGGGTGTGGGCGTCGACGGTATAGATGTGGAACAGGTCGTGCTGCATCTGCCCGACGATAAAGCCGAACTCCGGCAGGTAGCGGCCGAGGATGCCGTAACGGTTCATGCGCCGCAGGTTGCGGTGAATGCCGATCTTGCACTTGAACAGTTCGATAAACAGGCTGGTGTTACGGATGTCGTTGCGAAAATCATCGTCGATCAGGTGACGGTTTTCCCGCAGCAGGCGGATGGTATCGGCGCGCACGCCTTTGATTTCCGGCTGCTGGGCCATCAGCACAAAGATTTCCAGCATGGCGAACGGCGTGCGACGGAACACATTGTCGTTGCGCGCCTCGATATAGCCGTCGTGCAGTTGGAAGCGCGAGTTGATCGGCTGCGGCGGGGCTTCGTCTTCCGGCGCCAGGATCACCTCTTCGAAGTGCTGGATGATCAGGTCGCTGAGCTGGGCAATGCTCATGACCACGCGGTAATACTGCTGCATGAAGCTTTCGATGCTGGTTTTCGCGTCCTCGCCTTCAAACCCCAGCAGGGTGGCGATGGAGCGCTGGTGGTCGAACAGCAGGCGGTCTTCGGAGCGCCCGGCGAGCATGTGCAGGGCGTAACGCACCTTCCACAGGAACTCCTGGGACGAGGCCAGCAGCGCATTTTCGCTCTCGACCAGAAAGCCTTCACCGGCCAAGGCGCGCAGGTTGAGGGTGCCGTACTGGCGGCGGGCCACCCATAAGATGGTCTGGATGTCGCGCAGCCCGCCCGGCGAGCCTTTGACGTTGGGTTCCAGGTTGTATTCGGTGTCGTTGTACTTGTGGTGCCGGGCTTTTTGCTCGGCACGCTTGGCCAGGAAGAACTCCTTGCTTGGCCACATATGCGCGGTGCTGGTGACCTCCAGCATGCGCTGGCGCAGGCGTTCCGGCCCGGCGATGGTGCGGCTTTCCATCAGGTTAGTGATGACGGTGAGGTCGGCGCGTGCCTCTTCGGCGCATTCGTCCACCGAGCGCACGCTCTGGCCGACCTCCAGGCCGATGTCCCACAACAGCGTCAGAAAACGCTCGATGGAATCGCGAAAGATCTCATGATCGGCACTGTCCAGCAGGATCAGCAGGTCGATGTCGGAGTAGGGGTGCAACTCACCCCGACCGTAGCCGCCGACCGCTACCAGGGCGATGTCGGCGTCTTCGCTCCAACTGAACTGCTCCCAGGCCTTTTGCAGGATATTGTCGACGAACCAGGCGCGGTCCTCGATTAGCCGACGAATGTCCCGGCCGCTGCGAAAGCGCTCATCGAGCACCTCGCGGGCCTGGCGGATAGCCTTCTTGAAGGCGGCGATGGGGCTTGCCTTCAGGGCCAGTTCGGCCTGGAACTGGCCACGGTCGAAGAGTTCGGGGTCCACCTGGGGCATCGATCGGCTTTCCTATCTGTCTATTGAGTCAGTCACAACGGTGTAGCTGGAAAACCGAGGCAACCATCACGCCGAAACGCGAGGGATCGTGTCGTCTGCGCGCAGGGTGAAGATCTCGTAGCCGGTTTCGGTGACCAGCAGGGTATGTTCCCACTGGGCCGAGAGCTTGCGGTCCTTGGTGATGGCGGTCCAACCGTCGCCCAGCACCTTGGTGTCGGCTTTGCCCTGGTTGATCATTGGCTCGATGGTGAAGGTCATGCCTGCCTTGAGCTCCATGCCGGTGCCGGCGCGGCCGTAGTGCAGGATCTGTGGTTCTTCGTGGAATACGGTGCCGATACCGTGGCCGCAGAATTCGCGCACCACCGAAAAGCCGTTCTTTTCTGCGTGCTTCTGGATCACTTCACCGATATCGCCCAGGCGGCAACCAGGTTTTACGATCTCGATGGCCTTGTACATGCATTCCTGGGTGACCTGGGACAGGCGCTCAGCCCAGACCGGCACGTTGCCGACGTGGAACATACGGCTGGTATCGCCGAAATAGCGGTCCTTGATCACGGTGACGTCGATGTTCAGGGTGTCGCCGTCCTTCAACGGCTTGTCGCCTGGAATCCCGTGGCAGACCACGTGGTTGACCGAGGTGCAGATCGATTTGGGGAAGCCCTTGTAGTTCAGTGGGGCAGGGATGGCCTTTTGCACGTTGACTATATAGTCATGGCAGATCTGGTTCAGAGTGTCGGTGGTGACGCCTGGCTTGACATGCTCGGCAATCATTTCCAGCACGTCGGCAGCCAGTTTGCCGGCAATGCGCATGCCGGCGATGTCTTCGGCGGTTTTCAAACTAACGGTCATACAGGCTCTCTCTAGCGCGACGCGCTGAAATCAATACGGTTTACGGGCGTGCGACAAATGGTTACGAAATTCGCACAAGCCTCAAAAAACGCGATTCTAACAGACGATGGCGTCAAATCATGATCCTCTGATAATCGCATCTCTCTATAGAGTAGGGGTATGTCGGCTCTATTCAAGGGGTTACACGAACACGGTTGCTGGCAAATGTGATTGCAGGTTTCGTTTTCGTCCTTCGTGTGGTATAAAATGCGCCGCTTTCCGGGGATACCCCGCAAAGCTTAAATCCACACACGTGTCGACACGATGACCTGGGTGCCGGAGGCCTTGATGCCGCTGGTTGGTCATTGGGATACGTGGAGGCCAAACCCGACTTATTAAGGAACTATCATGTCCCAAGTCAACATGCGCGATATGCTGAAGGCCGGTGTGCACTTCGGTCACCAGACCCGTTACTGGAACCCGAAAATGGGTAAATACATTTTCGGCGCGCGTAACAAGATCCACATTATCAACCTTGAAAAAACCCTGCCAATGTTCAACGAAGCTCTGACTTTCGTAGAGCGTCTGGCCCAGGGCAAAAACAAGATCCTGTTCGTCGGCACCAAGCGTTCCGCTGGCAAGATCGTTGCTGAAGAAGCAGCACGTTGCGGTTCGCCGTACGTCGATCACCGCTGGTTGGGTGGCATGCTGACCAACTTCAAAACCATCCGTGCTTCCATCAAGCGTCTGCGTGACCTTGAAGTGCAAGCCGAAGACGGTACTTTCGCCAAGCTGACCAAGAAAGAAGCGCTGATGCGCTCCCGTGACCTGGAAAAGCTCGATCGTTCCCTGGGTGGTATCAAGGACATGGGCGGTCTGCCTGACGCACTGTTCGTTATCGACGTTGATCACGAGCGCATCGCGATCACCGAAGCCAACAAGCTGGGCATCCCTGTTATCGGCGTAGTCGATACCAACAGCAGCCCGGAAGGCGTTGACTACATCATCCCAGGCAACGATGACGCAATCCGCGCTATCCAGCTGTACATGGGTTCGATGGCTGACGCTGTAATCCGTGGTCGCAACCACGTTGCTGGTGGTACCGAGCAGTTCGTTGAAGAAGCTCCGGTAGCTGCCGCTGAGTAATTAGCGCCCTGGCGTTGACTCAGTAAGCAAAAAGGGGGCTTGGCCCCCTTTTTGCCACCTCGAAAACCATTTGTCGGCAGCGCAGCTACAACTTCTGTAACGTGCAGCGGCCTACAAGGGTGATTCGGGAAGAATTGATCGCCCGTTTGATCGGGTGGAATGGTTGAAAACCTATCCAAGAGGATTTTGAAATGGCAGAGATTACTGCAGCGTTGGTTAAAGAACTGCGTGAGCGTACCGGCGAAGGCATGATGGATTGCAAAAAGGCCTTGACCAAGGCTGGCGGCGACATCGAAAAAGCCATTGATGACATGCGTGCTTCCGGCGCCATCAAGGCTGCCAAGAAAGCAGGCAACGTTGCTGCTGAAGGCGCTATCGCTCTGGTTGAAGACGGCAAGGCTGCCGTTCTGCTGGAAGTGAACTCCCAGACCGACTTCCTGGCTCTGCAGGACGACTTCAAGGCATTCGTTGCTGCCAGCGTCAAGAAAGCATTCGACGACAAGCTCACTACCGTTGAGCCGTTGATCGAAGCTCAAGAAGCTGATCGCCTGGTACTGGTCGGCAAGGTTGGCGAAAACGTCAACATCCGTCGCCTGGCCCGCATTGAAGGCGATGTGGTTGGTGGTTACCTGCACGGTAACAAAATCGGCGTCGTGGTTGCCCTGAAAGGCGGCGACGTTGAGCTGGCAAAAGACATCGCTATGCACGTAGCGGCCAGCAACCCGGAATTCCTGCTGCCATCGGAAGTGTCCGCTGACGCAATCGAACGCGAAAAAGCCGTGTTCCTGAGCCTCAACGCTGACAAGATCGCCGGCAAGCCGGAAAACATCGTTGAAAACATGATCAAAGGCCGTATCAGCAAGTTCCTGGCTGAAGCGAGCCTGGTTGAGCAGGCGTTCGTCAAGAACCCTGAAATCAAGGTTGGCGAACTGGCCAAGAAAGCCGGTGCTGAAATCGTTTCCTTCACCTACTACAAAGTAGGCGAGGGCATCGAGAAGCCGGTCGACAACTTCGCTGAAGAAGTTGCTGCCCAGCTGGCTGCCGCCAAGCAATAAGACAGTTTTCAACTGTCGCCGAAAGAGGCTGCCCGCTCACGCGCGCAGCCTCTTTTCAAATGGGAAGGCCAATTTTTATTTGGCTTCCTTTCGGAACTGGCTTACAAAGCCGTGTTCCGATGGCGCTGTGATAGCGTCCAGCTAGAGTGAACGCAAGCCGTAAACGGCTCGCCAAGAATTTTTAAAAAATACGCCGCAGGAGAGATTCGCAATGGCTCAGCAGGGCAGTGGTTATCAGGCTCGCTATAAACGCATTCTACTCAAGCTCAGCGGCGAGGCCCTGATGGGCTCGGAAGAGTTCGGGATCGATCCCAAGGTGCTCGACCGCA
Source organism: Pseudomonas sp. WS 5146 (assembly GCF_012985495.1). Classification (NCBI taxonomy): domain Bacteria; kingdom Pseudomonadati; phylum Pseudomonadota; class Gammaproteobacteria; order Pseudomonadales; family Pseudomonadaceae; genus Pseudomonas; species Pseudomonas sp. WS 5146. The sequence goes on from NZ_JAAQWL010000002.1 coordinate 201,858, forward strand.
TGGCGCTCGAAGTCGGCCAACTGGTCGGCATCGGCGTTCAAGTCGGCCTGGTGATTGGCGGCGGTAACCTGTTCCGTGGCGCGGCACTGAGTGCTGCCGGTATGGACCGGGTCACTGGCGACCACATGGGCATGCTGGCCACTGTGATGAACGCCCTGGCCATGCGCGACGCCCTGGAGCGCGCCAATATCTCGGCCATCGTGATGTCGGCTATTTCCATGGTTGGCGTGACTGATCATTATGATCGTCGCAAAGCCATGCGCCACCTGAACGCCAAGGAAGTCGTGATCTTTGCCGCAGGCACGGGTAACCCGTTCTTCACGACCGATTCGGCTGCCTGCCTGCGTGCCATCGAAATCGATGCCGACGTGGTGCTCAAGGCCACCAAGGTAGACGGCGTCTATACTGCCGACCCATTCAAAGACCCGCATGCCGAGAAGTTCGATCATCTGACCTACGATGAAGTGCTGGATCGCAAGCTGGGTGTGATGGACCTGACGGCTATTTGCCTGTGCCGCGACCACAAGATGCCGCTGCGCGTATTTAACATGAACAAGCCCGGCGCCCTGCTGAATATCGTACACGGCGGCGCGGAAGGGACTCTGATCGAGGAAGGCCAACAATGATCAACGAAATCAAGAAAGACGCTCAAGAGCGTATGCAGAAATCCCTGGAGTCTCTGGCCCATGCATTTGGCCAGATTCGTACCGGCAAGGCTCACCCAAGCATCCTGGGTAGTGTGATGGTGCCGTACTACGGCGCAGATACCTCCATCACTCAGGTAGCCAATATCACCGTAAAAGACTCGCGCACCCTGCAAGTCGTGGCTTTTGAGCGCAACATGCTCGGCGCTGTCGACAAGGCCATCCAGAGCGCTGGCTTGAACCTCAACCCGACCAACCTGGGCGAGTTGCTGTTGATCTCCATGCCGGCCCTGACCGAAGAAACCCGTAAGGGCTTCACCAAGCAGGCGAGCGCTGCGGCTGAGGATGCACGGGTTGCCATGCGAAACATTCGCCGTGATGCCATGGGTGAGCTGAAGAAGCTGGTCAAGGATAAAGAAATCAGTGAAGACGAAGAGCGTCGTGCTGCTGCTGATATCGACAAGCTGATCAAGGATTTCGAAGGCAAGATCACCAAGGCCTTCGAGGAGAAAGAAAAGGACCTGATGGCCGTATAAGGGGTCAGGACACCTTCATGGAAAAGACCAAGCAGACTGTGCCCTCTGTGGTGCCGCGCCATGTCGCGATCATCATGGATGGGAATAATCGCTGGGCGAAAAAACGCTTTATGCCGGGTGTCGCCGGGCATAAAGCGGGTGTCGATGCAGTGCGCGCGGTGATTGAGGTATGTGCCGAGGCCAAGGTCGAAGTGTTGACCCTGTTTGCCTTCTCCAGTGAGAACTGGCAACGGCCGGCCGAAGAAGTCAGCGCCTTGATGGACCTGTTCTTCAAGGCTCTGCGTCGTGAGGCCAAGCGCCTCAACGACAACAACATCAGCCTGCGTATCATCGGTGACCGTTCGCGGTTTCATCCGGAGCTGCAGGCTGCCATGCGCGAAGCTGAAGCCATCACCGCTGGCAGCAACCGTTTTGTACTGCAGATCGCGGCCAACTATGGCGGCCAGTGGGATATCGCCCAGGCCGCGCAGCGCCTGGCTCGCGAAGTACAGGCCGGGCACCTGCGGCCCGACGACATCACGCCCGAATTGTTGCAAACCTGCCTGGTGACCGGTGACCTGCCGTTGCCGGACCTGTGTATCCGCACCGGTGGCGAGCACCGCATCAGCAACTTCCTGTTGTGGCAGTTGGCCTACACCGAGCTGTACTTCTCCGACCTGTTCTGGCCGGACTTCAAACACGATGCCATGCGTAATGCACTGGCCGATTTCGCTTCCCGTCAGCGCCGCTTCGGTAAAACGAGCGAGCAGATCGAAGCTGGAGCCCGGGTTTAAATGCTTAAACAACGAATCATCACCGCACTGATCCTGCTGCCGATCGCCTTGTGTGGGTTTTTCCTGCTCGACGGTTCCGGCTTTGCGCTGTTTATCGGCGTGGTCGTGACCCTGGGTGCCTGGGAGTGGGCGCGTCTGGCGGGCTTTAATGCGCAATTGCCACGCGTGGTCTACGCCGCTGTTGTAGCGCTGTTGCTGTTTCTGATGCATACCCTGTCGAGCATCGTGGTGCCTTGGGTATTGGGCGCTGCGGTGCTGTGGTGGGCGCTCGCGACCTTCCTGGTGCTGACCTTTCCGCGCACCAGTGGCCATTGGTCCAGTGTTGCCAGCAAATTGGTGATTGGCTTGTTGATTTTGCTGCCGGCCTGGCAAGGCCTGGTGGAAATCAAGAATGCACCGATGGGCAACTGGCTGATCATGGCGGTGATGGTATTGGTGTGGGGTGCCGATATTGGCGCCTACTTCTCTGGTCGCGCCTTCGGCAAGCGCAAGCTGGCCCCGGCTGTCAGTCCTGGCAAGAGCTGGGAAGGCGTCTACGGCGGCTTGGCGTTGACCTTGCTGATCACGCTCGTAGTGGGTGTTGTGCGCGACTGGTCGGTGAAGGAAATACTCCTGGCCCTGCTGGGTACGGCGGTCGTGGTGTTCATCTCGGTGGTGGGCGACCTGACTGAAAGCATGTTCAAGCGCCAGGCCGGGATCAAGGACAGCAGCAACCTGCTGCCGGGCCATGGCGGCGTGCTGGATCGTATCGATAGCCTTACCGCTGCTATCCCGATCTTTGCAGTGCTGTTGTGGATGACGGCTTCGTGAGCCGCCTGCAACAGGTGACCGTGCTGGGTGCAACCGGCTCGGTGGGGTTGAGCACCCTGGATGTGATCGCTCGCCATCCTGACCGTTATCAGGTGTTTGCCTTGACCGGGTTCACCCGTTTGGCCGAGCTGCTGGCCCTGTGCGTGCGTCATACGCCGCGCTTTGCCGTAGTGCCTGAAGTGGCGGCAGCACGTGGCTTGCAGCAACAGTTGCAGGCTGCCGGGCTGGCTACGCAGGTGCTGGTGGGTGAGGAAGGGCTGTGCCAGGTGTCGGCCGATGCCGAGGTGGACACCGTGGTGGCGGCCATCGTCGGCGCAGCGGGTTTGCGCCCGACGCTGGCAGCGGTGGGTGCCGGCAAGAAGATCCTGCTGGCCAATAAAGAAGCGCTGGTCATGTCCGGCACGCTCTTTATGCAGGCAGTACGCAAGAGCGGCGCAGTGTTGCTGCCCCTCGACAGCGAACACAACGCAATCTTCCAGTGCATGCCCGGTGATTTTGCCCGCGGCTTGAGCCAGGTGGGTGTACGACGGATTCTTCTTACGGCATCCGGTGGTCCGTTCCGGCAAACTCCACTGGCTGATCTGGAGCACGTGTCGCCTGATCAGGCCTGTGCACACCCGAACTGGTCCATGGGGCGCAAGATTTCCGTGGACTCGGCGAGCATGATGAACAAAGGCCTGGAGTTGATCGAGGCGTGCTGGTTGTTCGACGCTCGGCCGGATCAGGTTGAAGTGGTGATCCATCCGCAAAGTGTGATTCATTCCCTGGTCGACTATGTGGACGGCTCGGTGCTGGCGCAGTTGGGTAACCCGGACATGCGCACGCCGATCGCCAATGCCCTGGCCTGGCCGGAGCGGATTGACTCGGGGGTCGCGCCGTTGGACCTGTTCGCCGTTGCGCGCCTGGACTTCGAGGCGCCGGACGAACAACGCTTCCCGTGCCTGCGTTTGGCGCGGCAAGCAGCAGAGGCGGGCAACAGTGCGCCGGCGATGCTTAATGCGGCTAACGAGGTGGCTGTGGCGGCGTTTCTTGACGGGCGTATTCGCTTCCCGCAGATCCCGAGTATCATCGAGGAAGTTTTGAGCCTTGAGCCCGTTGTGGCAGTGGAAGATTTGGGTGCAGTGTTCGAGGCCGATGCAAAGGCCCGTGCCCTGGCCGAGCAATGGTTGAACCGCAACGCGCGTTAGCCTGTGGGCAGGTTTGAGCCTTCAGGCACTGGATTGGAATGCGGAGAAATTAGATGAGTGCGCTCTACATGATTGTCGGCACCCTGGTTGCTCTGGGTGTGCTGGTCACCTTCCACGAATTCGGCCACTTTTGGGTGGCGCGTCGTTGCGGCGTCAAGGTACTGCGCTTTTCCGTCGGTTTCGGCATGCCGTTGCTGCGTTGGCACGATCGTCGTGGCACCGAATTCGTAATTGCGGCCATTCCGCTGGGTGGCTACGTCAAAATGCTCGATGAGCGTGAAGGCGAAGTGCCGGCTGATCAATTGGACCAGTCCTTTAATCGCAAGACCGTTCGTCAGCGTATCGCGATTGTGGCTGCCGGTCCGATCGCCAACTTCCTCTTGGCGATGGTGTTCTTCTGGGTCTTGGCCATGATGGGCAGCCAGCAGGTGCGCCCGGTCATCGGCGCGGTCGAAGCGGACAGCATGGCGGCCAAGGCCGGCATGGTCGCAGGGCAGGAAATTGTTTCCATTGATGGCGAACCGACCACAGGGTGGGGCGCGGTCAATTTACAGCTGGTACGCCGCATGGGTGAAAGCGGCACCATTAATGTGGTGGTGCGCGAACAGGATTCCACCGCCGAGACGCCTCGCGCCCTGGCCCTGGATCACTGGCTCAAGGGCGCAGATGAGCCTGATCCGATCAAGTCGCTGGGGATTCGGCCTTGGCGCCCGGCCTTGCCGCCGGTGCTGGCCGAGTTGGATCCGAAAGGCCCGGCGCAAGCCGCAGGTCTGAAAACCGGCGACCGTTTGTTGGCCCTTGATGGCCAGGCGCTGGGCGACTGGCAGCAAGTGGTTGATCTGGTGCGTGTACGCCCTGATACCAAAATTGTGCTGAAAGTTGAGCGCGATGGTGCTCAAATCGACGTCCCTGTGACCCTGGCGGTACGCGGGGAAGCCAAGGCCGCTGGGGGTTACCTGGGTGCCGGGGTGAAAGGTGTCGACTGGCCACCCTCGATGGTGCGGGAGGTCAGCTTCGGGCCGTTGGCGGCGATTGGCGAGGGTGCAAAACGCACTTGGACCATGAGTGTGCTGACCCTCGAATCGCTCAAGAAAATGTTGTTCGGCGAGCTCTCGGTAAAAAACTTGAGTGGACCGATAACCATTGCTAAAGTGGCGGGCGCTTCTGCCCAGTCGGGTGTCGCGGATTTCCTGAATTTCCTGGCTTATCTGAGTATTAGCCTTGGAGTTCTGAATTTGCTGCCCATTCCAGTATTGGATGGGGGGCATCTGTTGTTTTATCTGGTCGAGTGGGTGCGTGGTCGCCCCTTGTCGGATCGGGTGCAGGGTTGGGGGATACAGATCGGTATCAGTTTGGTGGTTGGAGTGATGTTGTTAGCTCTGGTCAACGATCTGGGACGACTGTAACGCTTCGCTGAATTGCGAATCTGCCGCATTTTGCGGCAGTTTGTTTATTGCCAGTTGGAATAAGAAAGGACTTCATGAAACGTCTGCTGCTAACTGCGGTTCTCACCGTATTGATGATCGCCGAAGTTCACGCCGAGTCCTTCACTATCTCCGATATTCGCGTCAACGGCCTCCAGCGGGTTTCCGCCGGTAGCGTCTTTGGTGCCTTGCCGTTGAACGTCGGGGAACAGGCGGATGATCGTCGCCTGGTGGAATCCACTCGTGCGCTGTTCAAAACCGGGTTCTTTCAAGATATCCAACTGGGTCGCGAAGGTAACGTCCTGGTCATCACTGTCGTTGAGCGACCTTCCGTCGCCAGTATCGAGATCGAGGGTAACAAGGCGATCTCCACTGAAGACTTGATGAAGGGTCTCAAGCAATCCGGCCTGGCCGAAGGCGAGATCTTCCAGCGCGCCACCCTCGAGGGTGTGCGTAACGAACTGCAACGTCAGTACGTCGCACAGGGTCGCTATTCCGCGTCCGTGGAAACCGAAGTGATTCCGCAGCCTCGTAACCGTGTTGGCCTCAAGGTCAAGATCAACGAAGGCACCGTGGCGGCGATCCAGCACATCAACGTGGTGGGTAACACCAAGTTTGCTGATGACGACCTGATCGACCTGTTCGAACTCAAGACCACCAACTGGCTGTCGTTCTTCAAGAACGATGACAAGTACGCCCGTGAAAAACTCTCCGGTGACCTGGAACGTCTGCGTTCCTACTACCTGGACCGTGGCTATATCAACATGGATATCGCTTCGACCCAGGTGTCCATCACCCCGGACAAGAAACACGTCTACATCACCGTCAACGTCAACGAAGGTGAGAAATACACCGTGCGTGACGTCAAGCTCAGCGGCGACCTGAAAGTCCCTGAAGACCAGGTGAAGTCGCTGTTGCTGGTGCAGAAAGACCAGGTGTTCTCGCGCAAGCTGATGACCACCACGTCCGAACTGATCACCCGTCGCCTGGGTAACGAAGGCTATACCTTCGCCAACGTCAACGGCGTGCCGACCCCGCACGACGAAGACCACACCGTGGACATCACCTTCGTTGTCGACCCAGGCAAGCGTGCCTACGTGAACCGCATCAACTTCCGTGGCAACACCAAGTCTGCGGACGAAGTGCTGCGTCGTGAGATGCGTCAGATGGAAGGTGGCTGGGCGTCGACTTACCTGATCGACCAGTCCAAGACCCGTCTTGAGCGCCTGGGCTTCTTTAAGGAAGTCAACGTCGAAACCCCGGCCGTACCGGGTGTGGATGACCAGGTTGACGTGAACTACGCCGTTGAAGAACAAGCCTCGGGTTCGATCACTGCCAGCGTCGGTTTTGCACAGAGTGCCGGCCTGATCCTCGGTGGTTCGATCACCCAGAACAACTTCCTCGGTACCGGTAACAAGGTCTCCATCGGCCTGACCCGAAGCGAATACCAGAGCCGCTATAACTTCGGTTATGTCGACCCCTACTGGACAGCTGACGGTGTGAGCCTGGGCTACAACGCCTTCTATCGCACCACCGACTACAAAGACCTGAACGTTGACGTTGCCAGCTACGCGATCGACAGCCTCGGCGCCGGTGTCAACATCGGTTACCCGATCAGCGAGACTTCGCGTCTGACCTTCGGTTTTACTGCGCAACAGGACAAAATCAAGACCGGTGTGTACACCACGGATGAGATTTTCGACTTCGTGCGCCGTGAAGGTGACCAGTTCCTGAACTTCAAGGCGTCGGTTGGCTGGTCGGAATCGACCCTGAACAAAGGTGTGCTGGCGACACGTGGCCATTCCCAAAGCCTGACTGCGGAAGCCACCACGCCGGGCAGCGACCTGTCGTTCTTCAAGCTCGACTACCGTGGCCAGTTGTTCCAGCCGCTGAGCGACAACTACACCGTGCGCCTGCACACCGAATTGGGTTATGGCGACGGTTATGGTTCGACCAGTGGTCTGCCGTTCTATGAGAACTACTATGCAGGCGGTTTCAACTCGGTTCGTGGCTTCAAGGACAGTACCTTGGGCCCGCGTGGTACGCCGAGTCGTGGTCAAGCGGTAACCGGTAACCAAGGCACGCTCCCTGACTCCAACAATGACGCTCTGGCATTCGGTGGTAACGTACTGATCCAGGGTGGTGCCGAGCTTCTGTTCCCGCTGCCATTCGTCAAGGATCAGCGTTCGCTGCGTACTTCGGTCTTCTGGGACGTGGGTAACGTGTTTGACTCCAAGTGCCAACAGGTCAACAACCCGACTCCTGGTTCTGTGTCCAACACCCAGTGCAATGACGTCAGTCTGACCAACCTCGCCAGTTCCGTAGGTGTAGGTGTGACGTGGGTGACTGCACTTGGCCCATTGAGCTTTGCTCTGGCCATGCCGATCAAGAAACCGGATAACGCTGAAACCCAGATTTTCCAATTCTCCCTCGGCCAGACGTTCTAAGCGTCTGACCCAAGATAACGACAACGGATTCTGTAGGAGTACATCGTGCGTAAGTTGACTCAATTGGTTCTGCTGGCCACCGTGCTGGTAACCACCCCGGCCTTCGCCGAAATGAAAATCGCCGTCCTGAACTATCAGATGGCCCTGCTGGAATCCGACGCGGCCAAGCGTTACGCCGTGGATGCCGAGAAGAAGTTCGGTCCGCAACTGACCAAGCTCAAGACTCTGGAAAGCAGTGCCAAGGGTATCCAGGATCGTCTGGTAGCCGGTGGCGACAAAATGCAGCAAGGCGAGCGTGAGCGTCTGGAGCTTGAATTCAAGCAAAAGGCCCGCGACTACCAGTTCCAGTCCAAGGAGCTGAACGAAGCCAAAGCCGTTGCTGACCGTGAAATGCTCAAGCAGCTCAAGCCTAAGCTCGACAGCGCCGTGGAAGAAGTCATCAAGAAAGGTGCCTTTGACCTGGTGTTCGAGCGCGGCGCCGTGATTGACGTCAAGCCTCAATACGACATCACCCGCCAGGTGATCGAGCGCATGAACCAGCTGAAGTAAGCCATGACCGCGACTATCAAGCTCGGCGAGTTGGCCGAGTTCCTGGGGGCCACCTTGCGTGGCTCCAAGGAGAAAGAAATTACTGGGCTAGCCACCTTGCAGGAGGCTGGCCCAGCTCAGTTGAGCTTCCTCGCAAATCCCCAATACCGTAAATACCTGGTCGACAGCCAAGCCGCAGCCGTGTTGCTGAAGGCCGCTGACGCCGAAGGGTTTAACGGGGATGCGCTGGTGGTTGCCGACCCTTACCTGGCGTATGCCCGGGCGTCGCACCTGTTCGATCCGAAACCCAGGGCGGCGGCTGGTATTCACCCGTCGGCCGTGATTGCCGATGATGCCCAGGTTGACCCTGCGGCCAGCATTGGCGCGTTTGCCGTGATCGAGAGTGGTGCGCGCATTGCTGCCGGTGTCACGGTGGGGGCTCATTGCTTTATCGGTGCGCGCTGCGAAATCGGCGCCGATGGTTGGCTGGCGCCTCGCGTCACCCTTTACCACGACGTGCGTATTGGTGAGCGGGTTGTCATTCAGTCAGGCGCAGTGATCGGTGGCGAAGGTTTCGGTTTTGCCAACGCCAAAGGCATCTGGCACAAAATTGCCCAGGTCGGCGGCGTATTGATCGGCGACGACGTGGAAATCGGTGTCAACACCGCTGTGGATCGCGGGGCCTTGGCCGATACCGTACTCGGTAACGGCGTGAAGCTCGACAACCAGATCCAGATCGCCCACAACGTGCAGATTGGCGATCACACCGCCATGGCGGCGTGCGTGGGTATCTCCGGCAGTACCAAGATCGGCAAGCATTGCATGCTCGCCGGTGGCGTTGGGCTGGTGGGGCATATTGAAGTTTGCGACAACGTCTTCATCACCGGCATGACCATGGTGACCCACTCGATTACCGAGCCGGGTGCCTACTCTTCCGGTACGGCCATGCAGCCTGCGGCTGAATGGCGCAAAAGTGCGGCACGTTTGCGCAAGATCGACGACATGGCCCGACGCCTCAAGCAGGTCGAAAAGCGTGTCGAGGACGTGACCCCTGGCGGTAATGCTTCATCAGAAGGCTGATACCATTTCCATATCAAGTGTGCACAGCCGCTAGACTGCCTCCTTGATTTGCTAGCGGGGCGTGCGTTTAGTTCGCCCGCCCCCAATCTTTATTACAGGCTTCCCCCCGAAATGATGGACATCAACGAGATTCGCGAATACCTGCCTCACCGTTACCCGTTCCTGCTGGTGGATCGTGTAGTGGACCTCAATGTCGAGGAAAAGCGCATTCGTGCCTACAAGAATGTCAGCATCAACGAACCGTTCTTCAATGGTCACTTCCCCGCGCATCCGATCATGCCGGGCGTGCTGATTATCGAAGCGATGGCCCAGGCTGCCGGTATCCTTGGTTTCAAAATGCTCGACCTCAAGCCTGCCGACGGCACGCTTTACTATTTCGTGGGCTCCGACAAACTGCGCTTTCGCAACCCGGTCACTCCGGGTGACCAGTTGATCCTGGAAGCCAAGTTCATCAGCTGCAAGCGCCAGATCTGGAAGTTCGAATGCCAGGCCTCGGTGGACGGCAAGCCGGTGTGTTCCGCTGAGATCATCTGTGCGGAACGCAAACTATGAGTTTGATTGACCCTCGCGCAATCATCGATCCGTCGGCCGTTCTGGCCGCCGACGTTGAGGTCGGCCCTTGGTCGATCATCGGCGCAGGTGTTGAAATCGGCGAGGGGACTGTCATCGGGCCACACGTGATCCTCAAAGGTCCGACCCGCATTGGCAAACACAATCGTATCTACCAGTTTTCCTCGGTAGGCGAAGACACCCCGGACATGAAGTACAAGGGTGAAGAAACACGCCTGGTAATCGGTGATCACAACATCATCCGTGAAGGTGTGACCATTCACCGTGGCACTGTGCAGGATCGTGCCGAAACCACGCTGGGTGATCACAATCTGATCATGGCCTATGCGCATATCGGCCATGACAGTGTGATCGGCAACCATTGCATCCTGGTCAACAACACGGCGCTGGCCGGCCATGTGCACGTTGACGATTGGGCGATCCTGTCCGGCTTCACCCTGGTCCACCAGTACTGCCATATCGGCGCCCACAGCTTTTCCGGCATGGGCACAGCGATTGGCAAGGATGTTCCGGCATTTGTCACGGTGTTCGGCAACCCTGCCGAAGCCCGCAGCATGAACTTCGAAGGCATGCGCCGTCGCGGTTTCAGTGAAGACGCGATTCACGCTCTGCGCCGCGCCTATAAGACGGTTTACCGTCAGGGGCTGACGGTTGAGCAGGCACTGACTGAACTGACCGAGCCAGCAGCGTTGTTCCCGGAAGTCGCGGTGTTCCGCGACTCTATCCAGGCATCGACGCGCGGCATCACCCGCTGATCATGGCTACTCTGCGTATTGCGCTGGTGGCCGGTGAAGCTTCCGGCGATATCCTGGGCGCTGGGCTGATGCGGGCGCTCAAGGCCCAGCATCCAGCGGTGGAGTTTATTGGCGTGGGCGGCCCGCTCATGCAGGCCGAAGGTCTGACATCCTACTTTCCCATGGAGCGCCTGTCGGTCATGGGGCTGGTGGAGGTGCTGGGCCGCCTGCGTGAGTTGCTGGCACGCCGCAAGCTGCTGATTCAAACCCTGATCGAAGAAAAGCCCGACGTCTTTATTGGCATCGATGCGCCGGACTTCACCCTCAATATCGAACTCAAGTTGCGTCAGGCCGGCATCAAGACCGTGCATTACGTCAGCCCGTCCGTATGGGCGTGGCGGCAGAAGCGTGTGCTGAAGATCCGCGAAGGCTGCGACTTGATGCTGACCTTGCTGCCGTTCGAAGCCAGGTTCTACGAAGAGAAGGGCGTACCGGTGCGGTTTGTCGGGCATACCTTGGCCGACACCATCCCGCTACAAGCTGACCGCGCCGCCGCGCGCGCCCAGCTGGGCTTGCCTGACGGTCCGCTGGTGGCATTGATGCCAGGCAGTCGTGGCGGCGAAGTCGGGCGTCTGGCCAGTGTGTTTTTCGAGGCTGCCGAACGCCTTCAAGCCCTGAAGCCAGGCGTGCGTTTCGTATTACCTTGCGCCAGCCCGCAACGGCGTGCGCAAATCGAGACGTTGCTCGAAGGCCGCAATCTGCCGTTGACCTTGCTCGACGGCCAGTCGCACCTGGCTCTAGCCGCCTGTGATGCGGTATTGATTGCCTCGGGCACCGCGACCCTGGAGGCGCTGCTGTACAAGCGCCCGATGGTCGTGGCTTATCGCCTGGCGCCGCTGACGTTCTGGATTCTCAAGCGCATGGTCAAGAGCCCTTACATCTCCTTGCCTAACCTGCTGGCCCAACGCCTGCTGGTGCCGGAGTTGTTGCAGGACGATGCAACGCCCGAAGCCTTGGCACAAACCCTACTACCCTTGATCGACGGCGGCGAAGAGCAGACCCGTGGTTTTGACGACATCCACCGCACCCTGCGGCGTGATGCATCGAACCAGGCGGCTGATGCCGTACTGACCTTGATCGGGCAAAAACAGGACGCTTTATGACCACGCAAATGGGCCTGGATTTCAGTCTGGTCGCACACGCCGACGCACTGGTCGCCGGTGTTGATGAAGTGGGGCGTGGCCCGTTGTGTGGCGCGGTGGTGACGGCGGCGGTGATCCTCGACCCAAATCGCCCGATCCTCGGTCTCAATGACTCGAAAAAACTCACCGAAGCGCGCCGTGAAAAGCTCTACGACGAGATCTGCGAAAAAGCGTTGAGCTGGCACATCGCCCGGGCCGAAGTCGAAGAGATCGATGAGCTGAACATCCTTCACGCCACCATGCTGGCCATGCAGCGCGCCGTCGAAGGGCTGCACATCACACCGAAAATGGCGATGATCGACGGCAACCGCTGCCCCAAACTGGCGATGCCTTCAGAAGCCGTGGTCAAGGGGGATAGCAAGGTCCCGGCGATTGCCGCCGCCTCGATCCTGGCCAAAGTCAGCCGCGACCGCGAAATGGCGGCGTTTGAATTGATCTATCCGGGCTACGGCATCGGTGGTCATAAAGGTTACCCGACGCCCGTTCATCTGGAAGCCTTGGCTCGCCTGGGCCCGACGCCGATCCACCGTCGTTCGTTCGCCCCGGTTCGTCAGGCTTACGAGGCGCGTGAGAGTCTCAGCGAGGTTTAGTCGCGAGGCTGATGTTTTGCTCAAGGCCCGGTACAATCCCGGGCCTTGTTGTTTCTAAGTTTTTAGACAGGATCACTATGCCGGCTTCATTCGTTCACCTGCGCCTGCACACTGAATACTCCCTGGTCGACGGCCTGGTACGGATCAAACCGCTGGTCAAAACCCTGGTGGGCATGAACATGCCTGCGGTGGCGGTTACCGATCAGAACAACATGTGTTCCCTGGTCAAGTTTTACAAGAACGCCATGGGCGCCGGCATCAAGCCGATTTGCGGCGCCGACCTGTGGCTGTCGAACAAAGACCCGGATAACCCCCTGAGCCGCATCAGCCTGCTGGCGATGAATGGCGTGGGTTATCGCAACCTCACCGAATTGATCTCGCGCGGTTTTATCGACGGCCAGCGCAACGGCTCGATCATCATTGAGCGTGAGTGGGTGGCTGAGGCGAGTGAGGGCGTGATCATGCTCTCGGCCGCCAAAGAGGGCGAGATCGGTATCGCGCTGCTGGGCGGCAACCCCCAGGAAGCCGAAGTGTTGGCCCGCGAGTGGATGGACGTGTTTCCCGACCGCTTCTACCTGGAAGTCCAGCGCACCAACCGTCCCAACGATGAAGAGCACCTGCACGCCGCCGTGGCCCTGGCCGACAAGCTGGGCGCGCCGCTGGTTGCGACCAACGATGTGCGCTTTATCAAGAAAGAAGATTTCGAGGCCCACGAAACCCGCGTGTGCATTGGCGAAGGCCGGGCACTGGATGACCCGCGCCGCTCCAAGAACTACAGCGAAGAGCAGTACCTCAAAAGCGCCGATGAAATGGCCGAGCTGTTCAGCGACCTGCCTGAGGCGCTGGAAAACTCGGTCGAAATCGCCAAACGCTGCAATATCGAAGTGAAGCTGGGCAAGCACTTTCTGCCCAACTTCCCGATTCCCGATGGCATGACCATCGATGAGTATTTCCGCAAGGTGTCGTTCGACGGTCTGGAAGAGCGATTGAGCGTTCTGCTGCCCAAGGACACTACCGAAGACTACGACGCCAAGCGCCAGGTCTACGTCGACCGGCTGAATTTCGAGCTGGATATCATTATCCAGATGGGGTTCCCCGGTTACTTCCTGATCGTAATGGACTTTATCCAGTGGGCCAAGAGCAACGGCGTGCCGGTAGGCCCAGGGCGGGGTTCGGGTGCCGGGTCGCTGGTGGCCTATGTGCAGAAGATCACCGACCTTGACCCGCTGGAATACGACCTGCTGTTCGAACGGTTCCTGAACCCGGAACGGGTTTCCATGCCCGACTTCGACGTCGACTTCTGCATGGACGGTCGCGACCGTGTGATCGAGTACGTGGCCGAGAAATACGGCCGCAACGCCGTGAGCCAGATCATCACCTTCGGTTCCATGGCGGCCAAGGCAGTAATCCGTGACGTGGCGCGGGTGCAAGGCAAGTCCTACGGTTTGGCGGACCGTCTATCGAAGATGATTCCGTTTGAAGTCGGCATGACCCTTGAGAAGGCTTACGAGCAGGAAGAAATCCTGCGCGACTTCATCAAGATCGATGAAGAAGCCGCCGAAATCTGGGACATGGCACGCAAACTCGAAGGCGTGGTGCGTAACGTCGGCAAACACGCCGGTGGTGTGGTGATTGCGCCAACCAAGCTCACCGACTTTTCGCCGATTTATTGCGATGAAGAAGGCGATGGCCTGGTCACCCAGTTCGATAAGGATGACGTGGAGGCAGCCGGCCTGGTGAAGTTCGACTTCCTCGGCCTGCGAACCCTGACGATCATCGACTGGGCGCTCAAGACCATTAACCGCGAGCGCGCCAAGGTCGACGAAGAACCGCTGGATATCGCGTTTATCCCGCTGGATGACAAACCTACCTACCAGCTGCTGCAAAAAGCCGAAACCACCGCGGTGTTCCAGCTTGAGTCGCGCGGCATGAAAGAGCTGATCAAAAAGCTCAAGCCCGACTGCCTGGAAGACTTGATCGCACTGGTGGCCTTGTTCCGCCCAGGCCCGCTGCAGTCGGGCATGGTGGATGACTTTATCAACCGTAAGCACGGCCGCGCCGAACTGGCGTACCCGCACTCCGATTACCAGTATGAAGGCCTAAAACCGGTACTGGCGCCGACCTACGGCATCATCCTGTATCAAGAACAGGTGATGCAGATTGCCCAGGTCATGGCCGGTTACACCCTTGGCGGTGCGGACATGCTGCGTCGCGCCATGGGTAAGAAAAAGCCCGAGGAAATGGCCAAGCAGCGCGGCGGTTTCATTGAGGGTTGCGCCACCAACAATATCGACGCGGACCTGGCTGGTAACATTTTCGACCTGGTAGAGAAGTTCGCCGGTTACGGCTTCAACAAATCCCACTCCGCCGCCTACGGCCTGGTGTCGTACCAGACCGCCTGGCTGAAAGCCCACTACCCGGCGCCGTTCATGGCGGCGGTACTCTCGGCGGATATGCACAACACCGACAAGGTCGTGACCTTGATCGAGGAAGTGCGCACCATGAAGCTGCGCCTCGACGCGCCGGACGTGAACGCCTCGGAGTTCAAGTTCACGGTGAACGACGAAGGCCGCATCATCTATGGCCTGGGCGCCATCAAGGGCGTGGGCGAAGGGCCGGTTGAAGCAATCACCGAAGCGCGTCAGCATGGGCCGTTCGAGGATTTGTTCGACTTCTGCGCACGGGTTGACCTCAAGCGCATCAACAAGCGCACCCTCGATGGTTTGATCCGCAGTGGCGCGCTCGATCGTCTCGGCCCGTATTTCCATGATGAACCGAAGGCTTACCAGGCGAACATCGACCGCAACCGGGCGGTGCTGCTCACAGCCATGGAAGAAGCGATCAAGGCCGCCGAACAGACCGCCCGCACCCATGACAGTGGCCACGCCGACCTGTTTGGCGGGCTGTTTGTCGAGGAAGATGCCGACGTTTATGCCAACCATCGCAAGGCCAAGGAGCTGACCCTCAAGGAGCGTCTCAAAGGTGAGAAAGACACCCTGGGCCTGTACCTGACCGGTCACCCGATCGACGAGTACGAAGGTGAAATACGCCGTTTCGCCCGTCAGCGCATCATCGACCTGAAGCCAGCGCGCGATACCCAGACCGTCGCCGGTATGATCATCGCCCTGCGCGTGATGAAAAATAAGAAGGGCGACAAGATGGGCTTTATCACCCTCGATGACCGCTCGGGCCGCATCGAGGCGTCGCTGTTTGCCGATGCGTTTCACTCCGCGCAGTCGCTGCTGCAGACCGATGCCATGGTGGTGGTGGAAGGCGAGGTCAGCAACGATGACTTCTCCGGCGGCCTGCGCCTGCGGATCAAGCGGGTGATGAGCATGGAAGATGCGCGCACCAACCTGGCCGAAAGCCTGCGCTTGAAGGTCAAGACCGAAGCCCTTAAAGGCGATCAGCTACGCTGGTTGGGTGACTTGCTCAAACGTCACCGTGGCGCGTGCCCGGTGACCATGGAATACACCGGCAATGACGCCAAGGCGATGTTGCAGTTTGGTGAGACGTGGCGAATTGATCCCGCTGATGGCTTGATTCAAGCTTTGCGTGACCAGTTCGGGCGAGACAACGTCTTCCTCCAATACCGCTGACGGTCAGATACGTCTGATCTCGGCTGAACATTTAATCTCGACCTAAACGCGCCTCTCCCTTAAGGTAGGGCGCGAATAGACAACCGGCTGGCCAGGCACTCCTTGGCCGTCGACCCAAGACGGACGCTTATGAACCCGAATTTTCTTGATTTCGAACAGCCGATCGCTGACCTGCAAGCCAAGATTGAAGAACTGCGCCTGGTCGGCAATGACAATTCGCTGAATATCGGCGATGAGATCGCTCGCCTGCAAGACAAGAGCAGCACGCTCACCGAAGACATTTTCGGCAAGCTGACCAGCTGGCAGATCGCGCGCCTGGCCCGCCACCCGCGCCGTCCGTACACCCTGGATTACATTCAGCACATTTTCACCGAATTCGACGAGTTGCATGGCGATCGCCACTTTTCCGACGACGCGGCCATCGTGGGCGGTATTGCCCGCCTGGACGACCAGCCAGTGATGGTGATCGGTCACCAGAAAGGCCGTGAAGTGCGTGAAAAGGTTCGCCGTAACTTCGGCATGCCGCGCCCGGAAGGCTACCGCAAGGCGTGCCGCCTGATGGAAATGGCTGAGCGCTTCAAGATGCCGATCCTGACCTTCATCGACACCCCGGGTGCTTACCCCGGTATCGATGCCGAAGAGCGCAACCAGAGCGAAGCGATCGCGTGGAACCTGCGCGTCATGTCCCGTCTGAAAACCCCGATCATCGCCACCGTGATTGGTGAGGGTGGTTCCGGCGGTGCACTGGCCATTGGCGTCTGCGACCAACTGAACATGCTGCAATATTCGACCTACGCGGTGATTTCGCCGGAAGGTTGCGCCTCGATCCTGTGGAAAACCGCCGAAAAAGCGCCGGACGCTGCCGAAGCCATGGGCATCACCGCCGATCGCCTGAAAGGCCTGGGCATCGTTGACAAGGTTATCGCCGAGCCATTGGGCGGCGCCCACCGCGATCCGGCTGCCGCTGCTGCGACTATCCGTGCCGAGCTGGGTTCGCAACTGGCGATGCTCAAGAAGCTGGACAACGAAGCGCTGCTCAAGCGTCGTTATGAGCGCCTGATGAGCTACGGCCTCTAAGTCCTCGCAGTACCCAATGTGGGAGCTGGCTTGTGTGGGAGCTGGCTTGCCTGCGATAGCATCAACTCGGTGTAACAGATAAACCGAGTTGTCTGCATCGCGGGCAAGCCCGGCTCCCACACAAGTCCGCTCCCACATTTGCTTTGTGTATGCTTGGCTGCCGTATTCCAGTTCTGCGCCGGTATTTTTGATGAGCCCGACTTTACCCGCCAAACTTCTGCAAAACCTCGCCCCTTGGCGCAACGCCCCCGCCTGGCATATCGCCTTCTCTGGCGGCCTTGATTCCACCGTCCTGCTGCACCTCCTGGCCTCCCTGGCAAACACCGAAACCCTGCCGCCCCTCAGCGCAATCCATGTCCATCATGGTCTGCAAGCTGCCGCCGATGCCTGGCCAAGTCATTGCCAGGGCGTATGTGACGAGCTGGGCGTGCCCTTGCAGGTGGTGCGTGTGCAAATCCAGTCGGGTGCCAGCGTTGAGCGTGCAGCGCGGGAGGCGCGCTACCGGGCGTTTACCGAAGTGACCGGGGCAGGGCAGGTGATGCTCACCGGCCAGCATCGTGACGATCAAGCCGAAACCCTGCTGTTTCGCCTGTTGCGTGGCGCGGGGGTGCGAGGCTTGGCGGCCATGCCGGTGCATCGCCCATTGGGGGGAGGGCACTTGCTGCGGCCGTTGCTGGATGTCTCACGCGTCGAGCTGCAAGCCTATGCGCACCAGCACCAGTTGCAGTGGATCGAAGACCCATCCAACGCCGATTCCCGATTTTCGCGCAATTACCTGCGCAATCGTGTGTTCCCGCTGCTGAGCGAGCGTTGGCCCCAAGCGGTCGCCAGCCTGGCCCGCACTGCCGAGCACTTGAGCGAAGCCCAGGGCTTGCTCGACGAATTGGCCGTCATTGACCTGCAAACCGCCGACCAGCCTTCGCCGTTTCCCTGGCTGGCCTTGCCGTCATTGGCCCTCGCTCCCTTGCGCGAATTTTCCGATGCCCGCCAACGCAATGCCCTGCGCCACTGGCTGACGCCGCTGACGCGCTTGCCCGACAGCGACCACTGGGCCGGTTGGTATTCCTTGCGGGATGCCAAGGGTGATGCGCAACCGCTGTGGCGCCTGGCCGATGGTCAATTGCACCGCTGCGGCGAGCGTGTGTGGTGGCTGCCTTCCACCTATTCAGCGTTTTCCGACACGCCGGTGAGCTGGCCCCATCCGCAAAACCCACTAGAGTTACCGGGTAATGGTCAGCTTGAACTTATCGGAGAGGCACCTGCAGGCCCGTTGGTGATTCGTTATCGCCAGGGCGGCGAAATCATCGATGTGCCTGGTCGGGGCCGGCGGGACTTGAAGCGCCTGCTGAATGAAAGTAGCTTGCCGGGCTTCATCCGTGGCAGATTGCCGCTGCTCTATCAGGGCGAGCAATTGCTGGCTGTCCCAACCCTTGCGGGGCTATGCGCCTGCTCGACTGGCAAGTGGCAACTACATTGGATGCCACAGAGGTGCGATCAAGGTTTGAGCTGATAGAGGCTTTCCGGTAGACTACGCTCCCTTCTTGATACAACTTCTGTGGATTCAACTGAATCGCAGCAGTTGCCGATTACCAAGCAGTCTTTGCTGGGCGATTCCAAAAAATGTGTAGCGATCAACGTACCGGTGTTTCATTGCTGGTCTGTCACCACGCGGCGGTTTTTTTGAAAGGTGCACTGTGATTAATGCAGGTGATCGGGGGCTTCGGCCTTCCTTCGCTTTCCCCGGCGGCTCGGACCGCTTTAACGCAGACTTCTAGGGTTTTTCATGACGCGCTACATATTCGTCACGGGCGGTGTTGTTTCTTCATTGGGGAAAGGCATTGCCTCCGCTTCATTGGCGGCCATCCTGGAGGCGCGGGGACTTAAGGTCACCATGCTCAAGCTGGACCCGTACATCAACGTTGACCCGGGCACCATGAGCCCGTTCCAGCACGGTGAAGTGTTCGTCACCCACGACGGCGCCGAAACCGACCTGGACCTGGGCCACTACGAGCGGTTCATCCGCACGACCATGACCCAGAACAACAACTTCACCACCGGTCGTGTCTACGAGCACGTGCTGCGCAAAGAGCGCCGTGGTGACTACCTGGGTGCAACCATCCAGGTGATCCCGCACATTACCGACGAAATCAAACGCCGCATCATCAAGGGTGCAGGCGATGCCGACGTGGCAATGGTCGAGATCGGTGGCACCGTGGGTGACATCGAATCCCAACCGTTCCTCGAAGCCATCCGCCAGCTGCGTTTCGAAGTCGGCGCCAAGCGCGCGATGCTGATGCACCTCACGTTGGTGCCGTACATCGCCACCGCTGGCGAGACCAAGACCAAGCCAACCCAGCACTCGGTAAAAGAGCTGCGTTCGATTGGCCTGCAGCCGGACGTGCTGGTGTGCCGCTCCGATCACCCGATCGACATTTCCTCGCGTCGCAAGATCGCGCAATTCACCAACGTTGAAGAACGTGCGGTCATCGCGCTGGAAGACGCCGACACCATCTACAAGATCCCGGGCATCCTGCACTCGCAAGGCCTGGACGATTTTGTGGTCGAGCGTTTCGGCCTGCAGTGCAATGGTGCAGACCTGTCCGAGTGGGAAGCCGTGGTTGACGCCAAGCTCAACCCTGAGCACGAAGTCACCATCGCCATGGTCGGCAAGTACATGGAACTGCTGGATGCGTACAAGTCGCTGATCGAAGCGATGAGCCACGCGGGTATCAGCAACCGTACCAAGGTCAACCTGCGCTACATTGATTCCGAAGACATCGAGAACCAGGGCACTGCACTGCTCGAAGGTGTTGACGCGATCCTCGTGCCAGGCGGTTTTGGCCTGCGTGGCGTGGAAGGCAAGATCACCGCGGTTCAATACGCTCGTGAAAACAAAGTGCCGTACCTGGGTATCTGCCTGGGCATGCAAGTGGCCGTTATCGAGTTTGCCCGTAACGTGCTGGGCTGGAAAGACGCCAACTCCACCGAGTTCGATCACACCAGCGGCCACCCGGTCGTGGGCCTGATCACCGAGTGGGAAGACGCCACCGGCGCCGTTGAAACCCGTACCGAAACCTCCGACCTGGGCGGCACCATGCGCCTTGGCGCACAGGACTGCCTGCTGGAGCCGGGCTCGCTGGTTCACGACTGCTACGGCAAGGACGTGATCGTCGAGCGTCACCGTCACCGCTACGAAGTGAACAACAACCTGCTGCCGCAGATCAAAGAAGCCGGCCTGAAAATCTCTGGTCGCTCCGGTGATGGCAAGCTGGTTGAAGTGGTAGAGGCGCCGGATCATCCGTGGTTCGTGGCCTGCCAGTTCCACCCTGAGTTCACCTCGACGCCGCGCGATGGTCACCCGTTGTTCAGCGGTTTCGTTAAAGCAGCACTGACGCAACATCAGAAGAAGGCGTAAACCTGATGGCCCAGAAGATCATTCGCGTAGGCGACATCGAGATTGCCAACGACAAGCCCATGGTGCTGTTCGGCGGCATGAACGTGCTGGAAAGCCGCGACATGGCGATGCAGGTCTGTGAAGAGTACGTAAAAGTGACCGAGAAACTCGGTATCCCTTACGTGTTCAAGGCCAGCTTCGACAAGGCCAACCGTTCGTCCGTGACCTCCTATCGCGGTCCCGGCCTTGAAGAAGGCATGCGGATCTTCCAGGACATCAAGCAAGCCTTCGGCGTGCCGATCATCACCGACGTCCACGAGCCTGAACAGGCTGCCGTGGTCGCCGAGGTGTGCGACATCATCCAGTTGCCGGCCTTCCTGTCGCGCCAGACCGATCTGGTCGTTGCGATGGCCAAGACCGGCGCTGTGATCAATATCAAAAAAGCCCAGTTCCTCGCGCCTCAGGAAATGAAACACATCCTGAACAAGTGCGTGGAAGCGGGTAACGACCAGTTGATCCTCTGCGAGCGTGGTTCGAGCTTCGGCTACAACAACCTCGTGGTGGACATGCTCGGTTTCGGCATCATGAAACAGTTCGAATACCCGGTATTCTTCGACGTGACCCACGCGCTGCAAATGCCCGGTGGTCGCGCCGATTCTGCTGGCGGGCGACGTGCCCAGGTGCTGGACCTGGCCAAGGCGGGCATCAGCCAGTCGCTGGCGGGCCTGTTCCTGGAAGCTCACCCGGACCCGGACAACGCCAAGTGCGACGGCCCTTGCGCCCTGCGCCTGGACAAGCTGGAGCCGTTTTTGGCCCAGTTGAAGCAGTTGGACGAACTGGTCAAGAGTTTTCCGACGGTAGAGACCGCGTAAGCCGCGTTTCTCCGGTAAAGTATCCCACGCTAAACGCTCAGGCCTGCGGGCCTGAGCCTTGTCGCCTGCAAGTCTGCCCTGTTGTTCCACCCTTGCGGTCGGTCAAAAGATTTCCTACAGCTGCGTCGTTTTCGTCAACTTTGGAGTGTTTACAACAATGGCAAAAATCGTCGACATCAAAGGTCGTGAAGTTCTCGACTCCCGTGGCAACCCCACCGTCGAAGCCGACGTGCTTCTCGATAACGGCATCATCGGCAGCGCTTGCGCGCCGTCCGGTGCGTCTACCGGTTCGCGCGAAGCGCTGGAACTGCGTGATGGCGACAAGAGCCGTTACCTGGGCAAAGGTGTAC
Organism: Pseudomonas sp. WS 5146; assembly: GCF_012985495.1. Taxonomy (NCBI): domain Bacteria; kingdom Pseudomonadati; phylum Pseudomonadota; class Gammaproteobacteria; order Pseudomonadales; family Pseudomonadaceae; genus Pseudomonas; species Pseudomonas sp. WS 5146. The sequence continues at coordinate 223,675 of NZ_JAAQWL010000002.1, forward strand.
TCAAAGCTGTAGCCAACATCAACGGCCCGATCCGTGACCTGTTGCTGGGCAAAGACCCGCTGGACCAGAAAGCCCTGGACCACGCGATGATCAAGCTCGACGGCACCGACAACAAAGGCAGCCTGGGCGCCAACGCCATCCTCGCCGTGTCCCTGGCCGCTGCCAAGGCGGCTGCACAGGACCAGGACCTGCCGCTGTACGCACACATCGCCAACCTGAACGGTACCCCGGGTGTTTACTCGATGCCGGTGCCGATGATGAACATCATCAACGGTGGCGAGCACGCCGATAACAACGTCGACATCCAGGAATTCATGGTGCAGCCGGTTGGCGCCAAGAACTTCTCCGAAGGCCTGCGCATGGGCACCGAGATTTTCCATCACCTCAAGGCTGTGCTGAAGGCCCGTGGCCTGAGCACTGCGGTGGGTGACGAAGGTGGCTTTGCACCGAACCTGGCGTCCAACGAAGATGCACTCAAAGTCATCTCCGAAGCTGTGGCCAACGCTGGCTACAAGCTGGGCACCGACGTGACCCTGGCCCTGGACTGCGCGGCCAGCGAATTCTACGAAGACGGCAAGTACAACCTGTCCGGCGAAGGCCACGTGTTTACGTCGGAAGGTTTTGCTGATTACCTCAAAGGCCTCACCGAGCGCTACCCGATCATCTCGATCGAAGACGGCCTGGACGAGTCCGACTGGGATGGCTGGAAAGTCCTCACCGACAAGATCGGCGAGAAAATCCAGCTGGTGGGCGACGACCTGTTCGTCACCAACACCAAGATCCTGAAAGAAGGCATCGATAAAAAGATCGCCAACTCGATCCTGATCAAGTTCAACCAGATCGGCACCCTGACCGAAACCCTGGAAGCCATCCAGATGGCCAAGGCTGCGGGCTACACTGCCGTGATCTCGCACCGCTCCGGCGAAACCGAAGATTCGACCATTGCCGACCTGGCTGTGGGCACTTCTGCAGGCCAGATCAAGACCGGTTCGCTGTGCCGTTCCGATCGTGTGTCCAAGTACAACCAATTGCTGCGTATCGAAGAGCAACTGGCAGGTAAAGCCAAGTACAACGGTCGTAGCGAGTTTCGCGGCTGATTGTTAAGTGGTAAAAGTCTAAGGATTGTGTCGGAAAGTTCACGACAGTGTGTATTTCGGCGCTAATCTGATGGCTATCAAGCACAAGCCTGGGTCTTCCAGGCTTCGTGCTATCAGTTGCTGTAGAAGTTTTGCATGGCTGTCTTTTTTTACTGGATACCCGGATTTCGATGCGCAGTCCCAATTGGTTGTTCCTCGTCTTGCTCTTGTTGCTGGCTGGCCTGCAATACCGCCTATGGGTGGGTAATGGCAGCTTTGCGCAGGTAAAAGAGTTGACCCAGCAGATTGCCGACCAGCATGCCGAAAACGAACGTCTGCTGGAGCGCAACCGCGTCCTCGATGCCGAAGTGCTTGAGCTGAAAAAAGGTACGGAGACCGTTGAAGAGCGGGCTCGCCATGAGTTGGGCATGGTCAAGGAGGGTGAAACCCTCTACCAGTTGGCCCAATGAGTAACGATTTACCGGCCTTCTGGGCCGTGATTCCTGCCGCGGGCGTCGGTGCCCGTATGGCTGCGGACCGTCCCAAGCAGTATCTGCAACTGGGCGGGCGCACTATTCTGGAACACAGCCTTGGCTGTTTTCTCGACCATCCAGGCCTCAAGGGGCTGGTGGTCAGCCTTACTGTCGATGATCCCTATTGGCCAAACCTGTCGTGTGCCAACGACCCTCGCATCGTGCGTGCGGAAGGCGGCGACGAGCGCTCGGGCTCGGTGCTCAATGCGCTGTTGCAACTCAATGCCCTGGGCGCCAGTGATGATGATTGGGTGCTGGTGCACGATGCCGCGCGGCCAAACCTGAGCCGGGATGACCTCGACACACTCCTGGCTGAACTGGCGGATGATCCGATCGGCGGCCTGCTTGCGGTGCCGGCGCGCGACACCCTCAAGCGCGTCGACAAACATGGACGTGTGGTTGAAACCGTCGACCGCAGCCTGATCTGGCAGGCGTATACGCCGCAGATGTTTCGTCTGGGTGCGTTGCATCGTGCCTTGGCCGATAGCCTGGTGGCCGATGCGGTGATCACTGATGAAGCCTCGGCCATGGAATGGTCCGGTCAAGCGCCGCGCTTGATCGAGGGGCGTGCGGACAACATCAAGGTGACCCGGCCAGAGGATCTTGAATGGCTCAGGTTACGGTGGGCTAACCGCAGGTAGTCAGTTAAACCGTGTCGACTTCATCGCAGGCAAGCCAGCTCCCACCTTTGAAATGCATTCCCCTGTGGGAAGCAAGCCAGCTCCCACCTTTGAAATGCATTCCCCTGTGGGAAGCAAGTTAGCTCTACCTTTGAAATGCATTCCCCTGTGGGAGCCGGGCTTGCCCGCGATGAGGCCGGTACAGGCGCCGAATAATCAGCCACAGTACTCCGGCCTTTCAGCCAACCCAGCCTTCAAAAAGTCCACCAGCTTCCTGACCTTCGGCGACAAATGCCGCTGCTGCGGATACAACGCCCACACCGCCGTATTCGGCGGCTGATGCGCCTCCAGCAACGACACCAGCGCGCCAGTGTGCAAATGTTCCAGCACGTAATAATCCGGCAGTTGGCACAACCCAACCCCTTGCAGCGCCGCATCCAGTACCGCCTGCCCACTGTTACAGCGCCAGTTTCCCTGCACTCGCTGGGAAAATTCCCGTCCATCCTGAGCCAGTTGCCAGATATCCGAGCTGCCGATCAGACAGTTATGCCGACTCAATTCCGACAAACTATGTGGCCGACCATACCGCGCTAAGTAGGACGGCGATGCGCACAGGTACATGCGCCGAGGTGCCAGGCGGCTGGCGACCATGCGTGAGTCTTGCAAGCGCCCCAGGCGAATCGCCAGGTCCAGCCCCTCGTGCACCAGGTCCAACTGGCGATTACTCAATTCGATATCCACGCGCAACTGCGGGTACAGCCCCATGAACCGCGTGACCAACGGCACGATGAAGCGCTCACCGTAAGCCACCGCGCAGGTCATGCGCAACATGCCCTTGGGTTCGCTGGTGAGGTCGCCCACCGCGCGCAACGCTTCTTCACGACCATCTTGCAAACGCTGGCAATGTTGCAGAAAGGTCTGGCCGGCTTCGGTGAGCGTCACCTTGCGCGTACTGCGATACAGCAAGCGCGTTTGCAGCCGTTCTTCCAGGCGCGCCACCTGCCGGCTGATATGCGATGAAGACACGCCAAGCCGCTCGGCCGCCGCGGTGAACTGGCTGCATTCAGCCACGGCGACGAACTCATCTATGCCTTCCCAGCGGTTTTCCAGCATGTTGATTGTCCCTGTGCAGCAATAATGTTTTGCTTTTGCCTGGATTATTCATCAGTGAGCCATGTTTTACACTCACTGCCTCAGTTTTTAACTCCCTGGAGAAACCCGGATGATCAAGTCCCGCGCCGCCGTAGCCTTTGAAGCTAAAAAGCCCCTTGAGATCGTTGAAGTGGATGTCGCCATGCCCAAGGCCGGCGAGGTGCTGTTGCGTGTGGTTGCGTCCGGCGTGTGCCATACCGACGCCTACACCTTGTCGGGCGCCGACCCGGAAGGCATCTTCCCGTCGATCCTCGGCCACGAAGGCGGTGCGGTGGTTGAAGCGATCGGCGAAGGCGTGACCTCGGTAGCGGTTGGCGACCACGTGATCCCGCTGTACACCCCGGAATGCGGCAAGTGCAAATTCTGCCTGTCGGGCAAGACCAACCTGTGCCAGGCCATTCGCTCCACCCAGGGCAAAGGCCTGATGCCCGACGGCACCACGCGTTTCTCCTACAAGGGCCAGCCGATTTTCCACTACATGGGCACCTCGACCTTCTCCGAGTACACCGTGTTGCCGGAAATCTCCGTGGCCAAGATCCCTAAAGAAGCGCCGCTGGAAAAAGTCTGCCTGCTGGGCTGCGGTGTCACCACCGGCATTGGTGCAGTGATCAACACTGCCAAGGTCAAGCCGGGCGACACCGTGGCCATCTTCGGCCTCGGCGGCATCGGCCTGTCGGCGGTGATTGGCGCGGTGAAAGCCAAGGCCGGTCGCATCATTGCCATCGACATCAACCCGGCCAAGTTCGAAATCGCCAAGCAACTGGGCGCCACCGACTGTATTAACCCGAAAGACTACGACCGCCCGATCCAGGACGTGATCGTCGACTTGACCGACGGCGGCGTGGACTTCTCCTTCGAGTGCATCGGCAACGTACAACTGATGCGCGCCGCCCTCGAGTGCTGCCACAAAGGTTGGGGCGAGTCGGTCATCATCGGTGTGGCCGGTGCCGGCCAGGAAATCTCCACCCGCCCATTTCAACTGGTGACGGGGCGCGTCTGGCGCGGTTCGGCGTTCGGCGGTGTGCGCGGTCGTACCGAATTGCCAAGCTATGTGGAAATGGCCCAGACCGGCGAAATCCCGCTGGACACCTTTATCACTCACACCATGGGCCTGGAAGACATCAACAAAGCGTTTGATCTGATGCATGAAGGCAAGAGCATTCGTACCGTCATCCACTTCTGAGGTCGGCCATGAACCTGGAAAACCTGTCGTGCCAGAAGAGCTTCGGCGGCTGGCATAAACGCTACAAGCACCATTCCGATGTGCTCGGTTGCGACATGACTTTCGCCGTCTACCTGCCGCCGCAAGCGGAGCAGGGCGGCAAGTTGCCAGTGCTGTACTGGCTGTCGGGGCTTACCTGCACCGATGAGAACTTCATGCAAAAGGCCGGCGCCCAGCGCATGGCCGCCGAGCTTGGGTTGATCATTGTCGCACCCGACACCAGCCCGCGTGGGCCGGGTGTGCCGGGCGACCCGGACAACGCCTGGGATTTTGGCCTGGGTGCCGGCTTCTACCTGAATGCCACGCAGGAACCGTGGGCCAAGCACTATCGGATGCATGATTATGTCGTGCAGGAATTGCCTGCCTTGGTTGAAGCGCATTTCCCGGCTTCAGGCAAGCGCGGCATCAGCGGCCACTCCATGGGCGGTCACGGTGCGCTGGTGTGTGCCTTGCGCAACCCGGGGCGTTACCAATCGGTGTCGGCGTTTTCGCCGATCAACAATCCGATGGATTGCCCGTGGGGCCAGAAAGCTTTCTCCCGTTACCTGGGCGAAGAGCGCTCCAAATGGCGCGAGTGGGATGCCTGCGTGCTGATCAGCGAAGCCTCGGAAAAACTGCCGCTGCTGGTGGATCAGGGCGATCGCGACGATTTCCTTGCCGTGCAGCTTAAGCCTGAGGCGTTGCAGCAAGCGGCCAAGGCTGCCAACCATCCGCTTGAACTGCGCCTGCAGCCGGGTTATGACCACAGTTACTTCTTTATCGCCAGCTTCATCGAAGATCATTTGCGACATCATGGTCGTGCTTTGCTCGGTTAATGTGAGGCAAAAGTAGGTAGAATCACGCCCTGAATTAAATCGGGGCGTTTTTTTATGCGTATTGGCCACGGCTACGATGTGCACCGTTTCGCTGAAGGCGATTTCATCACCTTGGGCGGCGTGCGCATTGCACACCACCATGGGTTGCTGGCTCATTCCGACGGCGACGTTGTGCTGCATGCCTTGAGCGATGCCTTGCTCGGCGCGGCTGCGTTGGGCGATATCGGCAAGCACTTTCCAGACACCGACCCGACCTTCAAGGGCGCGGACAGCCGTGTCTTGCTGCGCCACGTGGTCGGCCTGATCCATGCCAAGGGCTGGAAGGTCGGCAACGTCGACAACACCATCGTGGCCCAGGCGCCGAAAATGGCACCCCACATCGAATCGATGCGCGCGCTGATTGCCGCCGACCTGCAAATTGAATTGGATCAAGTCAACGTGAAAGCCACCACCACCGAAAAGCTCGGGTTTACCGGCCGGGAAGAAGGCATCGCGGTGCACTCCGTCGCCTTGTTGCTGCGCGCATGAATGATCTGCAATTGCTGGGCCCGCGTGCCTATGGCGAGGCCTTGGGCAGCGCGGTTTTGAAGGCAACGGCTGAAGACTTCCAGGTCGACGAAGTGCTGGACATTCCCCTGAGCGGCGACGGTGAGCACCTGTGGCTGTGGGTAGAAAAGCGCGGCCTGAATACCGAAGAGGCTGCGCGCCGTATCGCCAAGGCTGCTGGCGTGCCCTTGCGCACCGTCAGCTATGCCGGGCTCAAGGACCGTCAGGCGTTGACCCGTCAGTGGTTCAGCGTGCAACTGCCGGGCAAGGCCGACCCGGACATGAGCGGGGCCGAAAACGACACCCTCAAGATCCTCAAAATGGGCCGCCACAAGCGCAAGCTGCAACGCGGCGCGCATTCGGCCAACGGCTTTACCCTGCGCCTGACGCAATTGGCCGGCGATACCGCCGCCATCGACGCACGCTTGCAACTGATCGCCCAGCACGGCATCCCGAACTACTTCGGTGCCCAGCGTTTCGGGCATAACGGCGGCAACGTGGTGGATGCCCGTGAGTGGGCGGCGCGCAAGGCGTTGCCCGAGCAGCGCAATGTGCGTTCGCGGCTGCTGTCGACCGCGCGCAGCTTTCTGTTTAACAAAGTGTTGGCGGCGCGGGTCGCGGACGGCTCCTGGCAACGTGCCCAGGTCGGTGACCTGCTGGCGTTTACCGACAGTCGCAGTTTTTTTCCGGCGGGTGAGGCTGAATGCAGCGACCCGCGCCTGGCGATTCTGGATCTGCACCCCACCGGCCCACAGTGGGGCGAGGGTGATTCACCGGCCGGCGGCGCGACCCACACGCTTGAGCAAACCATTGCCGCGAGCGAGCCAGAGCTGCGCGATTGGCTGGTGAACGCCGGCATGAGCCAGGAACGTCGCATTCTGCGACTGCCCATTGGCGGGTTGACGTGGCATTATCCCGGTCCTGACATTCTGCAATTGGAATTCGTCCTGCCGGCCGGATGCTTCGCCACTGTGTTGGTGCGCGAGCTTGTTGATCTGGTGCCGGTGGGGCCGACGGACAACCCATGCGTATTCTGATATCAAACGATGACGGTGCCACCGCACCCGGTCTTGCCGCGCTTTATGCTGCGCTGCAGGATTACGCCGAGTGTGTGGTGGTTGCCCCGGACCAGGACAAGAGCGGCGCCAGCAGTTCGCTGACGCTCGACCGTCCGCTGCACCCGCAGGTTCTGGCCAATGGCTTTATCAGCGTGAACGGCACCCCCACCGACTGCGTGCACCTGGCAATCAACAGCTTGTTGGACCAGGAGCCGGATCTGGTGGTGTCGGGCATCAACCTGGGCGCCAACCTGGGCGATGATGTGCTGTATTCCGGCACCGTGGCGGCGGCCCTTGAAGGGCGTTTCCTGGGGCGCACCTCATTCGCTTTTTCGTTTGCCTCACGGCAACTGGATAACCTGGCGACGGCGGCGTATTTCGCCCGCAAGCTGGTGGAAGCCCACGGCTCGCTGGACTTGCCACCGCGCACGGTGCTCAACGTTAATATCCCCAATTTGCCCCTCGACCATATCCGCGGCATCCAGCTGACGCGCCTGGGCCATCGCGCTCGTGCGGCAGCACCGTTGAAGGTGGTCGACCCGCGTGGCAAGGAAGGTTACTGGATTGCCGCCGCCGGCGATGCCGAAGACGGCGGCCCCGGCACCGACTTTCATGCGGTGATGCAAGGTTATGTTTCGATTACCCCGTTGCAGCTCGATCGCACCTTCAGTGATGCCTTCAGTAGTCTGGATGGCTGGCTTGAGGGGTTGCGTTAATGGCGCGTGAACAAGACGACCTGTTGCGTCGTGGTATCGGAATGACCTCCCAGCGTACCCGCGAGCGTTTGATCCAGCGTCTGTATGAAGAAGGCCTGTCCAACGCCCAGGTGCTGGAAGTCATCCGGCGCACGCCTCGGCATCTGTTCGTGGATGAGGCGCTGGCGCATCGTGCCTATGAAGACACTGCGTTGCCAATCGGCCATAACCAGACCATCTCGCAACCTTATATGGTCGCGCGCATGAGTGAACTGCTGCTGGCGGCGGGGCCGTTGGACAAGGTGCTGGAGATCGGCACCGGTTCGGGTTACCAGACCGCCGTGCTCTCGCAGCTGGTGGAACGGGTGTTCTCGGTGGAGCGCATCAAGGTCCTGCAGGACCGCGCCAAGGAGCGCCTGGTGGAGCTCAACCTGCGCAACGTGGTGTTCCGTTGGGGCGACGGTTGGGAAGGCTGGCCGGCGCTGGCGCCGTATAACGGCATTATCGTCACGGCGGTCGCCACCGATGTGCCCCAGGCGTTGCTCGATCAGCTCGCCCCTGGCGGGCGCTTGGTCATCCCGGTGGGCTCTGGCGAAGTGCAACAATTGATGCTCATTATTCGCGAGGACGAAGGCTTTTCCCGGCATGTACTGGGTGCTGTGCGCTTCGTTCCGCTGCTCAATGGCCCGCTGGCCTGATCATTTCTTTGCAAACAGTGAATTCTGTTGATGGGGATGTGTCTTACGGCGGGGCTTATTGAGTCAACATGATTGGAAGCCGGGTTTAAACGCGATGAATTTTTCGTTTCAGTCGTGTACCGGTAAAAAGCCAATGCCCAGTTATACTTGCGACATATTTCAAGCCTGATACAGGCATTCATGTTCGGCCAGCACAAAGGGAGCGGCGGGTGAGTCTCACAGGTCTAGCGCAGCGTATGAGTAAAACAAGTTTTCAGCGACTGGTGCTTGGCCTTGTCTTGAGTTCCTTATTGGTGGGTTGCTCAAGCTCTCCGTCCAGCGGCGCTCGGGTTGTCGACCGAAACGGTGCCAGCGCCGTGCCGCAAAAACCGACAGTCACCACCGGGCAATATGTAGTGCGAAAGGGGGACACGATGTTCTCAATCGCCTTCCGTTACGGCTGGGATTACAAGGCGCTCGCAGCTCGTAACAATATTCCTGTGCCGTATACGATACATCCCGGGCAAACCATCCGTTTCGATGGGCGTACCGGTTCGGCATCTACGGCAGTTGTGACAAAGTCCGGATCTTCGGCCTCGTCCTCAAGCAAAACCACAATCATCACCAGGCCTGCAGGCACCGCTGCGCCTACGGTTGCGAGCAAGCCGGCAGCCACGCCGTTGCCACCTGCCGGGCCGGCGCCGACCGGTTGGGGATGGCCTTCAAACGGGGTGCTGATTGGAAAATTCTCTTCAAACGGTAGTTTGAATAAAGGCATTGATATCGCCGGGGATTTGGGACAGCCTGTTTTAGCTGCGTCTGATGGGACAGTGGTTTACGCCGGGAGTGGTTTACGGGGCTACGGCGAGCTGGTCATCATCAAACACAGCGATACCTACGTCAGTGCCTACGGTCATAACCGCAGGCTGTTGGTTCGGGAGGGGCAGCAGGTCAAAGTCGGACAGACAATTGCCGAAATGGGGTCAACTGGTACAGACCGGGTGAAACTGCACTTTGAGATTCGCCGCCAAGGGAAGCCTGTAGATCCGCTGCAATTCCTACCCCGTCGTTGATGTGTTGCACAGCCTGTTCCCTCACGTAGAAGGAACAGGCTCCAGCGTTGCCAAGGATAAAGGCGTCGCTTGAGCTTGAGGTCGAACTCACCAAAGGACTATAACAATGGCTCTCAGTAAAGAAGCGCCGGAGTTTGACATCGACGATGAGGTTCTCCTTGAAATGGAGATCCTCACCGAAAAGGAATCGATGTCGAATGATGAAGGAGCTGCTAAACCTTCAGTTCGCACCAAATCCAAAAACGCCACCGCGTTAAAGCAGCACAAGTACATTGACTACACGCGGGCGCTCGACGCTACGCAGTTGTACCTCAATGAAATTGGCTTTTCCCCTTTGCTGACTCCCGAAGAAGAAGTCCATTTTGCGCGCTTGTCGCAAAAGGGCGATCCGGCTGGGCGCAAGCGCATGATTGAAAGTAACTTGCGGCTGGTGGTGAAAATCGCCCGACGCTACGTCAATCGTGGCCTGTCGCTGTTGGACCTGATCGAGGAGGGCAACCTGGGCTTGATCCGGGCAGTGGAGAAGTTCGACCCTGAGCGGGGCTTCCGCTTCTCTACCTATGCCACCTGGTGGATTCGCCAGACCATCGAACGGGCGATCATGAATCAGACCCGTACGATCCGGTTGCCGATCCATGTGGTCAAGGAGCTCAACGTCTACCTGCGGGCGGCACGTGAGCTGACACAAAAACTCGATCATGAACCTTCGCCTGAGGAAATCGCCAACCTGCTGGAAAAGCCAGTGGGCGAGGTTAAACGCATGCTCGGCTTGAACGAGCGCGTGTCTTCGGTCGATGTCTCGCTGGGTCCGGATTCGGATAAAACCCTGCTGGACACCCTGACAGATGATCGCCCGACAGATCCTTGTGAGCTGTTGCAGGACGATGATCTTTCCCAAAGCATTGACCAGTGGCTGTCCGAACTCACGGACAAGCAGCGCGAGGTGGTGATTCGCCGTTTCGGCTTGCGCGGCCATGAGAGCAGCACCCTGGAGGATGTAGGCCTGGAGATCGGCTTGACCCGTGAGCGGGTGCGGCAGATTCAGGTGGAGGGCCTCAAGCGCTTGCGTGAGATCCTCGAGAAGAACGGCTTGTCGAGTGAGTCGTTGTTCCAATAAAGACGCAGTACAAAATGTGGGAGCGGGCTTGTGTGGGAGCTGGCTTGCCTGCGATAGCATCACCTCGGTGTACCTGATACACCGAGGTGTCAGTATCGCAGGCAAGCCAGCTCCCACATAAAGCTCGCTCCCACATTTTTTTGTGCCTGGTATTACCTGGGTGCCGGGACTAAATCCCAGGCATAAAAAAACCCCGCTTTTAAGGGCGGGGTTTTTTCGACTAAGTCAGTACAAGTTAGATAACTTGAACTTCTTCAGCTTGCATGCCTTTCTGACCGCGGGTAGCGATGAAAGAAACCTGTTGGCCTTCTTTCAGGCTTTTGAAGCCGTCGGATTGGATAGCTTTGAAGTGAACGAACAGGTCGTCACCGGATTGTGGAGTGATGAAGCCGAAGCCTTTTTCATCGTTGAACCACTTAACGGTACCAGTTTGGCGATTAGACATGGTGTATCTCCTTGGACAAAGTTAACTGCGACTCAGGAAAAGCCCTGGCCGAGACTGAGTGCAAAGAGCAGGAAAAATTCTTGGAGATGGTTGGATCGAAATTCAACATATCGTGTAGAGATTCTCAGTGACACAAGCAGCACAGTGGCGCCACCTTAACCCTTTTTCCGGGACGTGCCAATGGTATTTCCGAAGGTTTCTCTATTTTCGTGACTGGCGGTGGTATTTACAGTCACCTGGCACTGTAATGTGGGGCCCGGCCCCGCTGGCTGCCGCTTATAGACGGCTGCACATTCATCAACAAATGCCCTGCGCCCTTTGAACCCCAGGGCCAGCCCCGGTAAGATGCCCAACAGAATTTTTCCACCTCGCTATTCAGGACACCCGCCATGAGCATCAAATCGGACAAGTGGATTCGCCGCATGGCGCAAGAACACGGCATGATCGAACCTTTCGTTGAACGCCAGATCCGTGGCGAAGGCGCGGCTCCCGTGATTTCCTACGGTGTTTCCAGCTACGGCTACGACGTACGCTGTGCCGATGAATTCAAGGTGTTCACCAACATCAACTCGGCGATCGTCGATCCGAAAAACTTCGACGAAAAGAGCTTCGTCGACGTTAAAAGCGACGTGTGCATCATTCCGCCAAACTCCTTTGCCCTGGCGCGCACCGTGGAGTTCTTCCGTATTCCACGTGACGTGTTGACCATCTGCCTGGGTAAAAGCACCTACGCGCGCTGCGGCATCATCGTTAACGTGACGCCGCTTGAGCCGGAGTGGGAAGGCCACGTGACCCTGGAGTTCTCCAACACCACCACCTTGCCGGCAAAGATCTACGCCAACGAAGGCGTGGCGCAGATGCTGTTCCTGCAGTCCGACGAAGCCTGTGAAGTGTCTTATAAAGACCGCGCCGGCAAGTATCAGGGCCAGCGTGGCGTTACTCTCCCACGCGCTTGATCGAAAGGTCTTACACGCAAAGGGAATTAGTCTGCGTGAAGTGACTCTATTGGGTGTACTGCCTCGGTGCGTGCAAAACGCGCCGAGCCACGCTTGAGGAGTACTTTATGAAGATCGACCCGCGAATCAGCGCCGAACTCGCCCGGCTTGAACCCAACCAGATTGGTGTTCTGGCCTGGTCCCTGATGGCCGACCCAGCGTATGCGGGTGGCATCCCTGGCCAACCTGACGAAGATTGGCCGCAGCAGCCCACCGAGCCCGGTGAGCCAGTCCTTCCCGATGAGCCGCCTCCCGCGCCTGTCGCCTGACTTATCAAAAGACATGGCTGGCGCTTCAGCACACCGGCCATACGTCTTGATCGCCGATCACAAATACTTGCCGATCGTCGCTTTTCTCTACGGAGTAACCGCCGGTAAAAGCTCCGAATGCCGGCAGCAAGCTGATCTTCGAGCCGATCTGGAAGCACGGCAAACGCAAACTCTGCCGACCTTTGCCGCGCAACCGGTACACAGGATGCACATGCCCGGCCAGCACATGCTGGCTGGGATGGGCATCCGGCTCATGCTGCAATGCAAATGGCCCCATCAATAGCGGCTCGGCCACCACTTCAATCCTCAAGTCGGCAGGCGGGTCGCCAGCGCGTTTATCGTGATTGCCGCGAATCAAGGTCAGGTTCAGTGCGTGATTGCGCTCGCGCCAGGTTCTCAAGGCGCTCAGGGTGCCGCTGGCGTGCGAACCCGGGCCGTGCAGGAAGTCACCGAGAAAGATCACCTGCGCGCACGGTAGGGCCGATAACAGGCGGTCCAGGCGCTGCAGGTTGTCGGTAGTGGTGCCCTGCGGCACCGGTTGCCCGAGGCTGCGATACGCCGAGGCCTTGCCAAAATGCGCATCGGCGATCAGCAGGCACTGGCGGGCGGGCCAGTAAATCGCCTTTTCCGCCAGCAGCCACAACTCCTCACCCTCAAGCGTCAGCGAATAATGCATCAACGTTTCCCGGTATCCGCGACTTTTTCCAGGTCCTTGACCATGCGTGCAATACGCTCGGACAGCTTCTCCGAACTCATGCTCTCGCGCATTCGCTCAACCAGCAGTGGAAAAGCCAGCGGCGTCGGCCGTTCGATCATGTGCAGGTCGAGTTTCAGCGCCGACAAATGACGCAATGTCTCTTCCAGCCGACGAATATCCAACTCATCACGCAGGACTTCTTCTCCGGCCTGGGTCAGCAAAAGGTTCTCTGGGTCGTATTGTTTGAACACCTCAAAGAACAAGCCGCTGGAAGCCTGCACCTGCCGTGTGCTTTTCGGCGCGCCAGGGTAACCGGCAAACACCAGCCCGGCGATGCGGGCGATTTCGCGAAAGCGGCGCAGCGCCAGCTCACCGGCATTCAAGCTGGCCGCCACGTCCAACAGTAAGTTCGTTGGGCTCAGCAACGCTTGATTCAACACAACCGGCCAGTCCACCGGCGTAGCGCTCAATAGTTCCAGCCCGTAATCATTCACCGCAATCGAAAAGGTCACCGGCTGGCCTTGGCTGACCCTCCACGCCAGCAGGCTCGCCAGCCCCAGATGCACCTTGCGACCGGCGAACGGGTAGAGAAACAGGTGCCAGCCTTCCCGCGACTTCAGGGCTTCCGCCAGCAAGTACGCACGTGTCGGCAGGCCAGACCAGCGCAACTGGGTTTGTAACAGGGGTTGCACCGCCCGCATCTCCGGGCCATCGAAGTGCCCGTGGGCCGCTGCATCAAAGCGCTCGACCACCGCCTGCGCCAATTCATTGGATAGCGGCATGCGCCCACCATTCCAGCGCGGCACGGCAGCCTTTTTCGCGGTGCTGCGCCGTACATACGCGGTCATGTTTTCCACGCGCACCAACTCCAGCAAACGCCCTGCAAACAAAAAACCGTCGCCAGGCTTGAGCCGGGCGATAAAACCTTCCTCGACACTGCCCAGATTCTTGCCGCCGCCGCCCTTGCTCCAGAATTTCAACTGGATACTCGCATCGCTGACGATAGTGCCCACGCTCATGCGATGACGCCGCGCCAGGCGTGCATCCGGCACGCGCCACACGCCATGCTCGTCGGGTTCCACTCGGCGGTAATCCGGATAGGCCGTCAACGACAGGCCGCCATGGCGCACAAACCCCAGCGCCCAGGCCCAGTCGGCGTCAGTAAGGTCACGATAAGCCCAGGCATCACGCACCTCCGCCAACAGCGCATCCGGGGTAAAACCACCGCCCAGGGCCATGCTCACCAAGTGTTGTACGAGCACATCCAATGGCTTGTAGGGCGATTCGCGAGCTTCGATGCGCCGCTGCGCTATCGCGTCCTGGGCGGCGGCGGCTTCCACCAGTTCCAGGCTATGGGTTGGCACCAACGTCACCCGTGATGGCTTGCCTGGCGCATGACCAGAGCGCCCGGCGCGCTGCATCAGGCGTGCCACGCCTTTGGCCGAGCCGATTTGCAGCACGCGCTCCACCGGCAGGAAATCCACACCCAGGTCCAGGCTCGAGGTACACACCACGGCCTTGAGCTGGCCGTCTTTCAGGGCCCGCTCCACCCAGTCGCGTGTTTCACGCGACAGCGAGCCATGGTGCAGGGCAATCACGCCCGCCCAGTCCGGACGCGCCTCCAGCAACGCCTGGTACCAGATCTCCGACTGTGCCCGCGTATTGGTAAACACCAGGCAACTGCTGCTGGCGTCCACTTCGGCCACCACTTGCGGGAGCATCTTCAAGCCGATATGGCCAGCCCAGGGAAATCGCTCGGTGGTCGGCGGTAACAAGGTGTCGACCTTCAGTTCTTTAGCCGTCTGCCCCTGCACATTGATCCCACCGCCTTGTGGGACAAGAACCTCAAGGGCGTGAGACTGATTGCCCAAGGTCGCGGAAATCCCCCACACCATCAAATCCGGATGCCAACGCCGCAAGCGCGCCAACGCCAGTTGCAGTTGCACGCCACGCTTGTTGCCAATCAGTTCGTGCCACTCATCCACGATCACCATGCGCAGGTGCGCCAGGCTGGTCTCACTGTCGGCGCGCGCAAGCATCAGCGTCAGGCTTTCCGGGGTGGTCACCAGCGCGGTGGGCTGACGCCGGGTCTGGCGCGCGCGTTCGCTGCTGCTGGTGTCGCCGGTACGCAGGCCGACACTCCATGGAATCTCCAGTGCCGCCAGTGGCGCCTCCAGGGCGCGCGCCGTGTCGGCGGCCAAGGCGCGCATGGGCGTGATCCACAACACCGTCAGTGGCTCAGCGGGCGCTTTGCGTTTACCGGTGGCGGGCGGGCGAGTGACGGCGAAGCGGTTGAGGGCGGCAAACCACAGTGCATAGGTTTTACCCGCGCCGGTGCTGGCGTGCAGCAGGCCTGATTGGCCGTCTTTAACCGCCGCCCACACGGCTTTTTGAAAGGCGAACGGCTTCCAGCCCTTGGTGGCAAACCATGTTTTGGCGAAATCGAGGGGTTTTGCCATTCGGCAGCTGACGCTCTGGAGGCTCTATGTCAGAGACCCTCCAGGCGTCGCAAAGGTTTACTTCAAGTTACCGCTCAGAAATTGCTGCAGGCGCTCGCTCTTCGGGTTGCCCAACACATCTTCGGGCGTGCCTTGCTCTTCCACCAGACCCTTGTGCAGGAACAGCACCTGGTTCGACACCTTGCGCGCAAAGCTCATCTCGTGGGTGACCATGATCATGGTGCGGCCTTCCTCGGCCAGGCCCTGGATCACTTTCAACACTTCGCCGACCAGTTCCGGGTCGAGGGCCGAGGTGGGTTCGTCAAACAGCATCACCTCCGGCTCCATGGCCAGGGCGCGGGCGATGGCCACCCGTTGCTGTTGGCCACCAGAAAGGAACGCCGGGTATTGATCGGCCACGCGTGCCGGCAACCCGACCTTATCCAGGTAGCGACGGGCACGGTCTTCGGCGTCCTTCTTGCTGCAACCCAGTACCCGGCGCGGTGCCATGGTGATGTTTTCCAGCACGCTCATATGGCTCCACAGGTTGAAGTGCTGGAACACCATCGCCAGCCGCGTACGCAGGCGTTGCAATTCGGCGTCGTCGGCCACGCGCATGCCATGGCGATCGCTGACCATGCGGATCTGCTGACCATCTAGGGTCATGGCGCCGTCGTTGGGCGTTTCCAGAAAGTTGATGCAGCGCAAAAAGGTGCTTTTGCCCGAGCCGCTGGCGCCGATCAGGCTGATCACATCACCGGTGTTGGCCTTGAGCGAGACACCTTTGAGCACTTCATTGTCGCCATAGCTTTTATGCAGGCCTTCAACGGTCAATTTGTACATGGGGCGTGCATCCTCAAGGCGAAAGTAGGTAGCCGCTGCGGTAGGCTTGCGTGCCTGCAACATGGCTGATCACCATGCCGGCAGTGGCCATGCGCCGCAGCGAACGGGCGTAAAGCAGGCCGGCATGTTGGCAGTGCACAGGCGTTACGCGGTCAGTAATGGGGTCGATGATTTCGGCGATCAGTTGCCCGGCTTCCAGGTATTCACCGGGCAGGGCGCTGAACACCAGCAAGCCGCCGACCGGCGTGGTCACCGGTTCCACGCCCGCCAGCGGCGTGGCCGGGTAGGGCAGCTCGGGCAGGGGCGCCGCGTCACCTTTAATGGCACCGAAGTGAGTCAGGTAATCGATGATCGCCTGGCAATCCAGCGCCGCGAGGCCGTGGTTGACGTCGCCCTGGCCGCGCAGTTCGACGGTCACCGAAAAGCTGCCCATCGGGATCGGGAAGCGCTCGCCGAAGCGTTGCTGTAACTGCCACCACACCAGCGTGAAGCACTCGTCGAACGACTGCCCGCCGGAGTCGGTCGCCAGCAAGTTGGCTTCCGAGCCGATATAGCGCGCCAGCGGCTCCACCTGCGGCCAGGCCTCGGGGGTGGTGTACAGGTGCGCCACGGCTTCAAAGTCGCAATGCAGGTCCAACACCATGTCGGCATCGCAGGCCAGGCGTTGCAACACCAAGCGTTGGGATTGCAGCTGGGTAGCAGGCGTTTGCGCCGCAAGGGCCAGGCTCAGGGCGTCGCGAATAAGCTCGACGTTGTGCGTGGGGTCGTCGCCCAGCAGGTCTTCGACCTGATTGCCGACCTCCTCACTGAGGTCGACAAACAGGCGATTGAAATTTTGCCCGCTTTCCAGCTCGTAGCGGCCCAACGGAATGTCCATCAACACCTGCTCAAGTCCCACCGGATTGGCGATGGGCACCAGCACGATCTCACTGCGCAGGCGCCCAGCCGCCGCCAGCTCCGCCAGGCGCAGCTTCAGGTGCCAGGCCACCAGCATGCCCGGCAGCTCATCGGCATGCAGTGATGACTGGATATAGATCTTGCCTTCAGCCTGTTCCGGGCCGAAGTGGAAACTGTGAACCTGCCGCGCCGTGCCCGGCACCGGCGCGATCAGTTCATGCACCTGATGACGCATGACGACTCCTTAGTGGCTCGGCCCGAGAAAGGCCAGCCAGCGACGTTCCGCCAGACGAAACAGCCCGACCAGCGCGAAGGTCACGGTCAGGTAGATCAGCGCGGCGATGCCGAATGATTGAAAGGTCATGTAGGTGGCCGAGTTGGCATCCCGCGCCACCTTGAGAATGTCCGGCACCGTCGCGGTAAACGCCACCGTGGTCGAGTGCAGCATCAGGATCACTTCGTTGCTGTAGTAGGGCAGCGAGCGGCGTAGGGCCGAGGGCATGATCACATAGGCATACAGCTTCCAACCGCTCAGGCCGTAAGCCTTGGCCGCTTCGACTTCGCCATGAGCCATGCTGCGGATCGCGCCGGCGAAAATTTCCGTGGTGTATGCGCAGGTGTTGAGGGCGAAGGCCAGAATGGTGCAGTTCATCGCATCGCGAAAGAACGCATCCAGCACCGGTTGCGCGCGCACGGCGGCGATGCTGTAGATGCCGGTGTAGCAAATCAACAGTTGGATATACAGCGGCGTGCCACGAAACAGGTAGGTGTAGAACTGCACCGGCCAGCGTATGGAGCGTTTGCGCGAAACGCGGGCGATGGACAGCGGAATCGAGACCAGAAAGCCGATCACCAGCGCCGCGCTGAGCAGCCACATGGTCATCGCCAGCCCGGTGATGTGCTGACCGTCGCTATAAAGGAAAGGCCGCCAGTATTGCTGGATAAGTTCGATCATCGCACGGCCTCCCGGGACCCAGCGGAGTAGCGGCGCTCAAGCCAGCGCAGGACGACGTTGGATGCACTGGTGATCAGCAGGTAGATCAGCGCCGCGATGACCAGAAAATAGAACAGCTGATAAGTACTCTTGCCCGCATCCTGCGCGGCCTTGACCAGGTCCGCCAGACCGATGATCGACACCAGCGCGGTGGCCTTGAGCATCACCATCCAGTTGTTGCCGATGCCCGGCAAGGCAAAGCGCATCATCTGCGGGAAGGTCACGAAGCGAAACCGCTGCCCGCGCGTGAGCCCGTAGGCGGTCGCCGCTTCCAGCTGGCCACGCGGCACGGCGAGGATCGCGCCGCGAAAGGTCTCGGTGAAATAGGCGCCATAGATGAAGCCCAGGGTGATGACCCCGGCGCTGAATGGGTCGATCTCGATGTAGTCCCATTCCATAAAGTCGGTAAAGCCGGTCAGCCAGATTTGCAGGCTGTAGAAAATCAGCAGCATCAGCACCAGGTCGGGCACGCCGCGAATCAAGGTGGTGTAGAGCTGGGCGGGGATGCGGATCAGGCTGACGCTGGACAGTTTGGCGCTGGCGCCGAGCAGGCCCAGCAAGACGCTGACGGCCAGGGAGGCGACCGACAGTTTCACGGTCATCCACGTACCTTGCAGCAACAGCGGGCCGAACCCCTTCAGACTGAAGGCACCCAGCCCCAGGGTTTGCAAAAGATCTTCAAACATGAATTCAGGACCTAATGGCGATAAAAAAGCGCCCACCGCAAACCGGTGGGCGCCGGGGTGTTATTTACCGCTGTAGAGGTTCAGGTCACCGAAGTGTTTCTTCTGGATGGTGGCGTAGGTGCCATCATCGTGTAACGCTTTGATACCTTTATCGAGCAAGGCCTTGAGGTCTTTGTTACCTTTTTTGATACCGACCGCAGTTTTGGATGGCAGCAGTGGGTCATCGATGGCCTTGCTGACTTCGTAGTCAGCGCCGGCTGGCGACTTCAAAAAGCCCAGTTCGGCTTGCAGCATGTCCTGTACGGAAGCATCCAGGCGGCCCGAGGTCAGGTCGGCGTAAACCTGGTCCTGGTTGGCGTAGGCCTTGGTGGTCACACCGGCTTTGTCCAGCACGGCCTTGGCGTAGGCTTCCTGAATGGTGCCTTGCTCGTAGCCCACGGATTTGCCCTTGAGGGACTCAGGCGTGGAGAAGTTCGCGCCCTTTTTGAACACCAGGGACGTCGGGCCGGAGAACAGCTCGCTGGAGAAATCGATCGCCTTTTCACGGGCTTCGGTCACGGTCATCGAGGAAATCACGCCGTCGAACTTGTTGGCGTTGAGGCCTGGAATCATGCCGTCGAAGTCGCTTTCAACCCACTTGCACTTCACTTTCAGCTCGGCACAGATCGCATTGCCCAGGTCGATATCGAAGCCTACGAGGCTGCCGTCGGCGGCCTTGGACTCGAATGGCGCGTAGGAAGGATCGACACCAAAACGCAATTCCTTGTATTCCTTGGCCAGCGCGGTACCAGCAGCCATGCACAGAGCCAGTGCAGAAAGGGTCAGCAATGCTTTTTTCATTATGTAATCCCTGGAAACCAAGATAAGCGCTTGTGGCGCGGTTAGGACTGTTACTGAACGGTGTCAGACGGATCACAAGTAGCAATTTCTGCACCATAGTTCCGAATGTAGTTCCGAATGGTTGTTTTAAAAGGAAGGATAAAGAAGATGTGAGTGTAGGAGATGCCCGAAAATGGGCATGGAAAAATCAATGCACCATTCTGGATCTTGCTCGGATCCAAAATGTGGGAGCTGGCTTGTCGGGTCGCCGCATCGCTGCGATAGCGGTGTGTCAGCTGAATCTCTCTAACTGACCCACCGCCATCGCGGGCAAGCCCGGCTCCCACAGGGTTTTGCAGTGTTTGGGGGGAAGGGGTCAGGTCAACAAATCCTGCAACGTGCCGAGGTTGTCGGCTTCTTCCACTGTCTTATCCTGCCGCCACCGCAACATCCTGGGAAACCGTACGGCAATCCCGCTCTTGTGGCGTTTGGACAAGGCAATCCCCTCAAACCCCAGCTCAAACACCATGCTCGGCGTCACGCTGCTGACCGGGCCGAATTTTTCCACCGTGGTCTTGCGCACGATGGCGTCGACCTTGCGCATTTCTTCGTCAGTCAGCCCTGAATAAGCCTTGGCGAATGGCAGCAGCGTGCGTTCAGTGCCGGGCGGGCCGTCCCACACTGCAAAGGTGTAGTCGCTGTACAGACTGGCGCGGCGGCCATGGCCGCGCTGGGCGTAAATCAGTACGGCATCGACACTGAACGGGTCGACTTTCCACTTCCACCACACGCCCATGTCCTTGGTGCGGCCCACGCCGTACAGGCCATCGCGGGCTTTTAGCATCATGCCTTCCACGCCGAGGCGGCGAGAGTCTTCGCGTTGCTCCGCCAGGTCCTTCCAGCTCTTGCCCGTCAGCAAGGGCGATGGCAACAGCACGGGCTGGTTGCACTGCGCAATCACTTGCTCAAGCTGGACGCGGCGCTCGGCCTGGGTGTGGTTGCGCCAATCGTCGCCCTGATGCTCCAGCAGGTCATAGGCCAGGACCGCGACGGGCGCATCCTCCAGGACCTTTTTGCTCAAGGTTTTGCGGCCGATGCGCTGTTGCAACAGCGCGAAGGGTTGCACCGCGTCTTTCCACACGACAATTTCGCCATCGATCACCGTGCCATCCGGCAGGCCGCTGACCAAGCTGTGCAGTTCGGGGAAGCGCTCGGTGACCAACTCTTCACCGCGCGACCAGACCCACAGGCGACCGTCGCGCTTGACCAGTTGCGCGCGAATGCCGTCCCACTTCCATTCCACCTGCCAGTCGGCGGGTGCGCCGAGCAAGGCGTCGAACTGCTCCGCCGGTTGCGCCAGCCCATGGGCCAGAAAAAACGGATACGGCTGACCGCCGCGTTGCGCATGCTCGTCGGACGATTCGGCGGCGATCAGCTTGAGGTAGCCTTCGGCCGTAGGCCGGTTGGACAAATCGGTGTAGCCCACCAAGCGTTGTGCCACACGTTTGCTGTCCAGGTCGGCCATGGCGGCGAGGGCGCGGGTGACCAGCAGTTTGGACACGCCGACACGAAAACTGCCGGTGATCAATTTGATGCACACCATCAGGCTCGGCTGATCGAGCTGCGTCCATAACGCCGGCAGGCGTTCGGCCAATTCCAGCGGCGGCAGGCCACGCAGGGGCAGCAGCTTTTCCTCCAGCCACACTGCAAGCCCGTCTTCCGAGGTATAGGAGGATTCGGGCAACAACAGGGAAATGGTCTCGGCCAGGTCGCCTACCGACTGGTAACTTTCTTCGAATAACCAAGGTTCTATGCCCGATGCTGCGGTGGCCATGTCGCGCAGCAGACGGGTCGGCACCAATTGCCGGGGCCGCCCGCCGGAGAGGAAGTACACCGCCCAGGCCGCATCTTCGGGTGGCGCCTGGCGGAAGTAGGCTTGCAGCGCGGCCAGCTTGGCGTTGCTGGAGGTGGTGGCGTCGAGGTTGGCGTACAGCTCGGCGAAGGCTTTCATGCCCTGGCCTCTTCTTCGTCATCGCCGTATTCGGTGGTGAAACCCTGGGCATCCAGGCCTTTTTCCCGCAAGTGGCGTACCAAAACGCCTACGGAACCATGGGTGACCATCACCCGTTCGGCGCCGGTCTGTGCGATGGCCCACAGCAGTCCGGGCCAATCGGCGTGGTCCGAGAGCACAAAGCCTCGGTCCACACCGCGCCGCCGTCGCGTGCCACGCAGGCGCATCCAGCCGCTGGCGAAGGCGTCGCTGTAGTCGCCGAAGCGCTTGATCCAACTGCTGCCACCGGCGGACGGCGGCGCAATGATCAGTGCCTGACGCAGCAATGGGTCAGTCTTTTTAAAGTCCCCGGCATATAAGGTTTCGGGGATATAGATGCCGGCCTCGCGGTACACGCGGTTCAGCGGTTCCACCGCGCCATGGCTGAGAATCGGGCCGATGCTGGCGTCGATGCCATGCAGGATGCGCTGGGCTTTGCCAAAGGAATAACAGAACAACACGCTGGCTTTGCCGACCGCGATATTGGCCTGCCACCAATCATTGATGCCGGCAAAAATCTGCGCCTGGGGTTGCCAGCGGTAAATCGGCAGGCCGAAGGTGGATTCAGTAATAAAGGTGTGGCAACGCACCGGCTCAAAGGGCGCACAGGTGCCATCGGGTTCGACTTTGTAGTCGCCGGAGGCTACCCAGACTTCGCCCTGGTATTCCAGGCGCACCTGCGCGGAACCGAGCACATGCCCGGCGGGATGGAAACTCAGGGTGACGCCGTGGTGGATGAGTTTTTCGCCGTAGGCCAGGGTTTGCAGGTTGATGTCCTGGCCCAGTCGCGAACGCAGGATGCCTTCGCCGGGAGCGGCGGCCAGGTAATGCTGGTTGCCGGTGCGGGCGTGGTCCCCATGGGCGTGGGTGATGACGGCGCGGTCCACCGGGCGCCATGGGTCGATGTAGAAATCTCCCGCAGTACAATAGAGGCCTTCGGGGCGGGCGATGACAAGGTCCATGGGCGTGCCGGGGCAGTGGGCTTATCAGGTATGAGGGGAGCGAGACTTGAGAAGTTCTATCTAAATGCAGGCGATCAAATGTGGGAGCTGGCTTGCCTGCGATTGCGGTGTGTCAGTCGATTAATTAGTGACTGACACACTGTTATCGCAGGCAAGCCAGCTCCCACATTTTGATGGCGTGACGCGGAGCGTCACAGGATGCATTCCCACGCAGAGCGTGGGAACGATCACCGGGTTACTTGCCGGGTGTGAGGGTCAAGCGGGTTTTCCCGTACACCTTGTCAAAGTTCTGCGGCTGCATCGGGAAGCTCAGGTATTGCGCCTTGAGCGACGCATCGATGCCGTTCGCATAACTCGGGCTGGCCGGGTTGCCGGATTGGCCGATGCCACCTTGACCCATCATCGGTTCGATTTGGCTGAAGTCGACGATCATGCGCAGCGCCGGCACTTGGGTGGTGACAAAATCCTGCCCCCAGCTGTACGGCGCCGGGTTCAGGGTGTTGTGGTCGCCGCCACTGGCAAACGGCCCGCGGATCACCTGGCCATTGGTGTTTTTCCAGGTGGTGGTGTGCAGTTTGCCCCACTGCCAGGCCTTGTGATCACCACCCAATTGGCTGTCGCCAGCGGTGATGGCGGCGGCAAGGCTGCGGGCGAGGATCGCCGGTTTGTCTTCTTTTTGCGCGGTGCGCACGTCGTCCCAGAAGGGGCTGTCTTCGCGGCCCAGCAGGTGGTCGGCGTTGGCGGAATAGGACAGGTTGGCGTTGCTGACAAAGGCTTTCCAGCTGGCGCTGGTTTCCGGGCCGAGTTCGTCGAGGAAGATCTGCTTGGTGCTTTCCTGCAGGAACAGCTCATAGATCGCCGCGTCTGCGGAGGTCGGTGCCAGGCGGCCATCAAACGCCATCAAGCGACTGAGCGCTTCGCGTGCCTTCACAGCTTCGGTTGCCGGCAGCGCATCGATTGCCTGTTTCAGTGGCTGGGCCATACCCGGCGCCTGGAACATGGTCTTGAGCTTGGCGGCAAACGTGGTGGTCTGGTCGTACTGCATGGCGATCATGCTGCGGCTGTCATGCTTGCCGGCGTTGGCCAGTTGTGCCAGGCGCTCGCTGCGCTCCGGGGCGTCCCAGGAATTGGACAACTGCATGCCATAACCGCGTGGCGCGGTGCGCTGGTTGGCCGTGCCGATCCAGCCTTGGGCCGGGTCCTGATCGTAAGGGTGCAGCATCGCGTCGGCGTAGCCGTCCCAGTCAAAGCGCGCGTCCCAGCCCGGCGAGGGCAGCAGGCCTTCGCCTTCGCGACGGTTGGGGAAGCGGCCAGTGACTTGCCAGCCAATGCTGCTCGCGTCGGCAAAGATCATGTTGAGGGCGATGGCGCGGATTTCCCGGGTCGCGTCCGAGGCCTTGCCAGCGCTTTGGGCGCGGGACAGGTCGAAGAATGCGTCCAGGCTCTTGTCGTCCTTGAGGTCGGCGGTTTGCAGGGCCAGGCCGAACCCGGTGGTGAGTGCCTGGCTGCTGTTGAGCAGGGCGCCGTGGCGGGTTTCGTACACCACTTCGCGAATCGGCCGCTGGCCCTTGGCGAAGTAGGTTTCGTTGCGCACGACGGCCGGTAGCCATTTGCCGTTGTTCTCGTAGTACAACGCGCTGCCTTGGCGTTTGACCTTCTCCAGGAACAGGTCCTGGGTGTCGCCTTTTACCGCGCTCATGCTCCACGCCACTTTGCCGTTGAAGCCGGACAGCAGGGTCGGCAAACCGGCAATCGAG
Organism: Pseudomonas sp. WS 5146; assembly: GCF_012985495.1. Classification (NCBI taxonomy): domain Bacteria; kingdom Pseudomonadati; phylum Pseudomonadota; class Gammaproteobacteria; order Pseudomonadales; family Pseudomonadaceae; genus Pseudomonas; species Pseudomonas sp. WS 5146. The sequence goes on from NZ_JAAQWL010000002.1 coordinate 248,111, forward strand.
ACGCCGACCGCCTGGTATTTCGGGGCACGGATCTGCACGTAGTTCCATGGCGACGGTGCTTGTGGCTGGGCTGCCAGGTCGCTGGCCAACAGGCTTTTGCCACTGCGGCTGCGTTGCGGGCCGATGGCCCAGTTGTTAGAGGTGGTGACGGCCAGTGCGTTGAGACTGTTCAACTGCTGGCCGACGCTTTCAAGCCCTGCAAGGCCGGTGATCTGGCTGAGGTTCACGCCCTTGAGCTTGTCGGCTTCGTCCATCGGGATCGGCTCGTCCGGCGCACTCGGCGTCAGCCAGGCGAGCTTGTCGGCCCCGACTTTCTGCGCCAGCACCAGCGACGAGAGTTCTTCCTGCAGGTTGCTCGACTCGCTGAAATTCAGCAGGCAGAACAGCAGCGCCGAATCTTCCGGCTTCCAGTAGTCGGGCTTGAAGCCGGTCTGGGCCAGGTCCGGCGGCAGCTTGTCGCGGTAGCGGAACAGGTAGGCGTTGACGCCACGGGCATACACTTCAAAGAAGCGCTTGAGGCGCGGCGACGAAGCGTTATACAGCTCGCCGGCGCTTTTTTTCAGGTTGACCGCGCGCATGAAACGGTCGACATCCAGCACTTGCGGGCCGGACATCTCCGCCAGGCGGCCCTGGGCCAACAGGCGCAAAGTGACCATCTGCGTGATGCGGTCGCTGGCGTGTACATAACCGAGGCTGAACAGCGCGTCATGGAAGGTGTTGCTTTCGATCAACGGCATGCCCTGGGCATTGCGGCGCACCGACACATTCTGTGCCAGGCCTTTGATCGGTTGCACACCGGCCACCGGCGGCAGGGTGTCCTGGGTGCTCTGGAGCTGGCAACCGGCCAGGCTTAAAGCACTGGCCACTGCCGCGGCAACGCCGAACCGGGGGATAAAGTGTGAGAGGGCTGGCGAGGCCATGGCAAAGCTCCTGCGGGGGGTAGCGTCATTAAAGGCGCTACGTTAGTGAGCGCGGCGAAACGACGCAAGCAGGAGTTTGGGTTAAGCGTGAGATCTTGAGACCGGTAGAGAACAATGTGGGAGCTGGCTTGCCTGCGATGCTGACGCCTCGGTGTGTCAGTTACACCGAGGTGATGCTATCGTAGGCAAGCCAGCTCCCACATAGATCAGGATTTTGGCGGATTCACTTTCTGCACCAGTTCATACGCCCGCACCGTCGCCGGCCGTTCCTTGATGCTGTTGAACCAGCGCTGCACGTGCGGGAAGTCCTCCAGACGCTGGCTCTGCCACTTGTGGGAAACGACCCACGGGTAGATCGCCATGTCGGCGATGCTGTAGTCCTCACCCGCCACGAACGCGCGGTCCGCCAGGCGTCGGTCCAACACGCCGTACAGGCGCGCGGTTTCGTCCACATAGCGCTTGATCGCGTAAGGAATCTTTTCCGGTGCGAATTGGCTGAAGTGATGATTCTGACCCGCCATCGGCCCCAGCCCGCCCATTTGCCAGAACAGCCATTGCAGCGCTTCCTGGCGGCCGCGCAGGTCTTTTGGAATGAATTGGCCGGTTTTTTCCGCGAGGTACAGCAAGATCGCGCCGGATTCGAATAGCGAAATCGGCGCGCCGCCGTCGGTCGGGCTGTGATCGACGATGGCCGGGATGCGGTTGTTGGGAGCGATCTTCAGGAAGTCCGGCTTGAACTGCTCGCCCTGGCCAATGTTGACCGGGTGCACCTTGTAGGGCAGGCCGGCTTCTTCCAGGAACAGCGATACTTTGTGACCGTTGGGGGTGGTCCAGTAGTACAGGTCGATCATGAAGCTCTCCAAATGAGCGAATGCCTGTCTCTATAGGTGATGATCAAGGGGCAATAATTCAATCAAACATTTGCGTCTAACCTTAGAAGCCAATCACACCGCCCCATCGACCAACACCTGCAATGACTGCTGCGAGCACCGCTCAATGCGCACCTGTACGCCATAGACCTCGGCAAACAACGCCGGGTCGAGCACCTCATCCGCCACGCCGCTGGCGTACAACCTGCCCTGGCGCAGCACGGCAATATGGTCGGCGAAGCGTGCAGCCAGGTTGATATCGTGCAGCACCACCACGGCGATCAAATTGTGTTCGCGCACCAGCGTGCGCACGCAGTCCATGACTTTTAATTGGTAATTAAGGTCGAGCGCGCTGGTGGGTTCGTCTAGCAGCATCACTTGCGGGCGACGCGCAATCAGCTGGGCGAGGCCGACCAATTGGCGCTGGCCGCCGGACAACGTGCTCAGCAGTTGATCGGCCAAATGCGCGATGCCGATACGCTGCAACGCTTCGAAGGCTTCGCCCAGGCAGGCCTCGCTGGACAGCGCAATCCCGGCCACATTGGCCACACGTAGCGCGGCGATCACGCTTTCCATCACGCTGAGGCTCAGGCCCGGCGGCAGGTTTTGCGGCATGTACGTCACGCGGCGCGCACGCTCGGCCACCGACATGGCTGACAGGTCGAGGTCACCCAGCCTTACTACGCCTTGCATCTTTTCCAGCCCGGCAATGGCCCGCAGCAGCGTGGATTTACCCGCGCCATTAGGGCCGATCAAGGCGGTGAGGCTGCCGTGGGGCAGGGTCGGCAAGCTCAGCTCATGCACAATCTGCCGACGCCCGTAGCTGACCGTGGCGTTGTGTACCGATAACCCCGCACTCATAACTGCCTCCCGCGCTTGAACACCAACACCACAAAAATCGGTACGCCCACCAAGGCGGTGACAATGCCCACCGGCACAATCACGCCGGGCATGATCAGTTTGCTGGCAATCGACGACAGCGCCAGCAGCAAGGCGCCGGTCAACGCACTGGCGGGCAGCAGGAAGCGTTGATCCTCACCTACCAGAATCCGCGCGATATGCGGCCCCACCAAGCCGATAAAGCCGATGGTGCCTACAAACGCCACGGCGGTGGCTGACAGCAGGCTGATACGCAGCAACGAGAAAAACCGCAGGCGCTTCACATCCACGCCAAAGCTTTGTGCGCGGTCCTCGCCCATGCGCAGCAGGGTCAGGCGCGGCGCGGCGGCGAGGGAAAACGGCAGCACCACGGCAACGACAAAGGCGAGGATGCCGAGCTTGTCCCAGTTGGCGCGGGTCACGCTGCCCAAGGTCCAGAACACCAATTGTTGCAGCACGTCTTCGGTGGCCACCAGTTGCAGCAAAGCCACCACGGCGTTGCAACTGAACACCAGAGCGATGCCGAACAGCACCAGGCTTTCCACGCCCGCACCGCGCAGGCGTGACATGGCTTGCAGCAAAAACACCGAGGCGGCGGCAAAGATAAACGCCGAGATGGAAATCGCGGTGTTGGCCGACACCCACAGCGTGGTCACCGGAAACACGATGACCAGCGAGGCGCCCAAGGCCGCCGCCGACGACACGCCCAACGTAAACGGGCTGGCCAGCGGGTTATTGAGGATCGCCTGCATCTCGGCCCCGGCCAGAGACAGCGCGCAACCCACCAGCACCGCCATCAGCGCGTAGGGCAGGCGCACGTTCCAGATGATCACCTGGTCGGTGGCGCTCAGGTGCGACGGATGCAGGATGCCGTCGAGCAACGCCAGCAGGCCCATGCCCGACGGGCCGCTGGCCAGGTCCACCAGAATGGCGCAGACCAGCGCAATGCCGAGCAGCGCCAGCAGCCAGGTACGCCGGGCCAGCAAACGGCGATAGCCGTGAGTGGCGCTGGCAAGGTCGAGAGTTTGAGAGGTCATGGGGGCTCACAAGGTCTTAAAAACAATGAACATCCAAATGTGGGAGCTGGCTTGCCTGCGATTGCGGTGTGCCAGTCGATTAATTCAGTGACTGACACACTGCTATCGCAGGCAAGCCAGCTCCCACACTGACTGCATTCCTGCAGGGCGATTGGGGTTACTTGGTTTTGGCGTCAATCCAGTAAGCACCCTGCAGCGGCATCCCCAAAAACTGCTGGTTGATCTGTTTCATAGTCGCTTGCGGGTCGAGCTTGGCGAACAGTTCCGGGTGTACCCATTTGGCCAATACTTCAATCGCCAGCAAGTTGTATGGCGAGTTGTAAAAGTCATGCCACAGGCCGTGGGCATCGCCTGCGCGGATGGCACGCAGGTTGGCGAACTCCGGCCGCGCCAGCACATGATCAAACGCCTCACGGGCTTCATCGGTGCTCACGCCAGCGCCGAGAATCAGCCCAGGCTTGTGGTTGCCGGTGGCCACGTACACATCCGGGTCGGCCTTGAGCGCGTATTCAACGCTGATATCCCCCAGCGCACCCGGCACCACCTCGGCGGCGATATTGCGCCCGCCGACCAGCTTGATCACTTCACCCATGCCGCTTTTGCCGGTGGTGTGCCCCGGTGCCTGCCAGGCACCGGCGAGCAATTCGAGGAACACACTCGGGCGCGGGCCGGCGGCAGGCAAGGTGGCAACGGCGTCGGTGATAGCCTTGATGTGCTGGTCATAGAAACCCAGGAACGCCTTGGCCTGGGCTTCGCGGCCCAAGGCCTGGCCCAGCGCGTTCATGCTGGTGTGGGTGCCTTGCACCGGGTTGATGCGAAAGTCGACGAACAACACCGGGATGCCGGCTTTGGCCAGCACGTCTGCCACCGCGCTGTGTTCGGTCGGGCCGTGGCCGGAAATGCTGAACACCGCCAGATCCGGTTTCAGCGAGAGAATCTCCTCAGCACTGACACTCTGCTCCGACGCTTGCCCGATCAACGGGATGTCTTTGACCGTAGGAAACTTCGCCACATAGGCGTTGTAAGTGTGCTGGTCCAGCAGCTTCAAATCGTTCTGCCAGCCGACGATGCGCTGGAACGGCGCGTCCTTGTCGAGCAAGGCAAACGCCGAAATCAAGCGGCCTTCGCCCAGCACCACACGTTTGACGTGGTCTTTGACCTCGACCTTGCGGCCCAACACGTCGGTGACTTCATGGGCAGCGGCAGTTTCGGCGTGGCCGAGGACCAGCGCGGCGCACAGCACGCCGAGCTTAAGCACGTTACGAGGTTTGAACATGGAAAGGACTCCGGGTGAGGGGCAATCAGAATTCATAATCGACACTGGCGGTGAGCGTGCGACCGGCACCTGGGATGCCGTAGAGCTGGAAGCCGTCGAGGGACGCGCCGACCTGGCTGTAATAGAACGTGTTGAACACATTGTTGAGGTTGAGGTTGACCGTGGTGTCCTTGTTCACCTTGTATTGCGCCGCCAGGTTGCTCAGCCAGTAACCCGGGGCTTTTTCGTGGTCGCGGGTGTAGATCGCATACACGCCGGACGGGCCGTTGGCGTAGCTGCTGTTGTTGTTCAAACCGCCGACATCCTTGTTGTCGCTGTAGCGGCGACGGCCCACGTATTGCTCGCCGTAGCTGAGGCTCAGGGCGTCGGTGACGGCGTAGGTGGTCCACAGGTTGGCGGTCAGGTCGGGGACGTTCTTGGCTTCCGCGCCTTTATTGATACCTTTGGTCTGCGTGCTTTTGAGCGCCGAGAAGCCGGTGTAGACGGTCCAGCGCGGGGTGATGTTGCCTTGCAGGCCGAGTTCGATGCCGTCCACACGCTTGGCGGGCAGGGCGCGCACCGGGGCGGATTCGCCGTCCTGGTATTCCCAGGCGTTGTCCAGTTCGGTGCGGAAGATCGCCGCCGTGACATTGAGCCTGTCGTGGGCAATGTCCCACTTGGTGCCGATCTCGTAGGTTTTCGACTTGGCCGGGCTGTAGTTACTGGTGGTGGACGCGCCGTAGATCTGGTTGTTGGTGGACGCGCCCAGCGCCGACGGTTGCGCCGCCTCGCTGTAGGACACGTAAATGCTGCCGTTCGGCAATGGCTTGTACACCGCGCCGACGCGACCGCTCACTGCGCCGTCGGTGCTGCTGATGTCGGCCTGGCCGCGCTGGCTGGTTTGCGCGCGCCAGTTGTCGTAGCGCAGCGAGCCGAGCACTTGCCATTGCTCGTTGAGGGTGACGGTGTCGCCCGCGTAGACACCGGCGTTATCGATCACCGAGCGCGGGTCGCCTTCGCCTTTGGTCACGTAGGTGCTGGCGAAGCTGTGGCTGGGGTCGTTCATGTTGAAGAACAGATCGCCGGCCGGCACTTCGGCGTTGCGTTTCAGGCCGCCGTAGGTCTCGTGATAGAACTCCAGGCCGCTGACCACGGCGTGCTGCAGGCTGCCGGTGTTGAACGTGAAGCTGAAGTCGGTCTGGTTATCCAGGATGGTGTAACGCTTGGACAGGCCAAAATCGCCGCCCCGCAGGATGCCGTGGCCGGTGTTGCTGTTGTTCACGTAGTCGGTGTAGGCATTCACCGTGCTGCCGGGCACTTGGCTGATAGGCCCTACGCCGGTGTAGCCCAAGGTCGCACAGCGGGCGCCGGTGCAGGTTTTTTTACCGCTGGCATCGGCGACGAAGAAGCGTGCCGGCGACAGCACGGCGAAGTTGTCGCTGCGTTCCCAGCGCGTCTGGTTGCGCAGGTAGGCGTCGTGCCAGTCAAAGTCATGCTCGAAGCGGGCGGTCAGCGAGGTGGTTTCGTTCTCCTGGGTATAAAGGCTGGAGTCGCCGTACCAGTCGGAGCGTTTGACGCCAGGCATGCGGTGGCCGTCGGTGCCACGTTGGATCGGCACGCCGCCGTCCGGCGTATTGGTGTCTTTCTGGTAAAAGGTGTCGACGAAAAAGCGCGTGTCGGTGCCCAGGCCGAAGCCGAACGAGGTGGCGATGCCCCAGCGGTCGTAGTCCACGTCGTCGCGGTCGGCCACTTGGTTGTAGTGCTTCATCAGGTTGATGCGCACGGCGGCGGTGTCGGTCAGCTGTTTATTGAGGTCGGCGGTGAGGCGACGGTAGCTGTCGGTGCCGATCCCGGCGGACACCTTGTTGGCATCGCCCAGGTGCGCTTCTTTGCTCACCAGGTTGACGCTGCCGCCCACGGCGGAAACGCCGGACTCGATCGAACCCGTGCCCTTGAACACTTCGGCCTGTTGCAGGTTGAAAGTGTCGGTGCGTGTGGACATGCCCGCGTCGCGCACGCCGTCGACGGTCAGGCTTTGCTCGGAGGAAAACCCACGGATCGAAAACAGATCGCCCCAGCCCAGGTTGCCTTCGCCGGACATGAAGGTGATGCCGGGCACGTTGCGCAACACTTCCTGCAAGGTCTGCGCGTTCTGCTCCTTGAGCACCTGCTGCGGCACGATGGTCACGCTTTGCGGGGCGTCGAGCAGCGGCTGGCTGATTTTGGCCGAGGTCACGCGGTCGACTTTGAAGGTGGAGGTGGCTTCCTGGCCGTCGACCTTGATTTGCGGCAGGCTTACCACCGAATCATTCGGCGTGGCGGCCGGCGCATCGGCCCAGGCGGTCGGCGCAACACTGCCGGCGGCGAGGAAACCGAACATCGGTGCCAGGGTTGTGTGCAGCGTGTGACGTTGGGGCGTGGGCAATGACATAGGTGATGATCCGAGTCTAAATTACAATTACTCTCATTCAGGTTCGGTAGTCTAAAGAGCGATTCCGCCTGCTATACCCTGGCTTTGTATCGCTGATGCGTGATTATGGTTTCCCACAACATTCCATTACATTTGCGTGTATCGCTGGATGAACTTTCGGCTATCTCCTGCGTTTTGAGTTTTCGGATTGACTGCCCATGGCCAAGCTTGACCACCTGCTGATCGTTGATGATGACCCGCAAATCCGTCAGTTGCTTTGCGACTACTTGAGTGACGCGGGGTTTCAGGTGTCCACCGCCGCCGACGGCAAGGAAATGCGCCGCCGCCTGGCGCTGAATGTGATCGACCTGATCGTGCTTGACCTGATGCTGCCTGGCGAAGACGGCTTGAGCCTGTGCCGCGAACTGCGCGTCAGTTCCAACACGCCGGTGGTAATGCTCACCGCCAAAGGCTCGTTGATCGACCGCATCGTCGGCCTGGAAATCGGCGCCGACGACTACCTGCCCAAGCCGTTCGACCCGCGTGAGTTGCTGGTGCGAATCAAGGTGGTGTTGCGCCGGGTGCAGAGTTTTCCGGACCGCGCGCGGCTGGACGAGGCGCCGAGTATTCGTTTTGCCGGCTGGCAACTCGACACACGGGCGCGGCAATTGCTCACGCCCGAGGGCGTGGTGGTGAGCCTGGGCAACTCGGACTACCGTGTGCTGCGCCTGCTGTTGCAGCACCCCAACCGGCCGTTGAGTCGCGACTTTTTGCTCAACCATGTGTTCGACAAGGACAGCACGCCGTTCGACCGCTCCATCGACGTGTGTGTCAGCCGCCTGCGCTCGCAGCTGCCGGCGGGGCTGATCAAAACCGTGCGCAACGAGGGTTACATGCTGACTGCCGATGATGTGGTGCTGGAGTCGTGAGACTGCTGCCGCGTTCGCTGTTCGGGCGGCTGGTGCTGATTCTGGTCAGCGGCATGCTCGCGGCCCAGGCGCTGACCAGCAGCATCTGGTACGACCGTCGGCATGGCCAGGTGCTGGAGATTCCTGCGCGGTTGATCGCCACACGCCTGGCAGACGTGGTGCGCCTGGTACACAGCGACCCGCAGCAGGCCGACCAGTTGATCAAACTGCTCAACACCCCGCATTTTCAATTGACCTTGAGCGATCAGGCCAGCAACACGCCGAGCACGTTGACCGACAGTGACCGGCCCACCGAGCGGCTGATCAAGCAGGTGCTGACGGAGAAAACCGGTTCTGCCCAGACCCTGATGTTGCTGCGCCTGTCTCTGGTTGATGGCGAAGGGCAAGGCGCCGGGCTCTCGACCCTGCTCAGTTCCAAGCCGGTCATCGGGCAGTTCCTGATCGACCTGCGCCTGCCCGATGGGCGCTGGTTGCAGGTGGACGCCAGTGAGGAGCAGGGCTGGACTAGCACGTCGCCGCTGGACTTGCTGTTCGACTACGTGATGCGCATCTATTTGCTGCGCGTGCTGGTGCTGGTGATCATCGCGTTGGTGGCGGTGCGCCTGGCCATCCGCCCGCTCAATGCCTTGGCCAAGGCCGCCGAAGCCCTGGGCCGGGATATCCAGCGCCCGCCGTTAGCGTTGGACGGCCCCACCGAAGTGCGCCGCGCCGCCCAGGCGTTTAATGCGATGCAGCAACGGTTGATAGCCAATATTGCCGAGCGCACGCGCTTTCTGGCGGCGATTTCCCACGACCTGCGCTCGCCGATCACACGCCTGCGCCTGCGCACCGAAATGCTCGAAGACACGCGCACCAAGGAGCGGTTTCGCAGTGACCTGGAAGAAATGGAACACATGGTGTCCAGCACCCTGGATTTTGTCAGCAGCGGCGAAATCAACGAGACGCGGCAGAACATCGACATCAATGCCTTGCTGCAAAGCCTGCAGGCCGACCTTGAAGACGTGGGCGAAAGCGTGACCATTGTCGGTCGCGCCCGGCAACCGCTGCCGGGCTATGCACGCAGCCTCAAGCGTTGCGTGCAGAACCTGCTGGAAAATGCGGTGCGTTATGGCCGAGAAGTGGTGGTGCGGGTTGAGGATCAGGTGGACAGTTTGAAAATCGTCATCAGTGACCGTGGCCCAGGGATTCCCCAGGAGCAACTGGAGCAGGTGATGGAACCGTTTTACCGCATCGAAGGCTCACGCAATGCCGACACGGGCGGTTACGGGTTGGGGCTGAGCATTGCGCACACGATTGCGCGGGCGCATGAGGGGCGGTTGAGTTTGAGTAATCGGGAAGGCGGGGGGTTGGAGGTGGTGTTGCAGTTTCAGAGAAAGCTCTGATCTGAAATGCTGAGCAAATGTGGGAGCTGGCTTGCCTGCGATGGCGGAGGGTCAGCTGACACATTGTTAACTGTCAGACCGCTATCGCAGGCAAGCCAGCTCCCACACTGACTGCATTCAGGGCATCAGGCCCCGTGGCACTTCTTGAATTTCTTCTCACTGCCGCACGGGCACGGATCGTTGCGACCCACGTCCTTCAACGCGTTGCGCACCGGCTCCTGGTGAGCGTGGCCGCAGTTCGGGCCGTGGACATGGCCGTGGTCGTGATCATGGCCGTGATCATGCTGATCGTGATCGTGGTTGCAGTCAGGACCATGGACATGGGGTTGCTGAGTCATCGATGTCGCTCCGGAATAAAATCGCCGGGGATTATCTCGCCATTGTGGGCGACCTGCACGTCATTACCGATGAATAATCCGGTTTTCAGCTCGCCTTCCAGGCGATAGGGCACGGGTTTGGTCGGGTTTTTGAGCATTTGCACCACATCGCGGATCTTCGGCCAGAGGTTGGTGCGCACCTTCACCCGAAAAAACCCATGACTGCGCGGCGGTATGGTCAGCCATTCGTTGGACTCGCCTTCGGTCAACACAAAACCGCCCAGGCTGACCTTATAGATCAGGCCGCGCACCGTGAGGTCGGCGTCGTCGCGGTTGTCGACGCGAAACCACAGTTTGAATTTCTGCTCCAGCAGCTTGGCCCGTACCACCTCGACTTTCACCAGGGCGACGTGGGGCGTAGGCGCATCGTCTTCAAACCACGACGCGCAGCCGCTGAGACTCAAGGTCAACGCCAGCATCAAGCTGTACATCCGAAGCATGGCGTTTTCCCTGTGGGTGATTAGAGGTAGCTGGAACAGCACTTCTTGAATTTTTGGCCACTGCCGCACAAACATACATCATTGCGCCCGGCCTTGAACTCAACCGTCGGATCGATGAAGTACCAGCGCCCGTCATTCTGTACGAAAGACGACTGCTCACGGTGGCTGTGTTCGCCGGTGCTGTCATGCCAGCGTGCGGTAAAGGTCACGAATGCATGTTCCGGCTGGCCGCCGAACACTTCCGAACTTTCCACCTCCAGGCCCAGCCAGGTGCTCTGCGCGCTCCAGGCGCTGATCGCAATGCGGTCCAGGCCGGCTTGCTGCGCGGGCAAGGTTGTGGCCACCAGGTAGTCCACCAGGCCCAGCACATAGGCGCTGTAGCGCGAGCGCATCAGCGCGGTGGCGCACGGCGCCGGGTGGCCGGCGTGATAGTGGCCGCAGCAGGCATCCAACAGGTTGCCGCTGCCGCAGGGGCAAATGGATGTACTCATCGGGTTACCACCAATACTTTCCAAAATTTTCCGGGTTGGCCCAGAAACGGGCGTTGAGCCAGTCGGGCACCTGTTTGTAGTCAAGCAGATCATAGGTAAACAGTGTCAGTACCTGCTCGTCGCGCTGGAAACGCTCGCCGGCTTGCAGGGCCAGGGAGAAGAAGTCGGTGTCTTTCCAGCCGCAGGCGCCCAGGTCCACCAGCACCGCAATGCGGCTGCTATTAAGGTTGCGAATGCCGCCGAGCAAGGTCAGGCCTTGCGGTTTTGACAGGTGCTCCAGGCAGTCGACCACCAGCGCCAGGTCAAAACGCTGCGCCGCCAGTTCTGCCGGCAACGGCCCGGGCGGGGCGATGGCCACGATGGTGTCCGGGTGCTCGGCCTGGAACGCCTCCAGCGCCGGAAACTGGCTGGCGCCCAACAACAACAGGCGTTTGGGCTGGTGCAAGTCGAGCAAAGCGGCCAGGGCTTGCTGGGGTGTACGGGAAGAAATACCAGCGGTCATCACAGATCCTCACATCAGAACCCTAGAGACTAGCGCGGCTGAGCGTGCGGGCCTAGAGCGGGCGGCAGCGAAAAGTCCTACAAATGCGGCGATCCTCAATGAAACCGGGGGTGTGGCGTACTGGCGCAGATGAAAAGAGCGGTCTTTACTCCACCTGTCGGCCCCCGCCGATCCCCTCAGGAGAAATCACATGAGCATCATGCGGACAGCTCTACCCTTGGTTCTGCTAACCGGAGTATTGACAGGTTGCGCAGGGTTGCAAAAAACCGATTGGCCCACCTGTGCAGCAGTCGGTGGTGTGACGGGCGCTGCCATTGGCGCCACTGAAAGTTCAGCCTATGCGGGCGCAGGCGCGCTGTTGATCGGCGGCATGGCCGGCGCCTATTGCTGGGTGCATGGCGACGGCGACGAAGATGGTGACGGTGTGCCGGACAGCCGCGACAAGTGCCCTGGCACGCCAAAAGGCGTGCAGGTCGATGCCAATGGTTGCCCACCCGCACCGCCGGCCGCCGTGGTTGAGGAAGTGGTGGTGGTCAAGGAAGAAACCATCGTGATTCGCGATGTGCACTTCCAGTTCGATTCGGCCAGGTTGACGGCAGCGGACAAAACCAAGCTCGACATCATTGCCACTCGCCTGAAAAAAGAAGCCCCAGGCGCGCAACTGCGGGTCAGTGGGCATACCGACAGCGTCGGTAAAGATGCCTACAACCAGAAACTCTCGGAAAAACGCGCCCACTCGGTGACTGATTACCTGGTCAGCTCCGGTGTGCCTCGCAGCAACTTTGTCTCGGTGACCGGTGCTGGCGAAAGCCACCCAGTGGCCGATAACAAAACCGCTGAAGGGCGTGCGTTGAACCGTCGCGTGGAAATCCAGATCAACCGCTGACAGCCCTTGCCCCTGCGGGCACCGCAGGGGCATCGCCGGCGAGCCCTGGCAAGTTTTTTCATCCTTCACTGGCAAATCGCCTGCAGAAGTCGGTACTGTGCGCCCAAAGAATAATAGGCAGGGGCATGCGGGATGAAGGTGTTTTGGGGGCTGGGAAAGTTTCTGACGTTGTTGTTCTGGGTAGTGGTGCTGGTCAACCTGTTCCGGCCGCTGACGAATCCGTTTCACCTGTTGGTCAGCCTGGCCGGCAGTCTGTTGATGCTTACCCACCTGCTTGAATTGCTGTTGTTCAACAGCAGCTTGAAACACCGTGCCCACCCTTGGCGTGACCGCTTGCAGATTCTGCTGGTGGGGATGTTCCATGTGCGGGGCCTGTCGGCGCCTGCTGCGGTTAATGAAACGAACGAGGAGGCCAATCATGCGTAAGGTTTTTCTGTTGGCCCTGTTGGTCAGCCCCATTGCTATGGCGCAGAGCGTCAGTGTTGAAACCAACTCGCTGATGCGCCTGCCCAGCAGCACCAGCGTGTTGCAACTGGAGCGCCTGGATGTGGCGGACTACGGAACGTTGCTGGTGCCGGCGACCATCAGCCAAGTGACCGTGGATGAGTTGCACCTGGGTCGCGAGGCGCGTATCACCATCGCCCCCGGCAATACCGCGCTGCAATTGCAGGTGCGTAATGCGCAACTGGAACATGGCAGCCAGATCACGTCGCGCGGCGCCCCCGGTACCCACGAAAAGCCGGCCAAGGCCGGGCGTGACCTGGTGCTGCGCATTAACGCGCTGACCGCCGAAGAGCTGTCGGTGGACGCGCGTGGCGGCGCCGGTGCCCAAGGTTATGCCGGCCTCGATGGCGCCAACGGTGTGGACCCAGGCTGCACCTGGGGTTCCGCCGGGCGTGGTGCCAATGGCGATAACGGCGGCGACGGCCTGCCGGGCGCGTCGGGGGCGACTGTGCGGGTTGAGCTGCCACAGAGCTTCCCGGCAGAGCAGATCAAAGTGTGGGTCGACGGCGGGCCGGGTGGCTTGGCCGGTACGGCGGGCAAACCGGGCAAAGGCGGGCAATCCAAAGGGTGCCTGGTGTACCGCGCCGACGGTGGTGATAAAGGCCGGCCAGGGCTGGAAGGCCAGCCGGGGCCGGCTGGGGCTGCGGGTGCTGTGACCATTCAGCGGTTGTGAGTCGTTTGGGCTGACGCCATCGCGGGCAAGCCCGGCTCCCACAGGTTGGAATGCATTCCAAATGTGGGAGCCGGGCTTGCCCGCGATGGCGGACTAACAGCCGCCTCAGAACATCGGCCGCGCCGAAGCAATCGCCACCACCACCAACCCCACGATCAAATTAATCCCCACCAATTTGCGGATCTGCCCCAGCGCAGCCGCGCCCGCCGGCCAATCCTCAGCCGCCACCGCTGTGCGCAGTTCCGGGAACTTCAGTGCCTGGATGCGGATAAACAGCGCCGTCATCACCAGATACAGACCCATCATCACCTGCACATAGCGCGGCGCAGTCTCAAAACCACTGAAGCGCAGTTGCAACAGGCCGATGCCGCTGATCGGCAAAATCAGCACCGCGACCCAGACCCACACAAAAAAACGCTGAAACACATTTGCCCACAGCTTGAGCCGGGCAGGGCCTTCAAGTGCCGCCATGGCGGCGGGGCGCAGGATCATCCAGGCGAAAAACATACCGCCGACCCAAACCAGGGCGGCCAATACATGCAGGGTGTAAGCGAGGCTAAAGGCGGTCATTGTGGTACTCCGTTCTGCGCGGGATTAATTAGCGGGGTATGATAGCGGCCGATCCGAACCACTGAAAATTTATCCAGCGTTTTTTGCGCCCGACTATCCATGATCAGCACTGAACTCAAAACCACGATCCAGGGCGCCTATTCGCGTTTTCTCGAAGCCAAGAGCTTGAAACCGCGCTACGGCCAACGCCTGATGATCGCCGAAGTGGCCAAGGTCCTCGGGGATATCGACACCGACGACGAAGGGCGGCGCAGTGGCGACCCTGCGATTGTGGCTGTCGAGGCCGGCACCGGCACCGGCAAGACCGTGGCCTACAGCCTGGCCGCGATCCCTACCGCCAAGGCTGCCGGCAAGCGCCTGGTGATCGCCACCGCCACTGTCGCCCTGCAAGAGCAGATCGTCTACAAAGACCTGCCCGACCTGATGCGCAACAGCGGTCTGAACTTCACTTTCGCCCTGGCCAAGGGGCGTGGGCGCTACATGTGCCTGTCCAAGCTCGACGTGTTGCTGCAGGAAGGCCATGCGCAAACCGCCACTGCCTCCTTGTTCGAAGAAGAAGGCTTCAAGATCGAGGTGGATGAAGTCAGCCAGAAGCTGTTTACCAGCATGATCGAGAAGCTGGCCGGCAATAAATGGGACGGCGACCGCGACAGCTGGCCCACCGCTCTTGAAGATTCGGACTGGGCACGCCTGACCACCGACCACAGCCAGTGCACCAACCGCCATTGCCCCAACTTCGGCCAGTGCGCCTTTTACAAGGCCCGCGAAGGCATGGGCAAGGTCGACGTGATCGTCACCAACCACGACATGGTACTGGCCGACCTGGCCCTGGGCGGCGGCGCGGTGTTGCCGGACCCGCGCGACACCCTCTACGTATTCGACGAAGGCCACCACCTGCCGGATAAGGCAATTGGCCACTTCGCCCATTACACGCGCCTGCGTTCCACGGCCGACTGGCTGGAAACCACTGCCAAGAACCTCACCAAACTGCTGGCCCAGCATCCGCTGCCCGGCGATTTGGGCAAGTTGATCGAGCAAGTGCCGGAGCTGGCGCGGGAGATCAAGACTCAGCAGCAGTTCATGTTCAGCGCCTGTGAACAGGTCGCCGACTTCAAGCCCGGCGAAGACGTGGAGGGCCGTGAGCGGCCGCGCCACCGCTTTGTCGGCGGGTTGATCCCCGAGCATATGCGCGAAATGGGTATTGAGCTGAAGAAGGGCTTTTCACGCCTCACCGACCTGTTCACGCGCCTCACCGACTTGCTCAAGGAAGGCATGGATGGCGAGGTCAATATCGGCATCGCCAGCAACCAGGCCGAGGAGTGGTACCCACTGTTCGGCAGCCTGTTGTCACGCTCCCAGGGCAACTGGGAGCTGTGGACCGCCTTCACCGTCGAAGACCCGGAAGACGACCCGCCGATGGCGCGTTGGCTGACCCTGTCGGAAAGCGGTGCGCTGTTCGATATCGAGGTTAACGCCAGCCCCATCCTCGCCGCCGAAATGCTGCGTCGCAACCTGTGGAACGTGGCTTATGGCTGCCTGGTGACCTCGGCCACGCTGACGGCCCTGGGCACTTTCGACCGTTTCCGCATGCGCGCCGGGCTGCCGAAAAAAGCAGTGACGGCCGTGGTGCCGAGTCCGTTCCACCATGCCGATGCTGGCGTGCTGCGCGTACCGGACCTCAAGGCCGACCCACGGGATGCGGCCGCGCACACGGCGGCGATCATCCGCGACTTGCCGGAGCTGGTCGAAGGTTCGCGCGGCACACTGGTACTGTTTTCGTCACGTAAACAGATGCAGGACGTGTTTGACGGCCTCGACCGTGACTGGCGCAAACAGGTGTTTATCCAGGGCAACCTGTCCAAGCAGGAAACCCTCAACAAACACAAGGCGCGGGTTGATGGCGGCGATTCCAGCGTGCTGTTCGGCCTGGCCAGTTTTGCCGAAGGCGTGGACTTGCCCGGCGCCTATTGCGAGCACGTGGTGATTGCCAAGATCCCGTTCTCGGTACCGGATGACCCGGTCGAGGCAGCCTTGGCCGAGTGGATCGAGGCGCGGGGCGGTAACCCGTTCATGGAAATCTCGGTGCCGGATGCGTCCTTGAAGCTGGTCCAGGCCTGCGGTCGCTTGCTGCGTACCGAGGAAGACCGCGGCACTATCACCTTGCTCGACCGCCGTTTGGTCACGCAGCGCTATGGCAAAGCTATCCTTAATGCCTTGCCGCCGTTCAGGCGCGAAATTTCTTAAGCCACTCATTTATTAAGCTGCTGTGGGCGAAGTCGCCCACTTCGTGGTCTATCTCACTGCCAACGCTTTATGTCATCAGGCCAGTTATCGGCCGATTGGGAGAACCTTGTTCGTATGATTCGCACGCTGCCTGCTCTTTTTGCCCTGTTATTCGCTGCGCCCTTGATGGCCGCGCCTGCCGGGCAACAAACGCTGTTCAACTTCGTCCGACCTGCCGATGTGGTCAAGGTGGCGACTCAGGACGCCAGCCTGCCGCAATACAACGCCGAACAAACCCCCGAAGGCGAGGTGTTGCGCCGCATCACCTTCAACCCGGTGGCCGAACCGAGCCTGGTGCTCAGCCCGCAGGCCGGGAGCTGGGACTGGTCGCAATCCGGCGCCATGAGCCTGCGTATCCAGAGCGCCATGGACTGGGCGTTGACCCTCTATGTCAAAGTACAGAGCGTCGACGGCAAGACTCTGGTCAGCCGTATCGACCTGCCGGCCGGCCCGGCCCAGACCCTGTTGATCCCGTTGCAAGCCAACTCGCCGCTGAGCCAGGGCATGAAGGCCGGCCCGCCCATGCCGATCACCCTGGACGGCCAGCGTGTATTGCTGGCCGCCAGTGCTGGCGAGATCGACCGCAGCCAAGTGGCCTCGGTCACCTTGTCGATGCTCAAGCCCAATGCCGCCCAAAGCATTTTGCTTGAGCGTTTTGGCGTGCAGGACAGCGAGCCGGTGCTGAAGGCGGTCTACAGTGAGCTGGTGGACGCTTATGGCCAGTCCACCCGTGCACGCTGGCCGGAAAAGGTCAGCACTGACGAGCAACTCAAAGCCGCAGCGGCCAAGGAGCAGCAACAGCTCAAGGGCTGGCTGGCCGAGCGTGACAAATCCGCTCTGGACCCATACGGTGGCTGGAACAAAGGCCCGGCGTTCGACGCCAGTGGTTTTTTCCGTACCGAGAAGCGTGACGGTCGCTGGTACCTGGTGACGCCGCAAGGCCATCCGTTCTATTCGTTGGGTGTTAACACCGTGGCACCGGACAACAACCAGACCTACGTGGCCGGCCGCGAGTGGATGTTCGCCGCGCTGCCCAAGGCTGGCGAACCGTTCGACAAGTACTACGGCAGTGGCGATAACCGGGGCGGCAACGGTGCCGATCAGGGCCGCGGCTTCAATGTCGGGCGTTGGTACGATTTTTACGGCGCCAACTTGCAGCGTACTTATGGCGGCGAAGGTTTCGACCAGAAGCGCTGGGTCAGCCACACCCTCGACCGCCTGCAAGCCTGGGGCTTCAACACCGTGGGCAACTGGAGTGATGAGGACCTGGCCCGCGCCGACCGTGTGCCCTACACCTTGCCGCTGTCGATTGTCGGTGACTACGCCAGCATCAGCACTGGCACCGACTGGTGGGGCGGCATGCCCGACCCGTTCGACCCGCGCTTTGCCATGGCCACCGAACGCGCCGTGGCCATTGCCGCCCGTGACCACCGTGATGACCCGTGGCTGATCGGCTATTTTGCCGACAACGAGCTGGCCTGGGCCGGCCCCGGCGATGATCCAAAATCCCGTTACGCCTTGGCCTATGGCACGTTGCGCATGACCACCGACGTACCGGCCAAACGCGCATTCCTCAAACAACTGCGCGACAAGTACCGTAACGAAGAAGGCCTGTCGAAAGCCTGGGGCATCCACCTGGCGGGTTGGGAGCTGATGGAAGACCCAGGCTTCGAGCCGCCGATGCCGAGCCCCGAACACCCGGAAATCGAAGCTGACTTCAAATATTTCCAGAAGACCTTCGCTGATGCCTACTTCAAAACCATCTCCGATTCGTTGAAATGGCACGCGCCCAACCAGTTGCTGCTGGGTGGTCGGTATGCCGTCAGCACGCCCGAGGCCGTGGCGTCCTGCGCCCAGTATTGCGACGTGCTGAGTTTCAACATGTACACCCTGAAGCCGCAGGACGGTTATGACTTTGCTGCCTTGCGCACGCTGGACAAGCCGGTGCTGATTACCGAGTTCAACTTCGGCTCGGCCGACCGTGGCCCGTTCTGGGGCGGCGTGACACAGTTGGCCCGTGAAGAAGACCGTGGCGTGGCGTACAGCAACTTCCTCAAGCAGGCCATGGCCGAGCCATCGATTGTCGGCGTGCATTGGTTCCAGTACCTGGACCAGCCGGTCACCGGGCGCCTGCTGGATGGCGAGAACGGCCACTTCGGGCTGGTGGGCATCACCGATGTGCCGTTCCAGGGCTTTGTCGAGAGTGTGCGTAAAAGCAACCTGGCGGCGGTCGACCAACTGGGCAAGGAGGCCGAAAAAGCCAAGGCGGCCAGCAAGGTTCGCGAGAACGAAGGCGGCAAGTCCGGGCAAGAAGGCAAAGGCGCGGGGCAGGGCGCCGGGCATGCGGGTGGACACTCTGGAAATGGCCATTGATTCATCACTGACGGGTTCACAAAACCTGCAATGACTGGAACAATGTCGGCCACTTCTTACGGTGTTTTCCAAGGCGGCTTAGGTGCAGATTCAGGGTCATTACGAGCTCCAGTTCGAAGCGGTACGTGAAGCCTTTGCCGCGTTGTTCGATGACCCGCAGGAGCGTGGTGCCGGGCTCTGTATCCAGATCGGCGGCGAAACCGTCGTCGACCTGTGGGCCGGTACCGCCGATAAGGACGGTGCCGAGGCCTGGCACAGCGACACCATCGTCAACCTGTTCTCCTGCACCAAGACCTTCACTGCCGTCACGGCCCTGCAGCTGGTTGCCGAAGGCAAGCTGAAACTGGATGCGCCAGTTGCCGACTACTGGCCCGAGTTTGCCGCGGCGGGTAAAGAAACCATCACGCTGCGCCAGTTGCTCTGCCACCAGGCCGGGCTGCCGGCGATTCGCCAGATGCTGCCGACCGAAGCCCTGTATGACTGGCCACTGATGGTCGACACCCTGGCGGCCGAAGCCCCGTGGTGGACGCCGGGCGAAGGGCATGGCTACGAGGCCATCACTTATGGCTGGTTGGTCGGCGAGTTGCTGCGCCGTGCCGACGGGCGCGGGCCGGGCGAGTCGATTGTGGCGCGGGTTGCGCGGCCCCTGGGCCTGGACTTCCATGTCGGTTTGGCGGACGAAGAGTTTTATCGGGTTGCGCATATAGCGCGCAGCAAAGGCAATATGGGCGATGAAGCCGCGCAACGTTTACTTCAAGTAATGATGCGCGAACCTAATGCCATGACCACCCGTGCATTTGCCAACCCACCGTCTATTCTGACCAGCACTAATAAGCCCGAATGGCGGCGGATGCAGCAGCCAGCGGCAAATGGTCACGGTAATGCGCGCAGCCTGGCAGGTTTTTATAGCGGATTGTTGGACGGTAGTTTGCTTGAGAGCGACATGCTCGAACAATTGACCCGCGAACACAGTATCGGGCCAGACAAAACATTATTGACTCAAACCCGTTTCGGTTTGGGGTGCATGTTGGATCAACCGCAACTGCCCAATGCCACCTTTGGCCTTGGCCCGCGTGCGTTTGGCCACCCTGGCGCCGGTGGTTCGGTGGGGTTTGCCGACCCTGAGCGCGATGTAGCATTTGGTTTCGTGACTAATACACTGGGCCCTTATGTACTTATGGACCCGCGTGCGCAGAAGTTGGTCGGAATATTGGCCGGTTGTCTGTAAAGAGCTTGCTGTTTCACGTTTTTTTGTTACAAAGGCAAGTATAAGAAGGCGCTGAACGAAATTGTGTAACTTTACTGTTCTCTAAGCGTCTGTTTAACGGGTCAACCAGGCCCCCCGTTTTTTTCTCATTTTGTGGATACCTCATGTTATCGAACAAGTCCTTGGCACTGGCGCTGTGCCTCACTATTACTGGCTGCGCACAAACACCACAAAGTGATGCCGAAGGTGGGCACTGGTGGTCATTTGGATCTGACAAGGCTGCTACCAAGGACGCCGTGACACAAACCGACGCCAAGCCGGATGCCAAACCTGCCGCCGGCGCCAAGCCTGTCGAACCTGTGGCCGCCGCTGCTGCTCCAGCGCCTGCACCGGTAGCCAAGGCTGACACCGGCTTCAACTGGTGGCCGTTCGCTGCCAAAAGCGCCGACGAAAAAGCGGCGGATGCCAAAGCCGACCTGAAAGCCGACCTCAAGGCCGCAACCCCTGCTTCCACGCCGGATGCTGCGCCTGCCGTCGCCAAGACCGACACCGAAACCAAATGGTGGTGGCCGTTCGAAAGCAAGCCAAAGCCACTGGCCAAGGTTGATGTGACCAACGTGCAGATGCCCGATCCGAAAATCACCCAAGCCTGGCTGGATGATTATGAGCCGCGTCTGCGCGCCGCCATCAAGGACAGCAACCTGCAACTGGAACGTCGTGACAACGTATTGGTCGTGATTGCCCCGGTGGACGGCTCCTACAACCCGAAACGCCCGGCAATGCTGCTGCCGGTCACACTCGGCCCGTTCACACGCGTTGCCAAAGCTGTTGAAGCTGACCCCAAGACCGCGGTCCTGGTCCTGGGTCACGTTGATGCCACAGGTACCGCCCCGGCCAGCCAGGCGTTGACCAAAGAACGTGCGCAATCCATTGCCTCTATCTTCAGCCTCAGCGGCTTGAAGCAGGATCGCTTGATGCTGCGCGGTATGGGCGACCTGATGCCGCGTGCCGCCAACGACAGCAATCAGGGGCGTGCGCTGAACCGTCGCATGGAGATCATGTTCACTCAGCGTACAACTATGTTGGCGCTGCTGAGCAAGTACAACTCGGGCAAACCACCGGTCGCTGACATGGTCGCTGTGCAAACTGCGCCAGCCCCTGTGCCGGCTCCGGCTGCGAAAAAAGCGGCTCCGGCGAAAAAAGCCCCGGCCAAGAAAGCTGCCGCCAAGCCAGCTGCGAAAAAAGCCGCTGCCAAGCCTGCCGCGAAAAAAGCCGCACCGAAGGCTGCCGCCCCGGCTGCGAACGACCAGGCGAAAAACTGATCCGTTGAAACAGAAGGATAAAGCTGCATGACCCAGGCACTGGCCGATATGCGCCGTGACTACACACGGGACGGTTTGAGCGAGGCCCAGGCCCCGGACGAGCCGTTTGCGTTGTTCCACCAATGGTTTGGCGATGCGGTGAAAACCGAGCAGCCACCGGTGGAGGCCAATGCCATGACCCTGGCCACGGTCGACCAGGACGGTCGCCCGCACTGTCGCATCCTGCTGCTCAAGGGCCTGGATGCACAGGGTTTTACCTTCTTCACTAACTATCAGAGCGCCAAGGGTGAACAACTCGCGGCGCGGCCGTTTGCGGCCATGACCTTCTTTTGGCCCTCCCTGGAGCGCCAGGTGCGCATCGAAGGGCGGGTGGTCAAGGTCACGCCTGAAGAGTCGGATGCCTATTATCAGGTCCGGCCTTTGGGCAGCCGTCTTGGCGCCTGGGCATCGCCGCAAAGCCAAGTCATTCGTGACCGTGAAGAGCTGCAGGAGCTGCTCAAGCAGACCGAACAGCGTTTCAGCGATACCCAACCCGACTGCCCCGAGCATTGGGGTGGCTATCGTTTGTTGCCTGAGCGCATCGAGTTCTGGCAAGGCCGCGCCAGTCGCCTGCATGACCGCCTGAACTATCGCCTGCAAGCGGGCGAGTGGACGCGCGAGCGCCTGGCGCCCTGAGCTACACCTTTCGTCATTCCATCTGAATGGTGATCATCACGCCGAAGTCTCTACACAGAGGCTTCGGCGTTTTTGATTGCGTGACTACAATAAAGAGCGCTTCCACGTGATTTTTGGATCGGGGCGGGAGCTACCGTTCGTCGAGTTTTTTGGTGCTGGCAGTCTGTACTCAGGCTGAATGAAAGCAATTTTCTGGCGTGCTTGCCGTGACAGGCGCCAAGCAGCGGCGTCTAATGAACACCTGTCCTTTGGAGTTGATGCTATGCGTAAGTCTGTTTTACTAGTTGCCTGCTTTACCACCTTGTCGTTGCTGTTGGGTGGCTGCGCCTCGAGTCTGACCGGCGACTCGTACTCCCGTGACGAGGCGCGTCGTGTACAGACCGTTCGTATGGGCACCATTGAATCCCTGCGTCCGGTGAAAATCGAAGGCACCAAGACCCCAATCGGCAGTGTTGCCGGTGCAGTGGTCGGCGGCGTTGGCGGCAGCGCGATCGGTGGTGGCCGTGGCAGTATCGTCACTGGCGTTATCGGTGCGGTTGCCGGTGGCTTGCTGGGTTCCGCCGCTGAAGAAGGACTGACCCGCACCCAGGGTGTTGAAGTTACCGTTCGCGAAGACGACGGCAGCATGCGCGCCTACGTCCAGGCCGTCGACCCTAACGAAATCTTCCGCATTGGCGACCGCGTGCGCATCATGACGGTTAACGGCACCAGCCGTGTAACGCGCTAAGCGCTGGTTGTAGAAACGCAAAACCCCAACCGGGTGACGGGTTGGGGTTTTTTATTGCCTGCGGTTTTTTGAGAAAATGCAGGCAATAAAAAAACCGCCTTAGTAGGGCGGTTTTTATTGCAAGCCATGTCTAAGTTTGCCTGTGGCGAGGGAGCTTGCTCCCGTTGGACCGCGTAGCGGTCCCATGCTTTTAAAGCAAAGAGCAGGGGCCGCTACGCGACCCAGCGGGAGCAAGCTCCCTCGCCACAGGTACGGTGTCCGGGCAGGCATTCACGCACTCACTTCACACCTGAAAGTGCTTCACCATCGTATTCAACTCATGCGCCAGGCTGGCAAGCGATTGCGAAGCGGCGGTGGTCTGAGTCGAGCCTTCGGCGGACTGAATCGACAGCTGTTGAATATTCAGCAAGTTGCGGTCGACCGCCCGGGCAACGTCAGCTTGCTCCGCCGCCGCCGTGGTAATCACCAGATTGCGGTTGTTGATCTCGTCATTGGCGGCAAGGATATCCGCCAGCGCTTGCTGCGCCAGTTCGGCCAGGCCAATGGTTTGCTGGGTCATGGTGCTGCTGTCGAGCATGGTGTTGACGGTGCTGGCGGTGTTGGTCTGGATGCTGCCAATCATCTGTTCGATTTCCTGGGTCGATTGCGCGGTGCGATGGGCGAGGGCGCGTACTTCGTCGGCGACCACGGCAAAACCACGGCCCGCATCACCGGCCCGCGCCGCTTCGATGGCCGCGTTCAGTGCCAATAAATTGGTTTGCTCGGCAATGGTGCGGATAACGTCGAGCACTTTGCCGATGCCTTTGGCCTGCTCGGCCAGGCCGCCCACTTGGCTGGAGCTTAGCTCTACACCACGGGTCAGGGCCTGGATGGAACTCAGTGCCTCGACCATACGTTGCTGGCCTTTCAAGGCGATGCTGCGCGACGCCTGGGACAGGTCGGAGGTGGTGGCGGCATTCCGGGCGACCTCTTCAATGGCCGTGGTCATCTCGGTGACGGCGGTGGCGGCCTGCTCGATCTCGCCATGTTGCTGCTGCAGGTCGCGGCTGCCCTCGGCAGTAACGGCATTCAGTTCCTCGGCCGCTGCCGCCAGTTGGCTCGACGAGCCGGTTATTTGCCGCAGTGTCTGCACCAGGTTGTTGCGCATGGTCTCTTGTGCCCGCAACAGGCGTGTGGCTTCGTCATTGCCGGTCGGGTTTATGGGCTGGCTGAGATCGCCCTTGGCGATGGTTTCAGCCACCCGTACCGCCTCAATGATGGGGCCGGTGATGCTGCGGGTCAGCAGCCAGGCCACCAGCACCGTGCCGCCACTTACCAGCACGATGACGATGGCGATACCGCCCACGGCATGCTGGTACGCGGCCACGGAAGTCTGGCCGGCAAGTTCTGCGCCCTTGTTGGCGAGGTCGATCAACTGATCGAAGTTCTTGGTCATCTGCTCATAGCTTTCTCGAATGCTGTTGAGAAAGTCACGGGCGCCAGCCTTGTCACCTGAGCGCGAGCGTTTGAGCATCTCGGTGTGGTTCTTGGCGTACCCTTCCAGGCTCTGGTTAAACACGTCCAGGCGCGATTTTTCCTCCGGCGTGCGCAACAGCGCTGCATATTGAGCCAGTTGCTCCTTGACGCTTTTCAGGCGACCCGCGGATTTGTCTTCGTAGGTCTGCATATCGGCGTCGCTTGCGGACAGGATGTGCGCCATTTCCCCCAAGCGAAAACGATCCAGCGAGGCATTGGCCAGGGCGAGGATCCTCACGCGCTGCATCCAGTTGTTTTGGATGTCGGCAGCCTG
Organism: Pseudomonas sp. WS 5146; assembly: GCF_012985495.1. Classification (NCBI taxonomy): domain Bacteria; kingdom Pseudomonadati; phylum Pseudomonadota; class Gammaproteobacteria; order Pseudomonadales; family Pseudomonadaceae; genus Pseudomonas; species Pseudomonas sp. WS 5146. The sequence continues at coordinate 272,611 of NZ_JAAQWL010000002.1, forward strand.
GGACTGCACTTCGCCGATCTGCTTGAGCGCGAACAGGCCGAGAAACACACTCAGCGACGCAATAGCAGCGAAGCCGATGAAGGCTCTGGCTGCGATTCTTATATTTCTCAGGAACATGGGTTTTCGCTCGGGCTGGGAACGTGTTGAAGAGCTGTGTCAGGCGGGTGCCCCAGACGGGGCAGGCGGATCGCCACAATCCTTAGTCGGCGGCCGAGACAAAGTCTTTAGGCGTTACGCGAAAGTGTCATCTTCGCCAAAAGAAAAACCCCAACCGGGTAACCGGCTGGGGTTTTTTGTGGGGCGTTCAGAGCGCTCAGGCTTTCTTGCGACTCGCCAGCGCTGTGACCGCGTAGCCAATACAGGCTGCCAGGATCGACCCGGTGAGGATGCCCATTCGATCCTCACCCGCGAACTCACTGGCGCCCGGCACAAAGGCCAGGGAGCCGACAAACAGGCTCATGGTGAAGCCGATGCCGCACAAGATGGCCACTCCCAGCACCTGGCCCCAATTGGCGCCGCTGGGCAGGGTGGCGATTCCGGTCTTGATGGCCAGCCAAGTGAGGCCGAACACGCCGATGGTCTTGCCGATCAGCAGGCCGGCAGCGATGCCCATGGGCACGTGGTGAGTGAAGCTGTCCAGGGTAACCCCGGTCAGCGACACGCCAGCGTTGGCGAAGGCGAACAACGGCAGGATAGCGTAGGCCACCCAAGGGTGCAGGGCGTGCTCCAGAGTCAGCAGTGGCGAGGGTTCGGCATTTTTGGTGCGCAGTGGAATGCAGAACGCCAAGGTTACCCCGGCCAGGGTGGCGTGCACGCCACTCTTAAGCACGCAGACCCACAGGATCAGGCCGATGATCATATACGGGCCGAGTTTGACCACGCCCAGGCGGTTCATCGCGATCAAGGCGACCAGGCACGTGGCCGCGCCCGCCAAGGCTGCATTCGACAGTTCGGCGGAGTAGAACACCGCGATGACGATGATAGCGCCCAGGTCATCAATGATGGCCAGGGTCATCAGGAACAGCTTCAGTGACACCGGTACACGCTTGCCGAGCAGGGCCAGGACGCCGAGTGCAAAAGCGATATCGGTGGCCATCGGGATTGCCCAGCCGGCAAGTGCGGCGGGGTTGTCCTTGTTCAGTGCCCAATAGATCAAAGCCGGCACCACCATGCCGCCAATCGCGGCCGCCCCCGGCAGTACCACTTGCGATGGCTTGGACAGGTGGCCGTCGAGCAACTCGCGTTTGACCTCCAGACCGATCAGGAGGAAGAACAGCGCCATCAGGCCATCGTTGATCCACAGCAGCGCTGGCTTGGCGATTTTCAGCGCGCCAACCTGCGCCACCACCGGCGTATCGAGGAAGGCGCCGTAGAGGTGGGATAGCGGTGAGTTATTGATGATCAGCGCCAGAGCGGCAGCGGCGATCAATAACAGACCGCTGGCGGCCTCCAGCTGGAAGAAACGGGTGAAAGTGCTACGCAGAGGCAAGGGATGCTCTCCAATAAGGTTCAATAGGTGGGTACCCTAACCCGTACTGTTAGTTGTTAAAACAAAATTTATATTCTTATTTGTTATAAGAGAGGGTCAGGATCGGTCTTGCGTCAAAGCTTAGCAATTGTGTGTCTAATTGAGTCGTCACTGTATCTGTGTGGCGTGTAGGAAAGCCCCTAAAATCGGGACTGAAACCCTTAGAGACTCACCTCATGAACGACCACCGTACCTGGGCTCGCGAAGCCATCCGTGTCATCGAAGCGGACTTCCAGCGCAGCGCCGACACGCACCTCATCCCTCTTCCATTGCCGGGGCTGCCGGGTATCGAGTTGTACTTCAAGGACGAGTCCAGCCACCCCACTGGCAGCCTCAAACATCGGCTGGCGCGTTCGCTGTTCCTTTATGCGCTGTGTAATGGCTGGCTCAAGCCGGGTGCGCCGGTGATCGAAGCGTCCAGTGGGTCTACTGCGGTGTCGGAGGCTTACTTTGCGCGTTTGCTTGACCTGCCGTTTATCGCGGTGATGCCGGCCACCACGTCCCAGGCGAAGATCGACCAGATTGCCTTCTATGGTGGCAAGAGCCATCTGGTAAAGGATCCGACGCAGATCTACGCCGAGTCCGAACGTTTGGCGAAGGAAAGTGGCGGTCACTTCATGGACCAGTTCACCTACGCCGAGCGCGCGACGGACTGGCGGGCAAACAACAACATCGCTGAGTCGATTTTCCAGCAGATGCGTTTTGAGCATTACCCGGAGCCGAGCTGGTTGATTTCCAGCCCCGGCACCGGTGGTACCACGGCGACCCTGGGCCGCTACGTGCGTTATCGCCAGCATTGCACCCGCGTGCTGTGTGCCGATGCCGAGCGTTCGGTGTTTTTTGACTACTACCAGACGGGCGATGCCAGTTTGCGTCTGGAGTGCGGTTCACGCATCGAAGGGATCGGCCGGCCACGGGTCGAGGCTTCGTTTTTACCCCAGGTGATTGATGCGATGGTCAAGGTGCCGGATGCGCTGTCATTGGCAGCCATGCATTACCTGGCCGAGCGGTTGGGGCGGCGGGTGGGTGGTTCCAGCGGGACTAACCTGATCGGCGCTTTGGTCGCGGCGCTGCAGATGAAAGCGGCGGGGGAGTCGGGGTCGATCGTGGCGATCTTGTGTGATGGGGGCGAGCGGTATGCGAACACGTACTACGATCAGGCTTGGTTGGCGGAGCAGGGGTATGAGCTTGGCGGCTTGATAGCAGCCGTTGCGGCCAGTGTAGAGAAGGGTGAGCCGTTGCCTGCCAGCGTCCTGCGCGCCAATATCTGACACGCCCAATAAACCCATGTGGGAGCTGGCTTGCCTGCGAAAGCGGAGTGTCAGTCGCCGAATTTATCGACTGAACCACCGCCATCGCAGGCAAGCCAGCTCCCACATTTGATACGGGTTGGCTGTAAGAAGTGCTTAAGCTTATATACCCAGCATATCCCGCGCCAACGCCTCGGCAATCCGAATTCCGTCAACACCCGCCGACAGGATGCCACCGGCGTAACCTGCGCCTTCACCGGCCGGGAACAAGCCTTTCACGTTCAGGCTCTGCATCGACTCGTTACGGGTAATGCGCAGTGGCGACGAGGTGCGGGTCTCAATACCGGTCAGTACCGCATCGTGCAGCGAGTAACCTTTGATCTGTTTCTCGAACGCCGGCAGCGCTTCACGAATCGCCTCAATGGCGAAGTCCGGCAATGCCAGCGCCAGGTCGCCCAGGGCCACCCCCGGCTTGTAGGACGGTTCCACACTGCCAATGGCGGTGGACGGCTTACCGGCGATGAAATCACCCACCAGCTGCGCCGGCGCCTCGTAGTTGCTGCCGCCGAGGATGTAGGCGTGAGACTCCAGGCGCTCCTGCAACTCGATACCGGCCAGCGGTCCGCCTGGGTAATCCACCTCAGGCGTGATGCCGACCACGATGCCGGAGTTGGCGTTGCGCTCGTTGCGTGAATATTGGCTCATGCCATTGGTGACCACGCGGTTCGGCTCGGAAGTCGCCGCCACCACGGTGCCGCCCGGGCACATGCAGAAGCTGTAGACCGAACGGCCGTTCTTGGCGTGGTGTACCAGTTTGTAGTCGGCGGCGCCCAGTTTCGGGTGCCCGGCGTATTTGCCCAGGCGCGCTGCGTCGATCAGTGACTGCGGGTGTTCGATACGGAAGCCCACCGAGAATGGTTTGGCCTCCATGTACACGCCACGGCCGTGCAGCATACGGAAGGTGTCGCGGGCGCTGTGGCCCAGGGCCAGAATCACGTGCTTGGAGAGGATCTGCTCGCCGCCGTCGACGACCACGCCGTTCAACTGGCCATCTTCGATCAGCACATCAGTGACGCGCTGCTCAAAACGCACTTCACCACCGAGAGCGATGATCTGCTCGCGCATGTTTTCCACCACGCCGGTCAGGCGGAAGGTGCCAATGTGCGGCTTGCTGACGTAGAGGATTTCTTCCGGCGCGCCGGCCTTGACGAACTCGTGCAGCACTTTGCGACCGTGGAACTTCGGGTCTTTGATCTGGCTGTAGAGTTTGCCGTCGGAAAAGGTCCCGGCACCGCCTTCGCCAAATTGCACGTTGGACTCGGGGTTGAGCACGCTTTTGCGCCACAGGCCCCAAGTGTCTTTGGTGCGCTGGCGCACTTCCTTGCCGCGTTCGAGGATGATCGGCTTGAAGCCCATCTGCGCAAGCAACAGCCCGGCGAAAATGCCGCAGGGGCCGAAACCCACCACGATCGGCCGTTCAACCAAGCCTCGCGGCGCCTGGCCCACCACTTTGTAGCTGACGTCCGGTGCCGGGTTGATGTTGCGGTCATCGGCGAACTTGAGCAGCAGGGCGGCTTCGCCCTTTACGTTCAGATCGATGGTGTAGATGAAGCACAGCTCCGACGATTTCTTGCGCGCGTCGTAGCTGCGTTTGAACAGGGTGAAGTCGAGCAGGTCATCACTGGCGATGCCCAGGCGCTGCACGATGGCAGGCCGCAGGTCTTCTTCGGGATGGTCGATGGGCAGCTTGAGTTCGGTGATTCGTAACATGACAGGATCCGGTGGGCGGCGGGCTTCGATGCCGGCTGTTTTGCAAACCGGCGATTATAAGCCCCAAAGGCTGATTCCCGTCATGTTAAAACAGCCCAAGGCTGAATCAGTCGTCCCGCGAGCCGCCGAATGATGCACAACCGCGCTGGACCTGGCCATTGACCCGCAACTCGGCGGTCATGTGTTGCAAGCTCCCGCTGGCGGCATCGATGCAGCGTTGTGGGGCTACCCACAGTTCGATGTGCTGGTTATTGGCTTCGGTCATCAGGTTGAAACGGCCGTCACCCAGTTGCTCTTCGACAAAAGGCACCGCCAGTGGCGGCTGGCCCTCGCGTTCCAGCACCATGCCCTTGGCCGTTACGCTCATCGCCCAGGCCGGTTTATGGCCATTGGCCCGCAGAATCATGCGTTTGAAGTCCGGGTCGTTACAGGCCGAGGTCGAGCGTTCTACACGATACAGTTGTTGCAGGTCGACCGAACCCTGGGTGCCGCTGGCCACCCCGGAAAACTTGCCGCGTAAATCGGCAAACAGCACGCCTTGCTGGCCGGCCAGGGACGCGGCTTCCTGCAAGACGCTGGTGCCGCCGGTGTCATTGACCACGTAGTTGCGTTTGTCGCCGCACGGCTGGAACAGCAGTTTGTCGCCCACTGCCGTGAGCTCACCCTGCATGCGGGTCAGCCCGACGGTAGACGGTTTGGCCGGCTCGCTCTCGAACATCTGGCAAGCGGTGAAGAGGGGCAGCAGGGCAAACAGAGCAAGGGTACGGGCGGCGCGCATTATTGGGTCTCCAAACTAGTGCCGCCACGTTACGCAGGCTCGCACCGCACCACAAGCCCGTTCGCCGGGTTCAGGCGATTCTGACAGACATCATATTTCAGCCAACGATGTAGGTCTGACCAGTCTGTAAGCCTTCGACACTTTTCGCGTAGGCCAGTGCTACATCGGCACCCGAAGCCGGTTTGAAACCGCGGAAGTACGGCGCGTAGCTGCCCATGGCTTCGAGCAAGACGGTCGGGCTCACCGAGTTGATGCGCAAGCCGCGCGGCAATTCGATCGCCGCCGCCTTGACGAAGGCATCCAATGCGCCGTTGACCAATGCGGCAGAGGCGCCGGTGCGGATCGGATCGCGGTTCAGGATGCCGCTGGTAAAGGTGAACGAGGCACCGTCGTTGGCGTAGTCGCGGCCGATCAGCAGCAGGTTGACCTGGCCCATCAGCTTGTCCCGCAGGCCCAGTTCAAAGTCGGCTTCGCTCATCTCACCCAGTGCCACAAAATTCACACTGCCTGCCGCGCAGACCAACGCGTCGAACTTGCCGGTCTGCTCGAACAGTTTGCGGATCGATGCGCTGTCGCTGATATCCACCTGGAAGTCGCCGCCGCTGCGGCCGATGCTGATCACCTCGTGACGCTGCGCCAGTTCCGCCTTGACCGCTGAGCCGACCGTGCCGCTGGCACCAATCAATAGGATTTTCATCGTGCTGTTCCTCCGGGGATTAAGTGAGGTTTCAGTCTAGGATGGCTTTTTAAGTGGATAAACGCGCTAATAGGCAACCTTTGGTTTTCAATTGGAAACAATCCATGAGCGAAATGGATGACCTGGCGGCCTTTGCCGTGCTGATCGAAGCGGGCAGTTTTACCCTGGCGGCGGAGCAATTGGGCTGCAGCAAGGGCCAATTGTCCAAGCGCATCAGCCAATTGGAAGCGCAGTTTTCGGTGGTGTTATTGCACCGTACCACTCGCAAGCTCAGCCTGACCGCCGCCGGTGCGGCGTTGTTGCCCCAGGCTCAGGCGCTGGTGGACCAGGTGGAGCGCGCCCGTCAGGCGTTGGCGCGGCTCAAGGACGATCTGGCTGGCCCAGTGCGTATGACGGTTCCGGTGTCGCTGGGGGAAACCTTCTTCGATGGCTTGTTGCTGGAGTTCACCCAGCAATACCCGCAGGTTCAGATCGAGCTGGAACTGAACAACAGCTACCGCGACCTGGCGCGTGATGGCTTCGATTTGGGCGTGCGCATGGGGGCGATGGATAACGAGCGGCTGGTGGCCAAGCCACTGTTGGCCTGGCATGAAATGACCTGCGCCAGCCCGGCCTACCTTGCGCAGCATGGCGAACCGCTGACGCCTGCGGATCTGGCCGCGCACACCTGTCTGCTCAACAGCCATTACAGCGGGCGTGAGGAGTGGTTGTACCACCAGCAACATGAACTGCTGCGGGTGCGGGTCAGCGGTACCTTCGCTTCCAACCACTACAACCTGTTGAAAAAAGCCGCCTTGGTGGGCGCCGGCATCGCCCGCCTGCCGTCCTACGTGTTACCGGCAGAACTGGCCGACGGGCGCTTGCGCTGGCTGCTGCGTGATTATCAAACGCGCAGCATGCCGATGTACCTGGTTCATCCTTATCAAGGTGGCCTGCCGCGCCGAACCCAAGTGTTGGCCGACTACTTGGTGGACTGGTTCAGACGCAGCGGCGAAACCCTGGATCGCCTTCAGCGGTAGCGGCGCGCGATCAGGTGATCAATCGACAGGCAACCTGGGCCTTTGGCCACCAACAGCAGCAGTAACGCGATCCAGGTGCCATGGGTGGGGTAGGCCTCGGGGTAGACGAACAGTTGAATGGTCAAGGTCATGCCGATCAGCGCCAGGGCCGAGAAGCGCGTGGCAAAGCCCACCAGGATCAGTACCGGGAAAAAGTGTTCGGCAAATGCTGCCATGTGCGCGGCCACTTCCGGTGACAGCAAGGGCACGTGGTACTCGCTGCGAAACAGCGGCAGGGTTGAAGCGGCAAGCTTGGGTTCGCCCAATTGGAAGGTGCCGTTGATGATATCAATCGCAAAGCCTTCGACTTTGGTCTGGCCGGACTTCCAGAACACCGCCGCAATGGAAAACCGTGCGAGAAAGGCGATCAGGCTGTAGGGGATTTTTTCGAACAGCGCGATGGTCCGTTTTACCAGGCAAGTAGGGGAAGTGTTCATGGCGATTCCTTTTGTTCTGTGTGCAAATGAATGATGGCGTCGTGGCAGATCAGCAGTGTCAGGCAATGGTTGAGGTCGAATTCGGCTGATGCTTCAAGCGCGTGCTCTACCGCTATTTCCAGGCCTGATCCCTGGTCAAGGCTGTTGATAAACGCCACCGAACCGCTGTCGATGGCGAAGACCTTGACCGCCAAGCCCTGGCGTAACACCAGTGCACTTTGGGCGTACCAAGGGTTCAAGGTGGCAATGGTGCCTTCGGTCTGGTGCGCGGCCCATACCGCAACCACGGCGTAGGGTGAATTCAAGGTGGCCAGGGACGGATGCAGGTGCAGGCTTAGCTGCCCCAGGTCGGTCGGCCCTTGCAGTTGTTCAAGGATGGCCTGCTGATTCAGTGGCTGGCGGTCCGCGGCGTGATAAGCACGCACCCGCAGGCGTTCCAGGCGTGCGACGTCCGCCAGGTAAGGCACGCTCGCAGCCGGTTCGAACGCCTGGATGAACGCGGCAAACGTGCTGCCGTAATCGCTGATCAACGGGCTGTCGGGCGGGCTGGCTTGCACGTACAGGCTGGCCATCGCGCGAAAAAATTCATCGCCAACCAATTGCAGCGTTACCGGATAAGCGGCGGCGAGCGCGTTGATCAGCGAGCTGTGGACATTGTTTCGATACACCGCGAAACGGCTGGCCGGGTCGGCGCCGTTGTTGCTGAACAATCCGTCGGGGCAGGCCTGGTCGGCGTCGAGCAAGGCGCCGGCAAATGCAGCTTGATCGCTCATGGCTTCAATACCTTCGCCTGTGACAGATGCCAGTCGGCGTGTTGGGCTTCGGCGTGTAACACGCTGAAGGCGGGCACCTGGTTGTCCCGCTCGATCAGCGTGGCCACCGGGCCGGTGTACTTGAGCACCTGTTCATAGAGCTGCCACACCGCGTTATCGATGGGCGCGCCATGGTCATCGATCAGCAGGCGGTCGCCCAGGCTGTCGGTGTCTTCGGCAAAGCCGGCCAGATGAATCTCACCGACGGCCTTCAGCGGTAGCGCATCGATGTAGGCCAGTGGATCGCGCTGATGATTGATGCACGACACATAGACGTTGTTGACGTCCAGCAACAGCCCGCAACCGGTGCGCCGGATGATCTCGCTGATGAAGTCCGTCTCGTCCAGGGTCGAGCGTTGGAACTGCAGGTACGTCGAGGGGTTCTCCAGCAGCATCGGCCGCTTGAGGGTGCTTTGTACCTGATCGATGTGCTCGCACACCCGGTCCAGGGTCGCGGCGTCGTAGGCAAGCGGCAGCAAGTCATTGAGGAACACCGGGCCGTGGCTGGACCAGGCCAGGTGTTCAGAGAAAGAGTGGGGTTGATAGCGTTCGATCAGCGTGGCCAACCGTGCCAGGTGCTCACGATTAAGCGGGCCTTCGCCGCCGATGGACAGACCCACGCCATGCAATGACAGTGGGTACTGTTCGCGTATCAAACCCAGGTAGTGATGAAACGGGCCGCCGGCGACCATGTAGTTTTCGGCGTGAACTTCAAAAAAACCGATATCGGGCGAGGTCTTGAGCACTTCAAGAAAGTGCTCGTTCTTCAGCCCCAGCCCGGCCCGGTAAGGGAGGCCGGGCACCTGAGCCGGTGAGACCGTGTGCTGGGGTAAAAGCGTCATCATCAGTACTCAGGTTTTGCAGGGTTTCAGGACTTGGCGGTGAAGGCTGCTTCCTGGCCGAAACCGGTCGGCGAGGTGGCGCTTGGGGTCTTGGCGCACGTGCCGGCTGGGACCAGTTTCCAGGCGTTGGCCTGGTCTTTGACTTTCGAGGTACCGGCGCAGGTAGTACCGGCGCCTGCAGCGCAATCGTTCTTGCCGGCTTCGGCGACACCAAAGCACTTGTCCATTTTCGCTTCGTCAGCGTGGGCCATGTTGGTCAGGGCGGAAAAGCTCAGGGCCGAACCCAGGGCCAGAACGAGGGTAGCGGCGGACAGCGAACGGGATTTAGTAGTCATGGTGTAACTCCAGCAGTGAGGTTGGGTAAGGAAGCGTTTTTGCTTGCTTACCCCTCTAGAGTTGGGGCATCAGGCTGCGTTACAGCAGGTGATAAATAAATTTTCGAGGCCGAGCAAATGGCGCCGTGAGTCTTAGTGTTCGCAAGCCCCGTATGCGCTTGCTGTAGGATCAAGCAATGCCTGGCACTGGGCGAATGTGCGCAAGACCAATAAGGAGCGTTGGCTGTGAAGAACCGCTTTGCAGATTTTTTCATCAGCAGAAATTTCTCATTCTTGTGGCTGGGGCAAGCCCTCTCATCGTTTGGCGAGTTCGTTTTCGAGAGCACCGTCATTGTGTGGCTGGTGACTGACCTGTTTCACGACAGTGCGTTCTTGCCGACGGCCGTAGGCCTGGCAGTGGCGGCTTCGGCTATACCGCGTGTATGGGTGGCCCCACTGGCCGGGGCTTGGGTCGATCGGATGGCCCCGTTGTACGTGATGATCGCGGCGGATGGGATTCGGGTGCTCAACTTCCTGATCTTTTTCGTGATCTATTCACTGGCCGGGCTGGACCCGATGCAAGTGTTCGTCGGCGTTCTGCTGTTGTTGTTGGTGAACAGCACGGCCGCACAGTTTTTCAACCCGTCGCGCCAGGCGATCATGCAAGTGGTCATCCCTTCGGCACGCCGCGTTGAAGCATCGGCCAAGGCAATGTTTTCCCTGACGGGCATTTCAGTGTTGTCGGCGTCCCTGGGGCCGGCCTTGTTTGTCTGGGTGGGCCCCGCCCTGGCACTGCTGATCAATGTGCTGGCCTTTGCCTGTTCGGCCCTGTGCATCGCATCTACCCAGGGCTTGCGCCGGACCTTGCTGGCCGAGCAACAACGGCCGCCCTTTTGGCATGGAGTGCTCGCAGGGCTGCGGTTTTCCTGGGGGCACGCCTCGATTCGAACGTTGCTGATCGGTGTGGCGTTGTATGGGTTTTCCCTGGGGGTCAATAACGTCGCGTTGTCCTTGTATGCATTCAAAACCCTGGGCTTGAGCCCTTATGAATACGGCCTGATTCTCGCGGCGTTCCCTGTCGGCGGGTTGATTGCTGCCGTGCTGGTCCGGCCGCTGTTGAAGTCATTGAGCACGCGCCAGGCCTTTACCTTTGCGTTGCTGTGCATGGGGTTCAGTTACCTGGCGTATTCGCTGCATCCGCCGTTTTACCTGGCCTGGGCGCTGATGTTCAGTTGTGGGGTGTTCTTCTCGGTGTTTGCGATTGTGCAAGGGCCGATGCTTCAGGAAGCCGTGCCTGAAGGCTACATGGGGCGTGTGTCCGCAACGGTCACGCCGGTACTGGCCATTGCCTCGTTGACCGGTACGCTGGTGTGTTCTCAGACATTGAATAGGGCAGAGCGCGTCATAGCCTATTTCGACGCGCCGCTGGATGTGTACGGCGCGTATATCTTCCTGGCGGCGGGCTTGTTGCTATTGGGCGGGGCATTGATGCTGGCCGGCCAGCGCGCGGGCAAGGGGGAGTTGGTCGCGACGCTTTGAACCGCGATAAAAAAACGGCCCGAAGGCCGTTTTTTTGTTACCTCAATGGCTCAGCCACCGAGATAGGCTTCACGCACCTTCGGATCCGTGAGCAATTGCTCCCCGGTGCCCTGCATCACCACCCGGCCGTTTTCCAGCACGTAGGCGCGGTCGGCGATTTTCAGCGCCTGGTTGGCGTTCTGCTCCACCAGGAATACCGTTACACCGTCCTTGCGCAGTTGTTCGATGATATCGAAGATCTGCTGGATGATGATCGGTGCCAGGCCCAGTGAAGGCTCGTCGAGCAGCAACAGCTTGGGCTTGCTCATCAGCGCCCGGCCGATGGCGAGCATTTGCTGCTCGCCGCCGGACATGGTGCCGCCGCGCTGGCTGAAGCGTTCCTTGAGCCGTGGGAACAGGTGCAGCACCTTGTCCATCTGCTCCTGATAATCGCCCTTATCGGTGAAGAACCCGCCCATGGCCAGGTTCTCTTCCACCGTCAGGCGCGAGAACACACGACGGCCTTCGGGCACCACGGCAATGCTCTTGCGCATGATCTCGGAGGAAGCCTGGCCCACCAGTTCTTCACCCATGTAGCGGATGCTGCCGCTGTGGGCCTGGGGTGAACCGCACAGGGTCATCAGCAAGGTCGACTTGCCGGCACCGTTGGCGCCGATCAGCGTGACGATTTCACCTTGGCGCACTTCCACGTTGACGCTGTGCAGCGCCTGGATCTTGCCGTAGAAAGTGGAAACGTTTTCGAATTGCAGCATTTTACGCTTCCCCCAAATAGGCTTTGATCACTTCCGGGTTGTCGCGGATCTGCTCCGGCGTACCGTTGGCCAATGGCGTGCCCTGGTTGATCACCACGATGTGGTCGGAAATGCTCATGACCAGTTTCATATCGTGTTCGATCAACAGCACCGTGGCGTTGTTTTCCTCACGCAGCACCGTGATCAGCGCCTTGAGGTCTTCGGTTTCCTTGGGGTTCAGGCCGGCGGCCGGTTCGTCGAGCATCAGGATCCGCGGGCGGGTCATCATGCAGCGAGCGATTTCCAGTCGGCGTTGTTGGCCGTAAGCCAGGGTGCCGGCCGGGCGGTTGGCAAACTCGGTGAGGTTGACCTTGTCCAGCCAGTACGCCGCGTATTCCATGGCCTCGCGCTCGCTCTTGCGGAACGCCGGGGTCTTGAACAGGCCAGCAAAGAAGTTGGTGTTCAAGTGCCGGTGCTGGGCGATCAGCAGGTTTTCGACCGCCGTCATGTCCTTGAACAAGCGCACGTTCTGGAAGGTACGCACCACGCCCTTGCGGGCGATCTCGTGACCGGCCAGGCCCTGGATGGGTTGGCCATCCAGCAGGATGCTGCCACCGCTCGGCTTGTAGAAGCCGGTAAGGCAGTTGAACACCGTGGTCTTGCCGGCGCCGTTCGGGCCGATCAGCGCCACAACCTGTTTCTCTTTGACGGTCAGGGCCACGCCGTTGACCGCGAGCAAGCCGCCAAAACGCATGCTCAAGTTTTCGACTTTCAGGATCTCGCGGCTCATTTGCGCAGCTCCATGTGTGGGCGTTGCATCGGCAGCAGACCTTGGGGACGCCAGATCATCATCAGTACCATCATGGCGCCGAACATCAACATGCGGTATTCGCTGAACTCACGCATCATTTCCGGCAGCAGGATCATCACGATCGCCGCCAGGATCACGCCCAGCTGCGAGCCCATGCCACCCAGTACCACGATGGCGAGAATGATCGCCGACTCGATAAAGGTGAACGACTCCGGGGTCACCAGGCCTTGGCGCGCGGCGAAGAAGCTGCCGGCGAAACCGGCGAAGGTTGCCCCCAGGGTGAATGCCGAGAGTTTGATGACGGTCGGGTTCATGCCTAATGCACGGCAGGCGATTTCATCTTCGCGCAACGCTTCCCACGCGCGGCCGATCGGCATGCGCAGCAGGCGGTTGATCACGAACAGTGCCGCCAATGCCAGCAACAACGCCACCAGGTACAGGAACACCACTTTGCTCACCGGGTTGTAGTCGATCCCGAAGTATTCGTGGAAGGTCTGCATGCCTTCGGCTGCGGTGCGGTCGAACGACAGCCCGAAGAACGTCGGTTTGGGGATGCTGCTGATGCCGTTGGGGCCACCTGTGATATCGGTGAGGTTCCGCAGGAACAGCCGGATGATTTCACCGAAGCCCAGGGTCACGATCGCCAGATAGTCACCGCGCAGGCGCAGCACCGGGAAACCCAGCAGGAAGCCGAACGTGGCCGCCGCCATGCCGGCCAGTGGCAGGCAGATCCAGAAGCCCCAGCCCAGGTAGTGCGAGAGCAGCGCGTAGGTGTAGGCACCCACGGCATAGAAACCCACATAACCGAGGTCGAGCAGGCCGGCCAGGCCGACTACGATGTTCAGGCCCAGGCCCAGCAACACGTAGATCAGGATCAGGGTGGCAATGTCGACGGCGCCGCGCGAGCCGAAGAACGGCCAGATCAACGCGGCCACGATCAGCCCGATGATGATGTAGCGCTGGGTACGCGGCAGGGTCAGGAATTGGCTGACCTTGGGCGACACCAACGGGCCACGGTTGCCCTTGAGCAACGCACCGACCTGCTGGGTGAACAGCACACGCAGGAACATCAGCACCGAGCACAGGGCGATGATGGTCAGGGTCACGGGACCGGTGCCATGCACTTCCAGGTTGATGCCGACAATGCTCAGCTTGAGGCCGAGTACCGGAAAGGCCACGGCCCAGACCAGCAAGGCGCTGAAGAACGCCGATTTAAGATATCTGCTCATACTTTCTCAACCTCCGGACGACCCAGGATGCCGGTCGGACGGAACAACAGCACCAGAACCAACAGGCCGAACGCCACGACGTCCTTGTACTGGTCGCCGAACACGTCGGCGCCAAAGGCTTCAGCCACACCCAGCACCAGCCCGCCGAGCATCGCGCCCGGAATACTGCCGATACCGCCCAAGACCGCTGCGGTAAAAGCCTTGAGGCCTACCAGGAAACCGGCGTTGGGGTTGATCACGCCGTACTGCATGCTCAGCAGCACCGCCGCAATGGCTGCGAGTGCGGCACCGATCACGAAGGTCAGGGCGATGATGTTGTTGGTGTTGATGCCCAACAGGTTGGCCATCTTGATGTCTTCGGCGCAGGCCCGGCAGGCGCGCCCCAGACGGGAGCGGGAAATGAACAGGGTCAGGCCGAGCATTGCCACCAGGGTGACGACGAAAACCAGCACCTGCATGTACGAAATCAGCACTTCTTGTGCGCCACCTGGGCCGAAGGAGAAGCTCCCCGGAATCAGGTTGGGAATGGACTTATCCTTGGAGTCCTGGGACAGCAATACAGTGTTCTGCAGGAAAATCGACATGCCGATGGCGGAAATCAGCGGGATCAAACGGTTGCTGCCACGCAAGGGGCGGTAGGCGACGCGCTCGATACTGTAGCCATAAGCACTGGTCACGACGATCGATGCCAGGAACGCAGCGGTCATCAACAGCGGCAGGGAATGGATACCCAGCATGGCCAGCCCGGCAAGGGCGATGAAGGCCACGTAGGAACCAATCATGTACACCTCGCCATGGGCGAAGTTGATCATTCCAATGATGCCGTAAACCATTGTGTAGCCAATGGCTATCAAGGCATAGGTGCTGCCAACGGTCATGCCGTTAACCAGCGTTTGGAAAAAATGATAGATCTCAGGCATTACAGCGCTCCTAAAAACCCGATACGCATTTCACTGGTGGAGTCATTTCCGGCTCGGTGCCCTGCTCTGTGATCAGGTTGCACGAAGCGTTTGCCAGCGAACCGCTGGTGACGGTTTTAAGATTTTCAGGTGAGCCAGCGCCCGGATCGCGGGTGACATGGCCCATAAACCTCGTAAAACAAAGCCCACTGCTCTCACAGTGGGCTTGTTGGACCAGTAACGCCTGGCTTACTGAGGGGAAACTTCGGTTTTTGGTTTACCGAAGTGCCATTCGTAGACCACGAATTTGAAGTCCTTCAGGTCGCCCTTGGCGTCGAAGCTCAGGTCGCCAGTTGGGGTCTTGAAGGTGCCGGCGTGGATAGCAGCAGCCACTTTGGCGGTGTCTTCGCTTTTCGCGGCGGCGATACCGCCGGCGATCACTTCAACGGCCGAGTAGGCCGGGAACACGAACGGACCGGTTGGGTCCTGCTTGTTCTTGGTGAACTCTTCAACGATGGCCTTGTTGGCCGGGTCGGTGTCGAAGGATTTCGGCAGGGTAACCAGCAGGCCTTCGGAAGCGCCCTGGGCGATTTGCGAGATGGAGTCGTTACCCACACCTTCTGGGCCCATGAACTTGGCGTTCACGCCTTTTTCCTTGGCCTGGCGCAGGATCAAGCCCAGCTCTGGGTGGTAGCCGCCGTAGTAGACGAAGTCGACGTTGGCTTGCTTGAGCTTCTGGATCAGCGAGCCGAAGTCTTTGTCGCCAGCGTTGATGCCTTCGAACAGGGCGACTTTCACGCCTTTCTTCTCGAGGGTCTGCTTGACGGCGGTGGCGATGCCTTCACCGTACTGCTGTTTGTCGTGGATAACAGCAACGACTTTCGGCTTCACGTGGTCGGCAATGTAGTTACCGGCCGCTGGGCCTTGGGCGCTGTCCAGGCCGATGGTACGGAACACCAGCTTGTAGCCACGGGAAGTGATTTCCGGGCTGGTAGCCGCCGGGGTGATCATGATCACGCCTTCGTCTTCATAGATGTCGGACGCTGGCTGAGTGGAGCTGGAGCAGAGGTGACCGACCACGAACTTGACGCCGTCGTTGACCACTTTGTTCGCTACGGCAACGGCTTGTTTTGGATCGCACGCATCGTCGTATTCTTTCGCTTCAAGCATTTTGCCGTCGACACCACCCTTGGCGTTGATGTCAGCGATTGCCTGCTTGGCACCCATGAATTGCATGTCGCCGTATTGCGTCACTGGACCTGTCTTAGGCCCGGCGATACCGATCTTGATGGTGTCGGCTGCGAACGAATGGCCGGCAACCCCAGCCAGGACCATAGCGGCAAACAGTTTGGAAATCTGCTTAGTAGCCTTATTCATAGTGCTCCACTCTTACTGTTGTATTTTTTATAGTTCTAGCGGCCTTGTGAGCTGCAGAACCGGATCAGATATCGCGGATATCCCCCCGGCATCGCCCTGGCAACTGTACCGGTACAGTGTAGAGCGCCGGTTGATCGCTTGAAAAGCTGGCTGCTGGGGGCAAACCTTGGGTGTGTCGCTTTAATGAAAGAAAAAGACAGAATTGCGGCGGGCTTATGCCAGAGTTTCGGGCAATCCTTGGCTTTCCTGACACTTTCGTTCGGTGCCTCATTTGCAACTGGGTTTTTCTGCCTGACGCCTGACGCTATGATTGCGCCGATTTTTTCTTCAGGTGAATTCCCATGACGCAAGAACCTAGCACCCTCTATGCCAAGCTGCTCGGTGAAACCGCCGAAATTTCCTGGAAGGAGCTTGAACCGTTCTTTGCCAAGGGTGCCCTATTGTGGGTCGACGCCGGCCTGGATTTGATCGAAGCGGCCGAAGGAATGGCCGAGGATAACCGCGACAAAGTCGCTGGTTGGCTGGCCGCAGGGAGCCTTGGCGAAGTGTCTGCGACGCGGGCGTTGGACTTGGTTGAGCGTGATCCGAGCCTGTGGGCGGTCGTGGTTTCGCCGTGGATTCTGATCCAGGAAAGGGCGGCGCAAGAAAGGCTCGCACTATAAAGGTGCGCGTTTTCTTGCCGAGCAAGTGTGTAGCCGAGTAACCGCTGGCGCCATGATGGCATCTTGCCGTAGAGAAAGGTCACAGGTGACGGTGACGTAAGCGTCACGGGAACAGTTTTAAAGTGGGCGGAACATCGGGGGAATTGTTTCCGGGTGTGGCAAAGCCAGAGCGTTCCCACGCTCCGCGTGGGAATGCATCCGGCGACGCTCTGCGTCACGAAGAGCGGACGCAGAGCGTCCAAGGCGGCATTCCCACGCAGAGCGTGGGAACGATCAACCCTGACTTTTCAAGAGGAGTACCCGGCGTACTCCGATGATTCGGCCGCTCGTCGGCGTTCATCCAAGTAGATGATGGCTAAATCCCAAAGATACGACGTCATCGAATGGGCCTGACAATCGACGGCGGGCCGATGCGGCCTGCACCAGGGTCCTTCGGCGCGATGGCGTCCTTATTGCCCTCGATGCTGAACGGGTAGAGTGGGTTGCGCATCTGGATGCCCTGGATCACACCCACCACATCGCTCAAAGGCACCGCCGGGCTCAGCAGGTAACCCTGGATAAAGTCGCAGCCGTGCTTGAGCAGCAGTTCAAATTGCGCCTGGGTTTCAACGCCTTCGGTGACCACCTGCAAGTGCAGGGTGTGGGCCATGCCGATGATCGCCTGGACGATCTCGACATCGGCGGTGGACTTGGGAATGTCCTGGATAAACGACCGGTCTATCTTCAGGGTATTGAGCGGCAGGCGCTTGAGGTAGGCCAGGGATGAATAACCGGTGCCGAAATCATCAATGGCCAGCGAAACGCCCAGGGCGCGGATCTGGCGCAACAGTGCCAGGGTGCTGCTGATATTGCCCATCAGCGCGTTTTCGGTGACTTCCAGTTCCAGGCGGCTGGCGGCGATCCCGGCAAAACGCAGGGCGGCTTCGATCTCATCGGCTAGCTCGTCACGGGCCAGGTTCAAGGCCGAGCAGTTCACGGCCATGGTCAGCTCGGTGTAACCGCGGTCAGACAGCAGGCTCAAATCGTGACAGGCCTGACGCAATACCCAGTGGTCGAGTTCGGCAATCAACCCGTTGTTTTCGGCGATGCCGATAAACCGGTCCGGGGCCAGCAGCCCATGTTGCGGATGTTGCCAGCGCACCAGTGCTTCCAGGCGGGTGACCTTGCCCAGCTTCATGTCGAAGATCGGCTGGTAGAACAGCACCAATTCATTGCGGCCGCGCAACGCAGCGCGCAATTGCTCCTCCAGTTGCAGCTCGAGGAAGGCGCGGGTTTTAAGGTTGGAGCTGAAGAAGTTCAAGCTGTTGCGACCGGCATCCTTGGACTGGTACAGCGCCAGGTCAGCGGTTTTAAGCAACTCTTCGCAGGTCAGTCCGTCATCGGGGAACAGGCTGATGCCAATGCTGGTGGTCATCACCATGCGCCGGCCGGCCAGTTCGATTGGTTCTTTCATCTTATGCATGATGCGCTGGGCCAGGTGCCGCGCTTCGTCGCGATGGTGAATGTTGATCAGGATGCAGAACTCGTCGCCGCCAAACCGCGCGACCACATCGCTATGGCTGCGCACCGACCCCTTGATATGCCCGGCCAGTACGGTGAGCAGTTGGTCGCCGGCATCGTGGCCGAGGCTGTCATTGATGCGCTTGAAGTGGTCGATATCGAGGAAGATCACCGCCATCATGCCGTGGCCGGCGGTTTTTTCGGCGACCTTCTCGGCAAAGATCTGGTTGAAGCCGCGACGGTTGAGCAGGCTGGTCAGCGCATCGAAGTGCGCCACTTGTTGCAGCGAGGCACGGGCTTGGTCCAGCTCACTGAGCAGGGCGTTGACCCGGCGCAGGTCACGCTCCTTGTGCTGCAGTTTTTTGTCGGCGAGGGCGGCGCTGACGCTGCTGCCAATCACCAGCAGGGTGATCACGGCCACCGACAGGCCCAGTTGAATCGGGTTGTTATCCAGTGGCAACGACAGGTCAGCACGGGCCGGTACCAGCATTCGCATGGCCGCCATGCCGGTGAAGTGCATGCTGAGGATGCCGGCGCCCAGCACGAGGCTGGCGGCGTACTTGAGCAGTTGATGAAACACGCCGGCGCCAGTGCGCAGGTAGCTCGACAGCAACAGCGCGGCCAGGCTGGCGCCGATGGCAATCGCCACGGAGGCCATGAACAGGTCGGTCTCGAAGTACACATCGGCCTGGGAGCGCATGGCCGACATGCCCACGTAATGCATCAGCGCGATACCCAGGCCCATCCATACCGACGCCAGCAGGTATTGATGGAATCGCAGATGGGTATGACTCAGGGTTTGCATGGCGAACAGCGAAGCGATCAAGGCGATCACCAGCGAGGCGAACGTCATGATCAATTCATAATGAATGGCGATAGGTGCCTGGAAGGCCAGCATGCTGATGAAGTGCGTCGACCAGATGCCACCCGCCAGGCAACCCGCTCCCAGCCAACGCCAATGACGGCGGGCGGTAGGGTCTTCGACATGGCCGACGCGCTCAGCCATGTCCAGCGTGCCGAAGCCGGCCGCGCAAGCAACCAGATACGCCAGTAGCACCAGAAAAGGGTTATGACTGCAATTGAGTAATAAGTGCCCGTTCTCTGGCAGGTCGGTAAAAAAATGCAGACCCAGCCATTCCATAGCAAGCCCCGTCATAGCGTCACGTCACAGCCAACGGCGATGACCTATGAAGTCGAGTATAGAAGCCGCGCAGGATTTTCCATGGATAATGGCACTTTGCTTTCAACCATTTTGGCATGCCTGCCATAGCGTTTGATGCTAAGCGCTGATCGGCAGGTCCAGTTCAAAAGGTGCTTCTAATGGCGGCAGGCCAAAGGCGGCGCGAGCGGTATCGCAGTCGACGTTCTGCTCGCCCTGGCTCCACGACGCATCGAACTCTCGGCAGGGGCTTGAGCGTTGTTCATAGATGGTGCAACGGGTGCCCTTGCCTACCTCACCCTCGAGGCTGCAACACCTGGCGGGTTTCTGGTCGGTACCAATCATCGCCACGCGTGTGGGGTTGATCTGCACCACCAGTTCATCGGGCACCGTGCCGCCCGATGAGGCGCACTCGCCCCAGAAGAAAGACACGCGAAAGTGTGAACAGCAGGCACCGCAACTCAGACACGGACTGGCTTCGGACATGGGCGTCATCGATAAGAAAAGTAGGATGTGGGTGTTACGGAAGGCTCGCCATTCTATCCGTGCCATGGCGGTTGGGAAGGGGGGCGCGAACTTATATTTTCGTAGGGAAAGTCCCGTCGCTGCGGGTGAAATCATGCCCTATCAGCTTTACGAATCATTACAGACAAGCGTGCCTGGCCTGATTATGTTGCAGGTACCGGGCAGGATGCATCGGGCATCGCAGCTCTCATAACAATAAAAGAGACGGACCCATGCAGAACTCGACCCAAGCGGCGAATGCCTGGCGCATTCTGTTCCTGCTGTTCCTCGCCAACCTGTTCA
Organism: Pseudomonas sp. WS 5146; assembly: GCF_012985495.1. Taxonomy (NCBI): domain Bacteria; kingdom Pseudomonadati; phylum Pseudomonadota; class Gammaproteobacteria; order Pseudomonadales; family Pseudomonadaceae; genus Pseudomonas; species Pseudomonas sp. WS 5146. The sequence continues at coordinate 292,811 of NZ_JAAQWL010000002.1, forward strand.
ATTTCTTCGACCGCACCATCCCCGCCATCATCATCGAGCCAATCCGCATGGAATGGCACTTGAGCGACTTCCAGCTCGGTATCATCGGCACCGCCTTCACCATCGTCTACGCCATCGCCGGCCTGCCGCTCGGGCGCCTGGCCGATACCGGCTCACGCAGCAAACTGATGGGCTGGGGCCTGTTTGCCTGGAGCGGGCTGACGGCGGTCAACGGCATGGTCGGCAGCTTCTGGACCTTTTTGCTGGTGCGAATGGGCATCGGCATCGGTGAAGCCAGCTACGCGCCGGCGGCCAATTCGCTGATCGGCGACCTGTTTCCCGCCCACCGCCGCGCCCGGGCCATGGGCATTTTCATGTTGGGCCTGCCGTTGGGCCTGCTGCTGGCGTTCTTCACCATTGGCGCGATGGTCAAGGCGTTCGACAGCTGGCGCGCACCGTTCTTTATCGCCGCCGTGCCGGGGCTGATCCTCGCGATCTTTATGTTCTATATCAAGGAACCCAAGCGCGGCGCAGCGGAAACCGTGCAAGTCTCCCAGGAGCGCGTCGACCGCCCGATTCGTCGCGTTCTGGCGGTGCCGACCTTCCTGTGGCTGGTGCTGGCCGGGTTGTGCTTTAACTTCGCCACCTATGCGTGCAATTCATTTTTGGTGCCGATGTTGCAGCGTTACTTCCTGATGCCGTTGCAGGACGCCGCGGTGGCCACCGGCGTGATCGTCGGCATCACCGGGCTGGTGGGCCTGACCCTGGGCGGCTGGATTGCCGACAAGATCCATCAGCGCGTCGCCAACGGCCGGCTGCTGTTTGCCGCGTGCAGCTTGATTATCTCGACCATTACCACTGCCTGGGCCTTGCACGCGGGGCGCATTGAGATTGGCGTGTTTGTGGCGCTGTTCAGTGTGGGCTGGTTGTTCGCCTATAACTTCTACACCTGCGTGTACACGGCGATTCAGGACGTGGTTGAGCCACGCCTGCGCGCCACGGCGATGGCGCTGTTTTTTGCCGGGTTGTACTTGCTCGGCGGTGGCATGGGGCCGGTGGTGGTGGGCGGCCTGTCCGACCATTTTGCCCATTCGGCGATGTACGCCGATGGCGCCTCGCAGATGACCGAGGCGTATAAAGCGGTTGGGTTGCACGACGCCATGTACCTGATTCCGGTGGCGCTGTTCTTGACCATGCTGTTTCTGTTCCAGGCCTCGCGCAGTTTTGTGCGCGATGCCAAGAAGATGAAAGATGGGTTGGGGGCGGTTGAGGTGCCGGCTGCTGCCGCTGTAGCTTGATCGTTCCCACGCTCCGCGTGGGAATGCATCCTGTGACGCTCTGCGTCATGCTTCTAGGAGCGGACGCAGAGCGTCCAGGGCGGCGTTCCCACTCAGAGCGTGGGAACGATCAAAGGCCCGCATGTTGATCAACCCGCCACCAACACTCGAATCGCCTCCAACCGCAGCGCAGCCTTGTCGAGCATGGCCAGGCCTTGCTCGCGTTGGTTGCGCAGCGCCACCAGTTCGCTGTCGCGCACGGTCGGGTTGACCGCTTGCAACGCGGTCAGGCGCGCCAGTTCTTCGTCGGTGTCGGCTGCCAGACGGCGTTTCGCCTCGGCCACACGCTCGGCGTGACGCGGGGTGATCTTCTCTTCGCCGGCGTTGATGCGCGGCGTCAGCTGATCGCGCTGGGCCTGCACGAACTTGTTGGCACTGGCGCGTGGCACGCTTTCCAGTTGGTCGTTCAGGGTTTCAAACGACACGCGGCCGGACAAGTCATTGCCGTTGGCATCCAGCAGGCAGCGCAAGGCGGCCGGTGGCAGGTAGCGGCCCAGTTGCAGCGAGCGCGGCGCAACCACTTCACTGACGTAGAGCAGTTCGAGCAACACGGTGCCTGGCTTGAGCGCCTTGTTCTTGATCAGCGCCACGGCGGTGTTGCCCATCGAGCCGGACAGCACCAGGTCCATGCCGCCTTGCACCATCGGGTGTTCCCAGGTGATGAACTGCATGTCTTCACGCGACAGCGCCTGGTTACGGTCGTAGGTGATGGTCACACCTTCGTCGTCGCCCAGGGGGAAGCTGGCGTCGAGCATTTTTTCGCTGGGCTTGAGGATCAGTGCGTTTTCCGAATGGTCCTCGCTGTCGATGCCGAAGGCGTCGAACAGGGTTTCCATGTAGATCGGCAGGGCGAACTGGTCGTCTTGCTCAAGAATGTCTTCCACCAGCGCATCGCCTTCACCCGCGCCGCCGGAGTTGAGCTCCAGCAAGCGGTCGCGACCGGTGTGCAGTTCCTGTTCCAGACGCTCGCGCTCGGCACGCGCTTCGTCGATCAGGGCTTGCCACTCGCCGTCGTCGGCGTTTTCCAGCAGCGGCAGCAGGCGTGGGCCGAACTGATGCTGCAAGGCGTTGCCGGTCGGGCAGGTGTTGAGGAACGCGTTCAACGCTTCGTGGTACCACTGGAACAGGCGCTCTTGCGGGCTGGTTTCCAGGTACGGCACGTGCAGTTCGATCACATGCTTCTGGCCGATCCGGTCCAAACGGCCGATCCGCTGTTCCAGCAGGTCGGGGTGGGACGGCAGGTCGAACAGCACCAAGTGGTGGGAGAACTGGAAGTTGCGGCCTTCACTGCCGATTTCCGAGCAGATCAGCACCTGGGCGCCGAACTCTTCGTCTGCGAAGTAGGCAGCAGCGCGGTCACGCTCGAGGATGTTCATGCCCTCGTGGAACACCGTGGCCGGGATGCCGGAGCGCACGCGCAGGGCGTCTTCCAGGTCCATGGCGGTTTCGGCGTGGGCGCAGATCACCAACACTTTGGTGCGCTTGAGCATTTTCAGCTGGTCGATCAGCCACTCGACGCGCGGGTCGAAGCGCCACCAGCGGTTTTCTTCTTCAACATCCGGTTGCGATTGGAAGCTGACTTCCGGGTACAGCTCGGCGTGTTCGCCCAGCGGCAGTTCGAGGTATTCGTCCGGGTTCGGCAGCGGGTAGGCATGCAGCTTGCGCTCCGGGAAACCCTGCACGGCGGCGCGGGTGTTACGGAACAGTACGCGGCCGGTGCCGTGGCGGTCGAGCAGCTCACGCACCAGGCGTGCGCTGGCTTCGGTGTCGCCATCGTTGACGGCGCTGAGCAGTGCTTCACCTTCGTCACCGAGGAAACCCTGGATGGTTTTGTGCGCTTTTGGCGACAGGCGGCCCTTGTCCAGCAGTTCCTGCACGGCTTCGGCTACCGGGCGATAGTTCTCGCTTTCGGCGCGGAAGGCATGCAGGTCGTGGAAGCGGTTCGGGTCCAACAGGCGCAGGCGTGCGAAGTGGCTGTCCTGGCCCAGTTGTTCCGGGGTGGCGGTGAGCAGCAGCACGCCAGGGATCACTTCGGCCAGTTGCTCGACCAGCGCGTATTCCGGGCTGGCTTTTTCTTCATGCCACACCAAGTGGTGGGCTTCGTCGACCACCAGCAGGTCCCAGCCGGCGGCGAACAGCGCGTCCTGGGCCTTCTCGTCGTCCACCAGCCATTCGAGTGCAACCAGTGCAAGCTGGGTGTCTTCGAACGGGTTGGCGGCATCGCTTTCGATAAAACGCTCTTCGTCGAACAGCGCAACCTGCAGGTTAAAGCGGCGGCGCATTTCCACCAGCCACTGGTGTTGCAGGTTTTCCGGCACCAGGATCAGCACGCGGTTGGCGCGACCCGACAGCAACTGGCGATGAATCACCAGGCCGGCTTCGATGGTCTTGCCCAGGCCCACTTCGTCGGCCAGCAATACCCGTGGCGCGATACGGTCAGCGACTTCGCGAGCGATGTGCAGTTGGTGAGCAATAGGTTGCGCACGCACGCCGCCCAGGCCCCACAGCGAGGACTGCAACTGACGGCTGGTGTGTTCCAGCGTGTGATAGCGCAGCGAGAACCAGGCCAGCGGGTCGATCTGCCCGGCGAACAGACGGTCGCTGGCCAGACGGAACTGGATGAAGTTCGACAGTTGGGTTTCCGGCAGGGTGACCTGCTCGTTCTGCCCATTGAGGCCGTGGTAGACCAGCAGGCCATCGACGTCGTCGACTTCCTGTACGGTCATTTTCCAGCCTTCGAAATGGGTGATGCTGTCACCCGGCGAAAACCTCACGCGAGTGAGGGGCGCATTCCGTAGCGCATACTGACGAGTGTCGCCAGTGGCCGGATAGAGCACGGTCAACAAGCGCCCGTCCTGTGCCAGAACGGTGCCTAACCCCAGCTCTGCTTCGCTGTCACTAATCCAGCGTTGCCCCGGTTGATACTGCTGCGCCATGCTGCCTGACTCCCGCCGTGAAAAAGCCGACTATTCTAACGGAACACGGCTTCCAGACCAAAAGGAATAGCTGCAGCTTCAAGCTTTAAGCTCCAAGCGGCAAGAAAAAGGGCGATATGTTCGTCGGATAGATGACGATTGGTTCACAAGTTGGGGGCTTGATGCTCAAGTCGCCCCTCCCGCAGCCGACAGTCTGCGCAATAGGAGACTAAAAACCATGCTGCCACCCATACTGCCCTTGAGCGTTGTGCCGGTCACGTCGCAACTTGATCCGGTGCGCCAGAAGCCGGATATCCCGCCCGTGGTGCCCGTGCAGGCCGGCTCCAACGAAAGCACCATCGACCTGAAAAAGGGCGATGCCGAGCAGTCGACCTTGTTACTGCGCGAAGAACAACGCCGCCAGCAAGAACAGCAGAAACGCCGGCGCGAAGCGGATGAAGACCCTGACGCGCACTTGGCGATCCCCGGCGATGAGCTCAACGCCGACAACACCGTGCCGGTAGCGCCGCTGATCGAGGACGCGCCGCGCCAGGGTTTGTGGGTGGACGTCGAGGTTTAATCGCGCAATTCGCGCAGCGCGGCGATCAGCAACTCGATGTCGTGTTCGGTGTTGAGTGGGCTGACAGAAACCCGCGCGATGCTTGTAAGACCCCGCGCCTGCATATCCAGAGGCGTGTAGGCCACACCATTGGCGCCGATGTTGATGCGCTTTAATCCCAGCCGACGTTTGAGTTCAAACGCCTCCCAGCCGGCGAGGTTAAAGGCGATCAATCCTGAGTGAACCGTGCCCAGATCGTGCAGGGAAACACCCGGAATCTGACGCAGCGCGTCGCGGATTCGTCCGCTAAGCTGCAAGACCCTTTCCCATGTCCGCTCCACGCCCAGTCGGTTAACTTCCTGCAACGCATTGCCCAACCCCGCTAATAAGGCGTAGGACACTTCGCTGGTTTCAAAGCGGCGGGCATCGTTACGCAGGTCGAACCCTTCAACGGTCCAGGGCGCCGAGAACACGTCGCGCTGGGCGGGGTTCAGGCGTTGCAGAAAGTCTGGTCGCACATACAGCAGCGCCGTACCCCGCGGCCCGCGCAGGTGTTTACGCCCGGCCGACTTGAGCACATCGCAGTGCAGCGCCTGCACATCCACCGGCAACTGGCCGACCGCTTGGCCGGCGTCGATGAAGTAGGGGATTGCGTGGCGCCTGGCCACTTCGCCGATGGCCTGGGCAGGGTTGATCAGGCCGCCGTTGGCCGGCAGCCAGGTCAGGTCGATCAGCTTGACGTTGGCATCAATCATTGCTTCCAGCGCCAATGGGCAGACTGCGCCGGTTGCATCGCAGGGAATCACCTCCACTCGGGCACCCGCTTGCACGGCCAACTGCATACTCGCCAGGTTGCCGCCCCATTCATGGCGCCCGACCAGGATGCGATCGCCCGGCTGCCACGGCCCCAAGGCCTGGAACGCCAGGCTCCAGGCGGTTGAGCCGCTGCTGGCGAAGGCAATCGAGGAGACGGGCGCATTGAGTAATTGCCCAGCTGCGCGCCGGGCTTTTTCTACCAGGATCGCGCCATGCTCGCCGGCCTCCATCGGGCCATCGCGGGCTTCGCGTTGCAACTGGTCGATGATCGCGTCGAGGGTGGCTTGGCTCGGCAGCGAGGCACCGGCATGGTTGAAGTGCACGATGCCTGATTGGCAGCCAGGTGTGTCGTCACGCAAATGCTGGACCTGCAGCGGGCTCACGACAGCAGCTCGAAAATTGCGTCCACCTCCACGGCGACGCCGGCGGGCAGGCTCGAGACGCCGACGGCGGTGCGCACGTGCCGGCCTTTGTCGCCCAGGGCATTGACCACCAGATTGGATGCGCCATTGGCAACGACGCTTTGGCGCGTGAAATCGCCGCTGCTGGCGATGAACACGCCCAAGCGGAGAATGCGCACTACACGCGACAGGTCATCACCGACGGCAGCACTTAACTGGCCGAGCAAGCCCAACGCCGCCAGCTCTGCTGCCTGGGCACCTTCTTCATCGCTGAGGGATTGCCCCAGCCGGCCGATGTAGGCGGGTTTGCCGTCGAGCATAGGAATTTGCCCGGAGATAAACAGCTGGTTCTGGCTGACCACATGATTGATGTAATTGGCCGCCGGCTGGCTAGGGGTTGGCAGCGTCAGGCCAAGGGCTTGTACGCGTTGGCGGATGGAGTCGCTCATGTTGGATCCTCTTGGGTTAAGAGGTTTGAGCATGTTTGTTGTATCAATGGGCGACAAACGGATAGATCTCACTCGACGTATCGAAATAGCTCATGCATCGGCGCAGGTGTCTTTCAACCATTGACTGAAGCATTCGACCGCTTGGCTCGCAGGGCCTTGAGGCACGATCAGCCAGTAACCGATTTCGCTGTGGTAGGGCGGCCAGTCAAAGGCTTCCACCAGGCTGCCGTCCTTGAGCCTGCGCTCTATCAGGCGGTGACGGCCCATGGCGATGCCTTGGCCAGCCACGGCGGCTTCGACCACGATGTTGTAGTCGTGCAGCAGCACGCGGGAATGGTGGTCGAGGTTGACCTGGTAGTGCGCCGACCAATCCGTCCACTCGAAAGGGCGGTGCGAGGTGGCCATCAACAAGGGCGCATTGTGCAGTTGGCTGGCCTTGAAGGCCGGGCTGCACACCGGTGAAATGACTTCCGCCATCAAACGCGTGGCCTGTACATCGGGCCAGTCGCCCTTGCCATAGCGGATGGCCAGGTCGACCTCGGCGGTGGCGACGTTGGCTAATTGAATCGCGGGCAGCAGTTCCACCTGGATATGCGGGTAGCGGTTGAGAAACCCGGCCAGACGCGGGGCCAGCCACAGGGTGGCAAACGAGGCCAGCAGGCCCACGCGCAAAATTGTGGTCGTGGGGGCGACTTTCTGCGCGCGGGTGGCGGCGGCGATCATATCGAGGGCCGGGCGGATTTCGTCGTAGTAACCTTGGCCGTCGGCGGTCAGATCGATCGCGCGGGTGCGTCGGATAAACAGTGGTTTGCCCAGATACTGTTCGAGCTTTTGCACTTGGTGGCTGAGTGCGCTCTGGGTAACCGACAACTCATTGGCGGCCTTGATAAAACTCAAGTGCCGCGCCACCGCCTCAAAAGCGCGCAGGGCCAGCAGCGGCGGAAGGTCATTGTGCAGTGCCAACTGAGTGCGCCTACAGGGTAAGTTGGAAAGTGTCGATTTTGGGCGATGTGCTTCCTTTTGTCGCCCGCAGATTCTCCTGTCGTAGTTTGGGGATATGCCCTACATCTCCCCGGGCAGCCGTGCGCAAAGCTCTGTGTCTTTTTTGAGACGGTAGAGCGATGAAATTCCCTATAAAGGCAAATGTGATCGGGTTGGCTGTTTCGATGGGCCTTTGCGCGGGCGCAGCAGCGAATGAGTCACCGCTGGTCGGGGCCTGGAAGCTGGTCGGCTATCAGGTCGAGTCCCAGGATACCCGTGAGAAAATTCCGGCAATGGGCAGCCGTCCTTCCGGGCGCGTTATTTTTACCGCGGATCATCGAGTGGCTTTCGTGTTGACCGGTGAGGGAAGAAAGCCCGGCGCTTCCGACGCTGAAAAATCAGCGCTGTTGAATACGCTGGTGGCTTATACCGGTATTGAGCGGGTCGAGGGCAATCAATGGTGCACAGAGGTTGATTCTGCCTGGAATCCGGCGTGGGTGGGGACGGTGCAATGCCGCGATTTTCAGGTCAGGGGCGATACGCTGGAAGTGCTGACGCCCTGGCGCCAAATGCCGAATTGGCCGGGGACTACACGTTCCATCATTACGTTTGAGCGGGATAAATAAGCGCCAGGAAAGAGAAGTACGAGGATTTTCACCCTGGCATTTGCCGTCGAGCGGGAGAGGCCGCATTATTGAGCCATTCCCGCCACGACGTAAGCCCAGCCATGAGTGAAGACGACAAACTGATCGACCTGAATGCCGAACGTGCCAAACGTGTGCATGACTTGAATGACAAGCGCCTGAATGAAGTTCGCCAGGCATTTGAGCAGGCGATGCCGCTTGGCAAAGTTAAGAAAAAACCCAAGAACAAGCCGAAAAAGCGTTGAAACAGCCTGCATTTGTTGATGCAGGTCAGTTATTACCCTTCTTTAAGCCCCGTTGCGGGCGACATTGATCCCGGTCAATTTTCCACTCCGCCTTCTCCATTAACTTAGCCCTATCGCAACAGGGCATGAGCAGGAGGCCGGTCATGTTTTTCGATAATGTGGTGTTTGCCGGGGTGCTGACTGTCAGCCTCATGGTGCTGTTTTTTGTAGGGTTTGGGATTTTTATCTGGAAGGACGCTAATAAGCGTAAAGAACCGTAAGTTCTTCTGGGTTACATGAGCACGCAAGGCATTTTGGGCGACTTCGGTCGCCCTTTTTTTTGCCTGCTATTTAATGTGATCGTTCCCACGCTCCGCGTGGGAATGCCGCCGAGGACGCTCTGCGTCCCGCACCTGTAGTTGCATAAAAAAAGGTGCGATCCTCATCGAGGTCGCACCTTCTTTTTCAACGGTTGGCTATCAACTGCCCAGCGCCTTGGAGGCCAGCCAGAACAACCCGGCCGACAGGCCCACGGTTGCCGGCAAGGTCAACACCCAAGCCATCAGGATGGTCTTCACCGTGCCGCCTTGCAGGCCGCTCTTATTGGCAACCATGGTGCCGGCCACGCCTGAAGACAGTACGTGAGTGGTGGAAACCGGCAGGCTGAAAATGTTGGCCAGGCCAATCATGCTCGCCGTGGTGATCTGTGCCGACATGCCTTGGGCATAGGTCATGCCCTGCTTGCCGATCTTCTCACCGATGGTCAGTACCACACGCTTCCAGCCCACCATGGTACCCAGGCCCAGGGCCAGTGCGACGGCGAGGATCACCCAGAACGGGGCGTACTCGGTGGTGGCGGTCAAGTCTTTGCGCAGCTTGTCCAGGTCGGACTTCTCACGCGCATCCAGGCCCGGCAGCTTGCCGACTTTCTTCGCGGTGTCGTCCAGGCACAGCAAGTAGCGGCGCACTTCAATGCGGTGCTCGGCAGTCAGCGAGTGGTAGTCGGAAACGCCTTTCAGGGTTTCCATCAATGCATTGATAGTCGGCTCGGTCTGCTGCGGGTTGCACCGGAACTTGCCCGGCAGGTCGTCCTTCACGCTTTTGCCCAGTGCCAGGAACTCGCCGAGCGTGGCGTTATTGCGCTCGTAAAACTGGCTCAAATGCACGGTGGCATCGCGAGTACGTTCAATCTGGTAAGTGGTGCTTCCCAGGTCGAGTACGAACTGCGCCGGTACGATACCGATGAGCACCAGCATGATCAGGCCGATGCCTTTCTGGCCATCATTGGAGCCGTGTACGAAGCTCACGGCCATGGCCGAGATCACCAGTACCAGACGGTTCCAGAACGGTGGGTGCTTCTTGTCGTCAAGTTTGCGGCGCTGGTCCGGGGTCTTGTGCATTTTCGACAGTGGGCGCCACCATTTCAGGCCGATCAGCACCAGAGCTGCGACCAGGAAGCCGGCCATCGGCGAGAACACCAGGGAAGCACCGATATCGATGGCTTTCTGCCAGTTCACACCGTCAGCCAATGGGATGTCGTTGATCAGGGCATTGGCCAGGCCGACACCAAGGATCGAGCCGATCAAGGTATGGGAGCTGGAGGCCGGGATACCGAAGTACCAGGTGCCCAGGTTCCAGGTGATCGCCGCTGCCAATAAAGAGAAGACCATTGCCAGGCCATGGCCGGTGTTCACATTGATCAGCAACTCCACCGGCAGCAAGTGCACGATGGCGTAGGCGACGCCGACACCACCGAGCAACACGCCGAGGAAGTTGAACACCCCGGAGAAGAACACGGCCAGGTGCGGCGGCATGGCTTTGGTGTAGATGACTGTGGCCACCGCGTTAGCGGTGTCATGAAAGCCATTGATGAACTCGAAGGCGAGGACAAAGGCCAGGGCGAGCAACAGGCTCACTAGAACCCAAGCATCCAGTCCGCTGAATAAATCGATCATGAAGGTTTTCTGACCCGGTCGTAAGGGGGCGCGATTATGCCAGAAAACCTCAGTAATCGATGCATTAGCTGCTCATCGGTAACAATCTTCACTGAAAAAACACCGGGCAAAGCGGCGCATCCCAGGGTTTTCGGGGCTTTGGCAAGTCTTTGATTTATAAAGTGCGGGGCCGAAAAGACACGGATTTGTCATGCAAACGTCATGTCTGAAACATTTGTATGAAATTTCGTTGGCGGCAGCAGGACGCTGACCAATGGTGAGCCAATGCACGGTGCCTTCCGCCGGCGCTGGGCCGGCAGAGACAGCAAGACCCTGGAAACTCTGAGCGAAGGGCTTATGGCTCTTCGGTCTTGAGTTCCTGTTCAATCTTTTGAATTTCCTGGGCAAATGCCTGATCCAGCAAACTGGCCCGTTTGCGCCAGGGTTTGCGCTCGGGTTCAGGTTGCGCGGCGTAGGTGGTGACTTCCCCGCCGTAAACGTCCTTGTAACGTTGTTCCTGGCGCTCAAGTTCCGCGCGCAGTTCGTCTTTCGTCACAGTGTTACCTAATTAAGTTGAGTGTATTGACGGTGCAGCGTCATGCCTGAAAGTCGTCCTCGGGTTGTTCAAAATTGAACAGTAGAACCATTCAAGTTTGAAAAAGGGCCAAAGGGCAGATCTTATAAACAGGTATGTGTGACCGATGATGCCTGTAACGCGCATCGCCTCGTGAGCTCCACTCCCGATGATAATGAAATCGGGCTGACCTCTGCACAAGCTGCATTATAGCGGCGCATTTGGATAAAACTATCAGCATTAAGTTAAAAAGCGTCAACTTCGTGTGAGACTTTTGTTACATGACGGTGTGAGTCATTTGCGTGTTTTGCGCATGACTGTAGTGGTCTACCCGGCTGTCGGGTTCCATCGGCAAAATTGCGATAATCGCATGGCTGTCCGATAATCGCCCGATGTTGCGGGCGCAACCTTGTGCATCCCGGCCGGCACGGCTTGTAATGGCGGCCAACCCTCCCTGCGGTTGAAAACAAGAGAAAGGACCCTGGAAATGAACGATCAATTGCGCAACTCCTTCGCATCAGTGGCGCCGCCGATCGTGGCTTCACCGGCCAAGCGTATCCAGGCGTTTACCGGTGATCCGGACTTCATGACCTCCCTGGCGCGCGGCCTGGCCGTGGTGCAGGCGTTTCAGGAGCGCAAACGCCACCTGACCATCGCCCAGATCAGTCATCGCACCGAAATCCCGCGTGCCGCCGTGCGCCGTTGCCTGCACACCTTGATCAAGCTCGGTTATGCCACCACCGATGGGCGCACCTATTCGCTGCTGCCCAAAGTCTTGACCCTGGGGCATGCGTATTTGTCCTCCACGCCATTGGCCGTATCGGCCCAGCCTTACCTGGACCGTATGAGCGAGCAATTGCACGAGGCTTGCAACATGGCGACCCTGGAAGGCGACGACATCCTTTATATCGCCCGCTCGGCCACCACCCAGCGCCTGATCTCGGTGGACCTGTCGGTGGGCGGGCGTTTGCCGGCGTATTGCACATCGATGGGGCGCATCCTCCTGGCGGCGCTGGACGATGCCTCGCTCAAGGACTATCTCGACCACGCCGACCTGCAAACCAAGACCAGCCGCACCCTGACCACGCCCGAAGCCTTGTTCGAATGCCTGCAACAAGTGCGTCAACAAGGCTGGTGCATCGTCGATCAGGAGCTGGAGCAGGGTTTGCGCTCCATCGCCGTGCCGGTGTACGACGCTTCCGGCCAGGTGTTGGCCGCGCTCAATGTCAGCACCCACGCCGGGCGTGTCAGCCGCAGCGAGCTGGAGCAGCGGTTTTTGCCAAGCATGCTCAGCGCCAGCCGCGAGTTGAGTGCGCAACTGTTTGCCTAAGTGTTCGGTGACCGCACAGATCCCGGCTTGATCAATTGACGCTGTTTCCCCCGACTTATTACTGTGCGGCAGCGCTCTGAAGAGCCGCCCAATAATAATGACGACCCCAGGTCGTTGGCCCGCCATCGGTGTGGAATAAAAATAATGAATCAGCCTTCTGTCGGTACCACCCTGGACGTGCAGTCCTTTATCAACGCCCAGCCACTCTCGCGTTACCAGTGGCGTGTGGTAATCCTGTGTTTCCTGATTGTCTTCCTCGATGGCCTCGACACCGCTGCCATGGGCTTTATTGCGCCTGCGCTGTCCCAGGACTGGGGCATCGACCGCGCCAGCCTTGGCCCGGTAATGAGTGCCGCGTTGATCGGCATGGTGTTTGGTGCGCTCGGTTCCGGCCCGCTGGCGGACCGTTTTGGCCGCAAAGTGGTGCTGGTGAGTGCGGTGTTGGTGTTTGGCGCATTCAGCCTGGCCTCGGCCTACAGCAGCAACGTCGACCAACTGCTGGTGTTGCGCTTCCTGACCGGGCTGGGCCTGGGCGCAGGGATGCCGAACGCCACGACGCTGCTGTCCGAATACACCCCCGAGCGCCACAAATCGTTGCTGGTGACCAGCATGTTCTGCGGTTTCAACCTGGGCATGGCCGGCGGCGGGTTTATCTCGGCCAAGCTGATCCCGGCGTTTGGCTGGCATAGCCTGCTGCTGATCGGCGGCATTCTGCCGTTGATTTTGGCGGTGGTGCTATTGGTATGGCTGCCGGAATCGGCGCGTTACCTGGTGGTGCGCAACCGCGGCACCGACAAGGTGCGTAAAACCTTGTCTCCCATCGAACCTACGATCGTTGCCCAGGCGAGCAGCTTCAGCGTGCCCGAGCAAAAAACCGTCAAGGCGCGCAACGTGTTCGCGGTGATCTTCTCCGGCACCTACAGCGCCGGCACCCTGCTGCTGTGGCTCACCTACTTTATGGGCCTGGTGATTGTTTACCTGCTGACCAGTTGGCTGCCGACCCTGATGCGCGACAGCGGCGCCAGTATGGAACAGGCAGCCTTTATCGGCGCGTTGTTCCAGTTCGGCGGCGTGCTGAGTGCGGTCGGCGTGGGCTGGGCAATGGACCGCTTCAATCCCCACAAGGTCATCGGCACTTTCTACCTGTTGGCCGGGGTGTTTGCCTACGCCGTGGGGCAGAGCCTGGGCAATATCACCGTACTGGCGACCTTGGTGTTGATCGCCGGAATGTGCGTCAACGGCGCGCAATCGGCCATGCCATCCCTGGCCGCGCGCTTCTACCCGACACAGGGCCGCGCGACCGGTGTGTCGTGGATGCTCGGCATCGGTCGCTTCGGCGCGATCCTCGGCGCGTGGATGGGCGCCACCTTGCTGGGCCTGGGCTGGAACTTCGAGCAGGTGCTGACGGCGCTGGTGATTCCGGCGGCGTTGGCCACGGCTGCCGTGGTGATCAAGGGTATGGTCAGCCATGCGGATGCTACCTGATCCCCGCGCGATTCAAGTGGGCGCTAAATTGTGTGGGAGCTGGCTTGGGTGGGAGCTGGCTCCCACATAAGCCAGGCCCTCAGACTGAGCGAGTTTTCGTAAACGATTAGCTAGACAACAATCCGTTCGATAATCGAACGCTGAGTCGATTATCGGATTGTTTGGCCCATTTGCCCGGCTTAATCTTCAAGCACTTCGGCGCCACCTCAGCGCCTTTTTCGATCAACACCGGGAGCCCAACCCATGGCTGAAATTCTCACCCTGCGTGATGCGGTCAAGCGCTTCGTTAACGACGGCGATACCGTCGCCCTCGAAGGCTTCACTCATCTGATCCCTACGGCAGCGGGTCATGAAATCATTCGTCAGGGCAAGAAAGACCTGACGCTGGTGCGCATGACGCCTGACCTGATCTACGACCAGTTGATCGGTGCCGGCTGCGCGCGCAAGTTGATTTTCTCCTGGGGCGGCAACCCGGGCGTGGGTTCCCTGCATCGCCTGCGCGACGCCGTTGAAAAGCAATGGCCGCAGCCGCTGGAGATCGAAGAACACAGCCACGCCGACCTGGCCAATGCCTACGTTGCCGGAGCCTCGGGCCTGCCGTTTGCGGTGCTGCGCGCCTATGCCGGCTCCGACCTGCCCAAGGTCAACCCGCTGATCAAAACCGTGACCTGCCCATTCACTGGCGAAGTGCTGGCGGCCGTGCCGTCGGTGCGTCCGGACATCACCGTGATCCACGCACAAAAGGCCGACCGCAAGGGCAATGTGCTGCTCTGGGGCATTCTCGGTGTGCAGAAGGAAGCGGCCCTGGCGGCCAAGCGTTGCATCGTCACCGTCGAAGAAATCGTCGATGACCTGAATGCACCGATGAACAGCTGCGTGCTGCCGACCTGGGCCTTGACTGCGGTGTGCCATGTACCCGGTGGTGCGCACCCGTCCTACGCCCATGGCTACAACGAGCGCGACAACCGCTTCTATCAGGCGTGGGACCCCATCGCCCGCGACCGTGGGACCTTTACCGCGTGGATCGACGAATATATCCACGGCACCGCTGACTTCAGTGAATTCCAGGCCAAGCTGGCCCACGCGCAGGAGGCCAAGTAATGGCTTACTCGACCAATGAAATGATGACCGTCGCCGCCGCGCGCCGCCTCAAGAACGGCTCGGTGTGCTTTGTCGGTATCGGCTTGCCTTCCAAGGCCGCCAACCTGGCACGCCTGACCTCGTCGCCGGACGTGGTGCTGATCTACGAATCCGGCCCGATTGGCGCCAAGCCAAGCGTATTGCCGCTGTCGATCGGTGACGGCGAACTGGCAGAAACCGCCGACACGGTAGTACCGACCGGTGAGATTTTTCGCTACTGGCTGCAAGGCGGGCGCATCGACGTCGGCTTTCTCGGCGCCGCCCAGGTCGACCGCTTCGGCAACATCAACACCACCGTGGTGGGCGATTATCACCAACCCAAAGTGCGCCTGCCGGGTGCCGGTGGCGCGCCGGAGATTGCCGGTTCCGCCAAGAGCGTGTTGATCATCCTCAAGCAGTCGGCGCGCTCGTTTGTCGACAAGCTGGACTTCATCACCTCGGTCGGCCACGGCGAAGGCGGTGACTCACGCAAGCGCCTGGGCCTGCCTGGCGCCGGCCCTGTAGGGATTATTACCGACCTGTGCATCATGGAACCGGAGGAGGGCAGCCATGAGTTTGTGGTCACCGCGCTGCACCCTGGCGTCACCCGTGAACAAGTGGTGGCAGCCACCGGTTGGGCAATTCGTTTTGCCGACCACGTAAGCACCACCGCCGAGCCGACCGAGGTGGAGCTGACCGCGCTGCGTGATCTCGAAGCGCGCACTGCCGCCGCCCACGGCCAAGCACCGGGAGAAGCCTGATGCGTGACGTCTTTATCTGTGATGCCATCCGCACGCCCATCGGCCGTTTCGGCGGTGGCTTGTCCACGGTGCGCGCCGATGACTTGGCAGCCTTGCCAATCAAGGCACTGATCGAGCGCAACCCGTCGGTGGACTGGAGCGCGGTCGACGAAGTATTCCTCGGCTGCGCCAACCAGGCCGGTGAAGACAACCGCAACGTCGCGCGTATGGCGTTGCTGTTGGCGGGCTTGCCGCAAAGCATTCCGGGCGTGACCCTCAACCGCCTGTGCGCCTCGGGCATGGACGCGATCGGCACGGCCTTCCGCGCCATCGCCAGCGGCGAAATGGAGCTGGCGATTGCCGGTGGCGTCGAGTCGATGTCCCGTGCGCCGTTCGTGATGGGCAAGGCTGACGCGGCGTTTTCGCGCAACATGAAACTGGAAGACACCACCATCGGCTGGCGTTTTATCAACCCGTTGATGAAGGCCCAATACGGCGTGGATGCGATGCCGCAAACGGCCGATAACGTCGCCGACGACTACAACGTGTCCCGCGCCGATCAGGACGCCTTCGCCCTGCGCAGCCAGCAACGCACCGCCGCCGCGCAAGCCGCCGGGTTCTTTGCTGAAGAAATCGTGCCGGTGCGCGTCGCCCATAAAAAAGGCGAAACCGTGGTGGAGCACGACGAGCATCCACGCGACACCACCCTGGAGGCCCTGGCCAAACTCAAGCCGGTCAATGGCCCGGATAAAACCGTCACCGCCGGCAATGCGTCGGGCGTGAATGACGGTGCGGCGGCGCTGATTCTGGCGTCTGCCGAAGCGGTCAAAAAGCACGGCCTCACCGCCCGCGCTCGCGTATTGGGCATGGCCAGCGCCGGCGTTGCGCCGCGTGTAATGGGCATCGGCCCGGTGCCGGCGGTGCGCAAACTGGTGGAGCGCCTTGGTTTGGCGGTCACCGACTTTGACGTGATCGAACTCAACGAAGCCTTCGCCAGCCAAGGCCTGGCGGTGCTGCGTGAACTGGGGATCGCCGACGATGCCGCGCAGGTCAACCCGAACGGCGGCGCCATCGCCCTTGGCCACCCGTTGGGCATGAGCGGCGCGCGGTTGGTGCTGACGGCACTGCATCAGTTGGAGAAAACTGGCGGCCGCAAAGGCCTGGCGACCATGTGTGTGGGCGTCGGCCAAGGCCTGGCCCTGGCGATTGAACGCATCTGATAAGAGAGGATTGCTCCATGAGTGACAAGCCCGGTTACCGGCGCCCGCAAGCGGGCACCCAACCTGATTACCTGCACCCGGCCTACCAGTCGACGAACCTGCGTTCGCCGTCTCAGCCATTGGTGTTTCTGCCGCACTCCTTGTCGGAAATCACCGGCCCGACCATCGGCGCCGAGCGGATCAACGAGAAGGACAACGACCTCACCGCCCAGCACGAAGGCGAGCCCCAAGGCGAGCGCATCATCATCCACGGCCGTGTGCTGGATGAAAACGGCCTGCCGGTACCGGGCATTCTGGTGGAGATCTGGCAGGCCAACGCCGCCGGTCGCTACAACCACAAGCGCGACCTGCACGACGCGCCGCTGGACCCGAACTTTACCGGCACCGGCCGCACCGTCACCGACGCCGACGGCTGGTATCAGTTCCAGACCATCAAGCCCGGCGCCTACCCGTGGGGCAACCACCACAACGCGTGGCGCCCGGCGCATATCCACTTCTCGCTGTTTGGCCCCAGCGTACTGACGCGGCTGGTCACGCAGATGTATTTCCCCGGTGACCCGCTGCTGGAATACGACCCGATCTACAACTGTGTACCGGACACCAGCGCCAAGCAGCGTCTGATCGCGCGTTTTGATCTGGAAAAAACCATTCCGTCCTATGCCCTCGGCTATCGCTGGGACATCGTTTTGCGCGGCCGCGACGCCACGCCGATGGAGAAATGAGATGACCCTCAATGCGACCACGTCCCACACCGTCGGGCCGTATTACCACATCGGCCTGACCTGGCTGAACCGCGAAGACCTGACCGTGCCGGCCACCTTGGGCGAGCGCGTGGCAATCAGCGGGCAGGTGGTGGACGGCAACGGTGATGTCGTCAACGACGCCATGCTGGAAGTCTGGCAAGCCAATGCCGCCGGCAAGTACGACCACCCCGAAGACGAGCAGGCCAAGGCCGTCGATCCCACCTTTGAAGGGTTTGGCCGGGTGCCGGTGGATGCCGAAGGCCGCTTTCGGTTTACCACCATCAAGCCGGGCAGTGTGCCGGGCCTGCAAGGCACGACTCAGGCGCCGCATCTGGTGGTGCTGGTGTTTGCCCGTGGTTTGGTCAAGCACCTGCTGACGCGGATCTATTTCGATGGCGAAGCGTTGAATAGCGATGACCCGTTGCTGGCGTGTGTGCCTGCGGAGCGTCGCGCTACGTTGATTGCCAAGCCGGATGCGCAAGGTGTGCATCAGTGGAATGTGATTTTGCAGGGCACAGACAAGGAAACGGTGTTCTTCGACTATTGAGTTGAGCTGGCGGGCGCCATCGCGGGCAAGCCCGGCTCCCACATTTTGAACGGTGAACAGGTTCAAAGGTGGGAGCTGGCTTGCCTGCGATGGCGCCCTCAAGGCCGCACCTATGCAAAAGTCTGCTTGCGGAACATGGTTGTTGCAAAGTATGTCTAGGCTATAACCGTTCCCACTGAGTAAAAAAACATGACAACAAAAACGAGTCACTACACCGGAGAAGAACGCAGCAAACGGATTTTTGCGATTGTCGGGGCCTCCTCCGGCAACCTGGTCGAATGGTTCGACTTCTACGTCTATGCCTTCTGCGCGATTTATTTTGCCCCGGCGTTTTTCCCCTCGGACGATCCCACGGTCCAGTTGCTCAACACCGCCGGGGTGTTTGCTGCCGGATTCCTGATGCGACCCATCGGTGGCTGGCTGTTTGGCCGAGTGGCCGACAAGCACGGGCGCAAAAACTCGATGATGATCTCGGTGCTGATGATGTGCGCCGGTTCGCTGGTCATCGCCTTTTTGCCCACCTACAAAGATATCGGCGCCTGGGCGCCGGCCTTGCTGCTGGTGGCGCGCCTGTTCCAGGGCCTGTCGGTGGGTGGCGAATACGGCACCACGGCGACCTACATGAGTGAAGTGGCACTCAAGGGCCAGCGCGGCTTTTTTGCGTCATTCCAATACGTGACCCTGATCGGCGGCCAATTGCTGGCGGTGCTGGTGGTGGTGATCCTGCAACAGATCCTGAGTGAAGAAGAACTGCGCGCCTGGGGCTGGCGGATTCCGTTCGTGATCGGTGCCATTGCTGCGGTGATCTCCCTGCTGCTGCGTCGCACCTTGAAAGAAACCACCAGCAAGGAAATGCGTGAAGACAAAGACGCCGGCAGCATCGTCGCGCTGTTCCGCGACCACGGCAAAGCCTTCATTACCGTGCTGGGCTACACCGCCGGTGGCTCGCTGATTTTCTACACCTTTACCACGTACATGCAGAAATACCTGGTGAACACCGTGGGCATGCACGCCAAGACGTCGAGCTACATCATGACCGGCGCGCTGTTCCTGTACATGTGCATGCAGCCGCTGTTCGGCATGTTGGCGGACAAGATCGGTCGACGTAATTCGATGCTCTGGTTCGCAGGCCTGGGCACGCTGTTCACCGTGCCGATCCTGCTGACCCTGAAAACCGTCACCAGTCCGTTCCTGGCCTTTGTGTTGATCACCCTGGCCTTGGCGATCGTCAGCTTCTACACCTCGATCAGCGGCCTGGTCAAAGCGGAGATGTTCCCGCCGCAGGTGCGCGCACTGGGTGTGGGCCTGGCGTATGCGGTGGCGAATGCGATTTTTGGTGGTTCGGCCGAAGTCGTTGCGTTGAGCCTGAAATCCATTGGCATGGAAAATACCTTTTACTGGTACGTCACCGCGATGATGGCGGTTGCTTTCCTGTTCAGCCTGCGTCTGCCCAAACAGGCGGCTTATCTACATCACGACCTCTAGGGATGAGTTATGACACTGCGCACGAGCAATCAACTGTTCGACGCTTACTTCACCGCTGACAGCATGGCCGAGGTGTTCTGCGACCAGGGACGTTTGCAGGGCATGCTGGATTTCGAAGCGGCGCTGGCCCGGGCCGAGGCCCGGGTCGGGTTGATTCCGCAAGCCGCCGTCGCACCGATTGCCCAGGCGTGCCTGGCTTCGCTTTACGATGTGGACGCCCTCGGTGAGGCGATTGCCTCGGCGGGGAACTCGGCGATTCCACTGGTGAAGGCCTTGGGCAAATTGATTGCCGCTGAAGATGCCGGCGCCGAGCGTTACGTGCACCTGGGCGCGACCAGCCAGGATGTGATGGACACCGGGCTGGTGTTGCAACTGCGCCAGGCGTTGACGCTGATTGAAGCGGACCTGGCGCAATTGGGCGAGGTGCTTGCTGTGCAGGCCCAGCGTTATGCCGACGTGCCCCTGGCCGGGCGAACCTGGTTGCAGCATGCGACGCCGGTCACCCTCGGAATGAAAATCGCCGGTTGGCTGGGCGCGGTGACGCGCAGTCGCCAACGCCTGGCCGAGCTGAAGCCGCGCTTGCTGGTGCTGCAGTTTGGCGGCGCGTCCGGCACCCTGGCGGCACTCGGTGAGCACGCCATGCCGGTGGCGCAGGCCTTGGCGGCTGAGCTGCAACTGGGCCTGCCCGAGCAACCCTGGCACACCCAACGTGATCGACTGGTGGAGTTTGCCGGCGTGCTCGGCCTGATCGCCGGCAGCCTCGGCAAGCTGGGGCGCGACCTCAGCCTGTTGATGCAGACCGAAGCGGCGGAGGTGTTCGAGCCATCGGCGCCGGGCAAGGGCGGCTCATCGACCATGCCGCATAAGCGCAACCCGGTGGGCGCCGCCGTGTTGATCAGCGCCGCCACCCGCGTGCCGGGGCTGGTGGCGACGATGTTCAGCGCCATGCCCCAGGAGCATGAGCGCAGCCTGGGCCTGTGGCACGCCGAGTGGGAAACCCTGCCAGAGATTTGTCGGCTGGTGTCGGGTGCCTTGAAACAGGCGCTGCTGGTGAGCCAAGGCTTGGAGGTCGACCCCGAGCGCATGGCGCACAACCTCGATTTGACCCAGGGCCTGGTGCTGGCCGAAGCCGTGAGTATCGTGCTTGCCCAGCGCCTGGGCCGCGAGACCGCTCACCATCTATTGGAGCAATGTTGTAAACGCGCCGTCGCCGAACGGCGACATCTGCGCGCGGTTCTGGCGGACGAAGCACAGGTCACCGCCGAGTTGTCGGCGGTGGAACTGGACCGCCTGCTCGATCCGGCCCACTACTTGGGCCAGGCTCAAACCTGGGTTACCCGTGCGGTGACCGACCATTTTGCTTTGACTGCGTAAGGAGACCGCCGTGGCATTTGTACAACTGGCCGAAGGCCCATTGCATTACCAACTGGACGGGCCTGAGGGCGCGCCGGTGCTGGTGTTGTCCAACTCGTTGGGCACCGACCTGCATATGTGGGACATCCAGATCCCGGCCTTCACCCAGCACTTTCGCGTACTGCGTTTCGATACCCGTGGCCATGGCAAATCCCTGGTCACCGAAGGGCCGTACAGCATCGAGCAGCTGGGTCGCGATGTGATTGCGTTGCTCGATGCGCTGGATATTCAGCGTGCGCATTTTTGCGGGCTGTCCATGGGCGGCCTGATCGGCCAATGGCTGGGCATCCACGCAGGTGATCGCCTGCTGCGCCTGGTGGTGTGCAACACCGCCGCCAGGATCGGCACGCCGGAGATCTGGAACCCGCGAATCGAGATGGTTTTGCGTGACGGTGCGGCGGCCATGGTAGCGCTGCGCGATGCGTCGATTGCACGCTGGTTTACCGCCGATTTCGCCGCTGCCAACCCGCACCAGGCCCAGCAGATTACCGACATGCTTGCCGCCACGTCGCCCCAAGGTTACGCCGCCAACTGCGCAGCCGTACGCGATGCGGATTTGCGCGAGCAACTGTCCACGATCCAAGTGCCGACCCTGGCGATTGCCGGCACCGAAGATGCCGTTACGCCGCCGGCCGGCAGCCGCTTTATCCAGAATCAGATCAAGGGCGCCGAGTACGCCGAGTTCTACGCGGCGCACCTGTCCAACGTACAGGCCGGCGCCGCGTTCAGCGACCGCGTGCTGGCGTTCCTGTTGGCTGATTAAACCTGTGGCAGCGAGCTTGTTCTGGAGAGCTGACGTGTTCTGTATAGCAGGCTTGTTGTGACAGACAGGTTTGTTGTGGTGAGCAGGCTTGCCCTGCGTTGGGCGGCGAAGCGGCCCTGATACAGCCATCGCGTTCTTCCCGATGAACCGCATCGCCAGGTTTTGGGGCCGCTTCGCGCCCCAGCGCAGGGCAAGCCTGCTCGCCACACGTGTTCGAGCTTCTATCAAATGTTTAAGGAGTTTTTGTGGACGAGAAACAACGTTATGCCGATGGCCTGCAAGTGCGTCGCGAAGTGCTGGGCGATGCCCATGTCGACCGCAGCCTCAATGCCCTGACCGAGTTCAACAGCGAGTTCCAGGAAATGATCACCCGCCACGCCTGGGGTGATATCTGGACCCGCCCCGGCCTGCCTCGGCATACCCGCAGCCTGATCACCATCGCCATGTTGATCGGCATGAATCGTAGTGAAGAATTAAAACTTCACCTGCGTGCCGCCGCCAGCAACGGCGTGACACGCGCCGAGATCAAGGAAGTGCTGATGCAGAGCGCGATCTACTGCGGGATACCGGCAGCCAATGCGACGTTCCACTTGGCCGAGTCGGTGTGGGATGAGCTGGGCGTCGAGTCACGGGAGTCGGTTTGATCAACCCACTCCCTCGCTCAATACCCCTCAGGTGTAGGTAGTGCGTAACGGACGGCGCATCTCCTCTCGAAACCCATTTTCGGAAAACGGCTTGGGGTTTGTTGTACTCGGTTCGGTCGCGGGGTGACCTACAAAATTAAATGGCTGAGCAACGGTAAACAGTCCTACGGCTTGCCGTTCATCATTGGGTTCACCGTCGGGGTTCTCCGGTATGGCGGTGCTGCCTGCGAGGAACGTTCCCGAGGCGCCATTATAGGCGTGGGCCATTTCGTGATAGAGGGCGTTGACGGGTGCGCTGTCTGCATCCAGCGAATACGAGGGGTTGTATTGTATCTGCGCACCCGTTGCGACGGCGCCAGCTTGTTGGTGTGTGATGAAGCCTTGGGCCGCAGGTGCCAGCGTATCCATAGAGTGACCTGCTTCGAGGTGGTTGCGAATGGCCGCATTACTGAAGTAGTAGCTGCCGTTGTCCTCCGTCAATTCAGTAATGCGTACCGGGGAATCATTCCGCTGAGCCGCGGCGTCGGCAGTACCGAGCATTCTCTTGCCTTGCCGGGATATTCTTAGCAGCTCCATATCGTCTTCTACGTTTTGTACGAACTCGGCAGAGCCCTCAATCACATAGCCACTTTTGCCCACCTCGCTGTGTTGCGTGTGAACGCGCTGGGAGCCCGGGGTACGATGAACCTCGTCCGACGGTTTGGCGTAGATGACGGTATTGTCGTTATCAGACCTGACGATGTTTTTGTCGCGCCCGGTGTAAATTGTGGCGGGGCCATTTGTGACGATCAGGTTTTCACCTTTGCCACCGTGCAGGACTGTCGGGATTTGAGTGTCGTTGCGCGTGACAATCATGAAGTCGTGACCGTCGCCGCCGTCCATGAACAGGCGACGATCAGCCGAGCCTTTTCCTGCCTGCATACGGTCATTGCCATTGTTGCCTTTCAGGACACCGTTCCCGGTGCCGGCGATCAACACGTCATTGCCATCGTTACCGAATGCGATGCCGTCGCCGCTCCCAAGCTTGAGCATATCGTCTCCCGCACCGCCATAGAGGCGGGTGTCTCCTGCGCCGGCACGCGCGTAATCATTGCCGGCGCCGAGCTCGATGCGAATGGCGTTTTTAACTTCAGGATCGATCAGAACACAATCGTCGCCCCCGTTGGTCCTGATGCGTAAGGGTTGCGATTCACTGCCGTCAGGGGACGTCAGCAGGTTCAGTTGATAGGGCTTATTGTTGATGGTCGCGATCAGACTATGACCCGGGCCTTTTTTAATGGTTACCTTGTCGGCACGGTTACCGGTCTCGATTACAAGTTCGTTGGAGGACGAGCCTATCGGCTTGCCGTTTTCGCTCATGTAGGCGATTTCCTGGTAGAACTTCACGTGCTTGTCGTGTCGCAATACGTCGGTGTTGATGTATTTTTTTTGGGTACTGTCCAGCGGATGCTGATCGGGAGTGAGTTTGGAATGCGAGGATAGGTATAGAAAATCTATCGGTCTGTCGCGCCCCACGTAGTAGGAACGCCGGGCACTGATCTCAATGGGCGCTTGCGATGCTGTTGGCGTTGTATCCGGGAGGGCAATCGAATGCTGATTAAGCGATGGCGAAGTGACGTTCATGGGATTCTCTTTTTTATTGACGTCCCTATGTGTGTTGGCGGCGTGAACTTGAGTTCCCCATGAGCGGCAAGCGCAAGTAGCAGCAAATATAACCGGTCGTCGCAGAGCGACTAATGCGAGTCCGCATCCCACACCCAGTTCCACACCCCCGGCAGATGCACTACTTCATTCATATCCTTGACTGTGCGTGCCAGCGCTGCGCGTTCCAGCGTGGCGTGGTCGGTGTAGAACGGCTCGGCTGCGACCTTCATGCCATTGATTCGAGCGCTGTCCATCAGGATTTGCAAGTACTCCTGCATGTGTCGCGCGGTGTAACGGTTGATATCGTGGAAGGTCACCACCACGGGTATCACGCCGTCCACCGTTGGCAGTTCGCCCAGAGCAATGCGTTCGCGCACCACAGACAGTTGCCGATACAAGTTCGCTCGCCGGCGTGGGCTGCCATTGAAACCCCAGATTTTTCCGTCATTGGCACTCAGGTCAGTCAGCAGCACATGCATGCCGTGGCGCTGGTAGGCGGCGAAGGTGCGCCTGTCGTAGTTCCAGAAGGGTGGGCGTACCAGCGTGGGCGCAGTGCCAGTGATCGACGCAATGTCGGCTGCGCCCTCGGTGAGGGTGCTTTCCAGCTCGGCGTCATTGAGCCAACGGTGGTTGGTGTGAAACGCCGTGGCTGTGTGAAAGGCCAACACATGCCCGGCGGCGTATTCGCGCTCCATGGTCTTGCGACCCCGCAGGCTGCCACCGGAGCGGGACGCTTCGGTCTGCAGGAAAAATACCGCCTTGATGTTCGGCAGAATCGGGTTGTGCAGCAAATCGGCCATCACCGACCGGCTGGGGTTGTTATAACCCGAGGCGCTGGGGCCGTCATCGAAGGTCAACAAAAAGCGGATGGGCGCCTGAGCCTGCAAGCGTTGCGCCGTCTGCGGCGTCAGGACGACAGGTGCGCCGATGCAGCCGCAAAGGCTCAGAGCCAGGACCAGCATGGCGAAGAATTTCATGGTGTACATGCGCTCGAATAGAGGCCGCTGCTGGGCGGATCAGCAGCGGCAGGCGCGCACCATACAGTAAGTCCGACGCTGGTTTACAGCAGACTTATCGGGTAGCTGACGATCAACCGGTTCTCATCAAATTCGTTGTTGCTGTAATCACGACGCATCGTGGAATTGCGCCAGCGCACATTGAGGTTCCTGAAGGTGCCGCTTTGCACCGTATAGCCCACTTCACTCTCGCGGCCCCACTCCTTACCATCAGTAATGGTGCCCGTATGCACGTTGCTACCGCTGATATAACGGTTCATCAAGGTCAGGCCCGGTATGCCCAGCGCGGCGAAGTTGTAGTCGTGGCGCACTTGCCAGGACTTTTCCTGGGCGTTGTCGTAGCTGGAGTTATAGCTGTCGTTGGCCAGGGTGCCGCCGCTGGTGCCGTTGACGCGCATCCAGGCACTGTTGCCGGTGAGTTTTTGCAGGCCGACATAGAAGGTGTTGCCGCCGTAACGGGCGGAGAACAGGCCGGACCAGGTCTTGTTGTCCAGCTCGCCTGCGCGGGCGCTGCCGTCGTCCTTGCCGTAGAAGAACCCGAGGTTGGCGCCCAGGGTCCAGCTGCCCACAGCTTGGCTGTGGGTCAGGTTGATGTATTGCTGGCTGTAAATGTCCTTGAGTTGGGCGTTCCACACACCGATCTGAGTGTGTTTGTCGTTGAAGGCGTATTCACCGCCCTGGAAGTTGAAGCGGTCGGAGGTGAAGGCGGTTTTACCGACCATCGACATGTCGGTCATGCTGCTGTCGTCGCGCGGGCTGTTGGCGCGGAACTGGCCGCCGTAGAGGGTCAGGCCGTCGATTTCCCTGGAAGTGATCTGCCCGCCACGCAGGGTTTGCGGCAGGGAGCGGCCGTCGTCCGAGCGCAAAATCGGCAGCACCGGCATCCATTCGCCGACCTTGACTTCGGTCTTGGAGATTCGCGCCTTGAACGCGACCCCAAGACGCCCGAAGTTATCCGCCGGGCGGCCGTCGCGGTCCAGCGGCAACAGCTGGGTGCCGCCGGTGCCGCGCCCGCCATCGAGCTTTTGCGAGTACATGCCCAATACATCCACACCGAAACCCACCGTGCCCTGGGTGAAGCCGGAGCGGGCATCGAGGATAAAACTCTGCGTCCACTCCTGCGCGCCACCCTGGGTTTTGGTCGGGTTGGTGTAATTGCGGTTGAAGAAGAAGTTGCGCAGGTTGAGGTTGGCGCTGGCGTCTTCGAGAAAGCCGTGTTCTTCGGCGGCGACGGGCAGGGCAAGGCTGGCGACAGCAGTTGCCAGCAATAGCTGGCGCGGGCGGAACGTGCTCATGGTGTTGGACCTGTTGTTATTGGGTTTATGCAGGTGCCGGCCATGGTGCGGGGCGGTGCGGGGGCGATGAAAGTGGGGGAGGGCGGGTTGTGGGCGATGATCGAACGCAAGTTGCGGGCCAGCGCACTACGCTCAGGCCCGATCTTCTTGTTACCGTTTTGGCAGGTCGATATGTGTCCATGGCACAGTTGGCAGGTAATGCTGCGCGACGATGATCACCGCCACCATCACCACCAGGAATACCACTTGCAGCGGGCTCCAGAAGGCCCAATGCAGACCATTGAGCCACGGATAGTTGAGGCTTTTCTCACCCATGTGGCCGATGCGTTTGCTGTGCAGCAGGTTGATCAGCAGCATCCCGGCATAAGTAATCGCCCCCAGAATCCCCAGCATCAGCCCGCAAGCCACGAGCATGGCCAATTGCGGGATGCCGTGGCGTAACACCAGCCAGTACTGGTTGGGGTTGACGCGCTTAGGGATCAAATACTGGCTCAGCCACAGGTCCGCAACCATAAAGGACGAACTCATCCAGACCCACACCTGCGTGATCCGAAAGAAAACCGCGGCCGGCAAGATCGCCAATACCACTAAGATGAGTACGACCCCGAAGTCCAGCTCTTCGGTTTGAACGTGAGCGAGGTTCAGGACAGCGGCCAAGGCAAAGATCGCCCAGAGCCGGATAAGCACTTGGACGTAAATCGGTCGTGGGACGAATTTGCGCCAGAAGAACAGGTCGCTTTGGGGCAGGCGTTCGATCAACTGCGGATAACGCCAGGTCAGGGTTTCGCCCAGATGCTGGCAAGCGTTCCATTCGTTTTGGCCAAACGTGCCGATGATGCTCATCTGTTGGGTTGCGGTCATGGGCGTGAGCAACAAGCGCGCGGCCAGGGCGTCGGCGCTGGTGCGCCGGGTGTCCTGGGCTTTGTCCTGGAGGTTGATATAAAAGCTTTCCTGCTCGCAACGCGACACCAAGCCACGCCACATCCACTCAGGTTCCGGGTACACGCCTTTCTGGTCGTCCCAGCCAAAGGCCTGGCACACGCGTTCAAACAGCGGCACGCTCCATTGGGTGTCGTGCAGCAGTTGCAGAATAATGCGCTGCCACTGTTGCTGCTGATCGAACACCCGCAGCCAGGCTTGCTCGTTGTAGTGCGTCAGTTGGGTGATGAACTCGCGCTCGGCCTTTTGCTCCAGCAGTTCCTGCAAGGTGCGGCGGTAGTCCTGCAGCAGCTCGCTGGTGAGGGCTTCGTGCTGCCACGGGGTCATCACCACCTGTTGCCAGGGCGTCAGCCATTCCAGGTGTTGCATCGCCCAACCGGCAATTGCACTGCGCTCGCCGGGGGCTTCAAAGCAATGGCGCAGCAGGCCGGCCTGGAATGTTTCTTCGCAGCTCTGCTGTTGGGCCTGGGCCCAGCGTTCATCGAGGTTGTGCAGGTTCACGCCGGCGAGCAGCGCGTGGGCCGGGTCGGGCTTTGGCGCTTCAAACGCGGCGGGGCTGAGTGGGCTGATGTTCATCAGCTCGGCGAGGTCATACGCGTTTTTCGCCATGGGCGGTTCGAACGACGCAGGACTCAAGGGGCGAACGTCCATCAGTTCAGCCAGATCGTTGAGATTGCCGTGTGCCTGTTCGGCCATCGGCGCCTCGACGGTTTCCACTTCCTCGTTGTCGGCCCGCCAGCGCGCGATGTTCAGCGCCTGTTCATAGGCCTCGCGCAGGCGCTGGAAACCCTCGGCGTCATCGTCCGGGCGGCAGCTTTTCAGCAGTCGCGCGTAGGTGCGCTTGATGGTCCGTTCGTCGGCATCGTCTGCCAGTTGCAACACTGTCCAACAGTCCATGTGGATTTCCTTCAGCGCCAGAACCCGTTATCGAGTTGCTCAAGTTGTCGGGTCAGCTCGCTGCGGGCCTCACGGATGCGGCGTTCGTCCTGGGTGTCGAGCACTTGCTGGAACTGCGCGGCCCAGTGTCCGAGTTGCTCACGCAATTCGCCGAGGTTTTCCTGGTAGAGCCGCTCGAGGCGGGCGGTCAGCACGGTGTTGACCTGCTGGTCGCGCGGGTGAATTTTCAACAATGCCAACGCTTGCAGGCGTTGCTGGATCTCTTGCGGGCTGAGCACGCCGGGGTTGTTCTCGATCACCAGCGAGTGCTGCTCGCCGGTCAGCGGAATGTTCACCTGAGCTTCGAGCAAACCGTTGTTGTCGTAGGTGAAGCGCACGTCCAGCGAGACTTCGCCAGCCTTGCGCTTGGGCACGGGGATTTCCAACTGGCCCAGTTCGATATTGTCTTTCACCAGGCGACTTTCGCCTTGGTAAATTTTCAGCAGCACGCGGGGCTGGTCGTCGTAGAGCGTGACCACGCTTTTGACCCGGCTCACCGGCACGCTGCTGTTGCGTTCGATCAACGGCAGGTAATGCCCGCTCTCGATATGGCCGCCGTACTGGTTCGAGGTTTCGATACCCAGGGTGTAGGGGCAGACGTCGGTCAGCACGATTTCTTCCAGCGCCGCCGAGCGGGCCTTGAGCGCGGCCTGGATCGCCGCGCCGTGGGCGACCACCTGGTCCGGGTCGAGGCTGATGGACGGGAAACGCCCGAACAAACCTGCGGCCAGTTTGCGCACCAGCGGCATGCGCGTGGTGCCGCCGACCAGCAGGATTTCATCGAGGTCGCCGACCCGAATCCGTGCGTCGCGCAGGGCGCGTTCAATCGGTGCGCGCAGGCGTTCCAACAACGGCGTGTAGAGCTTGGCGAGTTCGGCCTGGGTGATGGTTGTGACCCACTGTTGGCCATCTATACGCAGGGCGAACTCGGCGCTGTCGTCCTGACCCAAGGCTTTGCGCACACGCTCGGCTTCGCGGCGCAGGGCTTGCAGTACACTGCTGGTGGGCGGGAAACCCTGGGCATTGCGCTGGCTGTCGACGAAGTGTTCCAGCAACAACGTGTCGAAGTCTTCGCCACCCAGGAAGTTGTCGCCGGCGCTGGCGCGTACTTCCATCACACCGTCGAACAGCTCGATGATCGACACGTCAAAGGTGCCGCCGCCGAGGTCGAAGACCAGGAACGAGGTTTCCTTGTCACGCTGGTGCAAGCCATAAGCCAAGGCGGCGGCGGTGGGTTCGTTGATCAGTTTTTCAACATTGAGCCCCGCCAGTTCACCGGCAATGCGCGTGGCTTTGCGCTGGCCGTCGCTGAAGTAGGCGGGCACGCTGATCACTGCTTCGGTGACGGTTTGGCCGTAGGTGCGCTCGATGTCTTCTTTGAGGCTTTTGAGGACCAGCGCCGACAGCTCTTCGGGGCGGAACGAGCGGTCGCCCAGGCGCACTTCGGTGGCACTGCCCATGTAGCGCTTGAACAGCGACGTGGTCAGGAGTGGGTGAGTATGCAGGCGTTCCTTGGCGGCTTGGCCCACCAGGATACGGCCTTGATCATCCAGGCCGACCACGCTGGGGGTCAGCAACTGGCCAAGCGCATTGGGCACCATTTCGGCCGCATCGCCGCGCCACACGGCGGCCAGGCTATTGGTCGTCCCCAGGTCGATTCCTACGATCATTACGACAAGCTCCCTCTGTGGTCTGTAAGAATCTGTTACTAATTTTACCCTGAAAGGTTGAAGGGAAGGCAAGCCAGCGCCCACCTTTGA
The DNA here is from genome assembly GCF_012985495.1 of Pseudomonas sp. WS 5146. Classification (NCBI taxonomy): domain Bacteria; kingdom Pseudomonadati; phylum Pseudomonadota; class Gammaproteobacteria; order Pseudomonadales; family Pseudomonadaceae; genus Pseudomonas; species Pseudomonas sp. WS 5146. The sequence continues at coordinate 322,703 of NZ_JAAQWL010000002.1, forward strand.
TTCGCGCTGATTAACGACATGGCAAAAAAAAACCGCTTCCGGTAAGGGAAGCGGTTTTATCTACATCAGCACGATCAGAACAACTTCAGCGCCGGTGCTTCTTCTTTCAACGGCTCGTTCTTCGCGGTCTGCTCGTTCCAGCCGCCGCCGAGGGCCTTGTACAAGTTGACCTCGCTGTTGAGCTGCGCCAGGCGGTCGGTGATCAGCGATTGCTGGGCACTGAACAGTTGGCGCTGGGCGTCGAGGAAGGTCAGGTTGCTGTCGACACCAATGCGGTAGCGACGCTCGGCCAGGCGGTAGTAATCCTGGTTGGCCGCAACGAAGCCGCGCTGAGCATCCAGCTGCTGCTTGTAGGTCTCGCGGGCGGCGAGGCCGTCGGAGACTTCCTGGAAGCCGGTCTGGATCGCCTTCTCGTAGTTGGCCACGTTGATCTCTTTCTGGATCTTCGAGTAGTCCAGGCTTGCGCGCAGGCTACCGGCGTTGAAGATCGGGATGTTGATCTGCGGGGCAAACGACCAGGTGCCCGAACCGCCTTTGAACAGGCCACCCAGGGTAGGGCTGGCGGTACCGGCGCTGGCAGTCAGGCTGATGCTCGGGAAGAACGCAGCACGGGCCGCGCCGATATTGGCGTTGGCGGCCTTGAGGTTGTACTCGGCCTGCACAATGTCGGGACGACGTTGCAGCAGGTCCGAGGGCAACCCGGCAGGCACTTCGCTGAGCAGGTCATCCGACAGCGGCTTGCTGGTGATATTGGCTGGCAGGCCAGTGCCCAGCAACAGGGTCAGGCTGTTTTCGTCCTGTGCCACCTGACGCGTATAGCGCGCCAATTGAACACGGGCGTTTTCCACCGAGGTGCGTGCCTGGCTGAGGTCGAGCGCCGAGGCCACGCCGACTTCGTTGCTGCGCGAGGTCAGCTTGAAGCTCTGCTCAAACGCGCCGAGGGTGTCCTGGGTCAGTTTGAGCAGTTCCTTGTCGGCCTGCCAGGTCAGGTAGGCATTCGCCACACTGGCCACCAGGCTGATCTGGGTGCTGCGCCGCGCTTCTTCAGTGGCGAAGTACTTTTGCAGCGCTTCTTCACTCAGGCTGCGCACGCGGCCGAACAGGTCCAGCTCATACGAACTGATACCCAGGCCGGCCGAGTACTGGCTGGAGATGCTCGATTCGCCGGTCTGTGACAACTTGGCCGGGGTGCGCGAGCGGCTGCCGCTGCCGGTGGCCGAAACCGCCGGGAACAGGTCGGCACGCTGGATCTGATACTGCGCCGCATAAGCGTCGATGTTCAGGGCAGCGACACGCAGGTCACGGTTGTTGACCAACGCGGTCTGGATCAGCTGTTGCAGGGCAGGGTCATGGAAAAACTGCTTCCAGCCTTGCTCGGCAGCGGCCTGGCTCGGCGCCTGGGCCGACGAGTACGCCGGCCCCTGCGGGAACTGGGCTGCTACCGGCGCTTCAGGGCGCTGGTAGTCAGGGATCAGCGAGCAGCCACTGAGCACGAATGCGGTGACGGCTAAGGAAAGTAGCGACTTGCTCATTGGCCAGCCTCTTTAGGAGTTTCAGTAGTGTCTTTCTTTTTGCGTTCGCCAGCGGCGGATACGGTTGCGTAGAACAGCGGCACCCAGAAGATCGCCAGCACAGTGGCCGTGATCATACCGCCGATCACGCCGGTACCGATCGCATGCTGGCTGCCTGAGCCGGCGCCCGTGGAGATCGCCAGCGGCAATACGCCGAGCATGAACGCCAACGAGGTCATGATGATCGGGCGCAGACGCATGCGGGACGCTTCAATAGCCGCCTCGACGATGCCTTTGCCTTGCTCATGCAGCTCTTTGGCGAACTCCACGATGAGGATGGCGTTTTTCGCCGCCAGGCCCACCGTCACCAACAGGCCCACCTGGAAGAACACGTCGTTGGACAAGCCGCGCAGGCTGGTGGCGATCAACGCACCGATCACCCCTAAAGGTACCACCAGAATCACCGCGATCGGGATCGACCAGCTTTCGTACAGTGCCGCCAGGCACAGGAACACTACCAGCAGCGACAGTGCGTACAGCGCTGGCGCCTGGGAGCCGGAAAGGCGCTCTTCGTACGACAGGCCTGTCCAGGCATAACCAACACCGGCCGGCAGTTCTTTGGCAATGCGTTCGACTTCGGCCATTGCATCACCGGTACTGTAGCCAGGTGCCGGGGTACCGAGGATTTCCATCGCCGCTACACCGTTGTAGCGCGAAAGCTTGGGCGAACCGTAGATCCACTTGCCCGACGAGATGGCCGACAGCGGCACCATTTTCCCGTCGTTGCTGCGCACGTACCATTTGTCCAGGTCTTCCGGCGACATGCGGCTGGCGGCGTCACCTTGTACATACACCTTTTTCACGCGACCACGGTCGATGAAGTCGTTGATGTAGCTGCCACCCAAGGCAATGGCCAGTGTCTGCTGGATATCCGCTAGGCTGATGCCCTGGGCACTGGCCTTCTCGTCGTCAACGGTCAGCTCGTACTGCGGCTCGTCGTTCACGCCGTTAGGACGTACGCCGGCCAGCACCTTGCTTTGTGCCGCCGCACCCAGGAACTGGTTACGTGCAGCCATCAGCTTGTCGTGGCCGACGCCACCCTGGTCTTGCAGGAACACGTCGAAACCAGTGGCGTTACCCAGCTCCAGTACCGAAGGCGGCACGATGGCGAAGACCATGGCGTCCTTGAAGGCCCCGAAGAAGTAACCCTGCGCACGCTTGGCCACTTCGAATACCGATTGGGTAGAGTCACGCTCATCCCACGGCTTGAGCATCACGAATGCAAGCCCCGAGCTCTGGCCACGACCGGCGAAGTTAAAGCCGTTCACGGTAAACACCGACTTCACCGCCTTGCCTTCGCCTGGCTCGCCTTCCTTGTCGTTCAGCAGGAAGGCGCGCATGTCGTCGACGACTTTTTGCGTGCGCTCAGCCGAAGCACCGACCGGAGTCTGCACTTGGGCGAAGATCACACCCTGGTCTTCCTCAGGCAGGAACGCGCTTGGAATACGGGTGAACATCCAGATCATGCCGGCCAGGATCAGCGCATACACCAGGAATGCCGGAATCTTGTGCTTGATCATGCCGCCCACGCCGCGCTCGTACTTGAGTACGCCACGGTCGAAGGTGCGGTTGAACCAGCCGAAGAAGCCGCGCTTGGGCTGGCCGTGTTTTTCCGGATCAATCGGCTTGAGCATGGTGGCGCACAAAGCCGGGGTGAAGATCAGGGCAACCATTACCGACAAGGCCATCGCCGAAACGATGGTGATGGAGAACTGCCGGTAGATCACACCAGTGGAACCACCGAAAAACGCCATCGGCAGCAGTACCGCCGACAGTACCAGGGCAATACCCACCAGGGCGCCCTGGATCTGGCCCATGGACTTGATCGTCGCTTCCTTGGGCGACAGGTGCTCCTCGGCCATCACCCGTTCGACGTTTTCCACCACGACGATGGCATCGTCCACCAGCAAGCCGATGGCCAGGATCATGCCGAACATGGTCAGGGTGTTGATGGTGAAACCGCACGCCGCCAGGATCCCGAAGGTACCCAGCAATACCACCGGTACGGTCATGGTGGTGATGATGGTGGCACGGAAGTTCTGCAGGAACAGGAACATCACCAGGAACACCAGCACGATCGCTTCGACCAGGGTGTGAACCACACCGGAGATCGATTCGGTCACTACCGGGGTGGTGTCATATGGCACCACCGCCTTCATGCCAGGCGGGAAGAACGGCTCCAGGGACTTCACTGTTTCGCGGATGGCCTTGCCGGTGTCCAGTGCGTTGGCACCGGCCGCCAGCTTGATCGCCATACCCGAAGCCGGCTTGCCGTTGAACTGCGCACTGATGCTGTAGTTCTGGCCGCCCAGTTCGATGCGTGCGAGGTCACCCAGGCGAACCTGCGAGCCGTCGGTGTTCACCTTCATCAGGATCTTGGCGAATTCCTCGGTGCTTTGCAGGCGCGTCTTGCCGATGATCGTGGCGTTCAGCTGGGTGCCGGGCAGGGCAGGCAGGCCGCCCAATTGGCCGGTGGCCACCTGCACGTTCTGGGCCTTGATGGCATTGCTGACGTCCACTGGCGTGAGCTGGTAGTTGTTCAGCTTGGCCGGGTCGAGCCAGATACGCATGGCGTACTGCGAACCGAACACCTGGAAGTCACCCACCCCCGCGGTACGGGAGATCGGGTCCTGGATGTTGGACACGATGTAGTTGGAGAGGTCGTCCTTGGTCATGCTGCCGTCTTCCGACACCAGACCGATCACCATCAGGAAGTTCTTCACCGATTTGGTCACGCGGATACCCTGTTGCTGCACTTCTTGCGGCAGCAGTGGGGTCGCCAGGTTCAGCTTGTTCTGTACCTGGACCTGGGCGATATCCGGGTTGGTACCCTGGTTGAACGTCACGGTGATGGTCATGCTGCCGTCGGAGTTACTGTCCGAGGAGACATAACGCAGGTTGTCGATACCGTTGAGCTGTTGTTCGATCACCTGCACCACGGTGTCCTGCACGGTTTGTGCGGACGCGCCTGGGTAGGTCACCTGGATGTCGATGGCGGTCGGCGCAATGGCCGGGTATTGGTTGATGGGCAACTTCAGGATCGAGAGTGCCCCGACCAGCATGATCACCAGGGCAATTACCCAGGCGAAAATGGGACGGTCGATAAAAAATTTCGACATGGATTACTCCCCTTTACCAGCATCGGCAGCAGGCGCTGCGGCAGTGCCGGCGGGTTTGGCGTTGTCAGCGTCTTTAACCTTGACTTCGATGCCCGGCTTGATGAACTGCAGGCCTTCGGTGATCACGCGGTCACCGGCATCCAGGCCCTTTTCCACCAGCCAGTAGGCGCCGGCAGTGCGGTTGGCAACCAGTTGACGCTGCTCGACCTTGTTGTCCTTGTTCACGATCAGCGCAGTCGGGATGCCCTTGAGGTCACGGGTCACGCCTTGCTGAGGTGCCAGGATGGCCTTGCTGTTCACACCGGCTTGCAGCTGGGCGTGGACGAACATGCCCGGCAGCAGGGTGTGGTCAGGGTTGGGGAACACCGCGCGCAGGGTCACGGAGCCAGTAGTCTGGTCCACCGACACTTCGGAGAACTCCAGCTTGCCGTCCTGGGCGTAGGCGGTGCCGTCTTCCAGGGTCAGCTTGACCTTGGCAGCGTTGTCGCCGGCTTTTTCCAACTGGCCGCTTTCCAGGTCGCGGCGCAGTTTCAGCATTTCTGCCGAAGACTGGGTGACGTCGACGTAGATCGGGTCCAGTTGCTGGATCACGGCCATGGCATCGGCCTGGCCATTGCTGACCAGCGCGCCTTCGGTGACCGAAGAACGACCGATACGCCCGGAGATCGGCGCGAACACTTTGGTGTAGCGCACGTTGATCTGGGCGGTTTGCACGTCGGCTTCAGCCGTCATGCGGTTGGCCACGGCGGTGTCGTATTCCTGACGGCTGACGGCTTGCTCATCGACAAGTTGCTTGTAGCGGTCGGTGATGGACTTGGTCTGGGTCAGTTTCGCTTGAGCGCTTTTGAGGGTGGCGTCATACACCGACGGGTCGATCTGGTAGAGCTGTTGCCCTTCCTTCACGTCGCCGCCTTCCTTGAACAGGCGCTTGAGAATGATGCCGTTCACCTGGGGACGAACTTCCGCGATGCGGTAGGCAGTGGTGCGGCCTGGCAGCTCGGATGTCAGGGTAAAGGCTTGCGGTTGAATAGTGACCACGCCGACCTGAGGGGTTTGAGCGGGCGGAGCCGCTTCTTCCTTTTTACATCCGCTGAGCAGCGATGCCAGGGCGACGGCAGTGACCAGAGCGGTAACAGCTGGCTTAAGTTGCATGAAGATCCTCGGGTCAGGCGCGCAAAATGCGCACAAGAAGTGTGGAAGGGTAAAAAACAAGCCGTGAGTGGATAAGTAGCTTGCTACGCAATATACTTACGTTCACGGTTGTTTGTAAACTCTTGACAGGCTTCGCGGATTGTTGACAAAGCAAGCGCCAAAGCCTCGATTTTAGTACGTTCGGCGTCCAAGACGACGTCGTCCCACAATTATTCAGATGTTGCTCAAGCACCATCCAAAGTGTCCTGATTGAGGTTTTACTGCCATGGTTCGTCGCACCAAAGAGGAAGCTCAGGAAACGCGCAGCCAGATTCTCGACGCCGCCGAGCAAGCCTTTTATCAACGCGGTGTGGCGCGCACCACGCTGGCGGACATCGCCGCGTTGGCCGGGGTGACGCGCGGGGCTATCTATTGGCATTTCAGTAACAAGTCCGATTTGCTCCAGGCACTGCTCGACACGCTGCACGAACCCCTGGACGAATTGGCCCGGGCCAGTGAAAGCGAGGATGAAGTCGACCCGCTGGGCTGTATGCGCAAGCTGTTGATCCATCTTTATCATCAAGTGGCCCTGGACCCGAAAACCCGGCGCATCAACGAAATCCTGTTTCATAAGTGCGAGTTCACCGATGAAATGTGCGACATGCGGCGCCAACGCCAGACCCATAGCCTGGAGTGCAACCTGCGTATCAGCCTGACACTGCGCAACGCGGTCCATCGCGGGCAACTTCCGGAAAACCTCGACACCACGCGTGGCGCGGTGTGCATTCATGCCTATATTCACGGCCTGATTGGCCAATGGCTACTAGTGCCCGACAGCTTCCAACTGCATCAGGACGCCGAACGCTGGGTTGACGCAGGGCTGGACATGCTGCGCTTGAGCCCTAGCCTACGCAATTAAGACAAAATGCGTAATTGCATCCAGTTGTGTCAACAGTAAAGTCCAGAGACAGTCAATCGTCCCTTCGCAGGATTTGCGGGGTGACTTTATATACGGGCTGGCGGGCGGTTGATAGGTAGCCGCCTAAGTATTTTGTAGCGATTTTGTTGCAAGGCTGTGAAGGAGTGTTTCCCAGCTACTGTGCGATCGTTCCCACGCTCCGCGTGGGAATGCATCCTGTGACGCTTCGCGTCACGCTTTAGGGGCAGACGCAGAGCGTCCAGGGCGGCATTCCCACGCAGAGCGTGGGAACGATCAATCAGCCGAAAAAAAGCCCCGGTTCCTGCGAACCGGGGCTTTTTCGTTTCAGCGAATTACATTACAGCGCCAGCGTGGGGTAGTCGATGTAACCCACTGGGCCTTTGCCGTAGAAGGTTTCCGGGTGCGGTTCGTTCAACGGCGCATCGGCCTTCAGGCGCGCCGGCAGGTCCGGGTTGGCAATGAATGGCACGCCGAAGGCTACTGCATCGGCCTTGCCGGCCGCCAGCCAGGCGTTGGCGCTGTCTTTGGTGAAGCGCTCGTTGGCGATGTACGGGCCACCGAAGGCTTTTTTCAGTTGTGGACCGAGGCTGTCGCCGGCTTCTTTTTCACGGGAGCAGATGAAGGCGATGCCACGCTTGCCCAGCTCGCTGGCGACGTAGGTGAAGGTTTCCGCCAAATTGTCGTCGCCCATGTCGTGGGAGTCGGCGCGTGGTGCCAAATGCACACCCACACGGCCGGCGCCCCAGACTTCAATGGCGGCGTCGGTCACTTCCAGCAGCAGGCGAGCACGGTTTTCCAGGGAGCCACCGTAGTTGTCGGTGCGCTGGTTGGTGCTGCTTTGCAGGAACTGGTCGAGCAGGTAGCCGTTGGCGCCATGGATCTCCACGCCGTCAAAGCCTGCGGCCTTGGCGTTTTCAGCGCCGATGCGGTAAGCGTCAACGATGTCGGCGATTTCAGCGGTTTCCAGGGCGCGTGGCGTCGGGTAGTCGGCCAGCGGGCGAACCAGGCTGACGTGGCCTTTAGGCTGGATGGCGCTCGGTGCCACCGGGGTTTCGCCGTTGAGGTACGACTCATGGGAGATACGGCCCACGTGCCACAATTGCAGGAAAATCTTGCCGCCCGCGCCGTGTATAGCCTTGGTTACATTGGCCCAGCCGCGAACCTGGTCGTTGGACCAGATACCCGGTGTGTCCGGGTAGCCAACGCCCAGCGGCGTCACGGAGGTGGCTTCGCTTAAGATCAGCCCGGCGGAAGCGCGTTGCACGTAGTACTCGGCCATCAGCGCGTTGGGTACGCGGCCTTCATCGGCGCGGCAGCGGGTCAGCGGCGCCATGATGATGCGGTTGGACAATTGCAGGTCGCCCAGTTTGATCGGATCGAAAATAGTCGTCATGGGAAAACACCCTTCTCTTTAAGTGGATTGATCAGTTGGTCGCAGGGGCCAGGTCGGCATCGCCGCTCTGACGGAAAGTAATCAGGGTCACCAGCAGGGCCAGAATCGCCAGGGCCGCCGCGGCCAAAGGCACGCTGGTCAGGCCGAAACCGTGGGCAATCACGCTGCCACCGACCCAGGCGCCGAGCGCGTTGCCGATGTTGAAGGCGCCGATATTCAAGGTGGACACCAGGTTTGGAGCGGCCTTGCCGAAGGTCACCACGTTGATTTGCAGCGCCGGTACGGCGGCGAACGAAGCGGTGGCCCACAGGAACAGGGTGATTTCCGTCGGGATCACCGCGACGCTGGTCCAGGTCAACACCGTGGAGACCACTGCCATGCTGATGAACACGCCGATCAGGGTGGCGGCCAGGCGTTTGTCCGCCAGCTTGCCGCCGATGATGTTGCCGACGGTAAGCCCCAGGCCGATCAGCAGCAGGGTCCAGGTCACGCCTTTGGGCGACACGCCGGTGACATCGCCGAGCAGCGGTGCGACGTAAGTAAAGAGGGTGAACATGGACGCGGCGAACAACGCAGTCATGGTCAGCGACAGCCAGATGCCGGCGCCCTTGAGCGCGGCCAGTTCGGCGCGCATGTCGAGTTTTTCTTCGTCACGCTTGGCCGGCAGGAAGCGGATCAGACCGATCAAGGCGACTACGCCAATCACCGTCACCGCCCAAAAGGTCGAGCGCCAGCCGGCTTCCTGTCCCAGTGCGGTACCCAGCGGCACGCCGAGCACGTTGGCCAGGGTCAAACCGGTGAACATCAAGGCAACGGCCGAAGCCCGTTTGTTGGCCGGCACCAGGTTGGCCGCTACCACCGAACCGATCCCGAAGAACGCACCGTGGCACAGCGCGGTGACCACACGGGCAAACATCAGCACGTTGTAGTCACTGGCCAGGGCGCAGAGCAGGTTGCCGACAATAAAGATGCCCATCAACGCTACCAGGGCGGCCTTGCGTGGCAGCTTGGCGGTGGCCAGTGCCATGAACGGCGCGCCGATGGCCACGCCCAGGGCGTAGCCGGTGACCAGCCAGCCGGCGCCGGGGATCGACACGCCCAGGTCCGCCGCCACATCGGGCAGCAAGCCCATGATGACGAACTCGGTGGTGCCGATGGCGAAGGCGCTGAGGGCCAGTATGAGTAGCGAGAGGGGCATTGGCGTTTCCTTGTTACAGCGCTGCGTTTTCGTCAGCACTGAGTTCGGTGATGAGCGCCGCGAGGAAGGCCTGGATGGTTGCCTCGTTGCGTTTGAAAAAATGCCACTGCCCGGCCTTCTGGCTGCTGATCAACCCGGCGCGTTGCAAGGTGGCCAAATGGGCCGACACGGTCGACTGCGACAAGCCGCAGCGCTGGTCGATCTGCCCGGCACAGATCCCGTATTCGTGGTTGTGCACTTGCTCGGGAAACTGCACCTTCGGGTCTTTCAGCCAGGTGAGGATGTCTCGTCGTACTGGGTGTGCCAGGGCTTTTATTATTTCGTCGAGGTCAATGGACATGGCGGTTGCTCGGTTTCGTACAGCGTTATATCGCGATGAGGCGAACTTTAAATCGGTCTATCCCGATATACCAATATGATTTTGATCTGAGATCAGGCTATTTCGGTATATCGGGTTATAACGATACGTAATCGGCAGTGGTAGACTGCGCGGCATGAATTATCTCGCACATCTGCACCTGGGCGGCCAACTTCCTGCTCAATTGCTCGGCAGCCTGTATGGCGACTTTGTAAAAGGCCGCCTGCAAGGCCAGTTCAGCCCGCAAATCGAGTCGGCGATTCAGTTGCATCGCTCAATCGACCGCTTTACCGACAGCCACCCGCTGGTGGATGAGGCGTTGTCACGCTTCAGCCTGACCCGCAAGCGCTACGCCGGGATTGTCCTCGATGTGTTTTTCGACCACTGCCTGGCGCGGGATTGGGCGCTGTACGCCGAGCAGCCGCTGGAACGCTTCACTGCGCAGGTGTACCGCGTGCTGGCGGCCGAGCCGCAACTGCCGGGGCGGCTGGCGCAGATTGCGCCGTATATGGCGGCGGATGATTGGCTGGGCTCATACCGTGAGTTCGCGGTGATGGAGCAGGTGTTGCGCGGGATTTCGCGGCGGCTGACCCAGCCTCAGGAGCTGGGCCATGCGATGCAGGAGTTGCGGGTTTTGTATGAGCCGTTGAGTGAAGATTTTCGGTTGTTTTATCCAGAGCTACAGAAGTTTGCACAGCTCCAACTGACTACTGAGATCTAAATGTGGGAGCTGGTGTTCAGTTCATCTCAGGCCGCAAATGCAGGTCGAGCCGCCACCTGCTCAACTTCCGGCAACGGCCCAAACAACGCTTTCTGCACCGCCTGCTGCGCCTGATACGCCAGCGCCGCACGTTCCTGCCCGGCACAGGCAATCGGCTGGAGCACATGAATCTCCACATCACCCTGGTCATTACTGAACAGACGCATCAAGTGCGAGAGCAAATCATCATCGCCAATAAACGGTGCCAACGCATCCACCTGCCCATCACGCAAATAACGAATCGCTACCGGTTGCAGCGACACATCCGCATCAATCGCACTGGCCAGCAAACGCCCGTGGAACGTACGCAGGCTGCGCCCATCAGTGGTGGTGCCTTCGGGGAACATCAGCAGCGGATGCTGTTGCTCCAGATGGCGAGTCATCTGCTTGCGGATCAACTGGCTGTCGCCTGAGCCGCGGCGAATAAACAAGCTGCCGGCCTTGGCCGCCAACCATCCAGCCACCGGCCAGGTGCGCACTTCGGCCTTGGACAAAAACGACATCGGCGCCACCGCGCCGAGCAGCGGAATGTCGGTCCAGGACACGTGATTGCTTACCCACAGCATCGGCTGCGTCGGCAACTCACCGTGTACCGTCACGCGAAAGGGCAGGGCGTTAGTCAACCGTGCCATAAAAAACCGCGACCAACGCTGGCGCCGCACCATCGAGTTGGCAATGCCCATGCGTTCGAATACACCAAACACACTGGCCATGCTCAACCCCAGCGCCACCACCAGCAGCACCCGGGCAATGCGCCCGTACACGCGCAGGCGGCTCATCACATGGCCGCCTTGAAGTGGCGGGCGTAGCGCGGGCACAACTCATCGCGCTTGAGCAGGATGAACACGTCGGCCACCTGGAAGTCTTCATCCCAGCACGGCTCGCCGCAGATCTTCGCACCCAGGCGCATATAGGCTTTGAGCAGCGGCGGCATTTCCGCGATGACGTTGGACGGCAGGTCCAGCGCCGGCAGTGGTTTTTTCGGTTCGGCGCGCAGGTGCTCGTTGCACAGGTAGCGTTCGCGCAGGCGCTGCATGATCGCGTGAGCCTGGATGCCACCGTCGTGCATCGGGATGCTCGCGCAACCCATCAGGTAGCTGTAACCGCCCTGGTTGAGGACTTCGGCCAACTCGCCCCACAACACCGCGATGGTGCCGCCGTTGCGATAGGCCGGGTCGACGCAGGTGCGGCCGATCTCCAGGATCGGGCCTTGCAAGTGCAGCAAGCCGTGCAGGCTGAATTCTTCTTCGCTGTAGAACCGGCCCAAGGTGCTGGCGGCCTGGTGGTCGAGCAAACGGGTGGTGGCCACCAGTCGACCGCTGTTCAAATCCCGCACGCCTATATGGCTGCAGTGAACATCATAGTCATCCATGTCCAGACCCTGTTCCGCGCCTTTCAGCTTGGCGTTGAACTCGCCGCTGAACACGTTGAAACGCAGGGCCTGGGCTTCCTGCAAAGCCTTGGCGCCAACCAGGCGTTCGGCTTGCAGACGGCGTTCATTGCCGGTGTCGCTGATGCGGGCGATCTGAGTCATGGCGAATCTCCGAGTGCCGGCCACTTACCGGCCGGTCGACTTGTTTGTCCAAACTCAGGCTATGTAGGCTCGGTGTCAGCTCCATGAAGTTATGGTGACGCTTGGATGACAGGCCTTCCTGTCGCAAATCTGTCATGCGCCTGGGCTAGGCTCGCGGGCTTGAAAGCCCCCTTGAGTTTGCGTCCATGGTCCGAGGCCTGTTGTGCGTTGCCCTGCTGTTAGTCACCGCTGCCGCCCACGCCGACACCTGGCCGGACAAGGAATGGGCCAAGGGCGCGCCGCTCGAAGGCCCGGCGGTCGATGCACTGAATGCCTATGCTTTTCCACCCCGTGACGACGCCACTCGTAAAGGCATCCGCACCGACGCGCTGCTGGTGATCCGCGATGGCGTGATCATCTATGAACGCTACGGCGCGCCTAACACCGCCAGCACGCCGCACCTGACCTGGTCAGTGAGCAAAAGCCTGATGGCCACTGTGCTCGGCGTGGCCTACGGCGAAAATCGCTTCAAACTGAATGACCCGGCCGCGCGTTTTTACCCGCCGATGAAACAGCACCCCAAAGTCACCATGGCCGACCTGCTGCACTGGGCCTCGGGCCTGGACTGGCAGGAAGACTACGAATACGCCCCACTCAATTCCTCGGTGGTGGCGATGCTCTACACCCGTGGCCGCAGCGACATGGCCGAGTTTGCCGCAGGCACCGAGGCCGCCGCCGCACCGGGCCAGGCCTTTCGTTATTCCAGCGGCGACAGCAATATTTTGTCCGCCGCCCTCAAAGGCATGCTCGGCCACAAGGCCTATATGAGTTACCCGTGGGACGCGCTGTTCAAGCCGCTGGGCATTCACAACGCCACGTGGGAAACCGACGCCGACGAAACCTTCGTCGCCTCGTCCTATGCCTACCTGACGGCTCGCGATTTAGCGCGGGTCGGCCTGCTGATGGCGCGCGACGGTCGTTGGGGAGAGCAGCAGTTGCTGCCTAAAGAGTGGGTCGCCTTCAACCGCCAGCCATTCGATAAATACAAGGCCGGCCAGGACGACGCCGTCCCCGGCGGGCAATGGTGGCTCAACCTCGACGTACAAGGTGCCCCAAGACCCTGGCCCGATGCGCCTGCCGACACCTTCGCCGCCCTCGGCCATTGGGGCCAGGCGCTCTATGTGCTGCCCGACGAACACCTGGTGATCGTGCGCTACGGCGATGACCGTGACGGCACTTACCGTCACAACGAACTGCTCAAGCGCGTACTGGCGGCGGTGCAACCATGATCCGTCGTCATCCGTTTATCAGCGTGTTTTTGCTGCTGTTGCTCGCCCTGTCGGGCTGGGTGTGGCACGAACGCGTCAACCTGCAAGCCTTCCCCGACATCATCGCGGCGTACACGGCCAAGGAATATTGCTCGTGCCGGTATGTGGAAAACAACCCGGCGGAGTATTGCCTGGGGTATGTGAAGCAGTATGTGCCGACCAGTGCGTTCACTGATTCGCCGGAACGCAGTGAAGTGACGGCGAGTGGTTTAGGACGCACGCACACGGCGCGCTGGTTGGGTGATCGCCAGGGCTGCCGCCTCAACCCCTGACGCACCAAAGATTCTCTGTGGGAGCTGGCTTGCCTGCGATGACGGCGGCACAGGCAACAGTGATGTTGACTGACCGGCCGCTATCGCAGGCAAGCCAGCTCCCACATGGATTTGTGCTGATCTTGGGAAATGAGGCAGTCCGGACAGGCGCCCGATGCACTGCACCGGGCGCGGACGACTTACTGCGGGGTTGGGCTGCCAGGCTGCAAGGCCAGCAACAGGTCATCGATGATCGCCTTGCCCATTTCCCCCAGGTAATGCGAGGCGAATGCAAACTTCTCCGCCTTGGGGTCCATGGCAGCTTCAAGGGAGAGCATTTTTGCGTAATAGAGCACATGGGATGCGTGTTCGAGGGCTTCTACGAGCGGAACCCCGGCGTTGACGCGGAAGAGTTTCAGGTGGCTTTTGTTTTCTCCGCAGTCTGCGAAGGTGGCGGCGCCGATGGTTTCGGCTGAGGGTATTTCGTACGGCATAAGCTTGCTCCTTTGGTACAACCAAAAAGAGCTGCCAGTCACGATTCCAAGCATGAGGGTGGCAGCTGTACGCAGGTTGGAATCCGAGAAGAAGCGACTCGGCAGGCACAAGGCCTCCCACGCACAGCCGCCATAAAGCACAAACAGCGGGCACAAAAAAGCGCCGACTGATTGTATGACGACGCTGTAGCGTCTTCTTTCTCGGGATTCCACGCCCGGTCACTGATGAGCAGCGACGGAAGCGAGGTTAACCTTATGCACGCGCCGTCGCAACCGGTGGCAAATGGCTGTGCGCTTTCTGTGGCGAGGGAGCTTGCTCCCGTTTGACTGCGCAGCAGTCACCGGCTTATGGGGGCGCTTCGCACCCCAGCGCAAGCAAGCTTGCTCGCCACAGGGTTATGCGCAGTCGCAACCGGTAGCAAATGGCGGTGCGCTTTATGTGGCGAGGGAGCTTGCTCCCGTTTGACTGCGCAGCAGTCACCGGCTTTTTGGGGGGCGCTTCGCACCCCAGCGCAAGCAAGCTTGCTCGCCACAGGGTTATGCGCCGTCGCAACCGGTGGCAAATGGCGGTGCGCTTTGTGTGGCGAGGGAGCTTGCTCCCGTTTGACTGCGCAGCAGTCACCGGCTTTTTGGGCGCGCTTCGCACCCCAGCGCAAGCAAGCTTGCTCGCCACAGGGTTATTAGGTGTCGGCCTCAGGTTCCACCCAGTGGAACCACCTTTGATTGTCCTCGTGCCCACATCGCGCTTAGCTGTCGATGTGCCGCCAACAAGAACGGGACCACCCGCCTGTGAGGAGAATCACCATGCGCCCACACCAGCACATTCTGGATTGGCTCAGCGATGTCGCCAGCGACTTGCACGCTGTGCGCCACGATATCCATGCCCATCCCGAACTCGGCTTTGAAGAAAACCGCACCAGCGCGCTCGTTGCGCAGTCCTTGAAAGAATGGGGCTACGAGGTGCACACCGGCATCGGCAAAACCGGTGTGGTCGGCGTGCTGCGCAATGGCAGCAGCTCGCGCACGCTGGGCATTCGCGCCGACATGGACGCCTTGCCCATCATCGAGAACACCGGCGCGGCCTACACCAGCCAGCACGCTGGTTGCATGCACGCCTGCGGGCATGACGGCCACACCACCATGCTGCTCGGCGCCGCGCGTTACTTGGCGGCGACGCGGCAATTTGACGGCACCTTGAACCTGATTTTCCAACCCGCCGAAGAAGGCCAGGGCGGCGCCGAGGCGATGCTGGCCGATGGTTTGCTCGAGCGCTTCCCGTGCGATGGCCTGTTCGGCATGCACAATATGCCGGGCTTGCCGGCGGGGCATCTGGGCCTGCGGGTCGGGCCGATGATGGCCTCGCAGGACTTGCTCACGGTGACGCTGGAAGGCGTCGGTGGCCACGGTTCCATGCCGCATCTGACGGTGGATCCGCTGGTGGCGGCGGCGAGTATGGTCATGGCGTTGCAAACGGTGGTGGCGCGCAATATCGACACCCAGGAAGCCGCCGTGGTCACGGTCGGTGCGCTGCAAGCGGGGCAGGCCGCCAACGTGATTCCTCAGCAAGCGCTGTTGCGCCTGAGCCTGCGCGCACTGAACCCCAAGGTCAGGGAACAGATGCTCGAGCGCGTCAACGCCATCATCCAGACCCAAGCCGCGAGCTTCGGCTGCACGGTGCAGGTCGAACACCGCCCGGCCTACCCGGTGCTGGTCAACCACGCCGAAGAAACCGAGTTCGCTCGCCAGGTCGGCATTGCCTTGCTCGGCGCCGACGCGGTGGACGGCAACACCCGCACGCTGATGGGCAGTGAAGACTTCGCCTGGATGCTGCAACGCTGCGCCGGCAGTTACCTGTTTATCGGCAACGGCGTGTCGCGGCCGATGGTGCATAACCCTGCCTATGACTTCAACGACGACATCCTGCTGACCGGCGCCGCCTACTGGGGCGCGCTGGCCGAGAGCTGGCTCAAGCCTGCCTGACGACCTCTTTTTTTCTGCCGCTGGACCCTTGCCCTTATCGGTTGAATGGAGTGTTCCTCATGCAGACTTCAAACACAGGCGTATCGCGCACCCGCCAGGTGGTGGCGGCTGTGATCGGCAATGCGCTGGAATGGTATGACTTTATCGTTTACGGCTTTCTGGCCAGCATCATCGCGCGGCAATTCTTTCCGTCGCAGGATGAATACGCCTCGCTGCTGATGGCCTTGGCCACCTTCGGCGTGGGCTTTTTCATGCGCCCGGTGGGCGGCATCCTGCTCGGCATTTATGCCGACCGCAAAGGCCGCAAAGCCGCGATGCAGTTGATTATCCGGCTGATGACCGTGTCTATCGCGCTGATCGCTTTCGCGCCCAATTACGCCGCCATCGGCATGGGCGCGCCGTTGCTGATTGTGGTGGCGCGCATGCTCCAGGGCTTTGCCACCGGCGGTGAGTACGCGAGTGCCACGGCGTTTCTGGTGGAAAGTGCGCCGGCCCATCGCAAGGGCTTGTATGGCTCCTGGCAGTTGGTGGGGCAATGCCTGGCGGTATTTGGTGGGGCGGCGATGGTGGCGTTGGTCACGCACTTCTTTTCGCCGCAAACCCTCGACCTGTGGGGCTGGCGCGTGCCGTTTGTGCTGGGCTTGCTGATCGGCCCGGTGGGGTTGTGGATTCGCAGGAACCTGGAAGACCCGGAAGAATTTATCCAGGCGCGCAAGCAGGCCACCGGCCCGGCGCCGAGCCTGATGGATGTGCTGCGTGAGCATCGGCGCAGTATCCTCGTGTCCATGGGCTTGGCCTGCGGCGCGACGGTGTCGTTCTACGTGGTGCTGGTGAATATGCCGACCTTCGCGCACAAGAGCCTCGGTTTGCCGCTGGACCAGGTGCTGATGGTGCAGATGTTCGCAGTGGCGCTGATGACCGTGGTGATTCCGCTGTCCGGCATGCTCTCGGACCGGCTGGGGCGGCGGCCGGTGTTGATGGCTTTCACCCTGGCATTCTTTGTGATGGTTTACCCGTTGTATGTGTGGGTGGCCGCGGCACCGTCCATCGAGCGCTTGCTGGTGATGCAAGTGCTGCTGTGCACGGTCATCGGCGGCTTTTTCGGCCCGGCACCGACGGCCCTGGCCGAGCAGTTTCCGATTGAGGTGAGGTCAACGGGTGTGTCGGTGGCTTATAACGTCGCGGTCATGGTGTTCGGCGGTTTCGCACCGTTGATCGTGACTTGGCTGACCAAAGTACTGGGTACGCCAGTGGCGCCGTCGTTTTATGTACTGTTCGCTTGCGTGCTGACGTTGATGGGCACTTACTGCATGCACGAAGCCCCACGGGCGAAAAAACCGCTGCCCTTTTCCAATGAGGTGAAGCCTTGAGCCGTGTTGATTGGGATGCCACGCAGCTGTCGCAAGCGATCCATGCGCGGCAGGTGTCGTGTGAAGACGTGATGGGCGATTACCTGGCGCAGATCCAGCGTTTTAACCCGAGTGTGAATGCGCTGGTGTCGTTACGTGATGCCGATGAAGTGCTGGCCGAAGCGCGTGCCTGTGATCGTGAGTTGGACCAGGGCCAATCGCGAGGCTGGATGCACGGCATGCCCCAGGCGATCAAGGATTTGGCGGCCACCAAGGGCTTGCGCACCACCTTGGGCTCGCCGCTGTTCGCCGAGCATGTGCCCGCCGAAGATGCGATCAGCGTGTCGCGCGTACGGGCCAGCGGCGCGATCATCATCGGCAAGACCAACGTGCCGGAATTCGGCCTCGGCTCGCAGACCTACAACACGCTGTTCGGCACCACCGGCAATGCCTATGACCCACGTTTGGTGGCCGGAGGCAGCAGCGGCGGGGCGGCGGTGGCGCTGGCGTTGCGCATGTTGCCGGTGGCCGATGGCAGCGACATGATGGGTTCGCTGCGCAACCCGGCGGCGTTCAATAATGTGTTTGGTTTGCGCCCTTCACAGGGGCGCGTGCCCCACGGGCCGGTGCCGGAATTGTTTGTGCAGCAACTGGGCACCGAAGGCCCAATGGGCCGCAGCGTCACGGATGTGGCGAAGTTATTGAGTATCCAGGCCGGTTACGACCCTCGGGTGCCGCTCTCATCCAAGGACGATCCGTCGGTGTTCGGCTTGCCGTTGCAGCGCGATTTTAAAGGCGCGCGCCTGGGCTGGCTGGGGGATTACAACGGCTACCTGCCGATGGACGAGGGTGTGATGAGCCTGTGCGAGTCGGCTCTCGGCGATTTTGCTGCGCTGGGCTGCGAGGTGGAAAGCTGCCAGCCGGAATTTTCCCTGGCGCGGCTATGGCGCTGCTGGCTGGTGCATCGCCATTGGTTGGTGCACGGCAACCTCGGTGCGGCCTACGCCAACCCGCAAAAACGCGCGTTGCTTAAACCCGAAGCGCAATGGGAAGTGGAGGGCGGGCTGGGCTTGAGTGCGCAGCAGGTGTACCAGGCGTCGGTGGACCGCAGCGAGTGGTATCGCGCCTTGGCCAAGCTGTTTGAACGTTACGATTTCCTGCTGTTGCCCACCGCCCAAGTGTTCCCTTTTGATGCACAACAGGCGTGGCCGCGCAGGGTGGGTGGGCGTGAAATGGACACCTATCACCGGTGGATGGAAGTGGTGATCGGCCCTACATTGGCGGGCTTGCCGAGCATGAGCATTCCGGTGGGCTTCAATCCTCAAGGCTTGCCCATGGGCTTGCAGATCATCGGCCCGGCCCAGGCGGACCGCGCTGTCTTGCAGCTGGCTTATGCTCATGAACAGCTGACGCAATGGGTACAACGCCGCCCGCCTGCGTGCCTTGAATCGATGAGTTGACCTGCGATCGGGCCTGTATCTTGCTGTGAAAAATGATCATCCACCGGCAACAGGGAGATCGAACATGGAGACAGGCACGGTACGGTCGGTTGAGCGCGCACTCGCCATCGTCGAACTGCTCGGCGAACACCAGGCCTTGGGGTTGGAGGAGTTGCACTACCTCACACGACTGCCCAAGGCGACGGTGTCGCGCATGTTGCTGACCTTGCAGGAACAGGGGTGGGTCTATCGCGGCCTCAGCGACCGTCGTTACCGCCTGCGCGCCCAGCGCTTGTTCGGCGACACCCAGCAACGTTTCAAGCGCCAGGTGGTGGAAAGCGCCGCGCCCTGGCTGCTGGAACTCAGCGAGCGCACCGGGCTGGTGGTGGATTTATCCTGCTTTGATGGTGAGCGCCTGGAAGTCATGGAAAGCGCGATCCCCAGTGTGTTGCGCAAGCTGTACCCCAACAACTGCCAGATCGTCGGCCAGCACGCCAGCCTGTTTCACTCGGCGATGGGCAAGGCATGCCTGACGCAATTGCCGGTTGAGGAGGTGCAGCGTCTGGCGGGCCGCGATCATGTGGCCGCGGACGAGCAGGTGCATACCTGCGAGCAAACCCAGCACCAGGGGTTTGGCCAGCGCACTGAAGGCTATTGGGAATACCCGGTGCGCCTGCCGTTTCTGATTCGCGCGGTGGCCTTGCCGGTGCAGGCCAATGGGCGGCTGGTGGGCAGTATGGCGTTGCACTGGCCGATGCATCAGGCGCCGGTGGAGCGCGTATTGAACCTGCACATGGCCAGCCTCGAAGCGACGGTGCGCGATGTGCAGCGGGCGCTGATCTGAAGGCAACCACCGAACTCTGTGGGAGCTGGCTTGCCTGCGATAGCGGCAGGTCAGTCACCCTTGCTGCTGGCTGTGCCGCCGTCATCGCAGGCAAGCCAGCTCCCACATTGGATTTGCGCCGCTTGTGAGATTGCGCTTAAGGTTCGTGCAGGTTTTTTGCCCCATGAGTTTCTATGTTCAATCTCAAACCCCTGGCCTTCACGCTGTTGACGTGCGCCGCCTTGCCTGCCCACGCCGACTGGTACCTGGATAACGAATCCTCGCGCCTGTCGTTCGTCACTACCAAGAACACCGAGATTGCCGAGGTGCATCGCTTCCTGGTGTTGCACGGCAAGGTCGACAGCAAAGGCGCGGCGCAGCTTGAGGTCGAGATGGAGTCGATCAACAGCGGCATCCCGCTGCGCGATGAGCGCATGCGCAATGACCTGTTCCAGATCAAGGCCTTCCCCGAAGCGCTGATCAGCGCGCAGATTAATCTGCAACCGATCAATGACCTGGCCCCAGGCGCGCAAATTGAGTTGCGCCTGCCACTGTCGGTGACTTTGCACGGCAAGACTCAAACCTACAGCGCCGAACTGCTCGCCACACGTCTGGATGACCGGCGTTTCCAAGTGGTAACCCTGGAACCTGTGGTGCTGCATGCCGAGGATTTCGATTTGGTGCCGGGTGTGGCGGCACTGCGCAAGGCGGCCGGCTTGGCGTCGATCAGTTTGTCGGTGCCGGTCGGTGCGGTGCTGATTTTCACGGCGCGCTGACGTGAGCGGCGCAGTGTTCCCATGGCGCAGCGCCAACCGCTTCGAGTTGCTGATCGACGGCCCGAGTTTCTTCCCGCAGATGCTGGTGGGTATTGCCCGGGCCGAGCGCCAGGTCGATCTGGAGTTGTACCTGGTGGAGGCGGGTGCTTGCGCTGAAGCCATGGTGCAAGCGTTGGTGCAAGCCGCCGAGCGCGGCGTGCAGGTGCGCTGCCTGTTTGATGATTACGGCAGCCTGGCCTTCACGCTGGGCCTGCGTAAGCGCCTCACCGACGCGGGCGTGCAACTGCGCTTCTACAATCGCCTGAGCTGGCGCCGTTGGATGCGTAACCTGTACCGCGACCATCGCAAACTGTTGCTGATTGATCAGGGCATCGCCGTGGTCGGCGGCACGGGCGTTACCGATGAGTTCTGGACGCCAGGGCAAGACACCGCCGACTGGCATGAAGTGATGGTGCAGATCAGCGGCCCGTTGGTGCTGGACTGGCAGGCGTTGTTCGACCGCCAATGGCACGCCAACGCGGCGCGCCGCGAGTGGAAACCCGCCACCCATTTCGGTTTGCCGCGCTTGCCCAAGGTGCCGGCCACCGGGCCTGGCCTGGGGCGCGTGGCGTATGCCGATGCTCGTCAGCACCGCGATATTTTGCAGTCGCTGATCCGCGCGCTGAACAGCAGCAAGACGCGCATCTGGCTGGCCACCCCGTATTTTCTACCGACCTGGAGCGTACGCCGTGCGTTGCGCCGCGCAGCCGGGCGTGGCGTGGATGTGCGTTTATTGCTGACCGGCCCGCGCACCGATCACCCTTCAGTGCGCTACGCCGGGCACCGTTATTACCCACGGTTGTTGCGTGCAGGCGTGCAGATCTTTGAATACCAGCCGTGTTTTTTGCACCTGAAAATGGTGCTGGTGGACGACTGGGTGAGCGTTGGCTCGTGCAATTTCGACCACTGGAATTTGCGCTTTAACCTGGAGGCCAACCTGGAAGCGCTCGACCCAGAATTGACGGCAGCGGTGGTGGGCAGTTTCGAGGGTGATTTTGCCAAGAGCCAGGCGGTGAGCCTGGCGGCCTGGAAGGCGCGGCCACTGTGGCGGCGGGTGAAGCAGCGGGTGTGGGGCTGGATTGATCGGTTGGTGGTCAACCTGCTGGATCGGCGGGGGTAGGACACCCCCGCCTGCTGCTTAAAACTGCAGTGAATATTGCGCGGTGATGCTTTGGTCTCGCGTGCGCTCACCACGCTGCTGGGCAAAGCCCAGGTCGATCGCACTGTTAGGCGTCAGGTGCGCGGTGGCGCCCAGTTCCAGCCGGGTACTGAGTCGATCCAGCGGCGCGCCGCTGACACTCATGACTCGCCCGCCGTCCCAGGCAGCCTGGGTAGAAGGTTGCAGGTCACCGCTGGCACGGGTGTAAGCCAGGCCGCCGCGCACACTCAACCACGACGGGCCGATCTGCGCCTTGCCCAGGTCGAGGTTCACCCGCACACCGCCGGTGGCCAGGTTCACGCTTTCTTTCGAACGTTTGCCGCGCAGTGCCGTAATGCCGCCCCGCTCGGTGTAGCCTTCGCTGCGCTGTTGCACATTGGCCAGTTGCAGGTACGGCTGCCAATCCCAGAAGTCATGGCTGAACTTATAGTTGGCCTCGGCAAATGCCTGCACGGTGCGGCTGGCGTATTTGCCGGACAAGCGGTTTTCTACACCGGGAAAGCTGACGCGGCGTTTGGTCTCAATCTCATGTTGCGCATAGGCGATGCCGCCATACAGGCCAAAAGCATCCCACGTGTGACCCGCGTGCAGGCCCAACTGGTAGGTGTCGACACTTGCCTTTCCACGCGGTCCCGCCTTGACCTCGCTGCTACCGCTGCCGGCGACTACGCCAAGGCGTGTGCCTTGTTCCAGTTGGTGATCGAAGCCGACCAAAATCCCCGTGCTGCTGTGGGAGGTGCGCGAGGTGCCGTTATCACCCGCCAGTAGCCCGGACTGACGCGGCAGTTGTACCCATATGCCACGGTTCTCTGTGTGTGGCCCGGTAGCGCGATTGTCTTGTGCAAGGCGTTGACGGTCGAACACGGCCTGACGCAACACGCGGCTGTTCTCGATCAGCACCGCTTGGGTGCTGGCATGCAGTTCGCCGCTCAACTGGTCCAGGGCCGAAGGCGCCTGCTCGGGGAACAGCGAAGTCAGGCGTTGCAGCAGTGGGGAGGTCAAAGCGTCCGTGTCGGCGACGTTGGCGACGGCCCGCTGGTTGGCCGTTTCTGCCGCCGAAGCCAGTGAGCGGCCACGGCCGAATTCCACCAGCAGGCTATTGGCTTCTTTGACTTGCGACACGTTGAGGAAGGGCGAAAATTCGCGACGGTCAATCGCAGCAAATTCGCCGCTCAAGGCCGCGTTGGCCTGCAGGATGCTGTGGCGCTGGCCCAGGTAGTAGGTGTTGGGTTGTGCGCTGAGGTACAGCGTGCCGCCGTCGATTCTGGCTTGGTTGCTCACCTGCAGTTTTGCCGGCGCCGTTGGGGTTGTGAGGCCCGTCATCAGGGTTGAACCGGCGGCTTGCTGGTAGTCACCCTGCACGTTCAGGGCGCCGTTCAGACGCAGCGTGCCACCGTCGACTATGACATCGCCCTTGAGGTTGTTAGTGCCGTCCAGCTCCAGAATGCCTTGTTTAAGCGTGGCGCCGGCGAAGCTGTTATTGCCGCTCAGGCGCAGCCAACCGATACCGCTTTTTTCCAGGCGCCCGGGGCCGCTGATATCGTTGCGCCAATCGTCCCAGGCACCGCCTTGCCAGACAATTGCACCGCCGGCGGGTCGGTCCATGTTCACCAGGGTGTCGACGCGCAGCTGGCCGGGACCGTCTATGGCTTTTTTGAGGTTCATCAGGCCCCAGCCGTAGACGTCGTCCACGCCTGGTTCGCCAAGGTCGGTGGCGGTTGTGAGCAGCACGTCGCGGATTTGCGGGTTGTTGAGGTAGGGAAAGCGCTCCATCAGCAGTGCCAGGCCGCCGGTGACGTGGGGGGCGGCCATGGAGGTGCCGGAGCTTAGCGCATAACCTGAATCGGGTTTGTCACCGGTTACTGTGAAGCCGATGACATCACCGTCTGGGCCGTAGTGGTTTTCGGTTTGTATCGAACCGCTGACCCAGGACGAGTTGATATCTGTTCCGGGCGCGGCCAGGCACCAGTCTTTGCTGAAGCCGCAGCGCCTGGAATAATCGCTCAAGGTGAGCTCTTTAGTTAAGTTGACGACGGTCAACCAATAAGGCTCCAGCTCTGCAATGGCACGTGGCAGGTTGGGATGAAGCCCGGAGTTTGGCGCTTTTTGAGGTGATTCGTTGGCTGTGGTGACGTTGCCCGCTGACCATACTTGCAGGATCCCATACTTGATAGCGTTGTCTGCGATGGCCCTGAGTTCTGCATAAACCGGGGTTTGTGTGCCGCTTAATGCAATGTCCAGCTCTGCTGCATTTGCGGGCGAAAATGCGCTCCCCCAACTGTTATTGACAACACGTACATTCTGCTTGTGCAATTGGGCATAGACGGCGTCAACCGCGGCAACTGTCGGAAGGGGAAGCCTCAAAGCGCTTGTTATGGCAATCGGGCCTCCCAGATAGGTATTGCCGAACTTACGCACGGCACTCAAGTTGGCCGCGTAAGCTACACCATGGACCCCGGAGCCATCGCGATTGGCGAGTGCTGTACCGGCAACGTGAGTGCCATGCGCGTCGTAGGTCGTTCCAACAAATCCGAGATATTCATCAAGTTGCTCTCGGGTCAGGGTGCCATCGGCTATAGACTCTTCCAGGCCTGCTAATGCTTCAGGTGGCAATGAGTCTATAACGGTTACTGCGGCGCGATCACCTTCGGTGTAGAAGCAGCCATTTTCCAGCACGCTCCCGCTCATGCAGCCCGGGTCGGCCATCAGCACGCCGACAACTGGTTTCCCGGCAAACTCGCCATGGCGCAGGTCGGTTCCAGAGTCATAAATCCCCATTTGCACCCCTGCACCACTTAACCCTCGTGCATAAGCGTAATCGGCACCCACTGCGCCCAACCCCCAGTTACTCTTGAACTCTTCGCTGCGCCAACTGGCGGCGTTGTGCAGCCGGCCTTGTTCGGTGTAGCTGGCGGCTTCAACCGGCATTGCTGACAAGCACCCAAGCACACAGAGGGCGATAGCATTATGCTTGAATGATGATTGAGCGGGCGCTTTTGCGGCTGCCGCTCGGGCGTTTTTCGTGGGCAACATAGTCCACACACCTGCACATAAAATTGGGCTGACAGGGTGTGCGAGTACGCAGAGTGATTAATGTAGGAGTTGGCTTAGAGGGAAGGAGAAAGTTAACTGGTTGCTGATAAACGCGGGTTACTGCGATGCCCCCTCTTCACTCAAAGAGGGGGCCGTCGCTATTACAACAACTCGAACGTCTGCTGCTGCACATCCTGGGAGTCCAACCCGATCTGCACATTGAACTCGCCCGGTTCCGCCGCGAACTTGAGTTGAGTGTTGTAGAACTTCAAGTCTTCCTCGCTGATGGTGAAGTGCAAAGTGCGCTCTTCACCGGCCTTGAGCATGACTTTCTGGAAGTTCTTCAGCTCTTTAACCGGGCGGATCATCGAGCCGGCCACGTCCTGGATGTACAACTGCACTACGGTTTCGCCATCGACTTTACCGGTGTTCTTCACGGTGACGCTGGCATCAAGCTTGCCGGTCTTGTTCAGGGTGGTGGACGACAGCGCCATGTCCGACAGGCTGAACGTGGTGTAGCTCAAGCCATAACCGAACGGGAACAGCGGCCCGGTAACGTCATCGAAGTACTGCGAGGTGTAGTTGCCCGGCTTGCCTGGGGTGAACGGCCGGCCGATGCTCAGGTGGTTGTAGTAGGTCGGAATCTGCCCCACCGACCGTGGGAAGGTGATCGGCAGCTTGCCCGATGGGTTGTAGTCACCGAACAGCACGTCGGCGATGGCGTTGCCGCCTTCAGTGCCGGCAAACCAGGTTTCCAGGATCGCGTCAGCCTCTTTGTTTTCATCCACAATCGACAGCGGGCGGCCGTTCATCAGCACCAAGACCAGCGGTTTGCCGGTGGCTTTGAGCGCCTTGATCAGGTCGCGCTGGCTTTGCGGGATGTTCAGGTCGGTGCGGCTGGAAGACTCGTGGGACATGCCACGGGACTCGCCCACGGCGGCGACCACTACGTCGGCTGCCTTGGCGGCCTTGACCGCTTCGTCGATCATCACCTGGGCTGGGCGGGTGTCATCGACCACTTCCGGCGCATCGAAGTTGAGGAAGTTGAGGTAGTCGACCACGGCCTTGTCATTGGTGATGTTGGCGCCACGGGCGTAGATGATTTTGCCTTTGTCGCCGATTACAGCGTTCATGCCGTCCAGCAGCGTGACGGATTGTTCAGGCTTACCGGCGGCGGCCCAACTGCCCATCATGTCGATCGGTGCCTTGGCCAGCGGGCCTACCAGCGCGATGGTCGCGGATTTTTTCAGCGGCAGGGTGTCGTTGTGGTTTTTCAGCAAGACCTGGCTGCGGCGTGCAATATCGCGCGCATCGCTGCGGTGCAGGCGGCTGTCGGCATAGGTGTCGGCCGGGTCATCTTCGGCCTTGCCGATGCGCAGGTACGGGTCTTTGAACAGGCCCATGTCGTACTTGGCGCCGAGCACTTCGCGCACCGCATTGTCGATGTCGCTTTGCTCGATTTCGCCGGATTTGAGCAGGCCGGGCAATTCCTTGCCGTACAGCGAGTCGTTCATGCTCATGTCGATGCCGGCCTTGATCGCCAGCTTGGCAGCCTCACGCCCGTCCTTGGCCACGCCGTGCTTGATCAGCTCGAAGATCGCGCCATGGTCGCTCACGGCCAAACCTTTGAAGCCCCAGTCCTTGCGCAACAGGTCGTTCATCAGCCAGGTGTTGGCGGTGGCCGGTACGCCGTTGATCGAGTTGAGCGCCACCATCACGCCGCCGGAACCGGCCTTGATCGCCGCGTGGTACGGCGGCAGGTAGTCCTGGTACATCTTGACCGGGCTCATGTCGACCACGTTGTAGTCGCGACCGCCTTCCACCGCGCCATACAGGGCGAAGTGCTTGACGCTGGCCATGATGCTGTCGGCATTAGCCGGGCTTACGCCCTGGAAGGCCTTGACCATCACTTCGGCAATGCGTGAGACCAGGTAGGTGTCTTCACCAAAACCTTCGGAGGTGCGGCCCCAGCGCGGGTCGCGGGAAATGTCGACCATCGGCGCAAAGGTGATGTCGAGGCTGTCGGCAGCGGCTTCCTGGGCGGCGATGCGCCCGGAGCGGCCGATGGCGTCCATGTCCCAGCTGGAGGCCAGGGCCAGGCTGATCGGGAAGATGGTGCGGTGGCCGTGGATCACGTCATAGGCGAAGAACATCGGGATCTTCAACCGGCTGCGCATGGCCGCGTCCTGCATCGGACGGTTTTCCGGGCGGGTGATCGAGTTGAACGTGCCGCCGATGCGGCCGGCGGCGATTTCCTTGCGGATCAGCTCGCGGGGCATTTCCGGGCCGATGCTGATCAGGCGCAATTGGCCGATCTTTTCATCCAGAGTCATCTGCTTGAGCAGGTCGCTGACGAAGGCGTCCTTGTCTTTAAGCGCAGCAGGCTTTGTTTCTGCCCAGACGGGGTGGGTGGCCAGAGTGGCAACAAGGCCGAGCAAACACAGCTTTTTCATGAATATCCTTTTTCGGCTACTGCACAGCGAAAATGCGCTGGTCTGCCAAAATGTGGGGGAACCTATGTTGTTGTTCGAGTGTTATTGCAGTAAATGCACCACACTTGTGAACTCTTATTCGCGCTGGGCATCTTTTTAGCTGATTGGCTCGACGCAATCCAGTGGTGGCGGATTATGCCCCAAGCGCGCGGTTTATAGGGTTAGTCGTCACATTCCATCCAGATTGGGCAGGAGAAACACTATGCAAGCAGCACAACATTACCGCTGGGGCTTCAAGGCCGCGGCTTTGCTACTGATCAGCACGGTGCTGAGCGGTTGCGGCATCAACACCATTCCGACCCTGGACGAACAGGCCAAGGCGGCCTGGGGCCAGGTGCAGAACCAATACCAACGCCGCGCCGACCTGATTCCCAACCTGGTGGAAGTGGTCAAGGGCTATGCGGCCCATGAGCAAGACACCCTCACCGCTGTGATTGAGGCGCGGGCCAAGGCCACCTCGATCCAAGTGGATGCCAGCACCCTCGACAACCCCGAGAAGCTCAAGCAGTTCCAACAGGCTCAAGACGGTTTGAGCGGCGCACTCAGCCGTCTGATGGTGGTGTCCGAGCGTTACCCGGACCTCAAAGCCAACCAGAACTTCCTGGCGTTGCAGTCTCAGCTTGAAGGCACCGAAAACCGTATTGCCGTGGCCCGTCGCGACTTTATCCAGGCGGTGCAGGCTTACAACACCGAGATCCGCACCTTCCCCGGCCGCCTGTGGCATAGCGTGATGTACAGCGACTTGCCGATCCGCGCCACGTTTGAAGCCACCAGTGCCGACGCCGATAAAGCGCCGCAAGTGAAGTTCAAATAAGGCTTCTCTGAGGTGTCGATGCGTTTATTACGGATAGGCTTGGCGCTGTGGCTGCTGGCCTGCGTGGGCGTGGCCCAGGCGGCGCTGACCTTCCCGGCCTTGACCGGGCGGGTGGTGGACACCGCACAGATGATCGACCCGGCGGTACGTGCGCAGCTGACCCAGCAATTGCAGGCGCTGGAGCAAACTTCGGGTGACCAGATCGTGGTGGTCACTGTGCCTGACCTGCAGGGCGTGCCCATTGAGGACTACGGTTATCAATTGGGCCGCCAGTGGGGCATCGGCCAAAAGGGCAAGGACAACGGCGCGCTGTTGATCGTCGCCCGCGATGAGCGCAAATTGCGCATCGAAGTCGGCTATGGCCTCGAAGGCGTGCTGACCGATGCGCAGTCGTGGGTGATCATCAACCAGGTGATCGCGCCCAAGTTCAAGGCCGGTAATTACAGCCAGGGCATCAGCGACGGCGTTGCGGCCATGATTCAGGTGGTGGGCGGCGAGCCGCTGGCCGTGCCGGCGCATGTGGCGGATGCGAATTTTGCCAAGGATAATCCGGGGTTTTCCATCGGTTTGTTCATCCTGCTGATCGGCGTGTTGTGGCTGTGTAATCGGCTGGGGCTGCCCGTTGGCGCTATCCTGCTGGCGATTCTCAGCAGCAGTGGACGCGGCGGCGGTGGCGGGGGCGGCGGTGGTGGCTTCAGAGGCGGCGGCGGTGGTTTTGGCGGCGGTGGTGCCTCAGGTGGCTGGTAATGACAATAACTAGAACAGAGCATCTACAACCATGGCATTACTGACTGAACACGAGCAGCGCCAAGTCGCCGAAGCGATCGCACGCGTCGAAAAAACCACCGACGCCGAGCTGGTCACCGTGCTGGCCGCGCGCGCGGATGATTACGCCTATATCCCGCTGCTGTGGGCCAGCCTGGTCGCCTTGGTGGTACCTGGCATCGTGCACTACCTGTCGGGCTACCTGACCATGTACACCTTGCTGTTGGCGCAATGGGCGACCTTCATTGTGTTGTGCCTGGTGTTTCGCCTGCCCAAGGTCACCACCCGCCTGATTCCGCGTTCGGTACGCCACTGGCGTGCATCGAACCTGGCCCGTCGACAGTTCCTGGAGCAAAACCTGCACCACACGCTGGGCAGCACCGGCGTGCTGATTTTTGTCAGCGAGGCGGAGCGGTATGTGGAGATTCTGGTGGACGATGGTATTTCCAGGCACCTGGATGACAGCAGTTGGGATGAGATCGTCAAGGCATTCACCCAGCAGGTGAAGCAGGGGCAGACGCTGGCGGGGTTTATTGCCTGCATCGAAGCGTGTGGTGAATTGCTGAAGGTGCATGTGCCGGTGACGCAGACGCGTAATGAGCTGCCTAACCGCCTGATAGTGCTGGAATAGCTGCTTTTCTGTGGGAGCCGGGCTTGTGTGGGAGCTGGCTTGCCCTCCACATAAGTCAGTTTCCAGAGAAAAGTGATTCCCGCATTTGATTTGCGGCGGCTGAGCGACCGTTGATCAAATAACCCCGTGCCCTAAACCTTCATCCCCCCTAAAATGCCCGGCATTCTTTGCCCGAGGCGTTTTTGTTCATGTCTGTCACCGCTCAACCTGCCAGCCCTGCGCCGGATCATCACGCCCAGTTCATCGAACTGCTGAGCGCAAGCCTCGCGCAGAACGCGTTTATCAAGCTGGTGCTGGCCAAGTACGTCGGCGAAGAAGCCGAGTTGCAGCGGCTGATCATCAAGCAGGTCGTGGTCAAGGAGCAGGCGTGCCTGTCCTTTGTTTATCGCTACAAGACCCGCGACATTACCAAGAACTTCCCGCTGGCCGAAGGCGTGGCGGCAATTGCCGCGCTGCTGCCGGCGTCGTTCAAGAATGCGCACCTGTTGTCGATGACCGACGAAGCCCAGCTGGAATACAGCAAAAAGAACAAAAGCTCGCTGTTCAAAAGCAAGCCGCAGCAACTGCGCGAGGCGCCTTCTGCTGAGCATAACCGCGAGAAAAACCGCTTCCTCGACTTGAGCCGACCCTTCCTCGCGGACCTGGGCGTCACCGACGCCAAGCAGGCGCTGATCCCATCGATGTCGCGCAAATGGAAGCAGATCAACAAGTTCATCGAAGTGTTCAGCCATGCGCTGACCTCATCGCCGTTGAAGCTTGACCAGCCGGTGCGCGTGGCGGATTTCGGTTCGGGCAAGGGCTACCTGACGTTCGCCATTCACGATTACCTGCGCAACACCCTCAAGGCCGAGGGCGAAGTGACGGGTGTGGAATTGCGTGAAGACATGGTAACCCTGTGCAACACCGCCGCCGCACGCCTGGAGCATCCGGGGCTGGTGTTCAAGTGTGGTGATGTGCGCAGTGTGGCGCCCAGCGAACTGGATGTGATGATCGCCCTGCATGCCTGCGATATCGCCACCGACTACGCGATCCACACCGGCATCCGTTCCGGTGCGTCGATCATCATGTGCTCGCCGTGCTGCCACAAACAGATCCGCCTGCAGATCCAGAGCCCGGTGCTGCTCAAGCCGATGCTGCAGTACGGCCTGCACCTGGGCCAGCAAGCGGAAATGGTCACCGACAGCTTGCGTGCGTTGTTCCTGGAAGCCTGTGGCTACGAGACCAAGGTGTTCGAGTTCATCTCGCTGGAACACACCAACAAGAACAAGATGATTCTGGCGGTCAAGCGCACCGAGCCTGTGGACAATGCGCAACTGTTGGAAAAAATCCAGGAGCTGAAGGCGTTCTACCACATCAGCGAACACTGCCTGGAAACCCTGCTGCGCGCGGATGGCTTCTTGAACTGAATGCGGTCTCCTGTGGGAGCTGGCTTGCCTGCGATGGCATCACCTGGGTTTGCTGATAGACCGAGGTGTCTGCATCGCAGCGGTGCGACGATTCGACAAGCCAGCTCCCACACAAGCCGGTGCAGGCTGCACCGCCGTCTTGCGCCCGAGCATCACCGTAATGATCACGCCACACGCAAACACCCAGGTAATCGGCTCGATATGTTCACCAAAGAACAACGCCGAAAACGCGATGGTAAAGAAGATCTGCAACAGCTGAATCTGGCTGACCCGCGCAATGCCGCCCATGGCCAGCCCGGCGTACCAGGCGAAGAACCCCAAAAACTGCGAGAACAGCGATACATACCCAAACGCCCACCAGGTGCGCATGGAAATCGCGCCTTGATGCTGCGCCGCCAAGTACCACACCGGGCCGATCAATACTGGTGTCGACAGCACCAGCGCCCAGCAGATCACCTGCCAGCCGCCCATTTCCTTGGCCAACCGGCCGCCTTCGGCATACCCCAGGCCGCCCACGGCAATCGCGCCGAGCATCAGCAAATCGCCGGCCTGGATACTGCCCGCGCCAGTGATCAACGCATAACTCAGCACCAACGCACTGCCCAGCGCTGCGCAGGCCCAGAAGGCTTTTGACGGCCGCTCATGTGACAGCCACGCCGCATACAGTGCCACGCACAGCGGTTGCAAACCGTTGACCAGCGCGCCATGGGACGCCGGCAAGGTTTGCATGGCCCAGGCCGACAACACCGGGAAACCCAGGATCACCCCGGCAATCACCAGGCACAGACCGCGCACCTGGCGCCAGGTTGGCCAGCGCTCGCGTCGCCACAACAACAGCGCTGCTGCCGGGATCGCCGCGAACAAGGCGCGCCCGAGGCCATTGAGCAAGGGATGGATTTCCTGCACCACGATACGGGTGAAGGGCAAAGTCAGGCTGAAGATGACGACGCCCAGCAGGCCGAGGGCCATGCCGGTGTTTTCGCGCGAGCTCATGAGTGGGGACCAGAATCTGGAGGGCTTCAAGGGAAGCCCATCTAGCCACAACCCTCGCTGATTAAGGGCCTACAGCTGGTCGCAGATTTATCCGTACAGTTCCAATCGCTCTGTAGGCAGTGCCGCCGCCATCGCGGGCAAGCCCGGCTCCCACATTGGATCTCTATTGTCTGGCGGACCGAGATCTCCTGTGGGAGCTGGCTTGCCTGGGGTTGATCTCTATTGCCTGGTTGACCGAGATCTTCTGTGGGAGCTGGCTTGCCTGCGATGGCGTCACCCTGGTCTTTAGAAGAACCGCGTAATGCTGACCTTCGCATCGCGGCCCTTGGTGTAGGCACGATCACCGCTCAAGGCCGGGCGGAAGTTGTTGTTGAACAGGTTGTCCACGGTGAAGTTCACCTCGGTGCCTTTGAGGTAGGCCTGTTGCGGTTTCCATTTGGCGAACAGGCCTTGGGTGTTGTAGGCCTTGTTGCCGTACTGGTCGTAGAACAGGTCGCCCAAACTGCTGCCCGGGCCGCCGGAATATTTGTCACTCGGCAAGCGATCGGTCGCGCCAATGAACTGGCCCATCCAGCCCACCTGGGCATCCCAGGCCGGGATGTTGGTGCCCACTACCAGCACCCATTTGGTCGGTGGAATGTCACGTGCCGGTACATCCGGCCCCCACGGGTTGGTGTACGCGCCTTCGTGTTCACCCTTGGCGTAGGCGAACGACACCGAGCCGAACAGGTAGGTGGAGTTGTAGAAAGACTCCAGCTCAAAACCCTTGATGGTCAGGCCGCCGATGTTGCGGTAGTTGGACATCGCCCCAGGCGGGCAAGCGTTGGCAATGGTGCCGCCGTTGATGGCCTGGTTTTGGCAACCAACACCAGTGGCCTTGAAGATTTCGTCTTCGACTTTGTTGTGGAACAGTGTGGCGCGCACTTGCAGGTTGTCGTTCTGGGCGATCAGGTGGTCGAAGCTGGTGACGCCGCCCAACGTGATCGAGGTGATGCGTTCCGGGTCGAGGTCGACACTGGTGGCGGTGCGGCTGCCCAGGCCTTGCACTTCATATTGCTCGTCGATCACCGGCGCACGCCAAGTCTTGCTCCAGTTGGCGAACAGCCCCAGGTTCGGCGTGACGTTCCAGAACAGCGCCAGGCGCGGCGACCAGCCGGTGTAAGTGCGGTCGCTGTAATCGTGGCCGAAGGACGGATTCGGGTTGTTGTAGTACGGCGCGTCATTGCCTTCGCCACGGTTGCGCACATGGTCGTAGCGCAGCGACGGGGTGATGGTCACATCGCCCACGGTGACTGCGTCCTGGACAAAGAAACTGTTGGTGTCGACCTTGCCGTGGGGCATGAAACCCGGCTGGAAGTGCCCGTAGTTGTAGCGCGCGGTGTTGTAGGTGGTGCCGGGCATCCACATTTCGGTTTCGCGGATGTGCTTGCGGATTTGCCCGCCGACGGTCACCGCATGCTGCAAGGGGCCGGTGTCAAACAGGCTGACGTTGCGGATGTCGAGGTTCTTGTCGGTGTAGGCGGTGTCCATCTTGCGCCCGCCGGTGGCCAGTTGGAAAAACGCGGTGGCGTCGCGTTCGTCGGTCTGGTCGGTATTGGACTGGGAATATTTGACGGTCAGGTCGATCAGCGGGTTATTCACCGGCGTGTATTCGTACTTGCCTGACCAGGTGGTGTCAGTGGTGTCACGCTGGGCTAAAAAACGCTTCAGCGCGTTTTCGTAACCGTAGCGGTCGATGTTGGCCTGGGTCGGCGGCGTCGGGTAGCTGGCGGCGGAGAATGGTGTCCAGCGGTTGCTGTGGGAGCGCGAGTAAGACAGACCAACGCTGTGCTCCTCGGTGAAGTGGGCGTTGACCTTGAAGAGTTTGCCGTCCACATCCTGGGCACTGTTGGGCAGGCGCTGAGGGTTGACCGGGTATTCGTTGTTGTCGTTGGGCAGTTTGGCGGCCACCTTCATGTCGCCGCCGTCGCGCTGGGTCAGGTAGGCCAGCGCGTCGAAACGCCCGTCGTCGGTGCGGCCGTACACGGCACTGCTGTAGATCTGTTCGTGGTCATTGCTGGAGTAACCGTATTTGAGCATCGCGCCGCTGTTGCGACCGTCTTGCAGCAGGTCCGGGGCGTCCTTGGTGGTCATGTTGACCGTACCGCCAAAACCGCCGTTGCCGGTGAACGGTGAGTTGGGGCCTTTCTCGACCTCGATGCTCTTGATCAGCTCCGGCTCGATAAACACGGTGCCTTGCTGGTAGCGCTCAAAGCCGGTTTTGGTGGCGCCGTCGACGGTCATCGGCACGTCTTCGGCATCGCCGAAACCTCGAATATTGATGGTCTGGCCACCAGGTTTCAGTGAGCCGCCCTGGCTCACGCCGGGCAAGGTCTGCAACAGGCTGGGGATGTTGTTGGACTGGTAGCGGTCAATGTCGGCCTGGGTCATGGTCGAGCGGTTGACGGTGCTGGAGTCGACTTCGTTACCGGTGCCGATCACGCTGAGGGCATCCAGCTGGATGGCGCCGCTGTGGGTGGTCTTGCCCTCGTCGGGGCGCACCACGTAGGTGCTGCCGACTTTGATCAGGGTGAACTCGCCGTTTTTCAGCAGGCTGCGAATCGCCACTTCCGGGCTGAATTCACCATTGAGCGCCGGCGCCTGCACATGTTTGAGCAGTGTCTCATCGAACAACAGCTGGATTTTCGCCTGCTGCGCGACAAAGCTCAGGGACGTGGCCAGCGATTGGGCGGGCAGTTGCAGCCTGAGCGACTCGGCCTGGGCGTTGAGGCTCAAGGCCATGCAGCTGGCAATAAGGGTCGGTCGAAGAAACAGGTGCGGAGCGTGGCAAGGCGCGCGAAACATGAAATCCCCCGGGGTGGCTAAATAGCCAAAAGGTGTGCGTATCCAACACAGTCGGGAGGAAGACGGGGCAGCTGCAAAAAACCACACATGCGAATGCAAAATATTCTCAAGTGTGATGCTTGCAGGCCTTACTTGAGTGGTTCGATGCGGACAATGCCATCGGCCGAGGCCACGGTTTTAACCGGCAGCAGCGCGGGCAGGGCGCTGAGCAGGGCATCCGGGTCATTCACATCCAGATTGCCCGAGACCTTCAGTTGCGCCACGGCTTTGTTGACCTGCAAGGGCGCTTGAGGCCGGTAGAGGCTCAGTTCATCGATCAGGCTGGCCAACTCCCGATTGCGAAACGACAGGTGCCCACTGCGCCAGTCGGCCACTTCTTCGGTGGTGAGTGTCTGTTGCTGCACGGTGCCCTTGGCGTAGCTGTACGTGGCACGTTGCTGGGCGCTAAGCAACGCCACCGGGCTTTTGGCGTCCGGCTCGAAGGCGACCTGGCCGTGGGCGACGCTGACCACCAGTTGTTGCTGGCTGCGTCGCACGTCAAACCCGGTGCCGACCACCCGCACATTGGCCTCGCCGGCTTGCACGTAGAGCGGGCGCTCTTTGTCGGCGGCAACTTCGATAAAGACCTGGCCCTTGTCCAGGTGCAGGATGCGTTGATGCGCATTGAAGTCCACGCGCAGGTGGGTGTTGGCATTCACATACAGCGTGCTGCCGTCGGGCAAGGCGAGGGTGCGCATGCCTTTGGCGTGCCCGGCAATCTGGCTGTGGAACAGCGCGCGGGGTGCACCGATATTTGTCGTCAGCACGGCGCAGACCAGTGCGGCGGCCACGGCCAGAGCCGGGCGCATTATCGAGGGTTTACGCTTGGGCAGCGGTACGGGTTTATTCAGTTGCTGCAACTGGGCGAGGTCGTCCCACAGTTGTTCGAATTCGGCATAGGCACGGGCGTGGGCGGGCGTTGCCTGCCAGGCGGCAAAGGCTTTGCGCTCGGCCCGTGCTGCGCCATTACGGTTGCGGGCAAACCAGCTGGCGGCTTGGGCATCGATGGAGTCGCTCGCTTCGATGTCCAGGGCGTCGATGTCGCTCAGGCGGTTCATTCTGGCTGCTCCGTGCCGGGTTCTGATTGAAGGCGTCGCTTGCAATGCAGCAGGGCAAAAGCGATGTGCTTTTCTACCATGCTGGTCGAAATACCCATGCGCTCGGCGATCTGCGCCTGGCTCAAGCCTTCGAAGCGGTGCAGCATAAGGGCTTCTCGCCTGCGGGGCGAGAGTTCGGCGAGGACTTCTTTCAACCGTTCCAGGCGTTGCAGGCGCTGCGCGGCGGCCATGGGGTCGTTTTGTGCGTCGGTGACCGGCTCCGTG
Organism: Pseudomonas sp. WS 5146; assembly: GCF_012985495.1. Taxonomy (NCBI): domain Bacteria; kingdom Pseudomonadati; phylum Pseudomonadota; class Gammaproteobacteria; order Pseudomonadales; family Pseudomonadaceae; genus Pseudomonas; species Pseudomonas sp. WS 5146. The sequence continues at coordinate 358,663 of NZ_JAAQWL010000002.1, forward strand.
TCAGCGTTGGCCGGGTCGGAGTGAGCGCTTTGGCGTACCTTCTGTTTACGCCAGTGATCGCGCAACAGGTTGCGCGCCATTTGGAACAGAAACGCCCGTGGCTGCTCGACCTTGGCGCGGTCGCGGTAGTCCAGCCACTGGGTGAAGACATCCTGGGTCATGTCCGCCGCGTCGTTGGCGTTGTCCGTGCGCTTGCGCAGGAAATGCAGGATATCTGCATAAAACCCGCGAAAGGCATCGGCCGACAACGGGTCGGGCTTGGGACGAGACATGGATATCCTTCTTGAGGAAGCACGACGTAGATAAGTCGCGAATGATATCGAGAACTATTGTCATTTGTCTCTATGTAACGGGTTCATGGGTTCAAAAATGTGGGAGCTGGCTTGCCTGCGATAGCGACGATTCGACAAGCCAGCTCCCACAGGAGGCCGCGGTTTTAGCGCAGTAATGCTTTGAGCTGTTCGATCCCTGCCTCACCCAACGGGAACACCGGCAAGCGTGGATCGCCCACCTCCAGCCCGGTCAGCCGCAACCCGGCCTTGATCGTCGCGGGCAAACCGCCTTTGAGGATGAACTCCAGCAACGGCAACTGGCGATAGAACAGCTCCCGCGCCAGTGTCAGGTCATTGGCCAGCACCGCGTCATACAACTCCAGGTTCAGCTGCGGGATCAGGTTCGGCGCGGCCGTGCACCACCCCTTGGCACCCGCCGCGAAGGCTTCCAGCGCCAGCGGGTTGCAGCCGTTGTAGAACGGCACGTCGCTGTGGCGGCGCAACTGGTGCATGCGCTGAATATCGCCAGTGCTCTCCTTGACCATGGTCACGTTCGCCACCTGCTTGACGATGCGCAGGATCAAGTCCACCGACATGTCCGTGCCGCTGGTGGCCGGGTTGTTGTAAAGCATGATCGGCACGCCGATGCTGTCGCCAATCGCAGCGTAGTGGGCGAGGATTTCCGCTTCGCTGAGTTTCCAGTATGAGGCCGGCAGCACCATCACCACATCGGCGCCATTGGCTTCGGCATAACGGGCGCGACGCACGGCCTTGGCGGTGGTCAAGTCAGACACGCTGACAACAGTGGGTACGCGCCTGGCGATTTTCGCAAGGCTGTAGGCGCTGACCTCATCCCACTCCGCATCGCTCAAATACGCGCCTTCACCGGTACTGCCCAAAGGCGCGATGGCGTGTACGCCGCTGTCGATCAGACGGTCGATGGAGCGGCCGAGGGCGTCGAGGTCAATGCGCTGGCCGTCGGCGCTGAACGGGGTGATGGTGTAGCCGATGATGCCGTGAATAGTGGGGTTGGACATGGGAGGTCTCCGCTTGAAAAAGGGCAATCAGTTCAGGCAATCGGCGTGTTTGCGCAGGTTCTGCCGGGCGTAGTAGTTGAATGCGGCGCCATGGCGCTTGGGCTTGGAGATCCAGTCATGGGCCTCGCGACCCAGTTCCGGCAGGATCGGCTTGATAGTGCCCGCCGACATTGCCAGCAACTGCAACTTGGCCGCGCGCTCGATCAACTGCGCGATGACGCAGGCTTCCTCGATGCTTGCGCCGGTGGACAGCTGACCGTGGTGCGAGAGCAGGATTGCGCGCTTGTCGCCCAAAGCTCCTGTGATGATTTCGCCTTCTTCATTGCCCACCGGCACGCCCGGCCAGGCTTCCAGGAAGGCGCAATCTTCGTACAGCGGGCACAGGTCCATATGCGACACCTGCAGCGGCACTTCAAGCATCGACAGCGCGGCAATATGCGTGGGGTGCGTATGGATGATGCAGTTCACATCCGGCCGTCCACGGTAGACCCAGGTGTGAAAACGGTTGGCCGGGTTGGGAATGCCATGCCCCTCGAGTACTTCAAGGTCTTCGTTGACCAGTAACAGATTGCTGGCGGTGATTTCATCGAAACCCAGGCCCAGTTGCTGAGTGTAATAGGTGCCAGGCGTTGGTCCACGTGCGGTGATCTGCCCGGCCAGGCCGGAGTCGTGTCCGTGTTCGAACAGGATGCGGCAAGTGAGCGCCAGCTTTTGCCGGTCGGTCCACGTATTATCCGCCAGGCTGTTTTGCATCTGGATCAGTGCTTGCTTGACCAGTTGGTCTTTGGGAAGTGCTAATGTCTTGGCCATATCGGTGTCCTTTGGGTTAGAGCAAATGACACTAAAGATGCTGTATGACACTTTGTGTCATTGGCAAGCGTGATTCTGCCTTTTCTGCAGGGATTAACCGCAGCACATGTCTATCCGTTTGAAATTATTGAGAAAAAAACTTGGCGTAACCCTGGAGTCGCTGGCCGAAAAGTCCGGGATGACCAAGAGTTATCTGTCCAAGGTCGAGCGTGGGCTCAACACACCGTCGATTGCTGCCGCGCTGAAACTGGCCAAGGCGTTGAACGTGAAGGTCGAAGAACTGTTCAGCGAAGACAACGTCAGCCTCGACAGCTACAGCCTGGTGCGCAGCCACGAACGTCCGGACACCGCGCCGGGTTATGCCGTGTTGGCCCATCAGGTCAGCGAGCGCAGCCTGCTGCCGTTCATCATTTACCCGCCGGCAGAATTCACTGACAAGACCTTCAAGGAGCATCTGGGGGAGGAGTTTTTGTTTGTGCACGAAGGCCAGGTGGAAGTGGACTTCATGAACGAGCGGGTGATTCTGGAGCGGGGCGACGCGCTGCACTTCAATGCACAGAAACCTCACCGAATTCGCTCGGTGGGGCAGGTGCAGGCGCAGTTGCTGGTGGTGGTGCACAGCAGCGACGAGTGACTGTGTTCCCAGGTTGGAACACAGTCACTGTGGGAGCTGGCTTGCCTGCGATAGCGGTGGGCCAGTCAGTACTGTCTTAACTGACACACCGCTATCGCAGGCAAGCCAGCCCCCACAGTTGATCTTCGTTGTTCAGTGGATCAGCGTTCGACCGGCACGGACAACGCGGCATTACCCAACGGATGCGTACGCGCCGCAAAGAACTTCAGCTCCACGCCACTGCCGTCAAACAACTGCGAATACCGGCGCTTCTGCTGGCGGATAAACCCGTCACTGCGGCCCGACACCGAAATTGCCAGTGTCGTCAGTCTGGCCTGGCGAATCGCGTCCACCAAGTGGCTGTCCTGAGCCCCCAAGTCATGGCCGAAGATGCACAACGCGCCTTCATGACTCAGCAACTGCTCGTAGCAGAACGACAAGTAATCCGAACTGCGAATGGTCTTGAGCTTCTCCTCCACCTTGCCCTCGCTGACAAACAACGGCACATCGTCCAACGTCTTGATCGTGTTGTTTATTGCAAAGCTGCTGAGCAAGGTGCTCTCGGTGGTCGGCAATTTGCGCGCGGTGCCGTCGAGGTTGCGCACCAGGTGCAGGCCGCCGTGCAGGTAGAGGATGCGCGTGGCGTCGGTGCGGGTGTTGCGCAGGTCGAAGCTGGCGTCGGCGCTGCGGAACAGGTCATCAATGCCCGGCGTGTGCAAAATCGCCCAGTAGTTGAGCAAATCGTAATTGCTGGTGAACACCGTCGCGTAGCGCTTCAGTTCAGTGTTGATCGTCGCCAGTGTCGACGGCTGCACCAGGCGCCACGGAATATGCACGGCGTGGATGGTGTTGATCAGCGCTTCCTTGATTGCGTAGTAGCGGTTGCGCGGCGCCGCCGAGCTGACCGCCAGTGCCTTGTTGACCCGGCTGGTGGTCTTCAAGGCGCCCAGCGCTTGCTCGAAACTGCGGGTTTGCAGGGCGTCGAACACGCTGAGTTCGGATGGGCTCAGGGGCTTTTCTTCGACGGTGCGGGCGTTTTCGAACAGCGAGTCGTAGGCAAAGTCTTCCCAAATCGCACGGCTGGCGCCATTGCCGATCAGAATCCCATTGAAGTCGATGGCGCTGCGCAGTGCGCTCCAGTCTTCAAGGTGGGCGTCAATATCCTGGAAATCCTTCATTGCGGCGGGTCTACTCGAAATCGGCTGGGTGGTGACTTTATCATGAGCGGGCGTTGATCCTGATCAAGATGCGCCACGCGTTAGCGGTTGATTCTGTCGGCATACCGCCTCCGAGGATTGACCATGAGCAGCACCTTTTTTATTCCCGCCGTCAACATCATGGGCACCGACTGCCTCGACGAAGCCATGACAGCCATCCGCAACTACGGTTTTCGCAAGGCGCTGATCGTCACCGACGCCGGGCTGGCCAAGGCCGGCGTGGCCAGCATGATCGCCGAAAAGCTGGCGATGCAGGACATTGACTCGGTGATCTACGACGGCGCCAAGCCTAACCCCAATGTGGAGAACGTCGAGAAAGGCCTGGCGATGCTGGAGGCCACCGCCTGTGATTTTGTGGTGTCCCTGGGCGGCGGTTCGCCCCATGACTGCGCCAAGGGCATCGCGTTGTGCGCCACCAACGGCGGGCACATCGGCGACTATGAAGGTGTCGATCAGTCGAGCAAGCCGCAGTTACCGCTGGTGGCGATCAACACCACCGCCGGCACGGCCAGCGAGATGACCCGTTTTTGCATCATCACCGATGAAACCCGCCATGTGAAAATGGCCATCGTCGACCGCAATGTCACGCCGCTGCTGTCGGTCAACGACCCGACGCTGATGGTCGGCATGCCCAAGGGGCTGACGGCGGCCACTGGCATGGATGCGCTGACCCATGCGATCGAAGCCTATGTGTCGACGGCCGCCACGCCAATCACCGATGCCTGTGCGATCAAGGCCATGGAGCTGATCAGCGCCAACCTGCGTCTGGCGGTACGTGATGGCAGCGACAAAGCCGCGCGGGAAAACATGGCGTATGCGCAGTTCCTCGCCGGGATGGCCTTCAACAATGCCTCGCTGGGGTTTGTGCACGCCATGGCCCACCAACTCGGCGGCCTCTACGACCTGCCCCACGGCGTGTGCAACGCGGTGTTGCTGCCCCATGTGCAAAGCTTCAACGCCAGCGTGTGCGCCAAACGCTTGAGCGACGTGGCGCGCGCCTTGGGCGCCGATATCAAGGGTATTACTCCGGAAGAGGGCGCCCAGGCGGCCATCGTCGCTATTCGCGCCTTGGCCCATGACGTTGAGATCCCGGCCGGTTTGCGCGAATTGGGCGCCAAGTTGCAGGACATTCCGCTGCTGGCCACCAATGCGTTGAAGGATGCCTGCGGTCTGACCAACCCGCGCCGGGCGGATCAGCGACAAATTGAGGAGATATTTCGCAGCGCGTTCTAAAGGCGGCAGCTGCACGCCGCAAGCGTTAAGCTACAAGTTGAACGGTATTTAACTTGAGCATGAAGCTTGCGGCTTGCCGCTGAGGTCACCTGATGAGAGTTCTATTATTCGGCGCCACCGGCATGGTCGGCCAAGGCGTGCTGCGCGAGTGCCTGCTGGCCGCTGACGTGCAGGAAGTGGTCGCCGTGGGCCGCACGCCGCTGACCCAGGAACACGGCAAGCTGCACCAGGTGTTGCACAGCGACATGCTGGACTTCCAGCCGCTGGAAAACCTGCTGCAAGGCTTTGATGCATGCTTCTTCTGCCTCGGCGTGTCGTCGGCGGGCATGAATGAAGCCAAGTACACCCACCTCACCTATGACCTCACCCTGGTCGCCGCCAGCACCTTGGCGCGGCTCAATCCGCAGATGACCTTTATCTATGTGTCCGGCGCCGGCACCAACAGCTCCGAGGCGGGCAAGTCGATGTGGGCGCGGGTCAAGGGCAAGACCGAAAACGCCTTGCTGCGCTTGCCGTTCAAGGCGGTGTACCTGTTTCGGCCCGGGGTGATTCAGCCGTTGCATGGCGTGCGCTCGAAAACGCCGCTGTATCAATCGTTCTATACCGTGCTCGGGCCGCTGTTGTCGTTTTTTCGTCGGGTCAAACCGAGCTGGGTGGTGAGCACCGAGACCGTCGGCCTGGCGATGTTGGCGGCGGCGCGTCATGGCGCGCCGCAAGCCGTGGTGGAGCAGGCCGAGATCAATCGCCTGGCCAGCGAGCTGCGCTGATGCTGCACAAAAGCCTGGTGCGTCGCCTTGACCTGATCACTCTGCAACTGTTCGTTGCAGTGTTTGAAGAAGGCACGCTGACCCGCGCTGCGGCCCGTGAAGCCATCGCCGTGTCGGCAGCCAGCAAGCGCCTGATGGAGCTGGAGCAGGTATTGGGCGTGAGCCTGTTCGTGCGCCGTGCCAAGGGCATGGACCTGACTGCGGCGGGCGAAACATTGCTGCACCATGCGCGGCAGATGCTGTTCAACGTCGAGAAAATGGGCCTTGAACTGGGCGAACACAGCCACGGTGTGCGCGGTTATGTGCGCATGCTGGCGAATCTGTCGGCGATCATTCAGTTCCTTCCGGAAGACCTGCGCGACTTTTCCCAACGGCACCCCGAGGTCAAGACTGATCTGGAAGAGCGCCCCAGCAACGGCGTGGTCCAGGGCGTGCTGGACGGGGTGGCAGACCTGGGCATCTGCTCCAGCGACACTGATACCAAAGGCTTGCCCAGTGTGCTGTATCGCCATGACAAGCTGGTGGTGTTGATGCCGGCGGAGCATCCCTTGGCCGCACGCCAAACCCTGGCCTTCGAGGAAACCCTGGGCAGCGATTACGTGGGCCTGCACGCCGCCAGTTCGATCAACATGCGTACCCATGCCGCTGCGCGTGAGGCCGGCAAGATGCTGCGCCTGCGTATCCATGTGCCGGGGTTTGATGCGATGTGCCGGATGGTCCAGGCGAATATGGGCATCGGTATTTTGCCGCAAAAAGCCTATGAGCTGTTTGGTCGCGCGCTGGGGTTGCATGCGGTGCCGCTGACCGACACGTGGTCGGATCGCAGCTTGATTGTGGTGGTGCGTGATGAAGCGCAGTTGTCGCCGGTGAGCCGGTTGTTGTTTGACTACCTGCGCACGCCACTGACGTGAGGAAACCCTGTGGGCCTCATCGCGGGCAAGCCCGGCTCCCACAAGGGGCCGCATTCCTCCTGTGGGAGCCGGGCTTGCCCGCGATAGCGATCTGACTGACGCCGGCACCCAATAGCCGTTCGCATTTCGCGAACGCTCCTTGCCAACTGACGGTTGGATTTATCTTCCCTCTGTCCTCTAGCCTTGGCTGCGTATTCCAAGAACAAGAGGACCATCCCATGACAGCGCCATTGAGCGGTATCAAGGTGATTGAAATCGGCACGCTGATTGCCGCGCCGTTCGCTGCGCGGATGCTGGCCGAGTTCGGCGCCGAGGTGATCAAGATCGAAGCCATGGGCCAGGGCGACCCGCTTCGTAAATGGCGAAAGCTGCACGAAGGCACGTCGCTGTGGTGGTACCTGCAATCGCGTAACAAAAAGTCGCTCGCCCTGGACCTCAAGTCCCCGGAAGGCCTGGGGTTGATCAAGCAATTGCTGGGCGACGCCGACGTGCTGATCGAAAACCTGCGCCCTGGCGGCCTGGAGAAACTCGGCCTGGGTTGGGACGTGCTGCATGCGCTGAACCCCAAGCTGACTCTGGTGCGTATCTCCGGCTACGGCCAGACCGGGCCTTACCGCGATCGCCCAGGGTTTGGTGCGATCGGTGAGGCCATGGGCGGCATTCGCTACACCACCGGCAACCCCGACTCTCCGCCGGCGCGGGTTGGCGTCAGCCTGGGTGACTCTCTCGCCTCGTTGCACGCGGTGATCGGCGCGCTGATGTCGCTGCTGCGGGTCAAGACCGGGCAGGGCGAGGGGCAGGTTGTCGATGTGTCACTGGCCGAAAGTGTGTTCAACCTGATGGAAAGCCTGGTGCCCGAATACGACATGCTCGGCCATGTGCGTGAGCGCAGCGGCGGCGCCTTGCCGGGTATTGCGCCGTCCAACACCTACCTGACTGCCGACGGCGCCTATGTGGTGATCGCCGGCAACAGTGACCCGATCTACAAGCGCCTGATGCACACCATCGGCCGTGCCGACCTGGCTGAAGCGCCGGAGTTTGCCCACAACGACGGCCGCGCCGCCAACAGTGGCCTGCTCGATGCGGCCATTACCCACTGGACCAGCAGCCTGCCTATCGACCAGGTGCTCAGCGCGCTCGAAGCCGCCGAGGTGCCGGCCGGGCGCATTTACTCGGTGGCCGATATCGTCAGCGACCCGCACTACCAGGCGCGTGACATGCTGCTCAATGCCCAATTGCCCGGCGGCGTGTCGGTGAAGATGCCCGGCATTGTGCCCAAACTTTCTGAAACCCCCGGTGGTGTGAACTGGCAAGGCCCGACCCTGGGCCAGCACACCGATGACATCCTTGGCAGCCTGGGCCTTACCGGCGCCGATATCCAACGCCTGAAAACCGCGGGAGTGGTGCAATGATCACTGATTATTCTGACGCGCTGATCGTGCAGGAAGTGTCCCCGCGCGATGGCTTGCAGATCGAACCGACGTGGGTTGAAACCGCCGACAAGATCACGCTGATCAACGCGCTGGCGCAGGCCGGTTTTTCGCGAATCGAGGCGGGCTCGTTCGTGTCGCCCAAGGCCATTCCCGCGTTGCGTGATGGCGAGCAGGTGTTCCAGGGCATTGAGCGCCGGGCCGGTGTGATTTATGTGGCGCTGATCCCCAACCTCAAGGGCGCCCAGCGCGCCATCGAGTCGCGCGCCGATGAGCTGAACCTGGTGATGTCCGCCAGCCAGACCCACAACCTGGCGAATATGCGCATGCGTTGCGAGGCATCGTTGGCGGCGTTTGGCGATATCGTCAGCTTTGCCGCCGACCACCCGGTGCGGCTCAACGGCAGCATTGCCACCACCTTTGGCTGCCCGTTCGAAGGCAAGATCGATGAAGACCGCGTGCTGCAAATAGTCGACGCCTATCGCGAGTTGGGCATTCAGGGCATCACGTTGGCCGACACCACCGGCATGGCCAATCCGCGACAGGTCGAACGTTTGGTCAAGCGCGTGCTGCAACAGGTGCCGGCCAGCGATCTGACCCTGCATTTTCACAATACCCGTGGCCTGGGTTTGTGCAATGTGCTGGCCGCTTACGAGGCTGGAGCCCGCCGGTTTGACGCGGCATTGGGTGGCCTCGGCGGTTGCCCGTTTGCACCGGGCGCGTCAGGCAATATCTGCACCGAAGATTTGGTCAACCTCTGCGAAGAGGTCGGCATTCACACCGGCATCGACCTGCCGCACCTGTTGCAAATGTCCCGTCGCTTGCCGGCCTTGCTTGGGCATGAACTGCCCGGCCAAGTGGCCAAGGCCGGGCGCAATGGCGACCTGCACCCGCCACCGGCTTACATCGCCACGCTGTAACGCGCTACCAGACAACAAAAACAATCGGGCGCCTGTGAGCAGCCCGCTGGAGAGAAACCATGAGCACTAATACGTTAGAGGCCGGCGTGCGCCCGGCCGCTGAAATCGATGCCGAAAAAGCCCTGGTCAGCAAGGTCGCCTGGCGCCTGATGCCGCTGATCATGGTGTGCTACCTGTTCGCGTTTTTTGACCGCATCAACATCAGCTTCGCCAAGTTCCAGCTGCAAACCGACCTGAGCCTGAGCGACACCGCCTATGGCCTGGGCGCCGGCTTTTTTGTGGTGGGTTATGTGCTGTTCGAAGTGCCGAGCAACATGATGCTCTACAAGGTCGGTGCCCGCCGTTGGATCGCGCGCATCATGATGTCGTGGGGCCTGGCCACGGCGGCCATGGTGTTTGTCACCGCCGAATGGCAGTTCTATGGCCTGCGCTTCATCATCGGCGCAATGGAGGCGGGGTTTGCGCCTGGCGTGCTGTATTACCTGACGCTGTGGTTCCCGCAGCACTTTCGTGGGCGCATCACCTCGATGCTGTTCCTGGCCTCGGCCTTCGCCGGTTTAGTCGGCGCGCCATTTTCCGGCCTGGTGCTGGAACACCTCGACGGCGTACTGCAAATGCGCGGCTGGCACTGGCTGTTCCTGCTCGGCGGCTTGCCCTGCATCGGCCTGGGTTTTCTGGTGCTGACCTTGCTCAAGGACCGCATTGAAGACGCGCATTGGCTGACGCCTGCCGAGAAAACCCTGCTGTCGAGCCGCATCGCCAAGCATGAGCCGAACGCGCACGGTGGCTCGTTGCTCTCGGCGATCCGCATTCCAGGGTTTTTGATGCTTGGGTTTATCTACTTTCTGATCCAGGTGGCGTCTTACGGCCTCAACTTCTGGGCGCCACAGTTGATCCGCAGTGCCGGCACCCAGAGCCCGGTGATGATCGGCCTGCTCACCGCCATTCCCTATGTGTGCGGGGCGATCAGCATGGTGGTGATCGGGCGACTGTCGGACGCCACCGGTGAGCGCCGCAAGTTTGTCTGCGGCCTGGTGGTACTGGGCGCCATTGGCTTCTTCTGCGCCGGGATCTTTGCCGACCACACCACCTTCCTGATCATCGCCCTGGGCCTGTTGGGCGCGGGCATTATTGCCGCGATCCCGACCTTCTGGACGCTGCCGCCCAAGTTGCTGGCTGGCGCCGGTGCGGGTGCGGCCGGTGGCATTGCGGTGATCAACACCCTCGGGCAGTTCGGCGGTATTGTCAGCCCGGTGATGGTGGGGCGCATCAAGGACCTCACCGGCAGCACCACGCCGGCGCTGTATGTGATCGGCGTGTGTGCGCTGTTGGCGGCGGCGCTGCTGCTGTGGGGCTTGCCACAAAAACTGCGCACGCTCGACAGGGGCTGATCAGCCTGCCGTGGCAAGGGCGCGGGCCGGTGTGGCGCTGAACTGAATCAACACCACCCCGCCAATCAACAACAACGCCCCCAGCACGCGGGGCGTTGTCAGTTGGCGTTCCATCAGGCCGAACAGGCCAAAGTGATCGAGCAGCAGCGAAGCGAGAATCTGCCCGGCCATGGCCAGCGCAATAAACCCTGACGCGCCGAGCTTGGGCAGCAACATCAGCGCCAGCGAAATAAAGCACACGCCAAACGCGCCTCCGGCCCATATCCACAGCGGCGCCTTGGTGATAAAGGCCAGGCTCGGCAAGGGCAGGCGCAGCGCGATGATGACCGGCAGCAACACAATAATGCTCACCAGCAGTGACGCCAGCGTGGCCCACAACGGGTGCCCCAGCCCGCGCCCGAGGCTTGCGTTGATCGCACTCTGAAACGGCACCACCGCGCCGGCGATCACCGCCAGTGCCAACAGACCTACCCAATGCAACGTCGTCATCTCAGTTCTCCCAGAGGTTTTGCTGGACTCTAGGCTATTCGTCGCGCAAATTTAAATTCCAAGTTCTTATGCTGAGCATGCAGCTGATGAATGACCTGCGTCGCATCGACCTCAACCTGCTGGTGATCCTCGACGCCTTGCTCAGCGAGCAACACGTCACCCGCGCCGCCGAGCGCCTGCACCTGAGCCAGCCGGCGGTCAGCCATGCGCTGGCGCGCTTGCGTGATCTGCTTGGTGACCCATTGCTGGTGCGCCAGGGCGGTGCCTTGGTGCCGACCGCCCGCGCCCTGGAGCTGGCCGCGCCACTGGCCGAAGCCCTGGCCCAAGTGCAGGCGCTGCTGGCGCCCAACCGGTTTGATCCAGCATCGGCCAAGCGCCGGTTTCGTGTGGCGATGTCGGACTACAGCGCGGCGATTTTCCTGCCGGGGCTGGTCCGCACCTTGCGCCGTGAAGCGCCTGGCATCGACCTGCAAATCGTCCAGGCCAGCCGCGAAGGCATGGTCGATGGCGTGCTCAATGGTGACCTCGACCTGGCCGCCGGGGTGTTCCCCGACATGCCCGCCGAACTGCGCACCACGCCGTTATTCGAAGAGCATTACACCTGCCTGATTGACCGCGAAAGCCTGCCGAAAAACGGCGTGCTCGATCTGCCCGCTTACCTGTCGCGTCCGCATGTGTTGCTGGAAATGCGCGGCAGTGGCACCCCGGAGATCGAACGGGCGTTGACGGCAATTCGTGAGCGCCGGCATGTGGCGATCAGCCTGCCGCACTGGGGCGTGGCACCGCAGTTGATCCAGGGCACAGACCTGATTTTGACGGTGTCATCCAGAGGCTTGCTCAACATCGATCAGCAGCACCTGCTGGCTGTGCCGCCGCCGTTTCATATCCCTTCGTTTGCGTTTGAGTTGGCGTGGCATGCGCGGCGGGGCGGGGATTCGGGGTTGCAGTGGTTGATTGGGCAGGTGCAGGGTGTATTGTCCGTCTGAACCGTGGCTACCAGGAAGCGGGTGGCTGGCGGCGTGTATGAAAAATTCGCATCACCTGTAACCGGCCATCTCGAATACGGTAGGGAACGATATAGGGCCATCGGGGCACTACCCATTCGCGTGTGCCGGGCACTCTGCCTTCTTTGCCCATTGCCGGAAATTCAGCGACATGTTCAAGCCCGGTCAAGATCGCCTGCACGAACTCATGGGCAGCTTTCGGGTTTTCTTCGGCAATGTAGGCCGCTTCATCGTCAAGATTCCTGAGGGCAGCCCTCAGCCAATCAACCTGCATTGTTACGCCATTTATCGGCGACTGCTTTTACTTCGGCCGCTGTCGCAAAGTCGCCCGCATCAGCTTCTTTCAATGCTTTTTGAATTTCCTCTATTTGCCAGGCCTCACGCGTCAGGTATTCGCGTAATGCATCTACGGCTAGAAAGGATTTGCTGCGCCCTGTCGCCTTGGCGAGACTGGCAAGCGTGTCGGCGACGTCTTCCGGTATGCGTAGAGACATAACAGACATAAGAGCCTCGATGTAGTGATGTGTAGTGCAACATACTACATCGTCATCGCAAAAACGGTTTGCCCCGTTCGTCACTGGGTGAATAGATAAAAGGACATTCCATGCTCTGCGGCCTTAACCACCTGACCCTTGCCGTCACCGACCTGAACCGCAGCATCGGCTTCTACCATCAATTGTTGCAACTTCGGCTCGATGCGACCTGGGACGGCGGCGCCTATTTGTCCCTACCCGGTTTATGGCTGTGCTTGTCCCTCGACCCATTGCGCTCGCCAGAGCCTGCGGCTGAATACACGCACTACGCGTTTACCGCCGATACCGGTGATTTTGCGGCGCTGGTGGCGCGCCTGCGCGCTGCGCAGGTGCGGGAATGGCGCGACAACCGCAGTGAAGGCGCGTCGTTCTACTTTCTCGACCCCGATGGCCACAAGCTCGAAGCCCACGTCGGCGATCTGGCCTCACGTTTGCAGGCCTGTCGCGCCAAGCCTTATGCAGGAATGAAGTTTTACCCGTAGCGGCGGAACGTGCAGAATCGATCCACCTCATCACCGTCTATCAGAGTCGCGCCCATGACCCTATCCCTGCTGTTCGCCGTGCTTGCTTCGGGTTTTATCTATGGCATTACGCCCGGTCCGGGCGTGCTCGCCGTATTCGGTATCGGCGCTGCCCGTGGTCGCCGTGCCGGGGCGGGTTTTTTGTGCGGGCATTTGCTGGGTGACGTGGTGTGGTGCAGCACGGCGCTGATTGCCATCGTGGGCGCGCGGGAAGTGGGCAGCACAGCCTTTGATGCACTGGGCGTGCTCAGCGGTTTATACCTGTTCTGGCTCGGCTGGCGTGCGATCCGTACCCAGCGGCGCAGCAGCGATGCACCTCAGGACGCGGCGCGGCACCCGTTCTGGCACGGCATTGTGTTCGGTCTCACCAACCCCAAGGCTTACCCGGTGGCCGTGGCGACCTTCACCGCGTTGTTGTCCAGCCGTGCCGAGTTGCTGACGTGGGCGATGCTGCCGTCTTTGATCTTCCTGAGCTTTATCGGTGGCCTGCTGGCCTATGCCATTCTGATCGGCGTGGTCGGCGCCCAACGTGTGCGCACCGTGTATCAGCGCCATGAAATCCTTATCACCAAACTCTGTGGCGTGATGTTTATCGGCTTCGCCATCAATGCCCTGGCGCATGCGTTGCCGGGCCTGTTTGGCAGCAAACCGGCCTGATACAGCGACGACCGTTCGTCGCACTGGCGAGTTTTTTCTAAACCTTTGCCGCCCTGAAAATTCGAATTCAGGGCGGGGCGTCTGTTCCCGCACCTATTTTTGACCTGGAGGAACCCATCATGAGCCGCATGGCTATCCGGTTACGCACCGCCAGTTTCGCGATGCTGCTGGGCCTCGGCGCCAGCAATGCTTTCGCCCAGTCGCCTGCTGAATTCATCGAGCAGGCTTCGGCCAAAGGGATGGCCGATATTGAAACCAGTCGCATGGCCCACGCCAGAACCTCGTCCCAGGAAATCAAGGACTACACCATCGAGGTGATCAACGAACGCACCCAGGCCAACCAGCACCTGGCAGCCATCGCCAAGAAACTCGACTTGCCGGTGGCCCCGCGCGAGAAGATCGTCGATAAAGCCGAAACCTTGATGCCCGAACTCAAGGACGGCGACTCCTTCGACGCGGCCTACACCGCGCAACAGGTCAAGGAAAACGAAGACGCCATTGCCCTGTTCAAACAGGAAGGTGCGGCGTCGGATGTGCCGGAAATCAAAGCGCTGGTGGATGAAACGCTGCCCAAGTTGGAGGAGCGCCTGCAAAAGGCCCGTGCCTTGGCGTCGACCTATGGCAAAGGTCATCAAGGCGACGGTTGAGTCCGTCACTTGAGATAGAAAACGGCGGTTGGACTTTCTCCAACCGCCGTTTTTTTATGCCTGGTTCAGATCGGTTTTGTTGGTCACCGCATCGTCGACTACTTCGCCGCAACTGCTGTTGAGGCTGACATTGCCTGCGGCGCCGATGCTGCGGTATTCGCTGCGCAGTTTTTCCAGTTCCTTACGGTCCAGGCCATCGAGGCTCAGCACGGCGTTTTGCGCATCCTTGGAGACGCGCAGCAACTCGTCGATCTTGATATGCAGGATGTCGTTGTCGCGGTTTTGCGTGTTCTGGATCAGGAACACCATCAGGAAGGTGATGATGGTGGTCGAGGTATTGATGATCAGTTGCCAGGTGTCGTTGTAGTGGAAATATGGCCCGCTGAGGCTCCACAGGAAAATCAGTGCGACAGCCACGTAGAACGTGCGGGCACTGCCTGCCCAACGGGACAGAGATTGGGAGACTGCAGAGAATTTCATGACCGTTTTTCCTTGACCGGAGGGTGATGAAATTATGGACCGCAGGCCCGCTTCGAAATTTCTTTTTACATTTTAGGGTTAGAACAATGTCGTGCTTTTTCCTCCGGCTATCTTAGGAATTGGCCTACTGCGCCTTTGAATGGCGGGAGCAAGACTGGTTTTTTTATCCGGATGTTCTCCCATGCACGCTAACGCCGCCTGCGATTTGCCCACGCTCTACGGTAAAACCGAAGAGCATTTTTTTGCCGCGGTGTGCCCAACGCATCGTCGATACAGCGGCGGCATCAATGCTTACTTCACGGATGAGTATTTCAGCCCGTTCAATTTGTTGTTTATCCGGGTTGGCAGCACTTTGCTGGATAACGCTTTGGCCGCACCGCTGGAGCTTATCCGGCGTACCACGCAGGCAATACGCGTGGTGATCCATGAGGAACAGGTCGAAGCGTTGGGTGAGGTGTTTTTGGCACACGGCTTTAAGCCGGTCGAAAAGACCACCGCGATGGTGGGTGACCTGGCGTGCCTGGCGCCATGGGTGGGCGAGAGCGGTGTGCAGGTCCAGCTCACGCGGAACATGAACGATTGGGCTGAGCCCTTTGGCAGTGCGTTCATGAGGCTGCCCGAGGAGGTTGCGCGTTATCAGGTCCGCCACCAGCGGGCCCTGGACGCGGGTGAGGCGCTTTATCACTTCACCTTGTCCGATGAGGGGCAGGTAAGGTCTTCGCTGGTGCTGTCCCTGTGTGATGGCGAGGCCCGGCTTAGCGATATCGGCACACTCATGGGCTTGCGTGGCAGAGGGTACGCCACTCGATTGATCCATGCCGCTCTGCTGCACGCGTCGAGCCTCGGGGCCCTGCGATGCTTTCTAGAAGCCTCGCAGGGTGCCTTCGCGCTGTACCGGCAACTAGGTTTCGAACCTTTGTACGAGTGCCAGGCCTTTACCCGTGACGCCCTTGCAGACGCGTAATCAGAGGGCCAGCTTTGCCTGGCCGCGATCCTCAAGCGCCAGCAAATACTGCTTGGCCTCAAGCCCACCGGCAAACCCGGTCAGCCCGCCCGAAGCACCGATCACCCGGTGGCAGGGCGCGACGATCGAGATGGGGTTGCGGCCATTGGCTGCGCCTACCGCGCGCACGGCCTTGGGGTTGCCGATCTGCTGGGCAATCTGGCTGTAGCTGCGGGTTTCGCCGAAGGGGATGGTCAGCAGTGCCTGCCAGACTTGTTTTTGGAAATCGGTGCCGTCGAAGTCCAACGCCAGATCGAACTGATTGCGGGTGCCGGTAAAGTATTCCCGTAGCTGGCGCTCGGCTTCCAATAACACCGGGCTGTCGTCGGCTAGATGCAACTCGCCCAGACGCACGCGATTGGCGCGTTCTTTTTCCCACAGGATGGCGCTGAGTTTGCCGTTGCGCGCCACCAGGGTGAGCTGGCCGACGGGGGAAGGCATGAGCTTGTATTGGTAGGGCATGAGCGGGCTCCTTGACGATGTAGGGGGCCACTATCCACCTTGTGGGCGGTTGGGAAACCCAGTTTCTTGCGGTCAAATTCTACTGGGACTAAATGCTCCAGTGAATCCAGTTACCGGAACCATAGGCCCAAGCGACGAAATAGATGAACCAGACGATCGAGGGCGTCGACAGTGCTACCCATGAACCGAGGTTAAGTAGCGCAAGTGCGGTTGCGCAGAGTGTGATGCCTCGGCTGGCGTTCTGCCTTGAATACCAGACGCCATAGATGGATCCCGCCAGAGCCGCTATCGACGCCAGGCTCCTCAGGCCGAAAGGGATTGGCGTCAGCGGTAACAGCAGTGGAATGATCAATACCAGCCCCACCACCTTTCTAACGACTTGGCTCTCAGTTTTTTGTACAGGCACGCGCATTGGCTCTGCTCATGGGTAAGATATGTGCGCATTTTTAACGAAGGTCGTCTTCGTCGCTTTAGGAATTTGCTTAAGTCAATGTTCCTGTTGCAGAACCTTTAGTGCTGCCGATGCCAGAAAGCCGGAACGGCTTTTTTCTTCAGGATGATGCAACACGTATTCATCAATTCGATTCAGCAGGTAACCCGGCAGGGTGATATTGAGCTTCTGCGCTTTGCCCAGATATTTAGTGACATCAATATCAACCACGGCCCAAATGCAGCCGGCATATGCCTGGTTGGCCGCGTGCAGGGTGACTTTCTGAGCGGTGGGAATCGGCGCGCCATCCTCTGCAAGGATTTCAAAGTGCCCTTCGATCGCTTCGCGGGCCATGGCCATGGCGTCGTCCAGGTCGTCGCCGGCGGAGTAGCAGCCAGGAATATCCGGCACTTCCACACCCCAGGCGTGGTCCTCGTCACCGGTTGAAATTGCGATGGGGTAAAGCATGTCTATTGCTCTCCAGGGGCGCTCAGCTCAGCAGCGCCTGTTTCAAAATGCTCTTGGCGGTCTTGTCCAACAGGTCTTTCTTTGGATGAGGAATCGTCACCAACCCCGGTTTGGTCGGGTGTTTGAAGTGGTGGTGACTGCCTCGGGTGCGTACCAGGTACCAGCCATCCGCAACAATGTGACCTATCAAATATCGGCTATCCACAGCACCTCCTTGTGGTGTGTGTTGGTGGTGACTATAACCACTGAAAATAAATTATCAACACTCTACCTACCGACGGCTGACGACCGGCGTTTCGGTAAGTGCTGAATGAAGTGTATGAGCCTTTGAAAACGGCGTCTTAGAGAGGTATTGCGGGGATTTTCGAAGTGTTACTCGTTGTTTAAGACATGGGCGAGAACGGCGAGAAATGCGTCAGCCAACAGGCTTTTTCTGGTCGCAGGCGTCAGCACCAACAGCTGCGCACAGGCATCCACCTCGACCATGGGCTTATAGGTGATACCCTTGTTCATCAAGCTCTGCGTACATTCGGGCACCAATGCCACGCCTTGCCCGGCGGCCACCAACGCAATGATCGAAGTGATCTGCCGCCCGGTCGGCCCCGCACGCAGGGGCACGCCGTGGTGTCGGTACAACTGCTCGATCGACTGGTTCAACCCCGACCCGTAATCGGGCGGAAACAGAATCAGCGGGTAAGCACTGAGCTGCGCCAGGCTCACCTGCGTTTGGCCGGCTAACGGACTTTCACTGGAAACCGCCGCCCACAAGCGCTCCTCACCCAGCGACAGCGCTTGCACGGCCTGGCTTTGCGGCAGCAGACGACTCAGGCCGACATCCAGGCGCCCATCTGCCACCTGTGCCCCCAGGCTGCCGGAAGCGCACTCCACCAAGGTCAACTGCACATCGGGAAAACCCTGGGCGAAGGCCTGGATCGCCTGGCTGAACAGGTCCGACAGCGCGATCGAACTGACGTAACCCAAGGTCAGTTGCCCGGCGGTCCCGGCGGCCAATTTACCGGCGATTACCTGTGCCAGCTCCACCTGTTCCAACACGCTACGCGCATAGGGCAAGAACGAACGGCCCTGAGCGGTGAGGGAAACCGTGCGGCTGGTGCGATCAAACAACTTGAAGCCCAACTCCGTTTCCAGCGCCGAGATCTGCCGGGTCAACGGCGGCTGGGCCAGATGCAGGCGAAGGGCTGCGCGACCGAAGTGCAGTTCTTCGGCGACCGTCAGAAAGTAACGCAGCTTGCGTAGGT
Organism: Pseudomonas sp. WS 5146; assembly: GCF_012985495.1. Classification (NCBI taxonomy): domain Bacteria; kingdom Pseudomonadati; phylum Pseudomonadota; class Gammaproteobacteria; order Pseudomonadales; family Pseudomonadaceae; genus Pseudomonas; species Pseudomonas sp. WS 5146. The sequence goes on from NZ_JAAQWL010000002.1 coordinate 377,217, forward strand.
CGAGCATCCTGATCCCTGGGTATTGATCGGTTCGAATTCGGTATTGGTTTAAGACCCGCTGGCCATTCTATAAAGACCTCACAAAATAAAACGAGAGGTTTCATGAAACCGCGCCTGCATTGTGCCCGTCTTGCCCTGTTCCTGTGTGGCTGCGCGGCGTTTCTAAACCTGTATGCCACCCAGAGCATCCTGACCACGTTCGCCGAGCAGTTTCATATCAGCGCCAGGGCGGCGGGCTGGAGTATCACGGTCACCACCCTGGCGGTGGCAGTGACCGCGCCATTTGTCGGCCGGCTGACCGGGCGTTTCCAGCAGCGTACGGTCATCGCTGTGACCGCGCTGTTACTGGCCGTGCCCGCGCTGATGACCGCCTACGCCGGCAGCTTTGTCGAAGTGTTGGTGTGGCGCTTTGTGGAAGGCATGTTGATCCCGGTGGTGTTTGCCACCAGCGTGGCTTACATCGGCGACCGCTGGCACGGCGCCACGGTGACCGAAGTCACCAGCCTCTATGTGGCGGGCACCGTACTGGGCGGGTTCGCCGGGCGCTTCGTCACCGGCGTGATGACCGAATATGTCGGCTGGCGCGAGGCCTTTGAATTGTTGGCCGTATTGAGTCTGATGGTCGGTGGGTTCATTCAGTTTTTGCTGCCCGATAACCCGCCGCGAGTCGCACCGGTCAAGGCTGCTTCGTCAGGCGTTTTTCGCAAGCCATTGGTAGCTGCCTACGCCGTAGGGTTTTGTGTGTTGTTCTCCCAGGTTGCGGCATTTACCTACGCGGGACTCTACCTTGGCCTACCGCCTTTCAACCTCGGGCCTGCGGCCTTGGGCACGCTGTACATGGTGTTTCTGCTGGCCTTGATCGTGATCCCTATCGCCGGCCGCCTCAGCAAAGCGCGGCCCCACGCCGAGCTGCTAGCTGTGGCTGCCGTGCTGGGTATCAGTGGCTCGGCACTGACCCTGGCGCCGTCGCTGGGGTGCATCGTGGCGGGCCTGGCGCTCAGTTCGACCGGTGTCTTTCTCGCCCAGGCCGCCGCCAACGCGTTCATCAGTGCCACCGCGCAGGCCAACAAGGCAGGCGCCGTGGGCGTTTACCTCACCTGTTATTACCTGGGCGGCAGTTGTGGTGCCATCGTCCCCGCCTTGATGTGGGAGCGCTGGGGCTGGGCTGGGTGTGTAGCGCTGATTATCGGCTTTCAACTGCTGACGTTGCTGATCGCCCTGACGGGCTGGAAGCCCCTTAAACCTGAGTTGATCCAAGCATCATGACCGACACCAGCGCTGTGCCTGCCCGCGAAACCTCAAACCGCCGCCGCTCGCTGATCGCCGGGTGCGGCGCCCATGCCGTACACGATGGCCTCACGGATGTGATCTACGTGCTGCTGCCGATCTGGCAGGCACAGTTCGCTCTTTCCTACGCGCAGATCGGGCTGTTGCGCGGTGCCTATTCCGGGATGATGGCCGTGTTTCAGCTGATGGCCAGCCGCGCCGCCCGACGATGGGGGCGCATGCCGATGCTGGTGGGCGGCACGGCGCTTGCTGGCGTCGCTTATTTGTTGGTGGGGCAGGCCACTGGGCTGATCATGCTGCTATTGGCGTTGCTGTTAGGCGGTTTGGGCGCCAGCACCCAACACCCATTAGCCTCTTCGATGATTGCTGATGCTTATGAGGACGGCGGCGGGGTCAAGCAAGCCCTGTCCCAATACAACTTTTCCGGCGATATCGGCAAAACCCTGATCCCGGGGTTGGTCGGCTTGCTGCTCACCGTCATCAGTTGGCGCGCCAGTGCCACACTGTTGGGCTTGCTCGGCGTGGCGGCGGCGGGGTTGTTGTGGTGGCTAGTGCCTGCGCAAATGTCCGAAACCGCTTCTGTAAAAAAAGCCAAACCCCTCAGCGGAACCGGTTCCATTACCGGCCTGCGCGCCCTGATGCTTACCGGCACGCTCGACAGCGCCGTGCGCATGGGCTTTCTCACCTTCCTGCCGTTTCTGCTGCAAGCCAAGGGCGCGGGAACTGCCGGCATCGGCCTGGCGTTGACGCTGCTGTTTATCGGTGGCGCGTTCGGCAAATTGCTCTGCGGCTACCTCGGTGCCCGCATCGGCATGATGAAAACCGTATGGCTGACGGAAACCAGCACGGCGCTGCTGATCATAGCCGCCGTGTACCTGCCGCTGAATGGACTGATGGTGATGCTGCCGCTGCTGGGCCTGATGCTCAATGGCACTTCTTCAGTGCTGTACGGCGCCGTGCCGGACCTGGCGGCGGCGGGAAAACGCGAGCAAGCATTTGCGGTGTTCTACACCGGCACAATCGGCGGCGGCGCGCTGGCACCCGTGGTATTCGGTGGGGTGGGCGACGCGCTGGGTGTACCGGTGGCGGTGATGGTACTGGCGGGCATGTTGTTGGTGACGTTGCCGCTGGCGTGGGTGGTGCAGCGGGGGTGTGCGCCTCAAACAATCGAATAATTGCTGGTATGCCCAGGCCGAGCCAACAGATCAATGCCCAGTGAGTGAAGCACCTTCAGAACCGTTTCAAAACGCGGTTTTGCGCCCGGGGCAAATGCCTTGTACAAGCTCTCGCGTCCTACACCCGCATCAGTGGCGATTTTTGTCATGCCACGGGCTTTGGCGACGTAGCCTACGGCGCGAAGGAACTCTTCGTTGTCACCGTCAGCCAGCACCTGAGAAAGGTATTCGCTGATGGCCTCATCACTGTCGAGCAGCTCGGCCATATCAAATGTCGTCAGTGTTTGAGTCATGCTCAAATCTCCTTTGCTAATTTTTTTGCTCGCCGGATATCGGCTTCTTGTGAAGACTTGTCGCCACCTGCCAGCAAGATGACGACCTCCCTGCCGCGCAGGGTGAAATAAACGCGATAACCCGTACCCACGTCTATCCGCATCTCTGAAATACCGCCGCCCAGCATCTTGAAATCACCCAGATTTCCCACACTGGCTCGCTCGATACGTCGAGCAATAGTGATTTTGGCTCGCAGATCGCGGATTGCCGAGCACCATTGAGTGAAGGCTTGGGTTTGCTGGATCGAATAACGCACGGGGCCTCACAGAATCTCACTGTATCTACTTGGATACGGGTTGGCAAGAGACACGTCAGTGTCGAAGGCTGGGGAGAGTGATGCGAGGGCGTGCCGGTTTCAAACGTTCTTCAGGGTTTTCCTATTGCCAGAATTTACAGTCTGAAAGAGAACGGTACAGCGGTCCTGAATGTTGCGTTATTGCCTACACAACACACAGAATCGTCTGAGTTGTACGCCTTGGACGAGCGCTTTAAGGTTCGTCTGCCGCTGCCCATCAGCGGTCGGGTTTAGTAGCCCGATTTGATCAACGGCGTATGGCTGTCCTATCAGTCAGGCATCTCGATGTCTGTCCTCAATGGTGGCTGTACGCAGGGCACTTTCGGGTGCGCCGGTTTCGTTGATCCGCCGGTCTACTAACCTGCATACAGCCGCCACCCATTGTTTAGTAGCTCTGGAAGGTGGTCCTTACCGAGGATCAACAGATGTGTACTGACTCCTGTAACCCCACCGCGACCCTGTTCAGCGTCCGCCCCGAAGCCAACACTGAAGCCTTGCTCGCCAACGCCTACGAAACCATTGCCGGCGCGGGTGCCATGACCAACGAGTTCGCCGAAAGCCTGCCTTCTCAACATCGCTACCTGGCCTTGGCCATTCAGCAAATGATCGAACTGGGGCTGATGCTGGTAGAAGCGGCGCAAGACCGCGTGGACCGCGCCGCGTAGGTTTTTCACGCCCTGCAACAGGCTTGCCTTCCCAGGCCGCACATACCAAGGGGAAGGGGAGCCAGATACCCTGCATCGGAACCGGTCGCTCACGCATGAAGCCAAATTTAGAACATAAAAAAACCGGCCACCAAGGGCCGGTTTTTTGGTGCATCTCCCGCCAGAACCAACCTGACGCAAGACCAAAATCTGAGTGGAGCGGGTAGAGGGAATCGAACCCTCAACTAAAGCTTGGGAAGCTTTCGTTTTGCCACTAAACTATACCCGCTCAAAGCGGCTGACTTTGTACCAGATGTTCGCCGGGATTTGAAGTTTTTCTTCGAAAAATGTGTAAGTTGGGTTCATCAAGCTTGTGTGGGAGCTGGCTTGCCTGCGATTGCATCACCTGAGTGTGACTGGCACACCGCAGCGCCTGCATCGCGGGCAAGCCCGGCTCCCACATAAGCCGCCTTTCAGATAGCAAACGCATGCTGCGTCTGGCCCTGGTGATAACGCAACCGACTCACCTGGCGTTCTGGTTTCAAAAAGCCCACCACCGCATCCCGGCTGTCCCTGCAGGCCGCCTTGTGCTCCATGTCCAGAAAATGCCCGGTCGCCTGGATGGTGCTGAAGCTGCTGTTGGCCACGTGCTGGCCAAACAGCTTGGCATCCTCGGCGCTGGTGTATTCATCCCATTCGCCATTCAAAAACAGCACCGGAATGTCGATCTGCCTGGCGGCTTTTAGGTAGCACAGCCGGTCGCTGTTGAGCACGTGGCTGATGTGGAAGTGCATCTGCCCGTATTCATGCTCGGCCAGGCCGCTCACATGCTTGTAGTTGAAGCGCTTGAACAGTGACGGCAGGTGTTTGCCGATGGTGCTGTTGACCAGGTGGCCGACGCCGTGGCGGTCGAGGTTGCCGAGGTAGTCGACACCGCGTTCGAGGTAGTCGCGCATGGGGGTGTTGATCACCGGCGAGAACGAGCTGATCACGGCCTTTTCCACCCGGCGCGGGCGGTGGGCGAGGGCGACCAGGGCAGCGGCGCCGCCCCAGGAGAACGACAGCACGTGTTCGGCGCCGAAGTGTTCGATGAGTTCCAGCAGGATCTGGCCTTCGACTTCCTTGGTCAGCATGTGCTCATGACGGTTATGGATTTTGGAGCGGCCAGCGTAGGGCTGGTCGTACAAAACCATATTGAATTGCGGGTACAGGCTTTTCACGGTTTGAGCGAAGGATGCCGTGGTGGCCATGGAGCCGTTGACCAGGATGATGGTCTTTGCAGCAACGTCCGCGCAATAGAACTCCGTGTAAACCCGATACTGACCCTGTATATCCAACACAGCGATTTCTGGCCTCATGTCGTAAGACTCCTGGCAAGCGGGTAGGGCGCGCAGATCACTCTGCACGAGCTTTATGACAGGTAGGCATACGCCTGGAAGATGAGGCCCATGTCGGTCCGATAACGGCTGGCCGACGGGTGTTGTTATGGCGGGCTGTTTGCCTGGAACGCCCATAGATCAAGCGCGGGCGGGGCAAGGTGTTTCTTGGAGGTTATGGGGCGACTCGCCAGTCATAATTTGGCTGACGTCTTGATTCAAGCAGCACAGGCGCCAGCTCGCAAGGCGCCAAGCTGGTTTTTTGCCATCACCGGCTGAACGGTCGTCAGACCTGTCGGATCTCGTCGTCAGTCAGCGGCCGATAGTGGCCCGGCGCAAGGGCGTTATCCAGCACCAAAGGCCCCATCCGCTCACGGTGCAGGCCAATCACTTTATTATCAAAGTGCCCGAACATGCGCTTCACCTGGTGATAACGGCCTTCGATGATGCTCAGACGTGCGGTCCTGGGGCTGAGTAGCTCAAGTTCGGCGGGTTGAGTGGTGAGATCTTCAAAGGCGAAATACAGGCCAGCGGCAAAGGTGGCTGCATACTCAGGACCAATGTCCTGCTCGGTTTCAACGAGGTAAACCTTGGGCAGTTTGGTCTGGGGCTGTGTCAGGCGCCGCGACCATTGGCCGTCGTTGGTGATCAGCATCAGCCCGGTGGTGTTGAAGTCCAGACGGCCGGCGATGTGCAGCTCATGCGTGTCCGGTTCACTCAGCCAATCAAGCACGGTGGGATGCACCGGGTCGGCGGTAGCGCTCACGCAGCCTTGGGGTTTGTGCAGCATGAAATAACGCGCCGGTTTGCCGGCTTGCAGTACCTCATCATCGACACAGACGCGGCTGAATGCTCGCACTTCATGGTGTGGGTCGCTGACGGCCACGCCATCAACTGTCACCCGTCGCTCAACCAGCAGCACACGCACTTGTTGGCGATTGAAACGCGGCAGGTTGCTGAGGAAACGATCAACGCGCATTACGGCTGTTCAGCCCCACGCAATTGCGCATCTACCTGCGCACAGCGTGGGCACAGGCAGGCCTTATTGCGCAGTTCATCGGGCAGCGCTTCGAGTACCGCCGGGTCGATGGTGACGCTGTAGCACCAACAGGCTTGGTCGGCGGTGCGTGGGTCGGCCAGGGTGCAGTCGTTGCGGGCACCGCAGGCAGGGCAAAGGGTGGGTGTGGTCATGTCGGTTCGGGCTGTATCGCGCAGTTCCCTGCACGATACAGCCCCGCCCTACTATTGCAAGCTGCGCAGGTAGCCGCGCCAGCCGCCGAAGTGGCTGATGTCCACGGCGCCGGTCAAGCCGTAGGGCTCGCAGATGAAGCCGGTTTCCCAACGCCCGTCGGCCAGTTGCACCTTGCCCAGGCCCAAGGGGGCGGGGATACCGGTGAGGAAGGAGCCCAATTCGCGGCTCGGCAGCTCCCACACTTCCACCTCAATGGCCACGCCGCCTTCACTCACCCGCAACATGCCGGGGCGACAGGGTGGCCCACCGGCCAGCGCGAACAACTGATAGTCGGCCGAGCTGTGGGTGCGCTCCAGCAGACGCGCGCCACGCCGCACTAATTGGCCGTTAAGCGCCAGCCCCTGCAGGTGCGCGCCGCACACCACCAGCCGGGTAAAGTCATGACCTGCGCTGCCGACAGGCACAGGCAGCGACGTATCGTGCTGGCGCTGCAACGCATCCGCCACGCCCAACAGGTATTGGTCGGTGAACGCTCGGCCAAACAGCGTCACACCCCAAGGCAAACCGTTGTGCATAAAGCCGCTGGGCACGGCGACGGCGGCGTAATCCAGCAGGTTCATGAAGTTGGTGTAGTAGCCCAGCTCGGCGTTGCGCAGCACCGGTTCGGCGCGCAGTTCTTCCAGCGTCACCGGGCGGCCTATGGTCGGCGTCAGTACGCAGTCGAGGCCTTCAAGCATGCCATCGCACTGCGCTTTCAAGGCTTGCAGGCGGTACTGCGCACGGAAGGTCTGTACGCCGTTTACCGCTGGCGCTTTGGCCAGCACCGCACGAATCACCGGCAGCACGGCCTCGGGGTTCTGCTCCATCAGTTCACCGGCCACGCTGTAGCGTTCAGCCACCCACGGCCCTTCGTAGAGCAGGCGCGCGGCTTCCAGGAAGGGCGACAGGTCCAGCGTCACCGGCTCGCCACCCAGTGCAATCAAGCGGTCGATGGCCTGCGCAAACAACTGCGGGCCTTGCTCGCAGCCGAAGTACTCCAGGTCCTGCTCGCGCGGTACGCCAAAACGAAACGCGCGGGGTGCGCCAAACGCCGATGCATCATTCCACGCCGGGTTCGCTCGGCTGTACGCATCCAACGGATCGAGTTTGGCAGTCAGCGCCAGTAACTGGCTGGCCTCGCGCGCGGTGCGGGTAAAGGTGGTGACGCAATCCAGCGTGCGGCACGCCGGCACCACGCCGGCTGTGGAGATCAAGCCTTTGCTCGCCTTGAGCCCCACCAGGTTATTCAGCGCCGCCGGCACCCGCCCGGAACCGGCCGTGTCGGTGCCCAGGGCAAAACTCGCGACACCCAACGCGACGGCCAGTGACGACCCGGCGCTGGAACCGCCCGACGGATATTCCGGCAATACGCTGTTGGGGCACGCGCCATACGGCGAGCGGCTGCCATTGAGCCCGGTGGCGAACTGGTCGAGGTTGGTCTTGCCCACTGGCACCGCGCCCAAGGCGATCAACTGCTCGACAATGCTCGCGTTGCGCTGCGGCACATAGACGAACGCCGGGCACGCGGCGGTGGTGGGAATGCCAGCCAAGTCGATGTTGTCTTTGATCGCAAACGGTACGCCGAATAACGGCAACTCAGCCGGTTCGCGCGCGTCCAATGCGGCCAGGTACGGCTCCAGCTCCGCTTCGGTAAGCAAGTGGATAAACAGGTGATAATCGGGGTTCAAGTGCGCGGCTTTTTCGCGCAGGTGCAGCAGCACTTCACGGGGCGTGGTGTCGCCGCTCAGGTAGGCATTGCGCAGGTTGTCCAGTTGCAGATTCATGGCTTGTCCGCCTGTAGAAATAGAAGAGTCAGTCACGTTCGAGCACCACCACCCGTTGCCCGGCGCCGATGCCGCTGCCGGGTTGCACGGGGATCTCGCGCACGGTGCCGGCGAACGGCGCCACTACCGGGATTTCCATTTTCATCGACTCCAGAATCACCAGCACATCGCCAGCCGACACGCGCTCGCCGTTAGCCACCTGGACTTGCCAGAGGTTGCCGGCGATCGGGCTGTCGACACTGATTTGGTCGGCCTGCAACGGCGTGTCTGCACCTTGTGGTGCCGCGAGTTCTTCACTGTCGAAATGCGCTTGGCCACTGGCAATCCAGCGTTCACGCTCGGCATTGAAGGCGTGCTGCTGATGCTCACGAAACGCGCCAATGCTTGCGGCTTCGCGCGCGAGGAAATCCTGATACTGCGCGAGGTTCAACTGGCTGTGCTCGATGCTCAATTCAAAGCGCCCCAGCGGAAAGTCGCGCCGGATCTGCACCAGCTCATCAGCCGTCACCGGGTAAAAACGGATCTGGTCAAAGAACCGCAATAACCACGGCTTGCCATCAAACGCCGAGACCTCCCGGTAGCGGTTCCACATCTGCAAGGTGCGGCCCACAAACTGATAACCGCCCGGGCCTTCCATGCCGTACACGCACAAATAAGCGCCGCCAATGCCCACCGAATTCTCGGCGGTCCAGGTGCGCGCCGGGTTGTATTTGGTGGTCACCAGACGGTGGCGCGGGTCCAGCGGCGTGGCCACCGGAGCGCCGAGGTAGACGTCACCCAAGCCCATCACCAAGTAGCTGGCATCGAACACCGTGTGGCGCACCTCGTCGAGGTTGGCGAGGTCGTTGATGCGGCGAATGAACTCCAGGTTGCTCGGGCACCACGGCGCGTCCTTGCGCACGGTGGTCATGTATTTTTCGATCGCCAGCTGGCACGCCGGGTCGTCCCACGACAGCGGCAAGTGCACGATGCGCGAGGGCACTTGCAGGTTGGGGGTGGCGCACACGGCGGCCCATTGCGTGGTGATCAACGCCAGTAAACCAGCCAGCGGCAGTTGTTCGGGCTGGTAGTGGATTTGCAGGGAACGGATGCCTGGGGTCAGGTCGATGACACCTGGCAGGGCGAGAGTTTCCAGGGCTTGCATGAGTGCATGAGCACGAAAGCGCAGCACCAGGTCCAGCTCGGGGGCGCCGATTTCCAGCAGCAGGTGAGTGTCGCCGGCGAGGCGGGCGACGAGGCGGGTGTCGCCTTCACCCAACTCCAGCACCACAGGCGATCCGATCGTAAGTGGGCCACGGTCGATGTGGGAGCCGGGCTTGCCCGCGATGGCATCAATGTGGTCTGCCTGAGGTACCGAGTTGTCTGGATCGCAGGCAAGCCAGCTCCCACATTGATCCCATTTCAGGGCGAGGTCGCGGGCGGTTTTCAGGTTCACCGGTTCGAACCGCAGTTTGTCCCCGGCCTTGAGTTGCCCCAACTGCCAAAGGTCCGCCTCGATCACCGTCACCGGGCACACAAACCCGCCAAGGCTCGGCCCATCCGGCCCCAGGATCACCGGCATGTCCCCGGTGAAATCCACCGCGCCGATGGCATAGGGGTTGTCATGGATATTCGACGGATGCAGCCCCGCTTCGCCACCGTCCGTGCGCGCCCATAAAGGTTTTGGCCCGATCAGTCGCACGCCGGTGCGGCTGGAGTTGAAGTGCACTTCCCATTGGGTGGCGAAGAAGGTGTCGATGTATTCAGGCTTGAAGTATTCCGGCGCGCCGTGCGGGCCATAAATCACCCGCAGCGTGCGCACCGCAGGCAGGGGTTCAGCGATCAATTGCTGGCCGGCGTCGGCGTCTGTCAGTGGCAGCAAATGCAACACATCGCCAGCCCGTAAAGCGCGCCCGGCGTGCCCGCCGAACTGGCCGAGGGTGAAGGTGCTTTTGCTGCCCAGGTAATCTGGCACTTGCAACCCGCCGCGCAGGCACAGATAGCTGCGCGCACCGACACCTATGATGCTGCCAAGGCTCAACACCGCGCCTGCTTCAATCCGCAACGCGGTGTTCATCGGCACTGGTTGGTCATTCAGCAACAGCGTGATGGCTGCGCCGGTAACAGCGACGACCGCCGTGCAATTAAAGCGCAACAGCGGCCCATTCATGGTGATTTCCAGCGCCGCCGCGCCGTCGTCATTGCCCAGCAGGCGATTGCCCAGGCGCAGTGCGCGGCTGTCCATCGGCCCGGAGGGCGGCACACCGACGGCCCAGTAGCCGAGGCGGCCGGGGTAGTCCTGCACACTGGTTTGGGTGCCGGCGCTGAGCACTTCGAAGGTGCTGGCGCTGTAGACCAGGCCTTCCAGGCAACGCGTCCACGGGCGGCCGCTGGCAAACGGCGTGGCCAGCAGGATTTGGCGCAGGTAGTCGCGGTTGGTTTCCACGCCGTAGAGCTGGCTGTCGCTCAATGCCTGATGCAGATTCAGACGCGCCTGTTCGCGGGTCGGCGCCCACGTGATGAGCTTGGCGATCATCGGGTCGAAGTAGGGCGGTATCTCGCAACCGGCTTGCACCCAGGTGTCGATCCGCAAACCTTCAGCCGTCGGGAAATCCACACGGGTTAACAGGCCTGGGCTCGGCTGGAAATCCTTGCCTGGATCTTCCGCATACAGCCGCGCCTGAATCGCGTGGCCCTGAGGGTGCAGCTTCAATTCGCTCAACGCAGGTAGTTCACCCGCCGCCAATTGCACCATCCAGCGAACAAGGTCGACGCCCCAGACTTGTTCGGTGACGCCGTGTTCTACCTGCAGGCGCGTGTTCACTTCGAGGAAGTAGAAGCGGCCGTCAGCGCTGTCAAAGATGAACTCTACGGTGCCGGCGCTGCGGTAATTGACCGCCCTGGCCAGGGTGATGGCCGCCGTGCACAAGGCTTCGGCCATGCCGTCGGGCAGGTTCGGCGCGGGTGTTTCTTCGAGGACTTTCTGGTTGCGCCGTTGCACGGAACAGTCGCGCACGCCAAGGGCGATGACGTCGCCCAAACCGTCGCCGAACACCTGCACTTCCAGGTGGCGGGCGTGCTCGATGTATTTCTCGATAAACACACCGGCATCGCTGAAGTTGTTTTGCCCCAGGCGTTTGACCGCTTCAAAGGACTCACTCAGCTCTGTCGCATTGCGGCACACACGCATGCCGATGCCACCGCCGCCTGCGGTGCTTTTGAGCATGACTGGATAGCTCACGGTTTCGGCCGCCAGCAACGCTGTATCGAGGCTGTCGAGCAGCTCGGTGCCTTCCAATAATGGAATTTGATGGTGTTTGGCCAAGGCCCGCGCCGTGTGCTTGAGGCCGAATACGCGCAGCTGTTCGGGTGTCGGACCGACGAAGGCTATCCCCGCATTTTCACAGGCTTGGGCAAAGGCGGCGTTCTCTGAGAGAAAACCGTAGCCAGGATGAATCGCCTTGGCGCCACAGGCCTTGGCGGTGGCGAGGATTTTTTCGACTGCCAGGTAGGTGGCCGCCGCCGCGCCTTCGCCGAGGCTGTAGGCCTCGTCGGCTTGCTGGATATGCAGGCTGGCTGCGTCGGCTTCGGCGTATACGGCGATGCCTTTGACCTGCAGCTCGCGCAAGGTGCGCAGGATGCGGCAGGCGATGGCGCCACGGTTGGCGATCAAGAGTTTTTCGAACATGGCAAAACCCTGCGGGCCGTCCCGCAAAGTGAGGGAGCACTGCGGTCGTCCGCAGTGCCTGTGGTCAGTGTGGGAGCCGGGCTTGCCCGCGATGGCGGTAGGGCAGTCAGCTTATCGGTTGGCTGATGGACCGCTATCGCAGGCAAGCCAGCTCCCACAGTTGATCGCTAGTGTTTTCGGATGCATTGCCCGGCTCGGGACTGGCACAGGGCGAATAACCACTTACGCAGGCGTTTTATTTTCAGTTCCATACCAGTAACTCCGCAGCCGTCGGGTTGTAGCCATTGCATGGATTGTTCAGTTGCGGGCAGTTGGAGATCAGCACGATCACGTCCATCTGCGCACGCAGGTCGACGTACTTGCCGGGCGCGGAAATGCCGTCTTCAAAGGTCAGCCCGCCGTCGGCGGTGACCGGCACATTCATGAAGAAATTGATGTTCGGCCCGATGTCACCTTTACCCAGCCGACCGTCGTGGGCGCAGGCGCGCAGGTAGTTGTCGCGGCAGCTGTGCATGTAGCGTTTTTCCAGGGCGTAGCGCACGGTGTTGCTCTCTTGGGCACAGGCACCGCCGAGGGTGTCGTGGCGCCCGCAGGTGTCATCGACGATGGTCAGCATCGGCTGGCCAAGGTTGGAATACAGCACGCTGCCGGTGCTCAGGTACACGCGGTTTTGCCGGCGTAATGTGCGCTGTACGTCGTAGCGTTCCTTGGGGTTTTTGCGGCTGTAGAACAGCGTGTCGACGGCCTGGTTGCCCTCCAGGTCGAGGATGCGCAGGGTCTGCCCGGCCTTGACCTCCATCAGCCATGGCTCGCCAGCAGGAATGGTGGCGCGGTACACGGCTGCCTCGGGTTGTTTCAGTGCGATAGACATGGCAGTTCCTCAGGCGAACAGGCGGTCGGTGTTGATAAAGCCGCGCTCGTTTTCCGGGCGCGAAGTGCGGCAGTGTTCGGCGACACTGGAATCGGCGTTCATCCAGCTGAGTTTCAGCGGTTGCGGCGCGTAGTTCGGGTTGGGGTCCATCGGGTGTTGCAGCGCGGTCAGCACCACGAGTGTGTCCATCGGCGCGTAGAGTTCGATGTAGTCGCCGGCTTTGGAATTGCCCGGCACAAAGTGCAGGCCGCCGCCTTCGTCAACGCTGACCCGGCTGAACAGGTTGAGGGTCATCAGCAGGTCGCTAAGCCCCAACCCCCACTTGCCCAATTCCACCAGCAGGTTGTCGGTGCCGTTGCGAAAGAAGCCGTTGCGCAGCTCCTGATAACGGCCCTGGCCGTACTTTTCAGCGACCTCGGCGGCGCACAGCACGCCGCCGATGCTGTCGCTCCAGCCGCAGGTGTCGGCGGTGATGGCGGCCAGCACGCGGCCCATGTCCGAGTACAGGCAGTGGCCGCGGGTGAGTTTGGCGGTGTGTTGGCATTTGAGGCTGTCGGGCAGGTTCAGACGCTCGGTTTTTTCATTGGCATTGAGCAGGGTCAGGCTGACGTTGGCACCACCGCGAATATCCGTGAGGCGCAGCAGTTGGCCGCGCTTGAGCACAAAGGAGCGGTGGCCGCCGCCGGGTAGCATTTCTTCGGCGAAGGGTGGGAACAGTTGAATGGAATCGGTCATTTGCAAGTCGCTCCAAGTTCGGCGGCCAGCGCTTTGCGGCGCTCGCTGTTCAAAGGGATGTCGTAGGTGATGCGCGCGCCATAGGCGCCGGGGGCGTGGGGGTCGACACGGACTTTGTCGAACACCAGCAAGCGTGTGCCGAGGCTGAAACCTTCGCTGAGGTCGTGGGTGACCATGAACACCGTCAGCCGGGTTTCGCGCCATAGCGCCAGCAACAGCTGATGCATGTCTTTGCGAATGCCCGGGTCGAGGGCGCCGAAGGGTTCGTCCAGCAGCAACACGCGGGGTTTCATGATCAGGGCTTGGGCGATGGCCAGGCGTTGCTGCATGCCGCCGGAGAGCTGCGCCGGGTATTTGTCCAGTGCGTGGCCGAGGCCGACTTTTTGCAGCAGGGCGGCGGCCTGTTCCCGTGCGTCTTGTTTGGCTTTGCCGAACAGCCGTCCCAGCAGCGGCGAGCGCGGTAGCTCAAGGCCAAGCGCAACGTTGTCCAGCACCGTCAAATGCGGGAACACCGAGTAACGCTGGAACACCACGCCACGGCTGGCATCCGGCTCGCCGGCAAGTGGTTGGCCGTCCAGCAGGATCTGGCCTTTGCTCGCGGTTTCCTGGCCCAGTAACAAGCGCAGGAAGGTCGATTTGCCGCAGCCGGACGTGCCGACCAGGGTGCAAAACTCACCCTCATTGACGTGCAGGTTGAGCCCTTCCAACACCACCTGTTCGCCATAGCGCTGCCACACATTGTTGACGCTGATAAAACTCATGGCCGCGCTCCTTCGTACCAGGGGAACGCACGCCGTGTGAGGGTTTTGAGGCCCCAGTCCATCAGCCAGGCGAGCAGGGTGATCCACACCACGTAGGGCAAGATCACGTCCATCGCCAGGTAGCGGCGCACCAGGAAGATCCGGTAGCCGAGGCCGTCGGTGGAGGCGATGGCTTCGGCGGCGATCAGGAACAACCACGCCGAGCCGAGCATCAGCCGCAGCGAGATCAGCAGACGTGGCAGCAGTTGCGGTAGCACCACACGCAGCATCAGGGTCCAGGTGGAGGCGCCGAGGGTCTGTGCCTTGACCAGCAACTCGACGGGTATTTCCCGGGCGCGCTGTTCCAGGTCGCGCGCCAGGCACGGTGTTACACCGATGACGATCAGCATGACTTTGGACAACTCTCCCAGCCCAAACACGATGAACAGAATCGGCAGGATCGCCAGTGGCGGCACCATTGACAGCACCGTGAGCAGTGGCGACAACGGCGCGCCAAACAACGGCAGTGTGCCGGCGGCGATGCCCAGGCACAGGCCGGCGAGGGCGCTGATGCCCAAGCCGATCGCCAGGCGGCGCAGGCTGGAGGCGCTGTCTTGCCACAGCACATATTCACCGGTGCGCGTATCGGCGCTGAACGCCAGGCGTTTCACCGCGTCGCCCATTTGCGCGGCGCTGGGCAGCAGTTTGTCGTTGGGGTTATCCGCCAGGCGCTCGGCCGAGCCTACAAAGTAGGCGAACAGCAGCAGGGCGAACGGCAGCAGCACCAACAGCAGGCGGCTGGAGCGTTCCGGGTGACGGTTGATCAGGCGCATGGCCGGGTCCTCTTACAGCGTGCCGTCGGCGGCCATCTGCACGTAGCTGGGGTCGAAATGCAGCTTGAGGTTGGCGGTGTCGCCGCTGGTGATGCCATTGGCGAAGCTCATGCCCACGGCGCTGGCGTCCCTGGCCCCTTCGCCGAGCAGGCCGTGTTCAAACGAGAACTCGGCGACCTTGCGCAGGGTGGCGGGCAGTTGCGCGCTGGTGGCGAACGCCAGCGCTTCCTTGGGCGTGGCGAACAGCTTGGTGGTGTCCAGTTGCGCCTGGAAACCCTTGAGGTCGGTGCCGGAGGCCTTGGCCATATGTTCAAGCGCCGCGGTGCTGGCAGCGTTTTTGGCGTTCATCAGCGCGACCACTTCAAACCAGGCGCCGGTCAGCGCTTTGCCCAGGGCCGGGTTGTCTTTGAGGGTTTGGGTGTTGACCACCATCATGTCCATGATTTCGCCGGGCACTTTGCTGGAGTCGAACACTTGGGTGACGCCCGGTTTAGCCTTGATCTCGGAGAGCATCGGGTTCCAGGTGGTCACGGCTTGCACCTGGTCGGTGTTGAAGGCCGCGGCGATGTCGGCGTCGGAGGTGTTGACGACTTTGAGGTCTTTTTCGGTGAGATCAGCGGATTCCAGGGCGCGGGCGAGCAGGTAGTGAGACACCGAGAGTTCCACCAGGTTGACGTTCATGCCCTTGAGGTCGGCCACGGTCTTGCCGGTGCCCTTGATCACCACGCCATCATTGCCGTTGGAAAAGTCGCTGACCACCAGCGCGGTGCTGTCCACACCACCGGCGGCGGGAATGGTCAGGGCGTCCATGTTGGTCATGGTGCAGCCGTCGAACTGGCCAGCGGTGTATTGGTTGATGGACTCGACATAGTCATTGAGCTGCACCATGTCGATCTTGATGCCGTACTTCTTGGCCCACTTGTCGAGGATGCCTTGGCTGCCGGCGTATTCCCACGGCATCCAGCCGGCATAGATAGTCCAGCACACACTGAAGTGGTCTTTGGTCGCGGCTTGGGTTTGAAAGCTCAGCACGGCGGCGAAGGCGGCGGCGAGCAGGGCGGGTAAACGGATTGTGGGCATGGGGCTTCTCCAGTTGAACATGGGCGAGCAGGAGCAACGCGGCACCGTGAACGGTGGCTTGTCTCCCGGGCTTTTATCCCGCCGTGTAACCTCAACTGGAGGTCGCCAACTCTCGGACCAGCCACTCGCTTTTCAAGCGAGCCGGAACCCTAGTCGGCCATTGCAAATTGTGGTGCCGCGAACCTGTGATGAATCCTGCACGGGAGAGGCAAAGCGAGAGTCGTGCCAACTGGGCCAGAGGCCCGGTTTACGGCCGGGCGTGGCGGGGAAGAGGGGTATGCGTGCGCCACTCGGGTGCGTTGGCGCACTGCAATGAGGCGGTTACAACCGGAACTTGCTGACCAGCACGTTGAATGAGGTGGCCAAGCGGGACAGGTCCTGGCTGGAGGCGTTGGTCTGGTTGGCACCGGCAGCGGTCTGGGTCGACAGGTCCTGGATGTTGAGGAGGTTGCGGTCCACTTCGCGGGCTACCTGCGCCTGCTCTTCCGACGCGGAGGCGATCACCAGGTTGCGTTCGTTGATCTTCGCCACGCTGGCGGTGATGCGTTCCAGGGCTTCGCCGGCGTTTTGCGCCAGGGTTTGGGTGTTGTTGGCCCAGGTCAGGCTTTTGTTCATGGCTGCCACGGCGTCATCGGCGCCGACCTGCACTTCGCCGATCATTTTTTCGATATCGACGGTGGAGGTCTGGGTGCGATGGGCCAGCGCGCGGACTTCATCGGCCACCACCGCAAAACCACGGCCTTGCTCACCCGCGCGTGCGGCTTCGATGGCGGCGTTAAGGGCCAGCAGGTTGGTCTGGTCGGCGATACCGCGGATCACGTCGATCACCTTGCCGATCTCGCGCACCTGGCTGGCCAGGTCGGCCACCGATTGTGTCGAATCGTTGATCTCGACCACCATCGAACTCATACCGGACACGGCCTGCGCCACCTGCTCACGGCCTTCCTCCGCTTCAGTGGTGGCCTGGCGCGAGGCTTCGGAGGTCGACACCGCATTGCTTGCCACTTCATCCACCGCCGCCGTCATCTGGTTGACGGCAGTGGCGGCTTGCTGGATTTCGTCATTCTGGCGCGTGAGGCCACGGCTGCTTTCGTCGGTGACCGCACTGAGTTCTTCAGCGGCGGAGGCGAGCTGGTCGGCGGCGTTGGCGATTTCCACCAGCGTGCTTTTCAGCCCGCCCTGCATGTCGGCCAATGCCATCAACAATTTTCCGGCTTCGTCAGTACGGTCGGTGATGATGGCTTGGGTCAGGTCACCCTTGGCAATGCGTTGGGCGCTCTCGACGGCCTGGGCGATAGGGCGGGTGATCAGGCGGGTGATCAGCACGCCAATGATGAGGGCGATGATGAAGGCCAGCACGATGCCGCTGATCATCCAGGTCAACGCGCTGCTGCGTAGGTCGGCGGCGGCGGCGGCGCCTTCCTGGATCTGGCGGTTGTTGGAATCGATAATCACACGGATCAGCTCGCGCGCCTGACGGAACAGCTCATTGTTGGTGCTGTTGAGCTGAGCGCGCGCCTGCTCGAGCTGGCCGCCGTTCATCATCGCGACGATGCGCTCGGAGTTGCTGATGTAGGTGGGCCAGATCTGGTCGAGCTTGTCACCGGCTGCCCGTTCGTCGTCTGCCAGCGGCGTGGCGCGGTAGGTGGCGTAGGCGCTCTGGCTGCGTTTGAGTTCGTTGGCGATGTCCTGGGTCACGCGGTCGCGGTCCTGGGCGGAGACGTCGCCCTTGCTGGCGTCCAGCAAACGGTACAGACCACGGTTGTGGGCGACCAGACCATTGAGCGTACTTGCCGTGTTGCTGACGGAAACCAGGTTGTTGGAGAACGTGAGTTCCAATGCGCTGGAAAGGCGCACGACGCTTTTGATACCCAGCAGGCCAACCCCGAGGGTGACCAGTGCGCACAGTAGGAATGAAAGCAGCAGCTTGGTTGAAATTTTCATGACTCTAATCCGGCGATATTGGCGAGGGGCGCACGATAGAGCCTCCCTGGCCATGTGCGATGTCATAGTGGCATCATCGCAATCGACAAGGTTCCGGGCCAGCAAAATTTACTGAATCGATAAAGTAACTTGATAGTTACCGGGATGCGCAACGGATCGTATCGACCGCCTACGGTCATGTATCAAGTTGTTACCAAAACGCACCAGATCTGGTTTTCGATGTCCGATACTGTGTCATTCGGCGAAAGCCGGGTGCCGCCCTCCCGCGTCGCTGGAGGTGCTCTTCCGCGGTCCAGGAGGCCGCCATGTATCGACGACTGCTGCTCAGCGCTTTACTCGGTCTTACCCTTTCTGCTTGTGTGCCCTACTACGATGGAGGCGGTAGCTACTATCGATCCGAGGTCTACACCGCGCCGGCGCCGGCGTATTACTACGGCGGTGGCACGTACTATTCGGCGCCACGTTATTACGCACCGGCTCCGCGCTATTACGCCCCCGCACCGCGTTACTACTCGGCGCCGCGTTATTACCAACCGGCCCCGCGCTACTACCCCTCGGGCCCAAGGGGCGGTTACCGGCCTTATCCGAACCAGGGTTGGGGCGATCACGGCGGCAGAGGCGGGCACGGTCGGGGTGGCGATCATGGAGGTGGCCGCGGCGGTCACCGCTGACAGGCCTTGAATGCAAACGGCGCAGGAAGCGCCGTTTTTTGTGGGCGACACTTTTCAGTAATCGGACAAATCCGCCAGCGGATGCCGGCCTTCCCACACCTTGTTGAAATGCGCCTGCACCACCGCGTCCGGGATCGTATTGATATCCGGCCAGTGCCAATGGGGCGTCTGGTCCTTGTCGATCAAGCGCGCCCGCACGCCTTCGGCAAACTCCGGGTAACGGCAGCAATTGAGGCTCAGTGTGTATTCCATCTGGAACACCTCGGCCAACGACAGGTGCCGCGCCCGCTGGATCTGCTCCCACACCAGGTGCGCGGTCAGCGGGCAGCCTTCACTCAGGTTTTTGCCGGCGCGGCTGAACAGCGGGTCGGCGTGCTCACGTAACGGGCTCAAGGCGCGCCAGGCACAGCGCACATCAGCCACATCCAGCCATTCGTCGATCTGCGCACGGCGCGGCAGCCATTGCGCTTCGGGTTGCTGGTCGACGGCTTCCTGGGCGAGCGCCTTGAGCAGGCTGTTGAGCTGCATCGCGGTTTGTTCCTGCCAGTTCAATTGCAGCAGGCCATCTATCAACGCTTCCTGCTGGTCATCGCGCAGGAAACGGTCTGCCAGGCCCAGGTCCAACGCATCGCGGCCGTTGATATGGGCGCCGGTGAGGCCAAGGAATAACCCCAGCTTGCCCGGTAACCGCGACAGGAACCAACTGGCCCCCACATCCGGGTACAGGCCGATGCTGATCTCGGGCATGGCCAGGCGGCTGCTCGGTGTGACGATACGCACCGAAGCGCTCTGCAGCAGGCCCATACCACCGCCGAGCACATAACCGTGCCCCCAGCAGATCAGCGGTTTGGGGTAGGTGTGCAGGCGGTAGTCGAGGCGGTATTCAGCGGCGAAGAACTGCGCGGCCAGGGCGGGCACTTCGCCGGGGAGTTCACGGCAGGCCTGGGCCAGGCTGCGGACTTCGCCACCGGCGCAAAAGGCTTTGGGGCCATTGCCGCGCAGCAGTACACACACGATATTCGGGTCTTTGGCCCAGGCCTCCAGGCGTTCGTCCAAGGCCAGGATCATGGGCAGGGACAGTGCGTTGAGGGATTTTTCCGCGTCCAGGCTGGCGATGGCGAGGCGGGCACCGTCGCTGCCGGTCAGCTCTTCGAAGTGCAGGTTCATCGTGACCTCAATCGAGAAAGTGAAGGTTCAGTATGAACGCTTCAAAGGAAAGTGCCGATGATGTGTCAGATCAATTGACAAGCGGGGTCGGCTTTCCTAGGGTTCGCCCATTCTTTTTTACACGATGAACACACCATGACCGAAGGCGACCGCATCAAACTCGAACCCAGCTGGAAACACGCCCTGCGGGATGAGTTCGACAAGCCCTACATGGCCGAACTACGCGAGTTCCTGCGCCAGGAACATGCCGCCGGCAAAGAGATTTACCCGCCTGGCCCGTTGATTTTCAACGCGCTCAATTCAACGCCTTTGGACAAGGTCAAGGTGGTGATCCTCGGCCAGGACCCGTACCACGGCCCCGGCCAGGCTCATGGCTTGTGCTTCTCGGTACAACCGGGCGTGCCAACGCCGCCGTCGCTGGTCAATATCTACAAAGAACTCAAGCGCGACCTGAACATCGACATTCCCAACCACGGCTGCCTGCAAAGCTGGGCCGAACAGGGCGTGCTGATGCTCAACACCACCATGACCGTGGAGCGCGCGAATGCCAATGCCCACGCGGGCAAGGGCTGGCAGTTCTTTACCGATCGTGTGATCGAAGTGGTCAGCGAGCACCAGCCGCACCTGGTGTTCCTGTTGTGGGGCGCCCATGCGCAAGGCAAGCAAAAGCTGGTGGATGCGACCAAGCACCTGGTGCTGACCTCGGTGCACCCGTCGCCGCTGTCGGCGTATCGCGGGTTTTTGGGGTGTGGGCACTTCGGTCGTACCAACAAGTTTCTTGAGCAGAATGGCGAGACGCCGATTGAGTGGCGGTTGCCGCCACTCTAAAGGTTAGTCACAAACTAATGTGGGAGCTGGCTTGCCTGCGATGACGGTCTGTCAGCCGATACATTTATTGACTGAACCACCGCTATCGCAGGCAAGCCAGCTCCCACATTGGAATTTTTTGAAGGCTTAGATTTTTTCCGGCTGACGATTCCAGTGCCTGAACAACGGCTCAGCCAAAAACAGCACAAACAACAAGCGCATTACCTGCATTGCCGTTACCAAAGGCACCGACAGCTGCAAAGTCTCTGCCGTGAGGCTCATTTCGGCAATGCCGCCCGGCATCATGCCCAGGGTGAGTGAGCGCAAATCCAGCTGCGTCAGCGCGCTCAAGCCCACCGCCGCCAACGTCGCAAGCGCCATGGTCAAGGCGGTGCCGATCAAGGTACGGCCCATGAACGACGGCGCACGACGGAAGAACTGACGGTTGAAGTGGCAGCCCAGGCCGCTGCCGATCAGCCACTGGCCGATCTGGCTGCCGCCGTCCGGCAGGCCGTAATGCAAGTCCCAGACAACACTGGCAGTCGCGCTGACCAACAGTGGCCCGAACAACCACGGGTTTGGCTGACGTAAACGCTGCCAGCCCCAGGCCACCAGCGCGCCCAGCGGGAACAGCAGCGCCAGCCAACCCCAACTCACTGGCGCCGGGTGAAACTGCGGCGTGCCGCCTTCGAGCAAGTACTTGAAGATCGCCGGCACACACAGCACCACCACCAGCACACGCAAACTTTGCCCCGCTGCGACACGGCTGAGCACTGCGCCATTACGGGCGCCGAGGTTGACCATTTCACCGGAACCGCCCGGCATGCTGGAGAAAAACGCGGTGGCGCGGTCTTCGCCGCTGCGGCGCATCAACCACACGCCGACCACGCTCGACAGGCTGGTGATCAGCGCACCGAAGAAAATCAGGCCGAAGTGGCTCATCACTTGCTCGATCACCACCGGCGTGAAGTGCAGCCCTATGCCGATGCCTACGACCCATTGGCCACATTTGCGTCCGCCGGGAATCTCCGCCAACTGCCACGGCGTGAGGCAACGCACCAGGATGATCGCCAGCAACGAGCCGACCATATAGGGCAAAGGCCAGCCGACGAGGCTGGCCAGGTAACCGCCGGCCAGGCCGACCAGCGGTGTTGCCCACCATTGTTTAAAGGTGACCTCAGACATCGGCCAGGGCGCGACGCTGTTGGGCACGTTTACGCCAGATACGCAGCAGCGGCACGAACAACATGATCGCCGTCAGTACCCACACGCCAAAGGTGATCGGGCTGGACCAGAGGATTTCCAGCGCGCCGTTGGAGATCGACAGCGCGCGGCGCAGGTTCTGCTCCATCAGGCCACCGAGGATAAAGCCCAGCAGTACCGGCGACAGCGGGAAGTCCAGCTTGCGCAGGATGTAACCGAAGATGCCGATGCCGACCATCAGGAACAGGTCGAAGGTGGTGGCGTGAACCGCGTACACACCGATGGCGGTGATGATGGCGATCACCGGCACCAGCGCCCAGTTCGGTACGGCGAGGATGCGCGTGAAGATGCGGATCATCGGGATGTTGAGGATCACCAGCATGATGTTGGCGACAAACAACGAAGCGATCAGGCCCCAGACGATGTCCGGCTGTTGTTGGAACAGCAGCGGGCCGGGGGTGATGTTGTACAGCGACAGGGCGCCGATCATCACTGCGGTGGTGCCAGAACCTGGCACGCCGAGAGTCAACATGGGGACCAGAGCGCCACAAGCGGCCGCGCCGATCGCAGTTTCCGGTGCAGCCAGACCGCGTTTGTCACCTTTACCGAATTCGCCCGAGGCGCCGGCGATGCGCTTCTCGGTCATGTAGGCCACGGCACTGGCCAAAGTCGCGCCGGCACCCGGCAAGACACCCATGATAAAGCCGAGCACGCCGCAACGAATGTTCACGACAAACACTGATGCGGCTTCCTTGACATTGAACATCATGCGCCCAGTGGCTTTCACGGCTTCCTGGCCACGGTGGGTTTTTTCCAGCAGCAACAGGATTTCGCTGATGGAGAACAGGCCCAGTACCAACACCACAAACTGGATGCCGTCGGTGAGGTGGATGTTGTCGCCGGTAAAACGGTACACGCCGCTGTTGGCATCGATGCCCACGGCCGAGAGGAACAGGCCGATCAGCGCTGCAACAAACGTCTTCAGCGGTTTGTCACCGGCCATGCCGCCCAGGCAGACAATCGCGAACACCATCAGTACGAAATATTCCGCCGGGCCGAAGGCAATCGCCCATTTGGCCAGCAGCGGCGCAAACAGCACCATGCCGCAGGTGGCGATAAACGCGCCGATGAACGAACTCCATGCCGACAGCGACAACGCCACACCGGCCAGGCCTTTGCGGGCCATCGGGTAGCCGTCGAGGGTAGTCATTACGGTAGAAGCTTCGCCCGGGATGTTGAGCAGGATCGAGCTGATACGGCCGCCGTATTCGCAGCCCAGGTACACGGCCGCGAGCAGGATCAGCGCCGATTCCGGCGGCAGGCCCAACGCGAACGCGATGGGGATCAACAAGGCCACGCCGTTGATCGGGCCCAGGCCTGGCAACAGGCCGACCACGGTGCCGATCAAGGTGCCACACAGCGCGGTCACCAGGTTGTAAGGGGTCAGTGCAACGCCGAAGCCCTGGCCCAAATAGCTGAACGTATCCATATCAGTTCTCCAGAACTTCAAGCAGGCCGAGGGGCAGCGGTACATCCATGGCCTTGTCGAACAGCAGGTACAGGCCGATAGCCATGAGGGTGACGATCACTACGCTGGGCAACCAGCGGCCGCCATACAGGCGTGCCATCGGAATACCGATCAACATGCTGCTGAGGATGAAACCCAAGGGCTCGAAAGTGCCGGCGAACACGATCAGCAGCGCGACGCAAAGGCTGATCTTGATCAGGGTTTCGCGGTCCAGCGCGGGTTCTTCTTCGGTGTGCTTGGTTGGCTGCGGGCGAAAGATCATGTAGATCAGGCCCAGGCTCATCAGGCCGAGCATCAGCAGCGGAAAGGCACGTGGGCCGACCGGCTCGTAGGAAAACGCCGCCTGATACGGCCAGGCCATCAGTGCCAGGCCGGCGCAGACCAGCAGCATCACCGAGGCGAAAATGCGTTGTAAGAGCATGTGGAACTCCTGGGCCGCGCCGCCCGTTAAAGAGGGCGCAGCCGTGCAAAAGAGGGGCGATTACTGGATCAGGCCGAACTCTTTGGCCAGCACTTTGTAGTCAGCCACCTGTTTCTTCACGTAGGTGTCCAGCTCCGGGCCGGTCATGGCAAACGGGAACAGCTCGCGCTGGTCACGCAGCTTGGCGAACTCTTCGGAGGCCAGCAGTTTGTCGAACGCTTCTTTCCACCAGGCGTAGTCGGCATCGCTGACTTTTGGCCCAAGGTAGAAACCGCGGACCACTGGCCAGACGATGTCGTAGCCTTGCTCTTTGGCGGTCGGAATGTTCTTCATTTCCGGCTCGTCCAGGCGCTCTTCGGCGAACACCGCTAGCAGGCGCATGTCACCGCTGAGGATGTGCGGCATGGAGTCGGAGATGTCGGTGCTGCCCACCTGGATGTGGCCGCCGAGCAGGGCGGTGGCGATTTCACCGCCGCCTTCGAGGGCGACATAACGCAGTTCGCGCGGGTTGATGCCGGCGGCCTTGGCGATCAGGGCGGTTTGCATCCAGTCCTGGCTGCCTACGGTGCCGCCGGAACCGATCACCACGCTGCCCGGATCTTTCTTCAAGGCTTTGACGAGATCGTCGAGGGTCTTGTAGGGCGAATCGCTTTTCACTGCGATGGCACCGTAGCTGGTGCCGACCGCTGCCAACCAACGCACGGCGCTTTCATCAAAACGGCCGAACTTGCCCTGGGCCAGGTTCAACAGCGAACCGCTGGACCAGGCCACCAGTGTGCCGCCGTCCGCTGGGCGCTGTGCTACCACCGCGTTATAGGCCACCGCGCCCACGCCGCCGGGCATGTAGGTCACACGCATCGGTTTACTCAGCAGCTTCTCATTGACCAACGCGCTTTGCGCCAGTTTGCAGGTCAGGTCAAAACCACCGCCGGGGGAGGCTGGGGCGATGCATTCCGGGCGTTTGGGTTCGTCGGCGGCCAGCAGTTGGCCGGCGAACAACATGCAGCCGGCGGCGAGGGCCAATTTACGCAGTGAATAGGTCATTTGAATCTCCGTCTTGTTGTTATTTAGGGGCTACTACCAAAGTGCGACGCTATAGCTGACCAGCACGCGTACTTCATCCGCATCACGGGCCGAGTAGTTGGAGCGGTACGTGGCGTTACGCAGGCGAAACGCGACATCCTTGAACGTGCCGCTTTGCACGATGTAGCGGATCTCGCTGTTGCGCTCCCACTCCTTGCCGGTCTCGCCGTTCTTGAGCTTGATGTTGTCACCCGACAGGTAACGGCTCATGAAGCTCAGACCGGGAATGCCCAGCTTGGCGAAATCGTAGTCGTAGCGCGCTTGCCAGGAGCGTTCTTCGGCGCCGGCAAAGTCGTTGATCTGTACGAAGTTGACCAGGTACGGGTCGGCCCCATCCACATACGGAAAGGCGCTGTCGCCGGACATGTGCTGGTAGCCGGCGCTGAGCTTATGGCCATTGAGGGCATAGCTGAACAGGCCGTTGAGGGATCTGTTGTCGATCTTGCCGCCATGGGCCGCGCCCGTGTCATCACTGATGGCCAGGCGCAGGTCGGTGCCGAAGGTGCCGGGGCCGAGTGGGCGCGAGGCCACCAGGCCGAGGAAGTGCTGGCGGTACACGTCATCGAGTTGGGCGAAGTGGTAACTGCCGGTGATCTTGTCGGCGAGCTTGTAGTCAACGCCGCCGAAGTTGAAGTGCTTGCCGGTAGCCCCGCTGACGAAACGGCTGTTCTTGTTATTGAGGGCGATTTCTTCGTAGTCGGTGGAATCGCGGTCTTTGGCTTTGTCCAGGCGGCCGCCGGTAAACACCAGGTTCTTGAATTCTTTGGAGGTCAGCAAGCCACCGTTGAAGGTCTGCGGCAGGATGCGGCCGTCGTTGGGCTTGAGGGTCGGCAGTTCGGGGATCAGCGCACCGATCTTGAGTTCGGTGGCGGAGATCTTTACTTTGCCGGTCAGGCCGAGTTTGGCGTAGTCGTCGACAGCGCGGCCGTTGTCAGTGGGCAGCAAGCCAGAACCTGTGCGGTCGGGGCTGGAGTCGAGCTTGACCCCAAGCATGCCCAGCGCGTCCACACCAAAGCCGACGGTGCCGTCGGTGTAGCCCGATTGCAGGTTGAGCATGAAGCCCTGAGCCCATTCGTCGCGCTTGGATTGCTGCGCGCTGGTGCCGTCGCGAAAGTCGCGGTTGAAGTACATATTGCGGGTTTCCAGGGTCGCGCTACTGTCTTCAAAGAAGGCAGCCTGGGCAAGCGGCGAAAAGCCGGCAAGGGCGGTGGCACTGGCAAGGGCGGTCTTGGCAAGACGGGAAAAACGGACAGGCGGGCAAGCCTGGGGCTGGGTCGACAGCATCGTGGTGTACTCCGTTATTGTTCTTATTTTGGCGAAAACGCTTCGAGGCGTTTTTCGATCGCTACGGATCAGGTAGCTCGGCGGGCATTACCCACCGTTGCTGGATGCTAAAGGGCGAAGCTTTCACTAACCTTTCAGCTGCCTTTCAATGTTTTCGGGCTTCACAGGGCAGGCGGCGCCTGTAAACTGCCCGCCAAAGCGTGGCGTCGACCATGCCCGAACGAGGTGAAAATCCATGCGTGTCCTCTTGGTTGAAGACCATCTGCAACTCGCCGAAAGTGTTGCCCAAGCGCTCAAGAGCACGGGTTTGACCGTCGACGTACTGCACGACGGCGTGGCCGCGGACCTGGCCTTGAGCAGCGAGGAATATGCGGTGGTGATCCTCGATGTGGGGCTGCCGCGCATGGATGGTTTTGAGGTGTTGGCGCGTCTGCGGGCGCGTGGGAAAAATCTGCCAGTGTTGATGTTGACGGCGCGCAGTGATGTAAAGGACCGTGTGCATGGCCTGAACCTGGGCGCTGATGACTACCTGGCCAAGCCCTTCGAGTTGACCGAGCTGGAAGCGCGAGTCAAGGCGCTGCTGCGCCGCAGCGTGCTGGGCGGCGAGCGTCAGCAGGCGTGCGGCGTGCTGGTCTACGACCTGGATACCCGGCGTTTCACCGTGGGCGGCGAGCTGATGACGCTGACCTCCCGCGAGCAGGCGGTGCTCGAGGCGTTGATCGCGCGGCCCGGCCGCGTGATGAGCAAGGAGCAACTGGCCTCCCAGGTGTTCGGCCTGGACGAGGAAGCCAGCCCCGACGCGATTGAAATCTACGTGCACCGCCTGCGCAAGAAACTCGACGGCCAGCCCATCGCCATCGTGACCTTCCGTGGCCTTGGCTATTTGCTGGAAGCCCGTGATGCATAAGCCCAGCAGCCTGCGCTGGCGGCTGCTGTGGAACCTGGCGCTGCTGCTGGTGGTGCTGATGCTCGCCAGCGGCATGAGTGCTTACTGGAATGGCCGCGAAGCTGCCGACACCGCCTATGACCGCACTTTGCTGGCTTCTGCGCGCACCATCGCCGCCGGGTTGACCCAGGTGGACGGCACCCTGAGTGCCAATGTGCCGTATGTGGCGCTGGATACCTTCGCTTACGACAGTGCCGGGCGGATCTATTATCAGGTCAATGACATCGACCGAAAATTGATCTCCGGCTACGAAAACCTCCCTGGCCCACCGCCGGGCACGCCGCGCACCGATGATTACCCGGCGTTAGCGCGGTTCTACAACGCCATGTACCAGGGCCAGCATGTGCGGGTGGTCAGCCTGCTCAAGGCGGTGTCAGAGCCGAACATGAACGGCATGGCGGAAATTCGCGTGGCGGAAACTGACGAAGCCCGCGAGAGCATGGCTCGCAGCCTGATGGCCGACACTTTGCTGCGCCTGGGCATGCTGGCGGTCGGTGCGTTATTGCTGGTGTGGTTTGCCGTGAGTGCGGCACTGCGCCCGCTGGAACGCCTGCGCACCGCCGTGGAAGAACGCCAGCCCGACGACTTGCGCCCGCTGCCGCTGGTGGAGGTGCAGCATGAGTTCGGCCCGTTAGTGCGCTCGCTTAATCATTTCACCGAGCGCTTGCGCGGCCAGTTCGAGCGCCAGGCGCAGTTTATCGCCGACGCCGCCCACGAATTGCGCACCCCGCTGGCGGCGCTCAAGGCCCGGCTTGAGCTGGGCCTGCGCAGCAGCGACCCGGCGACGTGGCGCAGTACCTTGGAAACCGCAGCCCAAGGCACCGACCGTCTGACCCACTTGGCCAACCAATTGCTGTCCCTGGCACGCATCGAAAACGGCGCGCGGGCGATTGCCGAGGGCGGTGCGCAATTGCTTGACCTCAGCCAGCTGGCGCGGGAACTCGGCATGGCCATGGCGCCGCTGGCCCACGCGCGGGGCGTTGCCCTGGCATTGGAGGCGGACGAACCGGTGTGGCTGCGCGGTGAGCCGACCTTGCTGAATGAACTGCTGAGCAACCTGGTGGATAACGCCCTGGCCCACACCCCATCGGGCGGGAACGTGATTCTGCGGGTGACCGCGCCGGCGATCCTGGAAGTTGAAGATGACGGCCCAGGCATCCCGCTGGATGAGCGGGACCGGGTTTTCGAACGTTTCTACCGCCGCAGCCAGCAGGGCATGGGCTCGGGCTTGGGGCTGGCGATTGTCGGCGAGATCTGCCGGGCGCATTTGGCGCAGATCAGCCTGCATGATGGTGAATTGGCGGGGTTGAAGGTGCGGGTGAGTTTTATCGCGGGGTAGTCAATAGAACATCGAGCGCGCTTCATCCAGCTCGGCACGCAATGTTTCGCTGTAGGGGTCGATGCGCAGCTTCTTGAGCGCCGGCAGGCTGGTAACGTCTACGTTGGCCGATGGATGCGCGGTGCCTCGGTGGCAATACAGTGCGGCGATTTGCACCACGTCGATGTAGTCCAGGCTTGGGGAGTCACGCTCCAAATCCAGGTACTGCCCCGGCAGCTTGGCCAGCATTTCCGGGAAATCCCACACACCCAGCAGTTTGTCACCCAGCAACGGGTGAATACTGTCGATGACATGGTTGAGGCTGACCGGGTCGGCCAACAGCTCGTAACGGTCTTCGGCGTAGGTGAGGATCGGCAGCACGCCAATCTGATGCACCAGCCCGCCGAGGGCGGCCTGGTCCGGCTTGAGGTGGCTGTGGTTGCGGCACAGGGCATAACTCACGCCCGCCACTTCCAGGCTGCGGCGCCACACTTCGCGCATTTTCAGTTCGACGACTTCGGAGCGGGCGTGGAAGATCTGTTCCATGACCAGACCGATGGCCAGGTTGCTGCTGTAGTTGGTGCCCAGCCGCGTGATGGCGGTATGCAGATCAGTGACTTCCTGGGTTGCGCGTAGCAGCGGGCTGTTCACCACTTTGATCAGGCGCGCCGACAGCGCGGTATCGCGACCGATCACTTTGCTCAAGTGGCTGATGCTGATCTCCGGGTCTTCCGCGGCCTGACGAATGTTCAAGGCCACTTCCGGTAATGTCGGCAGAACCAGGTCATCGTTGTCGATGGCCGTTACCAAAGCCTGTTGGACTTTTTCCGCCAGCTTGTTCATTCATGCTCTCTAGGGTGTTGCAAAAAGGTGCGGCGATTAACGCTGGATCTCTTTATCTCGATCCAGTAGGTACGGCAGGTCGAGCAGTTGTAAGCCGGGGCCTTCCAGGGTGCCGACGTGCACATCGCCGCTGTCGGCAGCTTCGGCTTGCAGCACGGCCAGAAGTTCAATGGAATGGTCAGCTTTTGCCGCGATGACGACTTCGCCGATCGCGCTGTTATGGTTGGGCGAGAACAGCGGAGTGCCTGGCTCGGGCAATTGCGCCGCATTGAGGCTCAGGCGATACAGGCGACGCTTGAGTTTGCCCAGGTACTGCATGCGCGCGACGATTTCCTGGCCGGTGTAGCAGCCTTTTTTGAAGCTGACGCCGCCTACGGCCTGCAGGTTAAGCATCTGCGGGATAAACAGTTCGCGGGTCTGCGGCATGACCTGGCCGATGCCGGCTCGGATCTGGCCGAGCAACCAGTCATTCAAGTCAGCTTGTTGCAGTTGGCTGGCCAATTGCTGGCGTACGCCTTCGGCGTGTTCGGCAGGCACCCAGAGTTCGGCGCGGTTCTGGGAGACACGAATGGCAATCAATGTGTCGGTGCGCACCACGCTGTCGGTTTCAGTTGGCAGCTCAAGGCCAAGGGTGGCCAGGGTTTGATCCGCATTCGACAGGCCAAAGCGTGCCCAGGCGGCGCTTTCGTCGGTGAGTTTGGATTTGGAGAACACCGCGTATTTCTTCAGGTCTGCCAGTTGCGGTTCGAGCAGCTCAGTGGCCATGGCCAGCAACACGCCGTCACCTTGCAGCAGGATGCGAAAACTCGACTGCATGCGGCCTTTTTGCGTACAACGCGCGCCAAGGCTGGCCTGGGTGTCGCTCAGGTAATTGAGGTTGCAGGTCAGTTGCCCTTGCAGGAACTTGGCGGCGTCGGAGCCGCGGACGGCAAGGACGCCTTCGTGTGTCAGGGGGCAGAAAAATGCAGAGTCGGCCATGGGTCTTCGCAGGTCAAAAAGTCATGCGTGCATCATAGAGGGGCGCCCGGCAAATGGATAGTTTCCGTATGGGGCGACCAAAGCCGAGTGTTCCGCTGCCGTCGGGCCTGTATACTTGCGCGCTATTTGAGGAGCAGTCCATGGTCGAAGATGTAGAAATCAACCGCCTCTACTGGCACAGCCGCCGTGGCATGCTGGAGTTGGATGTGTTGCTGGTGCCGTTCACCAGAGAGGTGTACTCGACACTCGATAAGGTGGACCGCGACCTCTATGAGAGGTTGCTGACGTGCGAAGATCAGGACATGTTCGGCTGGTTCATGGAGCGCGCCGAATCTGACGATCCGGAGCTGCAGCGCATGGTTCGCAAGATTCTGGATCGTGTCCAGCCCAAGTAATCGCTTCGAATGCCGCTGGCAGGCCTCTCGGCTGTTGCTGGCGGCGTATCTGTTTGCCCAGGCGTTCGCGCTGGGTGCCTTGTTGATTATTGATTTGCCCTTCGCAAGCCTCGGCATTCTGGTGTGCCTGGCCCATGCCGCCTGGGTGTTGCCGCGTCATATTCTGCTGACTCACCGTTCGTCGATTCGTGGCCTGCGCCGTGACGAAGATGGCTGGCAATTGTTCAGTGCCGAGCGCGGCTGGCACAGCGTACAGCTGCGTCCGGACAGCCTGGCGTTGCCGCTGATCGTGGTGCTGCGCTATCGGGTGCAGGGCGAGTGGTGGGTGCGTTCGGTCTGTGTGCCGATGGATTCGCAGGTCGCCGATGTGCACCGACGCCTGCGGGTGCGCTTGAAGTTCAGTCGCCGTAGGTGGCTGGCACCAGAATAGTGTCGCGGGCTTCGGGCAGCATCTGCGGGTAGTCGAGGGTGTAATGCAGGCCGCGGCTTTCCTTGCGTTCCATGGCTGAGCGGATCATCAACTCGGCAACCTGGGCCAGGTTGCGCAACTCGATCAGGTCGCGGCTGACTTTGTAGTTGCTGTAGAACTCGTCGATTTCGTCCAGTAGCAAACGCACGCGGTGTTGAGCCCGTGCCAGGCGCTTATTGGTGCGCACAATGCCTACGTAGTCCCACATGAAGCGCCGCAGTTCGTCCCAGTTGTGGGCGATGATCACGTCTTCGTCGGAGTCGGTCACCTGGCTGGCGTCCCAGCGCGGCAGGGCAGCGGGCACCGGGATGCGGGGTAGCTGTTCAAGGATGTCGGTGGCCGCCGAGCGTGCGTAGACGAAACATTCGAGTAGCGAGTTGCTGGCCATGCGATTGGCGCCGTGCAGGCCGGTGAAGCTGGTTTCGCCGATCGCATACAGGCCGGGCACGTCGGTGCGACCGTGTTGGTCGACCATCACGCCACCGCAAGTGTAGTGCGCGGCCGGGACCACCGGGATCGGGCCTTTGGTGATATCGATGTTGAACGCCAGGCAGCGCTCATAGACGGTGGGAAAGTGCGTCTTGATGAAGGCTTCGGGTTTGTGGCTGATGTCGAGGTAGACGCAGTCGATGCCCAGGCGCTTCATTTCGTGGTCGATGGCGCGGGCCACGATATCCCGTGGCGCCAGTTCGGCGCGGGGGTCGAAGCGCTGCATGAAGCGCTCGCCGTTGGGAAGTTTCAGGTGCGCACCTTCACCGCGCAGGGCTTCGGTGATGAGGAAGCTCTTGGCTTGCGGGTGATACAGGCAGGTGGGGTGGAACTGGTTGAATTCCAGATTGGCCACCCGACAGCCTGAACGCCAGGCCATGGCGATACCGTCACCGCAGGCGCCGTCGGGGTTGCTGGTATAGAGGTAGACCTTGGCGGCACCGCCTGAGGCCAGGATGGTGAAGCGTGCGCCGTAGGTGTCCACTTCGCCACTGGCGCGGTTGAGCACGTAGGCGCCGAGGCAGCGTTCGCCGTCCAGGCCCAGGCGCTTTTCGGTGATCAGGTCGACGGCGACGCGTTGCTCCAGCAATTCGATGTTGGGGCGTTGGCGGGCTTGCTCGAGCAGGGTCTTGAAGATGGCGGCGCCAGTAGCATCGGCGGCGTGGATGATGCGGCGATGGCTGTGGCCACCTTCGCGGGTCAGGTGGAACTCGAATCCGCCGTCATCGCTGCCCGCGTGTTCGTCGCGGGTGAACGGCACGCCCTGGTCGATCAGCCATTGGATGGCTTCGCGGCTATGCTCGACGGTGAAGCGCACCGCGTCCTCGTTGCACAGGCCGCCGCCGGCGTTAAGGGTGTCTTCGACGTGGGATTGCACTGTG
This sequence comes from Pseudomonas sp. WS 5146, assembly GCF_012985495.1. Classification (NCBI taxonomy): domain Bacteria; kingdom Pseudomonadati; phylum Pseudomonadota; class Gammaproteobacteria; order Pseudomonadales; family Pseudomonadaceae; genus Pseudomonas; species Pseudomonas sp. WS 5146. Next base: position 409,695 of record NZ_JAAQWL010000002.1, read on the forward strand.
TCGGTGTCGTCCAGTACCGCGGCGACACCGCCTTGGGCCCAGAATGTCGAGCCATTGGCCAGGTCGCCCTTGCTCAGGACCGCAATGCGCAGGTGGCTGGGGAGGGTGAGTGCCAGGCTCAAGCCGGCCGCACCGCTACCGATCACCAGAACATCGTGTTGAAACTGTTGGCTCATTTGAAGGATTCCGCAAAAAGCGATCCAAAGGGCTGGCGCAAACAGGACGCCTGGATCGGCGAATCAAAGGGTCACACGGGCCACTAGTATATAGAGGGGGGGAGCGGCACAATAGCCGGGCATTCGTGGCAATGTGAAATTACGGTGCACAGCTGGGGTCATATGGGCCGGCTATTGAGATGGGAACTTTTTGCATGAGCCCCGACTCAATAGCAGGTTGCCCGAAAGCTGGGAAAACGTTGAGTTTATTGGCCCGTCGGGAGCATTGGACGCGTCAGAAAACCGGCGACAAGATTATTCGCGCAGCCGGCCTAGCCCGTGCTGCGTTTTTCGTGTGTGCCAAATCAGTGCATGCCGGAAACTTGCTTGGAGGGGGAGAACTTTTGCGAGAAGTCCTAGTCTATGTTTGCAAGCCTGATCGTTTAGTTATGCAAGCCTCCTGCGAGTACAACGAGGAGTGTTCATGCTAACCCAGGAAGAGGATCAGCAGCTGGTCGAGCGCGTTCAACGTGGCGACAAGCGAGCATTTGATCTGCTAGTGCTGAAATACCAGCACAAAATTCTCGGGTTGATCGTGCGGTTTGTGCACGACACCCATGAAGCGCAGGACGTTGCACAGGAAGCCTTTATCAAGGCGTACCGTGCACTTGGCAATTTTCGCGGTGATAGTGCGTTTTACACGTGGCTGTACCGCATCGCCATTAACACGGCGAAGAACTATCTGGTGTCTCGCGGCCGCCGCCCACCGGACAGTGATGTAAGTTCAGAAGATGCAGAATTTTACGATGGTGATCACGGCCTCAAAGATCTCGAGTCGCCGGAACGTGCTTTGCTGCGCGACGAGATCGAAGGCACCGTTCATCGCACTATTCAGCAACTGCCAGAAGATTTGCGTACGGCGTTAACTTTACGTGAATTCGATGGTCTCAGTTACGAAGACATTGCGAGCGTCATGCAGTGTCCGGTGGGGACTGTAAGGTCACGGATTTTCCGGGCCCGGGAAGCCATCGACAAAGCCTTGCAACCGTTGTTGCAGGAAAACTAAAGACAGCGGCGACAGCCAAGAGAGGAACCGCCATGAGTCGTGATGCCCTGCAGGAATCGCTGTCCGCAGTGATGGATAACGAAGCGGATGAACTGGAACTTCGTCGAGTGCTCAACGCATTTGATGATGCCGAAACCCGTGATACCTGGTCTCGTTACCAAGTCGCTCGGGCGGTGATGCACAAGGATCTTTTAATCCCTCGTCTGGATATTGCTGCGGCCGTTTCTGCCGCGTTGGCCGATGAAGCCGTTCCGGCAAAAGCTGCTCGTGGTCCATGGCGTAGCCTGGGTCGCCTGGCAGTAGCTGCCTCGGTGACTGTTGCCGTGTTGGCCGGTGTTCGCCTGTACAACCAGGACGAAATTGCCGGTGCCGAACTGGCCCAGCAGACTCAGCAACCGGTCATGGCCGGTCCGCAAGTCAAAGGCCCAGCGGTACTGGCCGGCTACAAGGAAAGCTCTGATGCCACCGGCCCTATGGCCAACGGCGTACTTCAAGGGCAATCCGGCTGGCAGGACCAGCGTCTTCCAGGCTACCTGCGCCAACACGCACAGGAATCGGCCTTGAAAGGCACTGAAAGCGCTCTGCCATACGCTCGTGCAGCCAGCCTGGAAAACCGCTAAACCGCTAAGGGGCCCTATGCGCGCCATACCGCTCCTTACGCTTTTGCTCAGTGGTTGTTTTGCACTATCCGCCCATGCCGACGAAGCCCAAGACTGGCTGACTCGACTTGGGCGTGCAGAACAGCAGCAAAGCTTTGCAGGTACGTTCGTCTACGAGCGTAACGGCAGTTTCTCTACCCATGACATCTGGCATCGCGTCCAAGACGGTCACGTCCGCGAGCGGCTGTTGCAACTCGACGGCTCTGCCCAGGAACTGGTGCGCGTAGATGGACGCACGCAGTGTGTCAGTGGCACCTTGGTTGCCGGCCTTGGCAACTCGCCTGATGCGCCTTCGCGCGCTCTGGATCCGCAAAAACTAACTCAATTCTACGAACTGGCCGTCATTGGCAAATCTCGCGTGGCCGGTCGGAATGCGGTGATTGTGTCGATTACTCCCCGTGATCAATACCGATATGGCTTTGAGTTGTACCTGGATCGTGAAACCGCGCTGCCGCTAAAGTCCCTGTTACTCAATGAGCAGGGTCAGTTGTTGGAGCGCTTTCAGTTCACTCGACTGAACACTTCGGCTGCGCCATCAGATCGTGACTTACTGCCCAGCAGCGAATGCTCACCTGTGGCTGTTTCCAGCACCAAAGCACCCGAGGTGCCCGCCACCCACGCATGGCATCTGGACTGGTTGCCTCCAGGTTTTCAGCTCACCAACAGCGTCTCGCGAAAAGATACTCAGACCCACGCCACTGTCGACAGTCTGATGTACGACGACGGGCTTGCACGTTTCTCAGTGTTTCTTGAGTCCACCGACGGTGCGAGTGTGAGCGAAACACGCACGCAGCTTGGCCCAACTGTGGCCGTGTCGCGCCGTCTGAACACGGTCGATGGCGAAGTCATGGTGACGGTTGTAGGCGAAATCCCCATCGGCACCGCCGAACGCATCGCGCTGTCGGTGCGCGGCGAAAAGACCGCCGCCAAGCCATGAGTCGTTAATCCTATGTTCATCCTGACCTTTCAATGTGAGCCTTTGCGCGGTTGGGGGCTGAAAGCATGAAATTTCTGGATCAGTATTTTCACTTGCAAAAAATCCCCATGTTTTTTATAGGTCAGAGCTTGTCGGCTCTGACCTTATTTTGTTCGCGGAACAAAAATGCCGGTCGAAGTTTTCGGCGTTTCTTGAACCCTGTCGCTCAACCCTGCTCGTCGTAACGGGAGCTGTATGTCGATACCACGTTTGAAGTCTTACCTAACCATAGTCGCCACGGTATTGGTGCTGGGTCAGGCAGTGTCCGCGCAAGCGGCCGAACTGCCTGACTTCACCCAATTGGTGGAGCAGGCTTCGCCTGCCGTGGTGAATATCAGTACCACGCAGAAGCTGCCGGATCGCAAAGTCTCGAACCAGCAGATGCCTGACCTGGAAGGCTTGCCGCCCATGCTGCGCGAGTTCTTTGAGCGCGGTATGCCGCAACAACGCTCCCCGCGTGGCGGCGGTGGCGGGCAGCGTGAGGCGCAGTCCCTGGGCTCGGGCTTCATTATTTCGCCAGACGGCTACATCCTCACCAATAACCATGTGATTGCCGACGCTGACGAAATTCTCGTGCGCCTGGCCGACCGCAGTGAGTTGAAAGCCAAGCTGGTGGGCACCGATCCGCGTTCCGACGTGGCTTTGCTGAAAATCGAAGGTAAAGACCTGCCCGTACTGAAACTGGGTAAATCCCAGGACCTTAAAGCCGGGCAATGGGTGGTTGCGATCGGTTCACCGTTTGGTTTCGACCATACCGTGACCCAGGGTATCGTCAGCGCCATCGGTCGCAGCCTGCCAAATGAAAACTACGTACCGTTCATCCAGACCGACGTGCCGATCAACCCGGGTAACTCCGGTGGTCCGCTGTTCAACCTGGCGGGCGAAGTGGTGGGGATCAACTCGCAGATCTACACCCGTTCCGGTGGTTTCATGGGCGTGTCCTTCGCCATCCCGATCGACGTGGCCATGGACGTTTCCAACCAGCTCAAAAGCGGCGGCAAAGTCAGCCGTGGCTGGTTGGGTGTGGTGATCCAGGAAGTGAACAAAGACCTGGCTGAATCGTTCGGCCTCGACAAGCCGGCCGGTGCCTTGGTCGCGCAGATTCAGGACGACGGCCCGGCTGCCAAGGGCGGCCTGCAAGTGGGCGACGTGATCCTGAGCATGAATGGCCAGCCGATCGTCATGTCCGCCGACCTGCCGCATCTGGTAGGCGCTCTGAAAGCCGGCAGCAAAGCCAAGCTGGAAGTGATTCGTGACGGCAAGCGCCAGACCGTTGAGCTGACCGTCGGCGCGATCCCGGAAGAGGGTGCAACCCTGGACGCACTGGGCAACGCCAAGCCAGGCGTTGAGCGCAGCAGCAATCGCTTGGGCATTGCCGTGGTTGAGTTGACCGACGAGCAGAAGAAGAGCTTCGACCTCAAGAGCGGTGTTGTGATCAAAGAAGTCCAGGACGGCCCAGCCGCCTTGATCGGCCTGCAGCCGGGCGACGTGATCACCCACCTGAACAACCAGGCGATCAACTCCACCAAGGAATTCACCGACATCGCCAAAGCGTTGCCGAAGAATCGCTCGGTGTCGATGCGCGTGCTGCGTCAGGGCCGTGCAAGCTTCATCACCTTCAAGCTGGCCGAGTAATCCGCTAGCTCAATAAAAAGCCCCGCTTTCGGTTACCGAAAGCGGGGCTTTTTTGTGGGCGATGGTTTTAGCTCATCATCCCTTTCACCAAGCGTTCCTGTTCGATCAGCTCACGCTGGCGCGCGTCGATACGCGAGGACAGTGGGAAGTTGTTGCCGGCCCGGCGCTTGGCAAAGTCCAATTGCTGAATGGCCTGCTTGAAGTCACCCACCAAAGCAAAGTACTCGGCGCGCGCCTGATGCAGACCAATGATATTGCCGGACAGGCCGCGAGTCTCTGCCACCTGGTACCACACATCCGGATCATCGGGGCGCGACTTGAGCAACCCGTCCAATGCCTTTTCAGCATCGGCCGTACGGTTCTGCTTGAGCAGCACATCTATGCGAATCTGATTCAGCGGATAGCTGCCGGGGTACTGGGCCAGCATCCGATCAGTACGTTGCTGGGCATCCGGCAGGCGGTTGCTGTCGATATCCAACTCGATCTGCGCCAGGTTGTAGGTAATGTCGTTGGGCGCCTTGGCCAGCAGCGGCTGCAAGCTTTCCCGCGCCTCTTTGAACTGGGTACCCTTGATCTGCGCGATGGCCAGGCCATAACGCGCTATATCGTTTTTCGGGTTCTCGTCCAATTGCGCCTGGAAGCGCTTGGCGGCCAGCCCCGGCGTGTCTTCGTATTGCAGCTGCACCCGTGCGCGAATCAGTTGGTAGCGCAAGCTGTCTTCCTTGCCGCCCTGCTTGGCTTGTTCGGCACGGTTGCGGGTGTCGGCGATCCGCGACTCGGTCACCGGGTGAGTCAGCAAAAACTCCGGTGGCTTGGCATCGAAACGGTATTGGCGCATCAGGCGTTCGAACATCGTCGGCATGGAGCGTGGGTCGTAACCGGCTTTTTCCAGGTTGAGGATGCCGATACGGTCAGCCTCTTGTTCGTTCTGGCGCGAAAACCTGCGCTGTTCCTGGATAGCTGCCGCCTGGCTGCCCGCAATCGCGGCAATGCCAGCATCACCTGCACCCGCTGCCGCCGCGATAATGCCGCCGAGCAGGGCGGCCATCATCGGAATCTGCATGCGCGACTGCGCTTCCACACCTCGCGCGAAGTGACGTTGGGACAGGTGAGCCAATTCGTGAGCGAGTACCGAGGCATATTCGCCTTCAGTCTGAGCATTCAGGAACAATCCGCCGTTAACCCCTACAATCCCGCCGGGTGCGGCAAAGGCGTTGAGTTGCGGGCTGTCGATGAGGATGAACTCCAGGCGTCGGTCATTCACCTGGCTGGTCTCCACCAGCTTGTACACGCTGGTTTCGACGTAATCCTTGAGCTGCGGGTCATTGAGTTGCGAGACCTGGCCTCGCAGGTAGGCCAGCCATGCGCGGCCCAGTTGGAATTCCTGTTGCGGCGAGACAATGGCAGAACTGGCGTCGCCGAGTGACGGCAGGTCGTCAGCGAAGGCCGGAGAGGCCAGCAGGCAAGCCAGCGTCAGCAGGGTAGGGCGCAAAAAAGTCATGCACAAAGCCTTTCGACAAAGAGCTTACTGTAGCCGGACACTGAGCTTCGGACCAGATATTCTAAGCACTCCAAACGCATGCCCGGAGCAAACCGATGACCAACGCTGTAGCCTTTGACGCCGAACTCGATGCCAGTGGCCTCAATTGCCCGCTGCCCCTGCTCAAGGCCAAGCTGGAACTCAACCGCTTGGCCAGCGGTGCCGTGCTCAAGGTGATCGCCACGGACGCAGGCTCCCAGCGCGATTTTCGCACCTTTGCCAAGCTGGCCGGGCACACCCTGCTGCACGAAGAAGATGCCGCCGGTGTGTACCGTTACTGGTTGCGCAAGGCCTGAACTGTTCGCCCCCACCGCCCGAGGTTGATTGATGTTCAAAGTGTTACGAGACTGGATTCAGCGCTATTTTTCCGATGAAGAAGCGGTGGTGCTGGCCGTCCTGCTATTCCTGGCTTTTACCGCCGTGCTCACCTTGGGCGGCATGCTGGCGCCAGTATTGGCGGGTATGGTGCTGGCCTACCTGATGCAAGGTTTGGTCACTACCCTGGAACGTCTGCGTTTGCCCGGCGGTGTGGCGGTAGGGCTGGTCTTTGCCCTGTTCATGGGGCTGTTGGTGGTGTTTATCGTCGTGGTGCTGCCATTGCTGTGGCATCAGTTGATCACCTTGTTCAACGAGTTGCCGGGCATGCTCGCCAAGTGGCAATCGCTGTTGCTGCTGTTGCCGGAGCGTTATCCACACCTGGTATCGGACGAGCAGGTGTTGCAGGCCATTGAAGTGGCGCGCGGCGAGATCGGAAAGTTCGGACAATGGGCGCTGACTTTTTCCCTGTCCAGCCTGCCGCTCCTGGTCAACATCATGATCTACCTGGTGCTGGTGCCGATCCTGGTGTTTTTCTTCCTCAAAGACCGCGCAATGATCGGCCGCTGGGTCAGCGGCTACCTGCCGCGTGAACGGGCGCTGATCACCCGAGTGGCCGAGGAAATGAACCGGCAGATTGCCAACTATATTCGCGGCAAGGTCATTGAGATTGTGATCTGTGGCGGCGTCACCTACATCGCGTTTGTCGCGCTCGGGCTGAACTACGCGGCGCTGCTCGCCTTGCTGGTGGGTGTATCGGTGGTAGTGCCGTATGTGGGCGCGGTGGTGGTGACCGTGCCGGTGATGTTGATCGCGTTGTTCCAGTGGGGCTGGAGCGACCAGTTCATCTACCTGATGGCGGTGTACGGGATTATCCAGACCCTGGATGGCAACGTGCTGGTGCCGCTGCTGTTCTCGGAGGCCGTCAACCTGCACCCGGTGGCGATTATCTGCGCGGTGCTGTTGTTTGGAGGGCTGTGGGGGTTTTGGGGCGTGTTCTTTGCAATCCCGCTGGCGACGCTGTTCAAGGCCGTACTGGATGCGTGGCCGCGGCAAGAGCCGGTGGTTGCACCTTTGTTGTAGCAGCAACCTTATTGTGGCGAGGGGGCTTGCTCCCTTTGGGTTGCATAGCGGCCCCGTAAAAGCCGGAGCGCTTCGCACTCCAGCGCGAGCAAGCTCGCTCGCCACAACAAGCTCGCTCGCCACAGCAGGGTCAAGCTTTATTCAATGCCTGTGCCGCCGCCAACACCGCATCCACATGGCCCGGCACTTTCACACCTCGCCATTCCTGACGCAGCACGCCATCCCTGTCGATCAGGAACGTGCTGCGGTCCACGCCCAGGTATTCCTTGCCATACAGCTTCTTCAGCTTGATCACATCAAACAGCTGGCAAACCGCTTCGTCCTTGTCGCAGATCAGCTCGAAGGGGAATTCCTGCTTGGCCTTGAAGTTCTCGTGGGACTTCACGCTGTCTCGCGACAAGCCAAACACTTCGGTATTGGCAGCCTTGAACGCGGCGTACTGGTCACGAAAACCCTGACCCTCGGTGGTGCAACCCGGGGTGCTGTCCTTTGGGTAGAAGTAGATCACCACTTGCTTGCCCTTGAGGGCTGCAAGGCTGAACGTCTGGCCGCTGGTGGCCTGGGCTTCGAAATCGGCCACGGGTTTGTCGATGGCTACCGGCATAGGTACTTCCTTACATTGGGTTCTGTGGGCGCCATGGCTCGATCAGTGCGTCGAGGTTCAGGGCATCGGCGAAATCCAGGAATTGGTCACGCAGCCAACTGATCTGCACGCCGGCCGGCAAGGTCACGGTGAACGTGGCGTTGAGCATGGTGCCGCCTGTTTGCGGGGCCTGGTAGGTGTCGCAGGTCAGGTTTTCCAGCTCGACGTTGTGGTCGATGAAAAACTGGCACAGCTCATTGACGATGTCCGAGCGGTAGGCCGAGCTGACATACGCTACATAAGGCAGGGCCTGCGGGCGGTTTTCCAGGGCGGCGCTGCGCACGACGTTGACGGTGAAGTTGTGCTTCTTGGCCAGGCCCGGCAGGCCGGTTTCGAGGCGCGCCAGGGCGTCCCAGCTGCCGGAGATCTGCAGCACCAACGCGCTGCACTCGCCGTGGCGGGTGAGGCGGGAGGTCACGACGGCGCAGCGGTTCTCATGGCTGGCGCGGCACAGGACGTTGGTCAGCTCCATGGGGTTGGCGCCGAGGGCACTGATAACAAGGAATTGTTCGCGAACTGTGGGGGTGGACATGCAGCCTTCCTAAAGCGATGAGCGGTCGATACCGTGTGGGCCGTATCGATCAAAGGATGAAGGGTAGCGAAAACCATCGCCAAGGGCTAGGAGGTGGCGTTTTCATTACGCGATCGGTCTGATTTCAGCGTGCTTCAAGCCGCGCTTTGGCCCAATGATGGCATTGCCCGTCGTTTAGTTACCCCAGAACGCATCCTCAGGCGGTACTTCGCTTGTACAAGCATCTTGGCGCCAGTACCATTACGGCTCTCTTTTTCCGGCAGGAGCGGTTGCATGATTGCGGGCAGTATGGTGGCACTGGTCACACCCATGGATGCACAAGGTCATCTCGACTGGGACAGCCTTGGCAAACTGGTGGACTTCCACCTGCAAGAAGGCACCAACGCCATCGTGGCGGTCGGCACCACAGGTGAATCGGCCACCCTTGATGTGGAAGAACACATCCAGGTCATCGAGTTCGTGGTCAAGCGCGTGGCGGGCCGCATTGCCGTAATCGCCGGCACAGGCGCCAACTCGACGCGTGAAGCGATCGAGCTGACCAAGAACGCCAAGAAAGCCGGCGCCGATGCCTGCCTGCTGGTAACCCCGTACTACAACAAGCCGACCCAGGAAGGCTTGTACCAGCACTTCAAGGCCATCGCCGAAGCCGTCGACATCCCGCAGATCCTCTACAACGTTCCTGGCCGCACGGCCTGTGACATGAAGGCCGAGACCGTGATCCGCCTGTCCACCGTGCCGAACATTATCGGCATCAAGGAAGCTACCGGCGACCTGCAGCGCGCCAAGGACATCCTGGCCGGCGTGAGCAGCGACTTCCTGGTGTATTCCGGTGACGACGCCACGGCGGTCGAGCTGATCCTGCTGGGCGGCAAAGGCAACATCTCGGTGACCGCCAACGTCGCGCCACGCGCCATGAGCGACATGTGCGCCGCCGCCATCGCCGGTGACGCCGTAAAAGCCCGTGCGATCCATGAGCAACTGATGCCGCTCAACAAGACACTGTTTATTGAATCCAACCCTATTCCCGTGAAATGGGCGCTGTTTGAGATGGGCTTGATGCCGGACGGTATCCGTCTGCCGCTCACCCGGCTCAGCGAAGCCTGTCACGAACCGCTGCGACAGGCCCTGCGCCAGTCCGGCGTCCTGGTTTAATTGAGGAAGCACTACGCATGAAGCGATTGGCCGGACTTTCCGCACTTGCCTTGATTATCTCCAGCACCAGTGGCTGCGGTTGGGTATGGGGCCCGGAAGGCTACTTCCGTGACCGCGGCAGCGATTACCTGGAAGCCCAAGCAACCAAACCGATGCAACTTCCGCCGGACGTCAACGTCGCCAAGCGCCTTGACCCGTTGTTGCCGATTCCGCGCAACGTCGCCGATGACACCACCAAGGGCGAGTACGTAGTGCCACGCCCGCAGCCGATCTCGGCCGTGGCGGACACCAGCGACTACAGCCTGCAAAAGAGCGGCGACAACCGCTGGATCATGGCCCAACGCCCACCGGCTGAAGTCTGGCCAGTGGCGGTGCAGTTCTTCCAGGACAACGGTTTCAGCATTGATCAACAACGCCCGCAAACCGGTGAGTTCACCACGGCATGGCAGCACGGCAGCGAACTGTCCGCCAGCATGGCCAAGCGCCTGCAGGCGAGCGGTGTAGCGCCCGACAGCGAAGCCCGTGTGCGTGTGCGCATCGAGCCAGGCGTGCAGCGCAATACCAGTGAAGTCTACGTGGTGAGCGCCGAGCGTCCTGCCGGCAGCACTGCCAACGTCGATTTCACCCCGCGTTCGGTCAACATGGGCGTAGACGCCGCGTTGGTCGACGAGATGCTGGCCAGCATGAGCCGTATCTCCGAGAAGGGCGGTTCGGTTTCCCTGCTCGCCGCCGGTAACTTCGACACGCCTAACCGTGTCAGCCTCACCGAAGACGGCAGCGGCAACGTGGTGCTCACCCTGGGTGAAGACCTCGACCGTGCCTGGGCCAGTGTTGGCCGTGCGTTGGAGCAAGGTCCATGGCGCGTTGAAGACATCAACCGCAGCCTGGGCCTGTACTACATCAACGTAGCGGAAAAGGCCGAGAAGAAAGACGACGAGCCAGGTTTCTTCGGCAAGTTGTTTGGCAGCAAGCCGACCAAGGAAGAGATCGAAACCCGTGCCGAGCGTTACCAGGTTCGTTTGAGCAAGGTGGGCGAGAGCGTGCAAGTGACCGTCGAGAAGAACATCAACACCGTTGCGCCGGCTGAAACAGCGCGCAAAGTGTTGGGCGTGATTCAGGACAACCTGGGCTGACCCGATGCGTTTTGCCGTTCTCGGCAGCGGTAGCCAAGGGAACGGCACGCTGGTCGCACATGACGACACGTATGTGCTGGTGGATTGTGGTTTCTCGTTAAAAGAAACCGAGCGGCGCCTGCTGCGCCTGGGGGTTCACCCCTCGCAGCTGAGCGCAATTGTGGTGACCCACGAACATGCCGACCACGTGCATGGCGTGGGTTTGCTGTCTCGGCGCTACAATCTTCCGGTGTACCTGAGTCGCGGCACCTTGCGCGGGATGCGCAAACCCATAGAACCCGCAGGCTTCCTGGCCGGTGGCGAGACGCTGCAGGTCGGTGCGTTGAGCATCGACGTAGTTGCCGTAGCGCACGACGCCCAGGAACCGACGCAGTATGTATTCAGTGGCGGTCAGCGGCGTTTCGGCGTGCTCACCGACCTGGGCTCCTACTGCTCCAAGGTGCTGGACGGTTACCGTGACCTCGATGCCTTGATGATCGAGTCCAACCACTGCCGCGACCTGCTGGCACGTGGTCATTACCCCTACTTTCTCAAGCAGCGGGTAGGCGGCGAGCTGGGACATTTGAACAACCACCAGGCGGCGTACCTGGTGTATGAGTTGGGCTGGCAAGACTTGCAACACCTGGTCCTGGCCCACCTGAGCAGCAAGAACAACCTGCCTGCGCTTGCGCGGCAATGTTTTGTCGACACCCTCGGGTGCGACCCGGACTGGCTGCAACTGGCCGATCAAGATTCAGGGCTCGACTGGCGACACATCGCCTAGCCCACCATTTAGCAAGCGGAGCCCATCATGGAAAAACGTGAAGAACTCTACCGCGGCAAAGCCAAGTCGGTATACAAGACCGACGACGCCAACCGCCTGATCCTGCTGTTTCGCAACGACACCTCGGCGTTCGACGGCAAGCGCATCGAACAGCTTGATCGCAAAGGCATGGTGAACAACAAGTTCAACGCCTTCATCATGCAAAAACTCGAAGCGGCCGGCATTCCGACCCAATTCGACAAACTGCTGGGCGACAACGAGTGCCTGGTCAAGAAGCTCGACATGATCCCGGTTGAATGCGTCGTGCGTAACTACGCCGCCGGCAGCCTGGTCAAGCGTTTGGGCGTGGAAGAGGGCCTCAAGCTCAACCCTTACACGTTTGAACTGTTCCTGAAGGACGACGCCAAGGGCGACCCGTTCATCAACGAATCCCACGTCGTGGCATTCGGCTGGGGCACCGCTGAGCAACTGGTACGCATGAAAGAGTTGTCCCTCAAGGTCAACGACGTGCTGAGCAAGCTGTTCGACGACGCAGGCCTGCTGCTGGTCGACTTCAAACTCGAGTTCGGCGTGTTCCACGACGGCACCATCGTCCTGGGCGACGAATTCAGCCCGGACGGCTGCCGCCTGTGGGACAAAGCCACCAAGAAAAAGATGGACAAAGACCGCTTCCGCCAAGGCCTCGGTGACGTCATCGAAGCCTACGAAGAAGTCGCCAACCGTCTCGGCGTACCGCTGTAACCGACGCAAGCATCTGATAGCACGGAAAAAAATCGCTTTTTTGGTTTGCTTTCGCGAAACACACTGTTATGATGCGCGCCGTTGGAGAGATGCCAGAGTGGCCGAATGGGACGGATTCGAAATCCGTTGTACCTTCACCGGTACCTAGGGTTCGAATCCCTATCTCTCCGCCATTATTGAATAACGAAAAACCCCCGATAACTTAATTGTTGTTGGGGGTTTTTTGTTTGGGGCAGAAATGTCGAGGCGATTTCTGCTACGGTCATTCATCAGATGACACGTGGAGCGCAACATGAACGTTGAGCAAGTGTTGGCTCACTTATTGGCCGGTATTCCTGATCTGATCGCGGTTTATGTCTTTGGCAGTCAGGCGACAGGCGAGGCACATGCTGACAGCGATCTGGACTTGGCAGTGCTTGTTGCGGGCTCTGTGGATCCGCTGCTGTTGTGGCGGTTAGCTGGAGAGCTTGCTGACATTGTGGCGGTGCCCGTTGATTTACTCGACCTGCGGGCGGCGTCCACCGTCATGCAATATCAAGTCATAACAACAGGGCGCAGGCTCTGGAACAAGGACAGCCAAGCAGGTATTTTCGAGAGTTACATCCTCAGCGAAAAAACCGAGCTGGACACTGCAAGGGCAGGGTTGCTGGCCGATATCCAGAAGGAAGGGAAAGTGCATGGTCGATGATGTGCTCATCAACAAAGCGTCGAGCATTGAGCGTTGTGTCGCTCGCGCTCGCGAGGAATACGACAAGAACCCCACCAGTTTCGCTACTGATTTCACCCGTCAGGATGCGGCGATTCTTAATATTCAGCGTGCGTGTGAGGCCGCTCTGGATATGGGGCAGCATCTAATTCGACGTGAACGACTGGGTGTTCCTCAGGGTGCTCGAGACGTGTTTGAGTTGCTGTCACGAGGCGGTTGGGTCCAATCGTCTCTGCTGACCAACCTGAAAAACATGGTCGGTTTCCGCAATATCGCAGTGCATGAGTATCAAACGCTTCAGTTGCCGATCACTGTTGCAATCATCACTCAGCATTTAGGTGATTTTCTGGCATTTAGCGCATTTATCCTGACTAAGGATGCAGGGCAGTCAGCGGTTGTCGCAGATACTGGGTTCATTTGAACGAGCTTGACTTGGTCCCCCTGGGCTTTCTGTCCAAGCGCAATATTGCGAAGGATGTCAGATCTACTGCTAGCTCAAACGCTCGCCCGCTTTCCGATAAGCCTGCTCACGCTCCCGTTTATCAATGGCCACCACCACCACGGTGATTTCCAGATCGATCACCTGATAAACCAGCCTGTAACCGCTGCTACGTAGCTTGATTTTGTAGCAGTCGGGCAGGTCATGCAGGCGATTGGCTTCAATACGTGGGTTGTTCAGGATGGCCACCAGCTTCTTCTTGAGCTGCTGACGAATGGTGTCGCCGAGCTTTTGCCACTCCTTCAATGCACGCGCATCGAAATCAAGGCTATAGGTCATCTATAGAAACCTTTACCCGTTGAGGCGATGCCAATCGTTCCCGGACGGTGGCCATCAACGCTTCATCTTCCTCAGTCATCAGAACGGGCTTGAAAGGTAGCTGGCCGCGATCCGCCACGTATTGCAGGGCCTGGCGCATCAGTTCGGAAGGCGTAACGCCGAGCTTTTCCAGTTCGAGATAGGCGCGCGCTTTCAGGTCGTCATCGATACGGATGCTTATAGTCGCCATGGGAAAAATCCTCGTGTAATGACGTTGGTCATTACATTGGATCAAGAGGGGCTTATTGGCAAGCCTGTCGGGATGTATGGCGTTCGCATACTCCCTTGTTAGCGCGTCACAATGTCCATGTGTCATAGAGGCTCCTCAGCACACCAGCGATCTTTTTTAGGCTAGCCCAGGGGCTTGGGTACACAAGCTTCATTTTGGGAACACTCATTACTGAGCATTTCCAAAAGCGTGATTCCCGGTGGCATTGGCTCTGCAGCTATCATGGGCCTCGCGCAATTGATCGAGAATGCTCAGGCATTGGTCGACGCTGCACTTGAGCGTCATGCCCAACGGATAAACCAGGCAACTATCCCTCTACCCCTGAAACAAAAAAAGCCTGCCGAGCTCAATGCTCAGCAGGCTTTTTAGTGGTTAACGAGTCGTATCAGCCAGGCTGCGCCGCCAAGCTATTACTCACATTACGCCCCAACACCAGTACGGTCACAAATCCAAGCCCCACCAGCGCCGTGGCCAGGCTCAAGAGCATTGCGCTGCCCATTTGGTCCACGATCCGGCCGCCAAAGAATGAACCCAGGGCGATGATCACTTGGAACAGGGCAACGAACAGCGGCATGCCGCGTTCGACGTCTTTCGGTGCGACCACAAACATCCAGATACTCGCGCAGGCCGGGAAGGCGCCGAAGGCGAAGCCCCAGAGTGCGATCAGCATCGCGGCGCCGGTCATGCCGGTGGCGAAGTGAGGGAACAGCGCGGTGCTGGTGCCGATCATCAGCGCGACCAGCAGCAGGGTGTGACGTACGCTGCGGTTGGCGGCGAAACCGGCAAAGACGTTGCCCATCACGCCGGCCACGCCATACAGCAGCAACAGAGAGCCGATGGTCGGTCCGTCGAAGCCGGAACTGTTTTTGAAGAACGGCGCGACATAGGTGTAGGCAGCAAAGTGCGCCAGGCCGATCAGCAGCACGGCGATCAAGCCGACCCGCGCTTGTGGGTTGATAAACAAGGCCGGCAGGTCACGGATCTGGATGGCCTTTTCCGGGGTGAGTCGCGGCAGCAGGAACACCTGCGCCAGCAGCACCGGCACGCCGACAATCGCGGTCACCAGGAAGGTCATGCGCCAGCCCATCAGGCCACTGAGCCAGGTGCCGACGGGTACGCCCAGCACGGTGGCCAGGGTCACGCCCATCATGATGATCGAGGTAGCCTTCGCTACGCCTACGCCCTTGGGCGCCAAGCGGCCGCTGAGGGCAATGGCCGTGGCCCAGAAGCCGCCGATGCTGATGCCGAGCAGGACACGGCCGAACAGCAGCAGGCTGAAGTCGCTGGCGTAGGCCACTACCGTGTTGGCGATGATCATGATCAGCGTCAGGCCGATCAGCAGGTAACGACGGTCCATGCCGCCAATGATCACCGACAGCAACGGCGCGGCGAGGGCGGCCATGATGCCGGGCAGGGTCACCATCAGGCCGGCGTGACCGGCACTGATGCCCAGGTCGCTGGCGACGTCATTGAGCACGCCCACCGGTAGAAACTCACTGGTTACCAGGGCGAAAGCGCCTACGGCGACCGAGAGAATCGCCAGCCACTGCTGTTTGACACTTTGTTGATTATGTTCGGGACGGCCGCTGTGGGCCTGGCTGGGGCTTGGCATAGTGTCGGTTCCAGAAGGAATGTCGCCTGAAGCCAGGCGAAGGGGAGGGAAAGTGGAGGCGATTATAGGAACCGGTGCTGGCAATCACACAGGCGCTCGTTTCGATAATAACCATCAGTGCAATCGATTCGACGCTCTGGGACGGCCTTGATGGTCGGTGAGCCAGCCTGCTATGGCAAGTAGCCTTGTGGCGAGCAGGCTTTTTGTGGCGAGCAGGCTTGCCCTGCGTTGGGCTGCGTAGCGGCCCTAAAACCTGCCACCGTGATCCCCCCCTGACACTCGGCGCCTGGGATGGGGCGGCTTCGCCGCCCAACGCAGGGCAAGCCTGCTCGCCACAACAAGCCTGCTTGCTACATCAAGGACAACAGGCCTGCTTGCCACAGTGACAGTGTTTAGGGTTGAGCGGCGGTCTCTGCGGTCGTATTTGTACTCTGCGCGGTCATCTGGTCATGGAGTTTGCGGGCAACGCCCAAACGCGAGAGCTTGGTCAAAATACAGAAGACCGCACATATCGACAGGCAGGCAATGAACAGCAAAAAGCCTTTTTGCTCTTTCAACCCGGTTTTTACATTTTCACCATAAGTGGGCGAAAGAAATAGCGTGCAAATGGTATTGATGGTGCTTTCCGAGAAGTCCTCGTTATAGAACTTTTCCAGTGCCGTTGGTGATTTGCACTCGTCCACAGACAGCGTTTCGCTGGGCCAGAAGTGGAATTTGGCGTTGTTTTCCGACAGATAGAAAGACGGCACATCCGTGGCTTTTTTCAAGGACACCATCAGGTAGCTGGAGTCGGCCAATGGCGGCGTGATGCTGATAATCGCCAGGAAAAAGGCGCCCAACCCCAAAAACCAATTACGCTTGAAGGGGGTGATCATTGCCTCTTTAAGCGATAACTGAGTGAAGTCTTTCCAGTCAATGTACTTTCTGATCCTGGCCACATCGTTGTAACTGAAGTTGTTATCAGTGATCCACTTATCCGCCTGCCGCGCGTGTTCCAGGTTTTGCGCGGGGATATTGAATTCGAACCGATAATATTCAACTTCGCGCAGGTCTTTGCGGGTGGCTTCATATTTTGGGTTTTCAAACGTGGTCGAGCCACCGAAGAACCGCCACATCAAGTCACGCAGAAAAATCAGCGAGCCTGAGCGCGAGTAGATATATAAAACCAGCGCACATATTGCCAGGCCACTGAGCAGCCCGACGATGGCGGCATAGTTTTGAAACGTCCATGTGACGATATTATCGTTGAGTACAGGTTGGGACATGCAGGGTCATCCTTGAAGGGTTATTAGAGCGGCGCGTCAGCGAAGTTGTTGTGACTGGCCGGGCGAAAATCTAATAAAAACAAGACGACTTTTCAAACATTATCATTGCGTTGAACTTCGAACTGGGCGGGTACTACAAAACGCTGGAATCTTTCTTACGTGGTTTAAAAACAAAGGCTACAGCCAGTTCGTTGCGAACGGATATTTAACTCACTATCTTCTGACTACGAGACGTTCACTCGTAGGCTTTCCCCTCAAACGCAAAGGAAATGCACCATGAGCAAAAACACCAAAAAGACCTCCAGCACCCTGGCGACGTTGGCCGCCGAAACCTTGAATAATCCAAACGCCTCGGCCATAGCCAAGAGCCTGGCTGCGTCGGCGCTGTCCCAGACCGGTACTGATAAGCAGACGAGTGCACACATGGAGGAAAAGGCCGGCAAAGCCCTTCAAAGCGATAAATGCAGTGAGGAAACCAAGTCCTTGGCGGCCTCAGTCCTGTCCCAAGCCAACAAAGAGCGGGGAAACTGAGTCATAAAAACCGCATAAAAACGCCCCGTCGTTGAATCAGCGACGGGGCTTCTTGGTTTCCCGATCAGCAAAAATTATTTGCCCCCCACCGAATAACTTTCGCCACTGCGGTGTTCACTTCACAGACCACCCAGGAAACGCCTATGAACACAGCATCCGACCGCTACGACCGCCTGACCCGCAGCTTCCACTGGCTGACCGCCGCCGTGGTGATCTTCATGTTTGCCAGTGCGCATATCTGGGAAAACCTGGAGAAGGGCACACCGCTGCGCAAGGGCCTGCAAGCGCTGCATATCTCTTTAGGTATCGTCATGGCGCTGTTGATTGCCGCGCGGATTGTGTGGCGTATGTTCGGCGGCAATCGGCCCAAGGCCGACAGTCACCCGGCGCTTAACCTGCTGGCGAAATTGGCGCATGGTTGCCTGTACCTGTTGCTGGTGTCGCAGATTGTGTTGGGCTTCCTGTTTCGCTGGGCTCAAGGTGAGCCCTTCAATTTTTTCGGACTGTTTGCCGTGCCCGCGCCTTTTGTGATCGATCATGCCTGGCGGGGCACCTTGGGCGGCCTGCATAACAATGTGGCCTGGGCGATCATCCTGCTGGCGGGCGTGCATGCCATAGCTGCGCTCTGGCATCACTACGTGCTGGGCGACAGCACCTTGCGCCGGATGTTGCCGGGCGCACGCAATGCGCATTAACAGTGATGTTTCCTCCCTATCATTACGGAGTAAGACAACCATGAAGGCTCGCCACGAACACCCTGTCACCTACCGCACCGCGCTGGTCTTCGGCGCTTGCCTGGCCGCCGCTTTGCTCGCAGGCCAGGCCCACGCCTCCGGCGATGAGTCGGCCCCGCCCAAGCCCAACTGCCCCAAGGGCCAGGTCTGGGACACCAAGACCGGCAAGTGCGTGCTGCAAACCAGCAAGGCCACCTCCGACGCCGACCGCACCGATTACGCCTACCGCCTGGCCAAGGACGGGCGCTTTGATGAGGCGCTGGCCTTGCTCGACACTCTGCAAAATCCCAACACCGCCAAGGCCCTCAACTATCGCGGCTACGCCACGCGCAAGCTGGGGCGCACCGATGAGGGCATCGGTTATTACCTCAAGTCGGTTGCACTCGACCCCAACTACGCACAGGTTCGCGAGTACCTGGGCGAGGCCTATGTGATCAAGGGCCGGGTCGACCTGGCGCAAGAGCAACTGGTGAAAATCAAAGCCTTGTGCAGTACCACCTGCGAAGAATACGAAGACCTGGCCGCAGCCATCGCCGCAGCGCCACAGGCTTGAACGCCGTGAACCTGTCC
This sequence comes from Pseudomonas sp. WS 5146, assembly GCF_012985495.1. Taxonomy (NCBI): domain Bacteria; kingdom Pseudomonadati; phylum Pseudomonadota; class Gammaproteobacteria; order Pseudomonadales; family Pseudomonadaceae; genus Pseudomonas; species Pseudomonas sp. WS 5146. The sequence continues at coordinate 428,552 of NZ_JAAQWL010000002.1, forward strand.
GCAGGAGGCAGCCATCGTTCGGGACGCTGAGTTTCGCCGCGAGTTGGGCCAATTGTTGCCACGCTTGTGGCGATACGGTTGGGTGTTGTCGCGGCAAAAGCACCTGGCCGAAGATCTGGTGCAAGCCACCTGCGTAAGGGCCTTGGAGCGTGCCGGGCAATTCGTGGCCGGCACGCGCCTGGATCGCTGGTTGCTGGCGATCATGCACTCGATCTGGCTCAACGAACTGCGCTCGCAACGGGTGCGCCAAGGGCAGGGGTTTGTTGATGCCGAGCAGGTGCTGTCGTTTGATGGCGAGCGCCAGGCGCAGGAACAGATACTGGCCGCACAAGTGATCAAGCGCGTTAACGGTTTGCCCGAAGCGCAGCGCGAAACCGTGTTTCTGGCGTATGTCGAAGGGCTTTCATACAAGGAAATTGCCGAAATCCTGCAGATACCTATCGGCACGGTGATGAGCCGGTTGGCGGCCGCCCGCATTAAGCTGGCCGAAGCCGCCTCCCCAACAGCCCGGCAGGATAAAGCCAACGGAGAACGGCGATGAGCCACACTGACACACCGTCCGATGAGCAGTTATCGGCTTATCTGGATGGCGAACTGAGCGCAGACCAACATCAACGGATCGCCGACCAGGCCAGCGCTGACCCGGCGCTTGCCGCACGCCTGGACGCATTGCGCTGCGCTGACTTGCCGTTCAAGGCCGCCTTCGACACGGTGCTGGAACACGCCCCGACTGAACGCCTGCACGCAATGCTCAACGCCTTGCCACCGGCGCCGCCCCAAGCCTGGAGCCGGCGGCGTTTTCTTGCCGTGGCTGCGAGTTTCGCAGTAGCTGGCGTGGCGGCCGATCGCCTGTTCTTGGGGTGGCAACGTACTGAACCCGGCCAAGGCTGGCGGGCCTCGGTGGCCGAATACATGGCCTTGTATACGCCCCAGACCCTGGAAAACCTCAGCCTCGACCCGGCCTCCCACACGGCCCAGTTGACCGCCGTGGGCGCACTACTGGGCGTGTCGTTATCGCCTGAGTCCGTGAGCCTGCCTGGCGCCGAATTCCGACGGGCGCAGATCCTCGACTATGACGGCGTGTTGATCGGTCAACTCACCTACCTCGACCCACGCCACGGGCCTTTGGCACTGTGCATCACCGCCAGTAAAAAGGGCATGCAGCCGTTGGCCAGCGAACAGCGCCGAGGCCTGAACGTGGTGTATTGGGCCAACCCTGCGCATGCTTTTATGCTGATTGGGAGAAACCCGGTTGAGGATTTGCAGCACATGGCCATTGGTGTCGAGAGCCGCTTGCCGGCCTGACCTCGGTGAGTCGTCGTCCGCAGCGCGTCGCCGTGCTCGACACCGACCTGCACCACGGTCAAGGTTTCCAGGAGATTTTCTACGAGCGGGACGACGTGCTGTATGTGTCCATCCACGGCGCCCGTGAAGCCGTGTTCTTCGACAAGCTCGAACTGGCCCTGCGGCGCTGAAGGACTTTTCGGCGGATGCGCTGGTGTTGTCCCTGGGCTTTGAAATTTGCGAGCTGGACCCGCAAAGCAAAGTCGCGGTGACGCGCGTCTGGCGAGAGGTGGTGTCGCGATAGAAGATGTCCTGTTGATTTTATGACAGGTTCGCGAGCATTCAAATTGGCCCGTACTGCAAAATTTTTTAAGGCGACAGCGTGCGAGTCTCAGGCGTCAACTCCAACACCCGATTCCTCCCGCCTTCCGCCAGCAGATAAGTGCCTCGATTCGTCGGCACAATTGACTGCGGCGCCTTCAGGAACGACAAAATCGTCTGTTGCCGCCCCTGTTTATCAATGAGCAGCAATCTTGCTCGGTGCGTCGAATCTTCATTCACCCACAGCCCGCGCTCATCGCACATCAAGAACGTGGGTTTGTTCAAGCCTGCCAGCACCACCGGATCGCTGCCGTCGTCGGTCAGTTCGCGCACCACGCCTTTTTTCTTTTCGGTGTAGAGCATTCGGCCGTCGGTGCAACGGGTGATGGACTCGCCTTCGTGCAGCTTGTCGCGTATGACAGTCAGCGATTGGTCACTCCAGCGGTAACGCAAAAGTCGCCCGTTGTCTTTGCGGTCTTCGATGGCGTAGAGGTCGTCGCCCTCGACCCACAGGCCTTGCACGTTTTCGCCGCGAAACAACTCGGTCACCACGCCGTCCTTGAGAAAGCTGACCGGGGCGTCGCCGGTTTCCTGGCTGAACACCCAACCGCCATGGGTGGCGAACATGCCATCGGGCTTGGACAGGCTGCCCACCACCACGTCACGTCGCCCGTCGGGATGGATACGCACGATGCTGCCTTTGGCGTCATTGAGTTCCTGGCTGATCATCAGCGAGCCATCCGGCATGGGCATCAATGAGGCGGCTTTGGGCACGTCACTGTGCACGGTTTGCACGCTCCAGCCGGTCGCCGCGCTGACGGGGTAGAAGCTTTGCCAGGCGAAAAAGCCCAGGGTCGCAACAGCCAGCAAGCCGGTCAGGCTTAACACCCAGCGCAAAGGTCGGCGCGGGTTTGGGGTGTCAGTCATTTTTTCTTCCTTGTTTTTGGGCACGCCATCGGTGGGCGTGAGGCCTGCTCTCACCCGTGATTCTGAAATTGAGCGGCGTAATCCTGGCCGCCGTAAAACACGCCCAGGATCGACACGGTTTCAGTCTCGGCGGCCACGCTGAATGCGATGGCGGTGGTGTGCCGGTAATGGGTGATGCGCAAGGCAGGCAGCAGGTCGTTACGGCATTTACCGCGCAATGGAAACACACTGAGGCTGTCGCAGTAGCTGATGATGTTGTCGATAAAACGTGCTGCAGCATCGGGGGCTTCGGTTTTGCTGATGTAGTCTTCAAGGGCGTCCAGTTGGGCTAACGCCTCAGGCGCAAAGGCTACCGTATAGCTCACGGTTTTTCTGTACCGGTTCGCTGGCGTTTGGCTGCCATGTGTTCGCGAACCTGCTCGGTGGAGAGCGCTCGGCCAGGGGCTGCCTCGAGAGCGGCGGCGGCGGGGATCACCTGGTCGCGCAACCAGTCTTCCATGGCGCGATCACGGGCCATCAGCGCCCTGAGGCCGTCGCGTATCACTTCACTTTCGCTCGCATATTCACCGGAGGTGACCTTGGCTTTGACCAGGGCGGCCATCTCGAGTGGCAAGGTAATGCTCATTTGCTGGGTTGAGCGCATGTCGAAGCCTGCGGACAGTGGGTAGGATTCAATCCTACTCGACCATTGGCGTGTTGCAAGGAGCAACTGACCGATGTCGGTATCCGGCGTCTCATCGTCGATCCAAAATAGGTAGGGGTTCTGGCAGGTTTCCATGAGCGTTTCTCTCTCCTGTTGAGTAACTCAGGCTGCAAGTATTGACGCTTTTCAGCGACTGCGTGGCGCCACTCAGCCAATAACGCACTGATATGTATGACTTCATATTTGTAGCAAGGTTATTAACGCCAACCGTCCCTGCACGCATGGCGCCTTACCACCGGCCATACGATAATGCCCCCCAAATCGACCACACTGGCCCATCCCCCGTGATCATCAACTTCGACCTCAACGACCTCCAAGCCTTCCGCGCCGTGGTAGACAAGGGCAGTTTTCGCGGCGCCGCCGAGGCCATCCGCATCTCACAGCCAGCCCTGAGCCGGCGTATCGAAAAACTTGAATCGGCCCTCGACGTCAAGCTGTTCGAGCGCACCACCCGGCGGGTCAGCCTGACCATGGTCGGGCGCGCGTTTCTGCCTCAGGTGGAGCGCATTCTCGACGACCTCGACATCGCCTTGATGGGTATCAGTAACGTCGCCTCCACGCGCATGGGCAACGTGACCATCGCCTGCGTGCCGTCCACCGCGTATTACTTCATGCCCCACGTGATCTCCGAATTTCACAAGCTATACCCGAAGATTCGCCTGCGTGTGCTGGATGCCAGCGCCGGTGAGGTGTGCAATGCGGTGGAAAGCGGTGAGGCGGATTTCGGCGTGAGTTTCAGCGGCAGCCTGGCCGATGAAGTGGAGTTCGAGTTGCTGTTCCAGGAGCGCTATGTGCTGGCCTGCCGCCGTGACCATGAGTTGGCCGAACGCGACAGCGTAAGCTGGGCCGAAGCCTACGAGCACGACTACATCACCGTCGACAAAACGTCGGGCAACCGCTTCCTGCTGGACCAGGCTTTGCGCGGCGTGCGGGTGAAAAAGCCGAGTATCTGCGAGACCCACCACGTGACCACCATGATCGGGCTGGTGGAGGCGGGGCTGGGCGTGGCGATGGTACCGTCGATTGCGATGCCGGCGTGCGAACACCCGATTCTGGTGAGTGTGCCGCTGATCGAGCCGCAGGTGATGCGCCATGTGGGCTTGATAAAACGCCGCGGGCGGACATTGCCGCCAGCGGCGCTGGAGTTGGAGCGGTTGGTGCGCGAGATGCCGTTTCGGTCAGTGTGAAACCGAGTCCAGGCCGGTGGATTGCACCACCGGTTGCGCTTCGGGCGAGGCCAGGAACTGCAGCAACGCCTTGGCCTGGGCCGGGTGTTCGGCGTTGACCGGAATGCCCGCCGCAAAGCGCGTAACCGACTGCACGTCTTCCGGGATCTTGCCCACGTAGGTCACGCCCGGCACCGGCAACAATTCCGCCACTTGCTGCAGGCCCACCTCGTAATCACCCTTGGCGACCACTGACGCCACCGGGATGCGTTCGATCATGCTGCCCTTGGCGGGCATGCCGAGCTTCTTGAACAGCTCCTTCTCGACATACACACCGCTGGCGCTGTCCGAATACGCCACGGACTTGGCCTGGCTCAGCACTGCCTTCAGCTCGGCATCGGTGCCGATCGCAGGTTTGGCTGCGCCGGCTTTGACCACCAGGCCGATGCGCGAATCCGCCAGTTCCACACGGGACGCCGGGTCGACCTTGCCTTGTTTGATCAAGTCATCCAGGGCATAGCCGACCATGATCACCACATCGGCGTGTTCGCCACGGGCCAGGCGGTTGGGGATCGCCTCCGGCGCCTTGCCCATCGACGGGCCGAGGATGGTGTCCAGGGTGTCGCCGCTGTGCTCGGCATATTGCGGGCCGAGCAGTTTATAGGCGGCGGTGAAACCGCCGGAGGTCATCACCTTGAGCTGTTCGGCCTGGGCCGTCAGCGCCAGGGCGCCGAGGGCCAGGGCCGTCAGGGTTTTCAATAGCGTCTTCATTACACCGCCCCCTGCATGACTTGGCCACGCGTGTTGGCACGTCGGTACAGCGCCAGGGTCGAGCACAGCGCGCACAACGCGGCAAACATCATCCAATAGGCCGGCGAGGCTTTGTCGCCAGTGATGTGAATGAACCACGTGGAGATCGCCGGCGTGAAGCCACCGAAGATCGCCGTTGCCAGGCTATAGGCCAGGGAGAAGCCCGCCACACGCACTTCCACCGGCATGATTTCGGTCAGCGCCGGGATCATCGCGCCGTTGTACATGCCGTACAGGAACGAGAACCACAGCAGGGTTTCGAGCATATGCGCAAAGCTTGGCGCACTGACCACGAACGACAGCGCCGGGTAGGCAGTGATCACGGTCAGGGCGGTCATTGCGACCAGCACCGGCTTGCGGCCAAAGCGGTCACTCAGGGTGCCGCCGATCGGCAGCCAGACAAAGTTCGACACGGCCACCAGCAAGGTCACCAGCAGGGCGTCGGAGGTGCTCAGTTGCAGCACGGTCTTGCCGAAGGTCGGCGCGTATACCGTGATCAAGTAGAACGCGGTGGTGGTCATGGCCACCATCAGCATGCCGCCGATCACCACACTCCAGTTTTTCACCAGGGTCGCCAGCACTTCGCGCATGGTCGGGCGATGCTTGCGGTTGGCGAACTCTTCGGTTTCCTGCAAGTTGCGACGCAGCACGAAGATGAACGGGATGATCACGCAGCCGAGGGCGAACGGAATGCGCCAGCCCCAATCGGCAACGACCGAGGGTTCCATCCACACATTCAGGCCGTAGCCCAGTGCGGCGGCCACTACGATGGAGATCTGTTGGCTGCCCGACTGCCAACTGGTGTAGAAGCCTTTGCGGCCTGGCGTAGCCATTTCAGACAGGTAAACCGACACACCGCCCAGTTCTGCGCCAGCCGAGAAGCCTTGCAGCAGGCGGCCCAGCAGCACCAGCAACGGCGCCCACAGGCCAATGGTCTGGTACCCCGGCACGAGCACGATCAGCAACGTACCGCTGGCCATGATCGACAGGGTCACGATCAAGCCTTTGCGACGACCGACGTCATCGATATAGGCACCCAGGATAATCGCGCCCAGGGGCCGCATCAGGAAGCCCGCACCGAACACGGCGAAGGTCATCATTAATGACGCAAACTCATTAGCGGCGGGGAAGAACGCGGCAGCGATATAGGTGGCGTAGAAGCCGAACAGAAAGAAGTCGAACTGTTCGAGGAAGTTGCCCGAAGTAACGCGGAATACCGCACCAACTTTCGAGCGGGCAGAGTCGGGCCGGGAAGGGCTAGTCATGGTTTTGTGTCTCCAGCGTTCTTTTTAAAGTGCTTGTTTCGCTTAAGACCGCGGATAGTGGCTGACACATTTAGAAATGATAAGTGAGTAATTTGGATGCATTGATGCGTTTTGGCTATCAATCAGCAGGTCCGCCAAAATCTCACTGCTGTTCTATGCTTCAGAAGTGACCAATTTCTTATGGAAGGGAGGTGCGTATGGGTGACGAGCACAAACGTCAGGACGAGCCGGAGCACGAGCAGGCCCGGCGGCAACGCGAAGAAGACAAGCCGCAGACCTGGAAACATCCGGACGACGGCACCGAGCTGTCCGAGCGCGATCAGGAGCGACCGCTCAAGCCGTGAATTCCAAGGCGATGATGATCAAACTGTGGGAGCTGGCTTGCCTGCGATGGCGGCGGGTCAGTCTCTACATCTGTGCCTGACACACCGCTATCGCAGGCAAGCCAGCTCCCACAATGTTTCTGTGTTCAGCCCACTATCGGCGTACACAACTCCACCAGCGTGCCATCCGGGCAGCGCACATAAGACACCACTTGCCCCCAGGGCTTGGTGCTCGGTGGCGACAGCTCCTTCGCACCGTGTAACAGCGCCTTGGCATGGGCGACGAATACATCCTCGGTGACAAACCCCACCTCCATCCCCAGCGGTTTTCGGGAGGCGTGCGCCTCGACGTGCCCGCCGTCGAAGTTCATTTCGCCCAGTTCATGCGCGGCAAACGACAGCGTGGTGTCCCCCGTTTCCAGCTCGCCATAAGTGCCGGATTCATGCAAAAACCGGCGACTGAACCCAAAGGCTGCTTCAAAGAATGCCAGTGACGCGGCAACGTCGGGCACATAGATAATGGTGTAGGCGAATTTCAAGATAGGCAGTCCTTGCAGAAAAAGTGACAGTTCATGAAGCCAATACTGAGATAGGAAAACCCCACGCCAGCACCCAATAGGCCACTGCCGCGGCCAGGCATAAGCCAATAAACACCCGCGTCAGTGTCCTGACGGTAGGGTTGGCAATGAACCGGACGACCCAGAGGCAGAGCCCGGCCACGACCATGGCCAAGGCAATAATGACCAGCACGATGGCGTTCCTTTGACCTTCAAGCGCTGATTTATAGTCCCAAAGGCGCCGGATGAACAGTGTTCACATAGACGCAGCCCCGCGGGCTTTCTAAACTGCGGCTTGTCTTGGGGAAAGGGGCAGGCGCCGATGAATCGCAATGAATTACGCAAGGCCGACATCAACCTGATGGTGGTCTTCGAAGCACTGATGCTCGAGCGCAATGTGACGCGGGTGGCAGAGAAGCTGTTTCTCGGCCAGCCGACCATCAGTTCGGCGCTCAACCGCTTGCGCACCTTGTTCAACGACCCACTGTTTATTCGCGTCGGCCACCGCATGGAGCCCACCGCGCGGGCCGAGGAGATTATCCAGCACCTGTCGCCGGCCCTGGACTCTTTGTCGTCGGCCTTGAGCCTGACCCACGATTTCGACCCGACCCAAAGCACCATGACCTTCCGCATCGGCCTGTCCGATGACGTCGAGTTCGGCCTGCTGCCGCCGCTGCTGCGGGCCTTGCGTCAGGAAGCGCCGTTGGTGGTGTTCGTGGTGCAACACGTCGATTACTGGCGCATCCCCGACCTGCTGGCTTCCGGCGATATCACCGTGGGCATCACCCAGACCCGCGGCCTGCCGGCCAATGCCAAGCGCAAGTTGTTACGGCATATTCGCCCCTGCCTGTTGCGCGCTGACGCCTCGGACACACCGCTGACCCTTGACGAATATTGCGCCCGTCCCCACGTGCTGGTGTCTCACACCGCCAACGTGTCGGGGTTTGCCGACGAGTGGCTGGCCGAGATTGGTCGCAAGCGCCACGTGGTGCTGTCCGTACCTCAGTACAGCGCATTGCCGGCGTTGCTCGCCGGCACCGACATGATCGCCAGCCTGCCGGATTACACCGCCCATGCCATGGCCGCCGGCGGCAACCTGTTTTGCGAGCCGTTCCCGTTCGAAACCCCGACCCTGGACCTGTCCATGGTCTGGCTCAGCCACGTCGACACGGACCCTGCCGAACGTTGGATGCGTTCACGGCTGGAAGCGTTCATGAGTGAACGCGACAGGCTGCCGGTAATCGCGGAAAAATCTTGAGATAAGCCTTCAGGGAGATCCACCGATGACTTCATCCCGTTCTTTGCTGCGTGGGCGCGGCAGTCATGACAGCGGCAAGGTGGGCATGGTCGAGCTGTTTTTCGACCTGGTGTTCGTGTTCGCCGTGACCCAGTTGTCCCACTCGCTGCTGGCCCACCTGAGCCTCGGCGGCGCGGTGCAGGTGGCGCTGATGATGGTCGCGGTGTGGTGGGTGTGGATCTTCACCTCGTGGATCACCAACTGGCTGGACCCGGAAAAAATCCCTATCCGCATCGGCTTGTTCGGCTTGATGGTCGCCGGCTTGTTGCTGTCTTCATCAATCCCCAAAGCCTTTACCGATCGCGGCCTGTTGTTCGCCGGCGCTTACGTCTTCATGCAGGTGGGCCGCACGCTGTTTGCGTTGTGGGCCGTTCGCGGCGAGTCGCTGAACATGACCCGCAACTTCCAGCGGATCCTGGCGTGGATGCTGTGTTCCGGGGTGTTCTGGCTCACCGGCGGCCTGCTCGAAGGCGAGCAACGCCTGGCTTTCTGGGCGCTGGCGCTGCTGATAGAACTGATATCGCCGTCGGTGTTTTTCTGGGTGCCAGGGCTTGGGCGCTCGACCCTGGCGGACTGGAATGTCGAAGGCAACCACATGGCCGAGCGTTGCGGCCTGTTTGTGATTATCGCCCTGGGTGAATCCTTGCTGGTGACCGGCGCCACGTTCGCCGAGTTGCCGTGGAGCGTCGAAGGCCTGGGTGCTTTCCTGGTGGCCGTGGTGGGCAGTATTGCGCTGTGGTGGATCTATTTCGACAGCGGCGCCGAGCGCGCCCATCACCGGATTGCCAGCTCCGCCGACCCCGGCCGCCAGGCGCGTATCGCCTACACCTATCTGCATGTGCTGATCGTCGCCGGGATCATCGTCAGCGCGGTGGCCGACGAACTGGTGCTGGTGCATCCAGGGCATGCCAGCCAGGCGGGCGTGCTGGCGATGATTGCCGGGCCGTTTTTGTTTTTGCTCGGCAGTGCGTTGTTCAAGTGGGTGATGAGTGACCGACCGTTGCCACCGCTCTCGCACCTGGGCGGGCTGCTGATGTTGCTGGTGCTGTTGCCGCTGGGGTTGCAGCATATGTTTTCGGCGCTGGCGCTGGGCGCGTTGACCACGGCGGTGTTGGTGATCGTGGCGTTCTGGGAAAATCGTTCGCTGCGGGGGCTGACCGAAGTTTCACATTGAAATCGGTCTGCCTTCGTTCAACTGCATGCTATATGTAGGTTTCTTTTCAAGCCCACTCGGAGCTTTTCATGCCGCACCTGCACCTGGAATACACCGCCAACCTGACCGGCCTTGCCGTCGAGAAAACCCTGCTGCGCCTGAACAACGTGCTGATGGCGTCCGGGCAGTTCGGTTCCGAGTTCGATATCAAGAGCCGCGCAATCAAGGTCGAGAGTTTCCAGGTGGGCACTTCCCTCAGCCCGCGCGGTTTTATTGCGGTAAAGCTCTCGCTGCTCAGCGGGCGCTCACCGCAGGTCAAGCAGCAGTTGTCGGAAAGCTTGTTGGCGGCCCTGCAGGACGCGGCTGAGTGGCCGGCCGATCTGCAGGTTCAACTCAGTGTGCAGTTGATGGACATGGATCGTGATTCCTACAGCAAAGTCGCTATCGGCTAAGGGTTACAACAAGCATTGATCGGCGCACACCTTGACGATCTGCTCGCGAAACCAGGTATTGGCGCTGTCCTGGCCACTGGTTTCATTCCACTGCATGTCCAGGGTAAACCCCGGCAACCCGTTCGGCGCTTCGCAATGGCCGAACACGGTGGCCGGGGCCAGCAGCTTTTGCACGCGACGGGGCAGGGTGACGATAAAGTCGGTGCCACTGATCATCTTCAAGGCGGCGCTGTAGCTGTTGGCACGGGCAATCACCTGGCGCTTGTGAGCCTGGCGTGCCAGCCAGCCGTCGATCATGTTGGTGTCGGAGGTCCAGGGCGCGGGGAACACGTGGCGCCGTTCGACAAACGATTGCAGGCTGAAGGCCGGCTCGCGCGGCGTGGCGCGTTTATCAAACACACACACTAAATCGTCTTCCAGCAGCATCTGGGTCTTGAAGTCTTTGTGGGCACGGTGAAAGTGCGGGCCGAAGCAAATCACCAGGTCGAGACGGCCTTCGCGCAGGTCCTCGGCGGGCAGCTCGGTTTCCAGCTTTTGCACATTGATGATCACCGGCAAGTCGGCTTGGTCGAAGTTCTTCAACAGGCGTGGCAGGATCAGTTGCTCGAAGTATTCCGGGGCACAGACATTGAAGGTCACCGCCTGCTGCGTCGGGTCGAAGGCCTGGCTGCCGGCATGGCACAGGTTGATGCTTTCAAGGATCTTCTGCACGTGTTCGTACATGGTTGTGGCCTTGTACGTCGGGCGCATGCCGGCCCGCGTGTTGATAAACAGCTCATCCTCAAAACTGGTGCGCAGCTTCTTCAGGCTGTAGCTCACGGTTGACTGACTGACGAACAGCGTCTCGGACACATCGGTAACGCTGCTCTGGTCATAGACGGCGATAAACACCATCAAGTCCTGCATATCAAGCTTTCTGAGCAAGTTACTGTTTAGCATCGGTTTCGTCCGTAAACCCTTTGTACCGAACTCAGTACAAGACTGGCAAAAGCTTAACGGAACGGTCGTACCAATAGAAAGCGCTGTAGGGCGTTTCTATGTTTGGTGTGGGACATAAAATGTTGGCAATACGACGTCAGTGAATATGTCGGCTGTAATGCTTTGGGTTCAAGCGTGTGACGATCAGCACAGTGACCACCAGGCCACAGCAGGTCGAGGGGTTGCGGGCTGAAGATGACTGATCGTTCCCACGCTCCGCGTGGGAACGCAGCCCAGGACGCTCCGCGTCCCAAGAGCGGACGCGGAGCGTCCATTGAGGCATTCCCACGCGGAGCGTGGGAACGATCATCAGCTCCCACAGGGGACCGTGGTGTCAGCTAGCGCGAATCACGTGCTTGATCTCCTGAAACGCCGCCAACCCCCACGGCCCCAGCTCGCGGCCGATACTGCTCTGCTTGTAGCCGCCCCATGCCGTCTGCGGGAAGATCACCTGCGGTGCGTTGATCCACACCAGGCCCGCCTGCAAGGCATTGGCCACGCGTTCGGCGGCTTCGGCATTGGCGCTCACCACACTGGCGACCAGGCCGAAATCGCTGTCGTTAGCCAGGGCGATGGCCTCGGCTTCAGTGGTAAAACGTCGTACACACAGCACCGGGCCGAAGATCTCTTCATTCCACAAGGCGCTGCCTGATGGCACGTCGGTAAACACTGTCGGGCGAATGAAAAAGCCTTTTTCCAGATCAGCCGGGCGATCGCCGCCGCACAACAAGCGCGCGCCTTGGTCGATACCACGCTGGATATGCCCCAGCACCCGCTGATACTGCGCACGGTTGATCAGCGCGCCCATCTCCACATCCTCGGCAAACGGGTCGGCCACGCGAATCCCTTCAGCCCGCGCCTGCAAACGCTGCAGGAATTCATCCGCCAGGTTGTCGGCTACCAACACGCGACTGGTGGCCGAACAGATCTGCCCGGCATTGAAAAAACCACCGCCACAGGCCAGCTCCACTGCTAGGTCGAGGTCGGCATCGGCCAGCACCAGCAATGAGGATTTGCCGCCCAGTTCCAGGCTCACACCCTTGATGGTTTCGGCGGCGCGCTGCATCACCTGCACGCCCACCGCATTGCTGCCGGTAAAGGAAATTTTCGCCACGCGACGGTCCGCAGCCAGCGGCGCACCGACCGCCAGCCCCGTGCCACACACCAGGTTAAACACACCCGCCGGGAAGCCTGCTTCGGCAATAATCCGCGCCAATTGCAACTCCGCCAGGGGCGTGACTTCCGACGGCTTAAGCACCACGCAGCAACCGGCCGCTAACGCGGGGGCAAGCTTCCAGGCGGTGGTCACCATCGGGAAGTTCCACGGCACGATCAAACCCACCACGCCACAGGGTTCGCGGCGCATGCGTGCGCTGAAATCGTCGCTGGGCAATGCCACCTTGCAGTCTTGACCTGCGTCCATCGCGTCGCAGATTCCCGCGTAGTATTCGAAGGTGGCGATCACGTCATCCACATCAATACTCGCTTCAAACAGCGGCTTGCCGTTGTTGCTCGACTGCAACTGCATCAGTTGTTCACGCTGCTCGCTCACACCTTGGGCGACCTTGCGCAACAGGGCGCCGCGATCACGGCCACTGCTTTTCGACCAGTCGACAAAAGCCGCGCTGGCTGCGTCGACCGCCAGTTCCACTGCTGAGGCATCGCCCACGCTGACATGGGCCAAGGTCGCTTCGGTAGCCGGGTTGATCACCTCCAGCACCTCGTGGCCCGCCTGCCATTGGCCGTTGATAAACACACCGTTCAAGACTGCGCTCATACCGTCACCTCCTGCATCCAGAGCCCTTGGTTGATTTCAATCAGTGTCGGCCCCTGGCGATCCGCGGCGGCGCGCAACGCGCTGCGCAATTGCTCGACGCCCTGGATACTTTCTACGGCGCAACCCAAGGCCTTGGCTACGCCGATAAAGTCCGGGGTGTAGATGTCCACACCGACCGGTTCGATGGCGCGGTTGAGCATGTATTTCTTGATCTCTTCATAGCCCTGGTTATTCCACAGCAGCACAATCACTGGCACCTGCGCCTCTACCGCGCTGGCCAGTTCCGGCAGGGAAAATTGCAGGCCGCCGTCGCCGATCAGGCACACCACCGGCTGGCCGTCACCTCGGCCCAGCCAGGCACCGACTGCAGCGGGCAGGGCGTAGCCCAAGGTGCCGTAGCCGGTGGAGGAGTTGAACCAGCGGCGTGGGTGGTCAAGATTCAGTGTCAGGTTGCCGCTGTACACCGGCTGGGTGGAGTCGCCCACCAGCACGGCGTTGGGCAGCGCTTGCAGCACGGTGTTGAGGAACAGGGTTTGTGCGCGGGTGGCAGCGTCCCAGTTGGGCGCCAGTTCGGCCCACAAACGCGCGACTCGTTCAGCGCCCCAATCGCGGTTGCGGGCAGGCAATGGGGTTTTATCCAATTCGGCGAGCAAGGCGTCGGCGGCTATCTGTGCATCGGCTACCAGTGCCACGTGCGGCGGGTAGTTGCGTACAGTCTGGTCGGGGTCGATGTCGATACGCAGCAGTGCGCCGGGGATCTCGAAGCCGCCGGCGAAGGTCACGTCGTAGTCGGTTTCTGCCAGCTCTGTGCCGATGGCCAGCACTACGTCGGCTTCAGCGACCAGCGCACGGGTGGCGACCAGGGTTTGCGTCGAGCCGATCAGCAGCGGGTGGGTCGATGCCAGCATGCCTTTGGCATTGATGGTCAGCGCCACCGGCGCGCCGAGGATGTCGGCCAGGCGCGTCAGCTCTGGCGCGGCATCGATGGCACCGCCACCGGCCAGGATCAGCGGGCGTTTGGCCGCTGCGAGCAATTGGCTCATCTGCTTGACCGCCGACGGCGACGCACCGGCGCGGGCAACGCTGACCGGCTCGCTGCCCAGCAACGCGTCGGCATTCTCCACCAGCACATCCAGCGGGATTTCGATATGCACCGGGCGTGGTCGCCCCGCCTGGAACAACGCAAACGCCCGCGCCAGCACGCCAGGCAACTCCGCCGCCGACATCAACGTGTGGGAGAACGCCGCCACGCCGGCGATCATCGCGCTCTGGTTCGGCAGCTCATGCAGTTTGCCGCGCCCGCCGCCCAATTGGCTGCGCGACTGCACGCTGGAAATCACCAGCATCGGGATCGAGTCGGCGTAGGCCTGGCCCATGGCAGTGGTGATATTGGTCATGCCCGGGCCGGTGATGATGAAGCACACGCCGGGTTTGCCGCTGGTGCGTGCATACCCGTCGGCCATGAAGCCGGCGCCCTGTTCGTGGCGCGGGGTGACATGGCGGATGCCGGAATGCGCCAGGCCGCGATACAGCTCAACGGTGTGTACGCCGGGAATGCCGAACACCTGGTCCACGCCGTAGCTTTCCAGGAGGTTGACCAATACTTCGCCGCAGGTCGCCATACATGTCGCTCTTGTTATGGATTCGAGGCGCTATTGGAGCGGCTGGCCCGTAGCGGCAACAATCGATAAAAAGTCATACTAGCCATGTCCCCACGTCATGGCTCACGCACGATGAAACGCCTTCCGCCGCTGCCTGCGCTGCACACGTTTTGGGTCACTGCCCAGTGCTGCAACTTCACCCGCGCCGCCGAGCAACTGCACATCACCCAGGGCGCAGTGAGCCGCCAGATTGCCGGCCTGGAAAGCCATTTGGGTTACGCCCTGTTTCAGCGCCAGGCACGGGGCTTGAGCCTGACCGAAGAAGGCCGCGAGTGGTCACTGCGTGCGCAGCAAGTATTCGGCCTGATCGGTGACGCGGTGGAGCAGATCGGCAGCCGCCGCGCGACCCTGCAACTCAAGGCCTCCACCTGCGTGATGCGCTGGCTGCTGCCGCGCCTGTTGCAATGGCAGAAGGAGCGCCCGGATGTGCCGGTGGAACTCACCACCACCGTGGCCTATACCGTGGACTTTCGTCGTGAGCAATTTGATGCGGCGGTGATCTATGCGCCCATCGCCGAGCAGTCGGCTGAGGCACGGCACCTGTTTGATGAGCAACTTACGCCAGTGTGCGCACCGGCGCTGCTCGGCGCTTTGGATACCCCGGCAGACTTGCAGCAACAAGTGCTGCTGCACCCCACGCGGGACGAGCGGGATTGGGCGTTGTGGTTAAAGGCGGCGAATACGCGGTTGAGCAACCTGGCCCAGGGGCATCATTTCGAGACGCTGGACCTGGCCATGACGGTGGCGTCACAAGGCTCAGGTGTGGCGATTGGCGACAGTGCGCTGATTGGTGAGGATGTGAAAGCCGGGCGGCTGGCGACGCCGTTTGAACTGCGGGTGCCGACGGGGATGGGCTATTACCTGGTGTACCCGCCGGGGATTGAGCCGTCGGCTGGGCTGCAAGCGTTGATGGCGTGGCTGGTGAGCGAGGCACACCAGTCTTAACACTGAGTATCCAACTGTGGGAACCGGGTTTGTGTGGGAGCTGGCTTGCCTGCGATGCGGGCAACTCGGTCTATCTGTTAAACCGAGCTGATGCCATCGCAGGCAAGCCAGCTCCCACACAAGCCAGTTCCCTCAGAGTCAGTAACCGACGGTGAAGCGTTGGCGCGAGTGCTTCGGCGATTCCACTTCGTCGATCAGGGCGATGGCAAAGTCAGCAAAACTGATCCAGCTACGGCCCTCGGCGCTTACCAGCAGATCATCCTGGCCCAGACGGAATTTCCCGGTGCGCGCGGTTTCAACAAACTCCGCCGATGGCGACAGGAAGGTCCAATCCAGTTCTTTTTCCTGACGCAGCACGTCGAGAAACTCAGCCCCGGCGCTGGCTTCGGCTTTGTATTCAGCCGGGAAACCCTCGCTGTCGATCACTCGACTGCCACCTGGCAACAACAGCGAACCCGCACCGCCCACCACCAGCAGGCGTTTCACGCCGGCTTTTTTTACCGGGCCGATCACGGCGCTGGCGGGCAGGGTGGCGAAGTGCGCCGCACTGATCACCACGTCGTTGCCGCTCACTGCTTGCTGCAAGGCCGTTGCATCAAGGGCGTCGACCTTTTTAACGGTAAGGCCTGGGCGTGCGGCCAGCGTGTCGGTGTTACGCGCAATGGCAGTAACGGTATGCCCACGACGCAGCGCTTCTTCCAGCAGTTGGCTACCGGCACGGCCGGTGGCACCAATGATTGCAATCTTGCTCATGACGTTCTCCAGTACGTTAGGGTTTAAAACCAATCACCACTTCATTTCGCCCTTGGCGACTTTGGCACCCAGTTCCAGGCTGCTTTCGTCTTTAAGGTTCGGGTAACGCTTTTTCATCGCCGCGATCAGCGCAGTCGAATCCTTGGCCTTGGCGGTCTCGATATCGAAGGCCTTGATGTAGTCGGCGGTAAAGGCCACGGACTGCACGGTCGGTGTGCCCAGGTAGTGGCCAGGGATCACGGTGGCCGGTTTCAGGTCCTGGATACGTTGCAGGGTGGCCAGCCAGTCGGTGTGGGATTTGGCGGTTTGCGTGTCGGCCATCCACACGTGGGTGTTTTCAAACACCACGACGCCACCGACGACCGCCTTGATCGAGGGGATCCACACAAAGGTGCGCTCAGGTTGCGGACCGTCCAGGCCGATCACTTCCAGGCTTTTGCCTTCCAGCGTCAGGGTATGGCCCTGCAACACCTGCGGGATGATGGCTTTGCTTGGCTTGTCGGCGCCGAGTTTCGGGCTCCAGAACGCGATTTTTTGCTCGACGGTGGCCTTGATATGGTCCACCACCGGCTGGGTGGCCAGCACTTTGGCGTCGGGGAACGCGGCGGTCAGGGTGTCGAGGCCGAAGTAGAAGTCCGGGTCGCCGTCGCTGACGTAGATGGTGGTGAGGTGTTTGCCGCTGCTGCGGATTTTCTGCACCAGTTGCTCGGCTTGGGTCTTGCCGAACTGGGCGTTGACCAGGATGAGGTCTTTTTCACCGCTGACCAGTACCGAGCTGACCGGCATCATGGCCGAGGTGCCAGGGTTGTAGGCATCCAGCTTCAGGTCGGCAGCCGCAGCATGGGCAGCGAACGCCAGGGCGGCCGAAGCCAGGGCAAATCGTTTAAGTACCGAGATCATGTGCAGCTCCAGCAGCAGGTAAGTGATGCACAGAGCTTAGTTGCACCAAACACAACAAAAAATGCGATGCTTGGACATAGTTTGTTTCTAAAAGCGTGCAAATCATGGATCGTCTTCAAGCAATGCGGGTGTTTGTCACGGTAGTTGACCTGGGCAGCCAGTCCGCCGCCGCCGATCAGTTGGACCTGTCGCGGCCGGTGGTCTCGCGCTATCTGGCTGAACTTGAGGATTGGGTCGGTGCGCGCTTGATGCATCGCACCACGCGCAAGCTCAGCCTCACCGCGGCCGGCAGTGAAACGCTGCCGCGCTGCCGGCAAATGCTGGAGCTGTGCAGTGACATACAGGCGGCCGTCAGTGAGCCGGATGAAGCGCCGCGTGGCCAGTTGCGCCTGAGTGTCAGCAGCTCATTCGGCCAGGCGCAGTTGGCGGATGCCGTGGCCGAATTCGTCAAGCGCTTCCCGTTGGTCAGCATCGACCTGCAGATGCTCGACCGCACGGTAAACCTGGTGGATGAGCGTATCGACCTGGCCATCCGCACCAGCTTTGAGCTGGACCCCAACCTGATCGCGCGCAAGCTCACGCTGTGTCGCTCGGTGATCTGCGCGTCACCGGCGTACCTGCTGGAACACCCGCAGCCTCGGCAAGTCCACGACTTGGCGGAGCACAACTGCCTGACGCATTCTTACTTCGGCAAAAGCCTGTGGCACTTCACCGAGAACGGCGAAGCAGTCTCGGTGGCGGTGCAGGGCAATATCACCGCCAACGAGGCCACGACCTTGCTGCGGGTGACGCTGGCGGGCGCCGGGGTGGCGCGGCTGCCCAGTTATCAGGCGGGGGACTACATCCGCAGTGGCGAATTGATCCGGCTGCTGCCCGAGGCTGAGCCGCAGCAAATGAACGTCTACGCCGTGTATGCCTCGCGTAAACACATGCCGTTGGCGTTGCGCAGCCTGCTGGATTTTCTGGTGCTGCGGTTCCCGGAAGAGCCGGTGTGGGATATCGGTCTGTAAAGCCGACATAAAGATGTTGAATGACGCCCAATAATGGCAACTCGCCCTGACTGACCTATGCTTTAAACAGCACCGAGTCGATCTATTCAGAGGTGTGCCATGACCCTAAAAATTAGAAAGTACCTGATGATTTTCATCCTGTGCGCGTTGGCTACCGCGCTGTACGGCACGGCCGCCTATCGGGTTGAACAGACCCGTATGCAACCGACCTTTGCGATCAGTTGCCATCAGGATCTGTGTGTGCCGCGTACCGGTAGTTTCAGCGCGCTCAGGTAGGCTGTGATCGTTCCCACGCTCCGCGTGGTAATGCAGCCCAGGACGCTCCGCGTCCCGCGTCAATCCGCCTTCAGCTGCTCGCGAAACGCCTTGGGCGAAAACCCCACCCGGCGGCGGAACAGCCGGGAGAAGTTGGTCGGGTCGGAAAACCCCAACACCTCCGACATTTCATTGATGGTCATGCTGGTGTAGGTCAGCAAGCGCTTGGCTTCCAGCAACTGGCGGTCATGCATGATCTGCAAGGCAGGCTGGCCACCCAATTCCCTGCACGTACCGTTCAGGTGTGAGACCGAGATACCCAGCTTGTGCGCCAGGTCTTCAATCTTCGGGTGTTCGCGGTAATGCTGCTCGACCAACTGCGTAAAGCGCCGAAAATATTCACGCCCACGCGGCGCGCGCGGATGGCGGCGCTGGATCGCCTGGCGGCTGATCCACACCAGCAGCACGCTGACCAGGGCATGCATCATCATGTCGCGGGCCGGTTGTTCATCGGCGTACTCATCCTGCAGTCGGGCGAACAGGCTGTTGAGGTAATCGCTGTCCTTGCCGGCGGGGTAATTGCCCAGGGCCTGCAAACCGTCCACCGTCGCGCCCAACTGTGTCTGCAAATGGCTGACCAGCGGCGCGGCCAGCGTCAGGATAAAACCTTCCACATCTTCAGAAAACCGAAACCCGTGTACACACAACGGCGGCAGCACCTGCAAGGTGGCTTCGCTGAGGGTAGTACGCTGGCCTTCGATTTCCAGCTGCGCCTGGCCTCTGTGTACGTACAGCAACTGGCACAGGTCCGCGTGCCGGTGGGGTTGGATTTCCCACTGGTATTCCCGGCTCCGTCGGGAAATGGTTTCACAGTGCAACAAATCCGGAGTCGGCCATTGCTGACTTTCTCCGTAAAGCTTGAAGACCGGAATCGCGGTACTGGCAGTTTTGGTCATGGTTTCAATCCGATACTCAGGATAGTGGTGCGGTAATCGCCCCAATTGGCAAAAAGCGCAGGCTTTGTCTCAGTTTTCACCTTCTTATGGCGGCCACTCAAGTGAAAAATGATCAGCAACAGGATGAATGACAACTCTTTCACCCTATCCGTTCGGGTGAAGCTTGCGAGCCATAAAAATAATGAAAACGCTGAAAACCCAAGTCGCCATTATTGGCGCCGGTCCCTCCGGATTGCTGCTCGGCCAACTGCTGCATAACGCTGGTATCCAGACCCTGATTCTAGAGCGCCAGAGCGCCGATTACGTGCAAGGCCGTATCCGCGCCGGTGTGCTGGAACAAGGCATGGTCGACCTGCTGCGCGAGGCGGGCGTCAGCCGACGCATGGACACCGAAGGCCTGGTGCATGACGGCTTTGAGTTGGCACTCAATGGCCAACTGACCCATATCGACCTCAAAGGCTTGACCGGCGGTCAGTCGGTGATGATCTACGGCCAGACCGAAGTCACCCGCGACCTGATGGCCGCCCGCGAGGCTGCCGGGGCTGTGACACTGTACGAAGCGCGCGACGTGCAGCCCCATGACCTTAAAACTGATCGGCCCTGGCTCACCTTCGAACATGCCGGCGAAACCTATCGCCTGGACTGCGACTACATCGCCGGGTGCGACGGTTTCCACGGGGTGGCGCGCCAGGCGATTCCGCCTGAGGCGTTGCAGGTGTTCGAGCGCGTCTATCCGTTCGGCTGGCTGGGCATCCTCGCCGATACACCGCCGGTGCATGACGAGCTGGTGTATGCCAAACATTCGCGTGGCTTTGCGTTGTGCAGCATGCGTTCGCCGACCCGCAGCCGCTATTACCTGCAGGTGCCGGTCGATGAGCCTCTGGATGATTGGTCGGATGAGCGTTTCTGGGCCGAGCTGAAAACCCGCCTGCCCAGCCAGTTGGCCGAGCAACTGGTCACCGGGCCGTCAATCGAAAAAAGCATCGCGCCGCTGCGCAGCTTTGTGGTGGAGCCGATGCAGTACGGGCGCCTGTTCCTGCTCGGTGACGCCGCGCATATCGTGCCGCCCACCGGCGCCAAAGGCTTGAACCTGGCGGCCAGTGATGTGAGCACGCTGTTTCGGATCATGCTCAGGGTGTACCGCGAGGGCCGCGTGGACTTGCTGGAAAAATACTCGGCCATCTGCCTGCGCCGGGTGTGGAAGGCCGAGCGGTTTTCCTGGTGGATGACCTCGATGTTGCACCAGTTCCCGGACGCCGACGGCTTCAGCCAGCGAATTGCCGAGAGCGAGCTTGAGTATTTCATCCATTCGCAGGCGGGGCGCAAAACCATCGCAGAAAATTACGTCGGACTTCCTTACGAAGCTATCGAGTAGCCTGCTATCGTATCCAGCATTCCCGCAGGCTCTTCCTTGCCTGCGGGCCTTGCTCGAAGGTTCTGCCGTGACCAGCCTCAACCAACCCGCTCAGCCCGTTCCTGCCGTTCGCAGTGTGCTCGCCGCCTTGATGCTGGCGATTTTCCTCGGCGCCCTGGACCAGACCATTGTCGCCGTGTCCATGCCGGCGATTTCCGCGCAGTTTCACGATGTAAACCTGCTGGCCTGGGTGATCTCCGGCTACATGGTGGCGATGACCGTGGCCGTACCGATCTACGGCAAGCTCGGCGACCTGTACGGGCGCCGGCCGATGATGTTGATCGGCATGGGTGTGTTCACCCTGGCCTCGCTGTTTTGCGGCATGGCGCAAAGCATGGAGCAGTTGGTGCTGGCGCGGATTCTCCAGGGCATCGGTGCCGGCGGGATGATCTCGGTCAGCCAGGCGATCATTGGCGACATCATCGCGCCCCGTGAGCGTGGGCGTTACCAGGGCTATTTCAGCAGCATGTACGCGGTGGCCAGTGTGGCCGGGCCAGTGCTGGGCGGCTACATGACCGAATACCTGTCGTGGCGTTGGGTGTTTTTGATCAACCTGCCGCTGGGCGCCGGCGCCTGGTATGTGGCGCACCGCACACTGGTAGGGCTGCCGGTGCCGCAGCGCAAGCCGATTATCGATTACCTCGGCACCGTGCTGATGATCATCGGCCTGACCGCCTTGCTGCTGGGCATCACCGAAATCGGCCAGGGCCATCATTGGCGTGACGAGCAAGTACTGGGGCTGTTGGCCTGCGCGTTGGTGGCCTTGACGGTGTTCGTGTGGCACGAACGCCGGGCGCGCGAGCCATTGTTGCCGATGCACCTGTTCGCCAATCGCAGCGCAGTGCTGTGCTGGTGCACGATTTTCTTCACCAGCTTCCAGGCGATTTCCCTGACGGTGTTGATGCCGTTGCGTTATCAGACGGTGACCGGCTCGGGGGCCGACAGCGCCGCCTTGCACTTGCTGCCATTGGCCATGGGCTTGCCGATGGGGGCCTATTTCGCCGGGCGCATGACCTCGGTGACCGGGCGTTATAAACCGATGATCCTCACCGGCGCATGCTTGAGCCCGCTGGCGATTCTCGGCATGGCCTACAGCGCGCCGCAGGCGGTGGAGCTTACGGCGGTGTTTATGCTGCTGTGCGGGATTGCGGCGGGGATGCAGTTTCCGACGTCCCTGGTGGGTACACAGAACTCGGTGGAGCAGCGCGACATTGGCGTGGCCACCAGCACGACTAACCTGTTCCGCTCGTTGGGCGGGGCGGTCGGTGTGGCGTGCATGTCGGCACTGCTGTTGGCGTTGTTGCAGGATTCCAGCTTTGCGCATTTGGCCAGCGGCGCGCTGGGGGCTGAAGGCAGTTCCGGCAACGTGTTGCTCGACGGCCTCAACGCCGCGCCGGGGCCTGCGCAGGATGCCTTGCGCGGGGAGCTGGCGGTGACATTCCGGCATTTGCTGATGGTGAGTGCGGCGGTGTCGTTGCTGGGGTTGGCGGCGGCCATTGCGATGCCCAATCGTGTGCTGCGTGGGCGTGAAGACAAAGCACGTTAACTGACACAACGATGATCAAACTGTGGGAGCAGGCAAGCCAGCTCCCACAATGGATTGCATTCCAACTCAGATCAGGGGCTGTAGTACCCAACCGCCACCATAAAATGCCCGGCCTTGCGCACGTACGCATGCTTGTTCTCAACCTTGTCGGTCACCGGGTTCTTCCAGCGGTACTTGTATTCGCCCTGATCCTGCTCGGCCATCAGCTTCAGAATGGGTTCACCCACCGGCTTGCCATCCGGGTCTTTGATCTTGCGAAAGTCGGTATTGACCAGTCGCAAGTTGGTGCCATGCGCCACATACCGCCCGGTGTTCAGATCGACCACAAACACATACAAATCATCCTGCAGAAACCCGCCCTGCAATGAATTGATCGCCTTGAGCGTGCCTGCCTCATCCTTGACCAGCGCCTTCACAGCCTTGTTGCGCAACGCTCGGGCCTGTTCCGGAGTGGCCCTTGGCAGGTAGTAACCCACCGCCAGGATGCGTTCACCCACGCGCTGATAAAACACGTGCTTGTGCTCAACCTTGCCGTCGTTCCAGTTCTGCCAGCGGTAGTCGGCTTGTTGGATGCCCTGGCCTTCGGGCACGGTCAGCGCCTGTTTGAACGAAGCTTGCAGGTCTGGCCCGAGCACCTCGGACACATCACGGCCGATCAATGCAGAGGAAGGCCCGCCGCTGGCTAACAACACGCCCTTGGTGTCGACCACGAACACATAGCGGTCATGGTC
This sequence comes from Pseudomonas sp. WS 5146, assembly GCF_012985495.1. Lineage (NCBI taxonomy): Bacteria > Pseudomonadati > Pseudomonadota > Gammaproteobacteria > Pseudomonadales > Pseudomonadaceae > Pseudomonas > Pseudomonas sp. WS 5146. Next base: position 451,736 of record NZ_JAAQWL010000002.1, read on the forward strand.
GATAAACTCACCCTGGCGGCTGAACGCGGCGAAGGCTTTGTCGCCGTTGCTTTGGAAGTAAGTCACAGCCTTTTCCAGTAGAGCCTTGGCGGCCCGAGCGTCCTCATCCTGAGTGGTCGCGTGCACCTGGCTGAACCCCAACAGCAGCAGGCAGGTGAGTCGGAGCAATCCCTTCATTACCGATCCCTCGTTATGGTTGATGTGAGCACAGCGTAGACGGCTCCTGCTCAGGGCGCCGCCAGCCACTGATTGACGATGCCTTCATACACCCCGGTGGCCATGCTCAGGTGCAGCCACTGGTCGACGTAGCTTTTCCACGCCACATCATCGCGGGGCAGCAGGAAGGCCTTTTCGCTGTATTGCATCTGCCGCTCGGGGTTGACCGCACACAGCCCAGGTTTCTGTTTTTGCTGGAAGCGCGCTTCGCTGGCGTCGGTGATCATCACGTCGGCTTTGCCCGCCAGCAGTTCGTCGAAAATCGTCACGTTGTCATGCAGGCGGATTTGCGCCTTGGCCAGGTGGGCGCGGGCAAACACCTCGTTGGTGCCGCCCGCCGGCTCGATCACACGCACCTGCGGCTGGTTGATCTGCTCGACGCTCTGGTAGCGCTGTACATCGGCGCAGCGCACCAGCGGGATCTTGCCATCGACGCCGAGAGGCTGGCTGAAGAAGGCTTTTTTCTGGCGTTCCAACGACACCGAAATACCGCCCACCGCGATGTCGCAGCGCTGGGCGAGGAAGTCCGGCATCAGGGTTTTCCAGGTAGTGGGCACCCATTTGATGTTGGCGTTGAGGCTCTTGGCCAGGGACTCGGCCATGGCGATATCAATGCCTTCGTAGCGCCCATCGGCACGCAGCGAGGTGTAGGGCTTGTAGTCGCCGGTGGTGCAGACGGTGAGGGTGCCGTTTTGCAGCACCTCGTCCAGGCGTGAATCGGCCAGGGCGTGGGTGGCCACGCTTGCCAGTAAACAGAAGGCCAGGGGAGCTTTCATGCGGTCAAATCCTTGGGGCATGCTCGGGTCGCCATTATTTCCAGCTATGCGCAGGGATGGCAATTGTTTAGCCAGGCTGCAACCAAACTCCGTCAACCCTGAATTGAACAACCTTTGTGGGCGTGTGACGCTGCCGGGCATCTACCTCACTGTGAATCTCGCATGGACGGCTCCCCTGACACTCACCTCGCGACACTGCCGTCCGCGCTGGCCTTCTGGGCCTTGTTCCACTGCCGACACGCGCGCCCACCGGATACCTTTCTCTTACGTTGATTTGCCCCATGAATGACGCGCACCTGTGCGCCTGCCTGACGCAAACGTATGAGAGTTCCCATGAGTGTTTTTGCCAGCCTGCAAGAAGCCCAGTCTTTTCTTGAACAGCACTCGGACATCGAAATGTTCGAGCTGTTTATCCTCGACAACAACGGCGTGCCACGCGGCAAGTTGCTGCACCGCGATGAGCTGCTGGCGGTGTATGAAAGTGGCCGCCCGTTGCCCAGCACCATCCTGGGCCTGACGATTAACGGCGATGACGTGGAAAACTCCGGGCTGGTGTGGGAAGTCGGCGATATCGACTGCCGCGCCTACCCGGTCAGCGGCAGCTTGCAGCGTATGCCGTGGCGCCTGATCCCGACAGCCGCCGTGCAAGTCAGCATGCACCCCACCGAAGGCTTGCCGGCCACCGTGGCTGACCCTCGACATTTGCTGGCCAAGGTGATCGACGACCTCAAGGCCGACGGTTATTACCCGGTGATGGCGGCGGAGTTGGAGTTTTACCTGCTCGACCAGAAACCCGACAGCAACGGCCGCCCACAACCGGCACGGGATGTGGACGGCAATCGCCCGCGCTCGACCCAGGTGTACGGCCTGCGTGAGCTGGAGCAAATCGAGCCGTTCCTGGCCGACCTCTACAGCGCTTGCAAGCTGCAAGGCATTCCGGCGCGCACGGCGATTTCCGAGTATGCGCCGGGCCAGGTGGAAATCACCCTGGAACATCGCGCCGATGCCCTGCAAGCCATGGACGAAGCGGTGCGCTACAAGCGTCTGGTCAAGGGCGTGGCGCATAAGCACGCAATGACCGCCTGCTTTATGGCCAAGCCATTCGATGACTTGGCGGGCACCGGCATGCACATGCATGTGAGCCTGGCGGATGCCCAGGGCAATAACCTGTTCGCCAGCGAGGCCGCCGATGGCACGCCGCTGCTGCGCCAGGCGGTGGGCGGCATGCTCAGCACCTTGCTCGATTCGCTGCTGATGTTTTGCCCGAATGCCAACTCTTATCGGCGCTTCCAGACCAACAGCTATGCGCCGCTGGCGGCCACCTGGGGCGTGGATAACCGTACCGTCAGCTTGCGCGTACCGGGCGGGCCGGCTCATTCGCGGCATATCGAACACCGGATTTGCGGGGCCGACGCCAACCCATACCTGGCGGCTGCTGCCATCCTGGCGGGTATTCACCGAGGCATTCGCGAGCAGCGCGACCCCGGTGCGCCGGTGGAAGGTAACGGATACGCCCAGGCCAAGGAGTTGCTGCCCACTGACTGGCTGACCACCTTGCGTGCGCTGGAGGGTTCAAGCTGGGCACGGGAGGCGTTCGGCAGTGAATTCCTCGGCGTCTATTTGGCGGTGAAACGTGAGGAATATCGTCAGTTCATGGGGGAGGTGGGCGAGCAGGATTGGCGCTGGTATCTGCATCAGGCGTGATCCGCTGGCAGCAGATTTGGATACACCGAAGAGCTGCTTTTCTGTGGGCGCTGGCTTGCCTGCGAAGGCATCAACTCGGTGTACCCGATGTACCGAGGTGCCAGCATCGCAGGCAAGCCAGCTCCCACAGTCGAACGTCGGTGTTTTACAGGCGTCACGGTTTCAACCTTTTTTTCACGTTGCAGTGGTTAAGCTGCGGATCAAGGTCGTTCACCACCGTTCCACCCACATGAGCCCGCGATGTCGCCACAACCTCCATCCTCTATCGAGATCGAATTCACCGAGCGCTGTGACCGCGAGCATGCGCAGGTCTGCGGCGACACGCGTCCGCCCGCGCTGCTCAAGCGTCTGGCGGCCTGGCGCGATGAACGGCTGGTGCGCCAAGCGTTGAAAGTGGCCGGTGAGCCTGGGTTGATTCTCGACCTGGCGTGTGGCTCCGGCCGGTTTTGGCCCGTGTTGGCCGAACACGTCAACCGGGTGATCCTGGCATCCGACAACTCCCAGGACATGCTCGACCATGCGCGCACCCATCACCCGGCGGCGTTGCTCAAACGGGTCAAAACGTTCCAGGGTTCGGCGTTTTCCATCGGTCTGTCGGCCAACGCCGTGGACTGTATTTTCTGTTTGGAACTGTTTCGTCATGTGCCCAGCAGCGACGTACGCATGGCGCTGTTGCGCGAATTCCACCGTGTCAGTCGCGACACAGTGATTGTCGCGGTGAGCTCGCGCACACCGGTGGAGGACGAATTCCGCCAGGCCGGTTTCAAGGTCCTCCATCAGCAGGAGTTCCTGCCGGGCTCCAAGCTGTGGCGTGTCTACGTCTTGCGTAAGAGAGGCTAAGTCCCGCCTGTCGGACTATTCTTCCTCTCTTGTCAGAGTTTTCATGATGGTGTGTGCACTGCGGATGCTCGCAAGTCCCTTTCGCGATATATACTGCGCGCCATTCTTCAAGGGAGAGCCGTGTGGCCATCGATATTCACTGGATCTGCGACAACGATAGCCTCGGCCAGCATTGCGCCGAATGGCAGCAGTTGCCATTCGTCGCCCTCGACACCGAATTCATGCGGGTCGACACCTTTTATCCCATTGCCGGGCTGATCCAGATCGGTGATGGCGTTCGCGCTTACCTGATCGACCCCCTGACCATCGATAACTGGCAACCCTTGGCCGCCTTGCTGGAGAACCCGGCGGTGATCAAGGTGGTGCACGCCTGCAGCGAAGACCTGGAAGTGTTGTTGCGCCTGACCGGCAGCCTGCCGGTGCCGTTGTTCGACACTCAATTGGCAGCGGCTTACCTGAACCTCGGTTTCTCCATGGGCTACTCGCGCCTGGTGCAGGCTGTACTCGACATCGAGCTGCCAAAGGGCGAAACCCGCTCGGACTGGCTGCAGCGGCCGTTGTCCGAGACCCAGGTGAGCTACGCCGCCGAAGACGCGGTGCACCTGGCCGAAGTCTATGTGCGCTTGCGCCCGCAGCTGTCGGATGACAAATATGTCTGGGTACTGGAAGACGGCGCCGAACTGGTGGCCAACCTGCGCCGCGAAGTCGACCCGTATGAGGTGTACCGTGACGCCAAGCTGGCGTGGAAACTCTCGCGTGCCCAGCTCGCCGTATTGCGTGAGCTGTGCGCCTGGCGCGAGCAGCAGGCCCGTGCCCGTGACCTGCCGCGCAACCGCATCATTCGCGAACACTCATTGTGGCCCTTGGCCAAATCCCAGCCGGATAACCTCGCTGCGCTGGGCAAGATCGAAGACATGCACCCGCGCACTGTGCGTCAGGACGGCCAGTTTCTGCTGGACCTGATCAAGCGCGCCGGCAGCGTGTCGATGGACCAGTGGCCGCCCGCCGTGGCTGAGCCGCTGCCGGTGGACGCTGCTGTGCTGATCAAGCAACTGCGCGCCCTCGGCCAGGCCGAGGCCGAGCGCCTGGAGATGGCGCCGGAACTGATGCTGCGCAAGAAAACCCTCGAAGCCCTGGTCAAGAGCGGCTACCCCGATGGGCCTTATACATTGCCAGACTCGCTGCGTGGCTGGCGCCGCGAGTTGATGGGCCAGGCGCTGCTCGACAGCCTGGCCACTGCCGGAGAACAGCCTTGAAACGTATTTGCTCCATTTATCGCAGCTTGAAAAAAGACGGGATGTACCTCTACGTGCTCAAAAGCGATGCGCTGGAGCGTGTGCCGGAACCCTTGATGACTGCCTTCGGCAAAGCCCATCTTGCATTCGAGATGATACTCACGCCCGAGCGCAAGTTGTCGCGCGAGGACATTACCGTGGTCCTGGAAAACCTCGACAAGCAGGGCTACCACCTGCAAATGCCACCGGCCGAGGACGAGTACATCGAGCACTTGCCCGAAGAGCTGCTGCGCCGCAACGACCCGATGTAATCGGTCAGTGCCCTGTCCAGGGCACATTCTTTTATGGACTCGTATTCGTTTGGCGGTGGCCGTAAGGAAGCGGGCGGCCGTCTGCACTGTTTTTGAAAGGTTTGAACCATGCGTGTTCTGATTGCTGAACAGGATCACCCGCTCTACGCCCAATTGCTGAGCGAAGCGGCCCCGGACCTTGAGGTGCTGACCAGCGGCGACTCGGCCGAACTGTCGCGCCTGGCCGCCGATTGCCCGGTTTGGCTGGGCCAGCCGGACCTGCTCGCCACCTTGCTGCGCCAGGGCCATAAGCCGCAATGGCTGCAATCGACCTGGGCGGGTATTACGCCACTGCTGGCCGATGGCTTGCCGCGCGACTATCGCCTGACCCGCGCGGTCGGCATCTTTGGCCAGGTCATGGCCGAGTTCGTGCTCACCTATATGCTCGGCCATGAGCGCGAAGTGCTGGCGCGACTGGTCAGCCAGGTCGAGCGCAAGTGGGACAACCGCATGGGCCAAAGCCTGGCGGGACGCAAGGTGCTGGTGGTTGGCACCGGCGATATCGGCCAGAGCGTTGCTGATTTTTTGCTGCCGTTTGGCGTCAAGCTCTACGGGATTGCCAGCAGCGCGCGGGAACAGGCACCGTTTATCGAAGTGGCCGGGTTGGACCAACTGAGCCGGCTGGTGGGCGAGGTGGACTACGTGATCAACCTGCTGCCGAACACGCCTGATACCCATGATCTGTACAACGCGGCGCTGTTCAAGCAATTCAAGCCGACGGGGTTGTTTATCAACGTCGGGCGCGGCGTGGCGGTGGTCGATGCCGATTTGGTCGAGGCGCTTAAAGAGGGGCACTTGGCCGGTGCGGTGATCGACGTGTGCCGTCAGGAGCCTTTGCCGCAACGCCATCCGTTCTGGACTGCCTGGGGCTTGCTGTTGACCGGGCACAGTTCCGCGCCGACGTCGCCGGGGATGATGGTGGAATTGTTTGTGCAGAACCTGCGGGCTTATCAGGCCAAGGATGCACTGCGCGGGGAAGTCAGCTTCGAACGCGGCTATTAAACGTGTGAGCTGGGCTTATGTGGGAGCTGGCTTGCCTGCGATAGCATCACCTCGGTCTACCTGATTCACCGAGGTGCCTTCATCGCAGGCAAGCCAGCTCCCACACAAACCAGCTCCCACACAAGCCCGCACATATTGGATCTATGCAAGGCTTACAGGCTGAAATCACCCTCGGACACCAGTTCGCTCAGCGGCCGACGCGGGCTTGGCGCTTCACGACCTTGCAGGTACTCCGGCAAGCTCGACTTATCCCCCAGCTTGCCCACGGCCACAGCCGCGTGCAGGGCATAACCTTCTGGAATCTTCAGCTCTTTGCGGGTCAGCTCCTGATCGAAACCGGCCATGCCGTGGGTGTACCAGCCGCTGAGGCTGGCTTGCAGCGCCAGGTGGCCCCATGCCGAACCGGTGTCGAAGGTGTGCCACAGCGCCGGGGTTTCTTCGCTGGCGCCGGGGGCGGTAAAGTCGGTTTTTGAAGCGATGATCACCAGGGCTGACGCGTGTTGCGCCCAACCACGGTTGAATTCATTGAGCAACCCCAGGAAACGCTCCCAGTTCGGCGTGTCGCGGCGCGCGTAGAGAAAGCGCCATGGCTGCGAGTTGTAGGCCGACGGCGCCCAGCGTGCGGCTTCGAAGAAGCTCAGCAGCGTCTCCTGCGGGATGCTTTCGCCGGTAAAGGCGCGGGGCGACCAACGTTCGGTGAATTGGGTGTGGATCGGGTAATCGGCAACGCGTGTCATGGGCAGTTCCTGATCGTCAATTCGGCCTTCAAAGCTACTGCGCGCCCACTAGACTGACAAGTGTTGTTACACCGCCAGTCGTAAGCGCTTGGCCCCAGGCGCCTTGGGCACTAGACTGGCGGCCTTTTCACCTTCCGATACTGATGTAGAGCCATGGCCGCCAAAGTCGAACCTTTCTGGATACGCAAAACCCTTGAACACCTCGACCAGGAGGAGTGGGAGTCGTTGTGCGACGGCTGTGGCCTGTGCTGCCTGCAAAAGCTTGAGGATGAAGAAGACAACAGCGTCTATTACACGCGCATCGCCTGCAAATTGCTCGACCTGAAAACCTGTCAGTGCAGCGACTACACCAACCGCCGCGCCTCGGTGCCCGATTGCATCCAGCTCACGCCGGGCCAGGCCGACCAGTTCAAATGGCTGCCGCCGACCTGCGGCTACCGCCTGGTCAGCGAACGCAAGGACTTGCCGCTGTGGCATCACCTGGTGTGTGGCGACCGCGATGCTGTGCACCATGAACGCATTTCCCAGTCCGGGCGCATGCTCGCCGAAGGCAGCGTGCCCGAAGATGACTGGGAGGATTACCTGATCTTCCGCGCAGGCTGAAAAAGGAGTGTGTATGAGGGTGGCAACCCGGCTGGCGGCATCCTTGGTGCTGCTGGCACTGAGCCTGCCTGCGTGGTGCGCGACGAAAGTCGACCTCGATTATCACGTCAAGCTGCTGCCCCAGAGTGATCAGGCCGAGGTCCGCGTGAGCCTGTCCCAGGGTTCGGCTGTGCGCAGCCTGAACTTCGACCTGGGCCGTGACGGCGACTACAGTGACTTCAAGGCCGACGGCCAATGGCAGGTCACCGGCAGCCGTGGCCTGTGGCAACCCAGCGCCGACAAAGCCAGCCTGACTTACCGCGTGCGCCTCGCCCATGCGCGCAAGGCGGGCGTGTATGAGGCGCGGATGACGCCGAGCTGGGCGCTGTTTCGCGGCGAAGAGCTGGTGCCGGTTGCGCGGCTGGACCAGCAGGACGGTACCGAGTTGGTGTCGCGCCTGATGTTTGAATTGCCGGCCGGCTGGAAGAGCGTCGAAACCGCCTGGCCGCGTATCGGCAAGCACAAATTCCGTATCGACAATGTGTCCCGCCTGTTCGACCGGCCTACCGGCTGGATGCTCGCTGGCAGCCTCGGCAGTCGTCGCGTGCGCCTGGGTGAAACTGACGTCACCGTGGCCTCGCCCAAGGGTCAGGCCATGCGCCGGATGGACGTGCTGACGCTGCTGACGTTCGTCTGGCCGCAAGTCGAAGCCGCACTGCCACGCCATCCTGCCAAGCTGTTGATCGTCGGCGCCAGCGACCCGATGCGCCGTGGCGCTTTCTCATCGCGCGATTCGATCTACCTCAACAGCCGCACGCCGCTGATCAGCGAAAACGGCAGCAGCCCGTTGCTGCGCGAAGTGGTGCAAGCCATTGGCCGTTTTAACGACCACGATACCAGTGACTGGATCAGCGAAGGGTTGGGCGAGTATTACGCCATTGAACTGCTGCGGCGTGCCGGCGGCATTACCGATGAGCGGTATGCGGCGATACAGACGCGGTTGGCCAAGGAAGGCAAGGGCGTGATCAGCCTGCGCGGCAATCAAGTCAACGCTGCGACCGTGGCGCGGGCGGTGCTGGTGTTGCAGGAGCTGGACCGCGAGATCCGCGTAAAGACCCACAACAAACGTTCGCTGGATGATCTGGCGCAGGCGGTGATGCGGGCGAACAGTGTTAATACGGCGCAGTTTGTGCAGTTGGCTGAAAGTGTGATCGGCGAGTCGTCGGTGGTGCTGGACAACAAATTATTGCGTTGACCCAAAACAACTGTGGGAGCTCCCACAGTTGATTGGGGTTGGCCGGGCTATTTAGTGGCTTTCTCTGCCGCCACTTCAGCCTTGGTCTTCAAGTTCTTCAACTCTTCGCCCGCGCGTTCGATCTTGGTGCGCACACTGTTCATTTCCTGGCGGCCTTGCTCCAGCTTGTCCTTGAGCGAGCTGTGCCCGGTCACGCCGCGCACCAGCGCCACGCCACCAATCGCCACCTGGATCAGCCCGAAGATGCCGCCACGGCGCAGGCCTTTGCCGACCATCATCACACCGCCGGCCACCGAAAGAATGCGTTCCGACCCGTGTACGTTTTGCTCGCTTTTGGGGGCTGGCTGCAGGTGTTCGATGATAGGTCGCAGGGTTTTGCTGTCGCTCATGGTTTGTCTCCAACAAAGGCAAGTGTAAGTAGCTGACTGTTTGCAGGCGCCGGATGTTCCCAAAATATCAGTACTTGGGGCCTGAGCGGGTGTTGTTGCCCTTGGCCAGACGGTCGTACAGCACCACATTGACGGTGGCGGCAAGGTTCATGCAGCCGGTGGTCGGGATGTACACCACGTCTTCACACCAGTCGCGGATCTCTTTGTCCAGCGAGCCGTCTTCGGGGCCGAAGATGTACAGCGCGCGGTCCGGGTGCGTGTATTCGGGCAGAGGGCGGGCGCCTTCCACCAGCTCCACGGCGACCGGGATACAGCCCAGCGGCAGGATCTTTTTCAGGTCATCGATGCCGATCAACGGAATGTCGTGGTGGACCTTCTTGGTGTCGGTGATGAAGTCCCGGGCGCGCTCGTAACGCACGCCGGTGTAAAACACCGAGGCCACGCCGTAGCAGCCGGCGGCGCGCATCACCGAGCCGACGTTTTCGGGGGATTTGGGGTTATACAGACCGATGCAGCTGTAGCGTTTATTGCCCACGGGGAAGGGTGCCTTGGAGGAAAACCGCGATTATACGGCCTTGGAGGCATGTGTTGCTTGGGCGATCGCTATCGCGGGCAAGCCCGGCTCCCACACTTGGAATGCATTCCCCTGTGGGAGCTGGCTTGCCTGCGATGAGGCCCGCACAGACAAAGAAGGGCTTCAGTCGTCCTTTTTCATCAACCCCGCCAACGCCGCAAACGGGTTGTGCGTCGCCTTGGCAATCGTCGGGCTGCTGGTGGAGCCTTCGCCGAAATACTGCTGGTCGGTGTAGCGCGAGTGTTCGTTGTCGTGGCAGTACAGGCACAGCAACTCCCAGTTGGAACCGTCCTGGGGGTTGTCATCATGATTGTGGTTGCGATGGTGTACGGTCAGTTCGCTCAAGCGTTTGCCGGCAAACTCACGGGCACAGCGGCCGCACACGTGCGGGTACATCTTCAAGGCTTTGTCGCGGTAGCCCATTTCCCGGTCGCGCTGGGCATCGGCGAGGATGCGGTCCAGCTTGGCGGTGTGGGAGGGCGGGTTGGTCGAGCTCATCATGGCTCCTGGCTATTTGGGGGTTCACGGATAGGGTTGATTCTAGCCGCTCGCGAGGCAAATGACCGCTGGCTTTTTCAGCCGCGGTACAGCTGCGCTTGAGCGAACGTTTGTAGTATCGGCATATTCACTTCACAAGGATCTGAAACCTATGCGTGTGTACACATGGACCGCAGCCCTGCTGCTCAGCGCCCTGGCCGCTCAAGCCCAGGCGTTCTCCACACCCAAGCCCGGCCAGGTGATCGAGGTGGCCCTTGAGCAACTGCACCCGACCCAGGCCGTGGTGGGCTTTGACCAGATCTACTACAGCCTGGGGCTGTTCGCCGACAAACCGGCCAAGGTGTTCGACGAATACTGCGAAACCAACGGCCAGGGCGCCGCCGACAACGTGCCGAAGAAAGCCGACCTGCACCAACCCGATAGTTTCACCTGCAAAGACCCGGTGGGCACCCACCCCGACGACATGAAAACCGTGGTGGTCGGCCCCGGTGGCCAGTTGTACCTGACCGACGGTCACCACAGTTTCACTACCTTGTGGGAAGTGCCCGGCGGCGGCCCGCAACTGAAAATGTGGGTCAAGGTAACCGATGACTTCAGCAACAGTGCCGACATGAACACCTTCTGGCAGCGCATGGAAGCGGCCCGCAAGGTCTGGCTCAAGGACAATCAAGGCCAGACCCTGCCGCCGCAACAGCTGCCTGCGCACCTGGGCTTCAAGAACCTGCAGGACGACACGTTTCGCAGCCTGGTGTATTTCACCCGTAAGGCCGCCTACGGCAAGCCGGACGATGGCGCGATTGCGCCGGAATTCCTGGAGTTCTACTGGGGCAACTGGCTGCGTACGCAGATTGATTTGAAGGCGTACAACTTGAACAAAAAGGGCGGCTATAAGGACGCGATTGAGGCGGTTGCCAAGCGCATGGTCAGCCTGGTGCCGGGTTCGCAGGTGGGCAGCAGCGGTTTTACTGCCAGGCAACTGGGCGGTATGACCCAACTGGACCAGGGCGAGCTGGACAAGACCTTTGAGAAAAAAGTGCCGTATGTGATCGACTATCGAAAATCCCGGGGCTGACACGGGACCAAAATGTGGGAGCTGGCTTGCCTGCGATGCTGGCACCTCGGTGATTCAGGTAGACCGCGGTGATGCTATCGCAGGCAAGCCAGCTCCCACACAAGCCAGCTCCCACACAAGCCAGCTCCCACACAAGCCAGCTCCCACACAAGCCAGCTCCCACACCAGCGGGCTCCTACAGGTTTTTTTTTGTGTCAGCGGGACTCAGCCCTTGAGCTTCTCGGCAATCCAGATGGTATGCCGGGTGCCCTTGTTGCCATGGGCGAACACCTGCACTTCCTCGGCCTTGAACCCGGCCTTGCGCAGTTTGTCGCTGAACAGCTTGTCGGCGCTGGCTGACCACACCGCCAGCACGCCTTTAGGCCGCAGCGCTTTGGCACACGCGGCCAGGCCACCGGCCGAATACAGCCAACTGTTGGCTTTTTGCGTCAGGCCTTCGGGGCCGTTGTCCACATCCAGCATGATCGCGTCAAAGCCTTGCGGCTCGGCCTGCAGCACCTTGGCCACGTCTTCCATGCGGATCACCGTGCGTGGGTCCAGCAGCGGGCGGCCGGATTTTTCCCCCAGTGGGCCACGGTTCCATTCCACTACGCCAGGCACCAATTCCGCCACCACCACTTCAGCGCTCTTGCCCAAATGCTTGAGTGCCGAGGCCAGGGTAAAGCCCATGCCCAGGCCGCCGATCAGCACCCGCGAACCCGGCCGACCGGCGACTTTACGGCAAGGAATCTCCGCCAGCGCGTCTTCGGAGCCATGCATGCGCGTGTTCATCAACTGGCCGCCGTCACCGCCCTGGATCTTGATGACAAAATCCTCGCCGTATTCGAACAGGCACAAGGCACCGCCGTTGTCGGGGATTGGGGTGGTGTCGAGCAGAACGAAACGTTTCATGGAAATCTCATTGGGAAGGGCATTCTTGCGCGGTTGGGAGTAGCCTTACGACATTCCGGTCAGGCCATGGAGCCATCGATGAAGTGCAGCATTCTAACGGTCATTGCGTTGAGCGCGCTCACATTGGGTGCGGCGCAGGCGCAAGAGGCGCAAACCGTGCCCGTGGCGCCTACGCCAACCCCCGGTGCGCCGGGCACGCCGACGCCCACCTTGTACCCGCAAGTCACTCCGCCCGTGGCGCCCAAAACCACCGCGAACGGCTCACCGGCGCTGGTGCCGATTGTGTTGCCAACGCCGCCCAAGGATCAGACGGTGCCTGGCCTGCTGCAAAATGACAGCAAGCCGAAGACGCCCGGCGGTTAAAATTGCTGGGACAGTAATTGCCCGTCGGCCATGCGCAGGCGCTTGGACAAGGCAATCGCAATCGCGCGAATGATCTTGGCCGCTACCCTGGGGGCTTCGTTGAGCATTTTTTCCAGCGCATCTTTGCCCAGGTTCAACAGCACGCAATCACTGGCGGCCACGCAACTGGCGGAGCGCCGCTCGCCGTCAAGCACGGCCATCTCGCCAAAAGCCCGGCCACTGCGCAGGGTGGCGATGGTCAGGCGCTGGCCGGTGTGATTGGTTTTTTGCACGGCCACCTGGCCGCTGTGCAGGATGCACATGAAGGTGCCCGCATCGCCCTCGAGGAAAATCACCTCATCGCGGGCAATGCTGCTGATATTGAAGTAGCCGGCGGCCACGTGAAAATCTTCCGGTAACAGCGGGTCGAACAGGCCGCAATCCATGAGCATGTCGCGGATTTCGTTGTTCATCAGAGTCGGTAGTGGCATAGCTGCAATCTTGGTCCATCAATCAAGTCGGGCGGTCTTGTGTTCAGACAGGACCGCCTTGCTAAGTTCCTTAAACGAGCCCCAGGGCCTTGAAGACAAATCCATATTCGAGCGCTACGTCACGTAATCCCTGGTAACGCCCGCTCATCCCGCCATGGCCGGCACCGAGTTCAGTCTTGAGCAGCAACAGGTTGTGGTCGGTTTTGGTGTCGCGCAATTTGGCCACCCACTTGGCCGCTTCCCAATACTGCACGCGGCTGTCGTTGTAGCCGGCAATCACCAGCATGTGCGGGTAAGCCTGGGCCTGGACGTTTTCATAGGGCGCGTAGGCCTTGATGCGTTCATACACCTCGGGCTCTTGCGGGTTGCCCCACTCGTCGTACTCGGTAATGGTCAGCGGCAGTTCCGGGTCGAGCATGGTGTTGAGCACGTCGACGAACGGCACTTCGGCAATCGCCGCCTGGAACAGCTCCGGGCGTTGATTGAGCACCGCGCCGATCAACAGGCCGCCGGCACTGCCGCCGCTGATAGCCAGCTGCTTGGAGGTGGTCAGCCCTTCGGCGATCAAGTGCTCGGCGCAGGCGATAAAGTCGCTGAACGTGTTCTGTTTGTGTTCCTGCTTGCCATTGCGGTACCAGGCTTCACCCAGCTCACCGCCGCCGCGTACATGCGCGATGGCAAATGCCACGCCACGCTCCAGCAAACTCAGGCGCGCATGGGAAAACCAAGGGTCGAGGCTTGAGCCGTAGGCGCCGTAGCCATAGAGGTACAGCGGCGTGGGTTGGCCAAGCTGATCACGCTTGACCACCAGGCTGATCGGCACCTGAGTGCCATCTGCAGAAGTCGCCCACAGCCGTTGGCTGACATAATCGTCGGCGTTGAACACACCGAGTACCGGGGTTTCCTTGAGCACCACCTGCGCGCCGCTGGCCAGTTCAAGCTGGCGCACCTGGGCCGGACGGTTCAGGGCTTCATAACGCAGGCGGATCTTGTCGCTGGCAAATTCCAGGCTGTTCTGCACGTAAAGGCTGTAGGCGGCGTCAGGCAATTCCACGCGGTAGGCGCTCGAACCCTGCGGGTGCACTTCGATCACCGGCAGGCCGCCGATACGCAGACTCAAGGTCATGGCGCCGGCATTGAGGGTCACGCCGTCGAGCATCACGTCATCGCTGTGGGGGACCAGGTTCTGCCATTGATCCTCGCTTGGCACACTGCCAGTGTCGGCGGCGATGAACAGCGCATAGTTGATGCCGTCACGGTTGCTGCGGATAAACCAGGTCCATTGGTCATCCAGCATGCCGTGGTCGACATCGTATTCATGGTCTTCGACCCGTGGCGCCAGGCAGGTGAAAGCCTGCTGTGGCTGGTCGGCGTCCAGCGCCCAGATTTCGCTGGTGGTCTTGCTGCCCAGGGCCAGCAGCAATTGGCGCTCGGAGCTGGAGCGGTAGCAATGCAGGAAGAACCGCCCGTCGGGCTCGTGGAACACTTCCTGCGCTGCCGTGCCATCCAGGCGGTAGCGGTAAAGCTTGTGCGGGCGATGGGTGTCGTCCAGTTCGCCGAAGAACAGCGTCAGGCTGTCGTTGGCCCAGGTCATGCTGCCGTCGCAGTCTTCAAACTCCAGTTCGCTGACCTTGCCGGTGGCCAATTCCTTCACGTACAGGGTGTAAATCTCTTCACCGCTGGTGTCGAGGCTGTAGGCCAGGCGCAGGTGGTCGGGGCTGATGCTGAACGCGCCCAGGGAGAAAAAGCCGCCGTTTGCCAGCACATTCGGGTCCAGCAGCAATTCTTCGCTGCTTTCGTCCACCGTGTTGCTGTCATCCGCCGGGCGACGGCAGCGGTAGTGGCGGGCGTATTCATCACCGGCGGTGGTGCGTGTGTAATACAGGTACGGGCCCCACGGCGAAGGCAACGACAGGTCGGTTTCCAGGATGCGGCCCTTGATTTCTTCGAACAGGCTTTGACGCAGGGCTTGCTGGCCGGCGAGCTGGTCTTCCTGCCAGGCGTTTTCGGCTTTGAGGTAATCGAGGACTTCAGGTGTGTCACGTTCCTGCAGCCAGGCATACGGGTCCGGGCCTTGGGCCTTGCGGGCGATCGGGGCAGTCGATATAGGCATGGATCACTCTCTGTCTGGCGGATGGTGGCAGGCATTGCAGCCGAGACACGCAAAAGCCGTTATCATAGCCGCCTCTTTGCCAGCCTTGCCATGGACACCATGACCGAGAACGACTATCTGACCGCTTGGGGCCTTTACGCCTTCGCCGCTTTGGGCTGCCTGTTGGTGTGGTGGCGCATGACCCGCTGGATCTGGCGCTGGCTGCGTGAGCCGCTGCAATTGTTGATGGCGGTGTTGCTGTTCAGCCCGACCATCGTCGACCCGGTCAAGACCCAGTTTGCGCCAGCCGTGGCCATTACCGCCCTGGACCTGGTGCTGCACGTGGGCAATAACGCCTGGCGGGCCATCTCCGACCTGTTCATGTACACGATGATCGCGTTTGGCGTGTATATCGTGTTCGTGTTGATCCGCTGGCCCATCGAGCGTGCCGCCAACGCCCGCCGTGAGCGCAAGGCCGCCGCCGACGCCGCACTGGCCGCCGAGCCGGTAGACGAAGACGACGAACCTTTCCGTCGCCCGCCGCCTGCCGGCAATCTGCGGGTTGAGCCGCGTCTTTAACGTTGTAAGCCCTGCAGCGAGAGCCCTGGCATGTGTGAATTATTGGGCATGAGTGCCAACGTCCCCACCGATATCGTGTTCAGCTTTACCGGGCTGATGCAGCGGGGCGGGCGTACCGGCCCCCACCGCGACGGTTGGGGTATCGCGTTTTACGAAGGCCGTGGCCTGCGGCTGTTCCAGGACCCGGCCGCGAGCAGCGAGTCGGAAGTCGCCCTGCTGGTGCAGCGTTATCCAATCAAAAGTGAAGTGGTGATTGGCCATATCCGCCAGGCCAATGTGGGCAAGGTGAGCCTGGCCAACACTCACCCGTTCGTGCGTGAACTGTGGGGCCGTAACTGGTGCTTTGCGCATAACGGCCAATTGGCCGACTTCAACCCGCGCGCCACGTTCTACCGGCCGGTGGGCGACACCGACAGCGAAGCGGCGTTCTGCGACCTGCTCAATCGCGTTCGCGAAGCCTTTCCGGAGCCGGTGGAGATCGAGCAGGTGCTGCCGGACCTGATCGCCGCCTGCGCCGAATACCGCAGCAAAGGCGTGTTCAACTGCCTGCTCAGCGACGGCGACTGGCTGTTTTGCTACTGCTCGACCAAACTGGCGCAGATTACCCGGCGCGCACCGTTTGGCCCGGCGCGTTTGAAAGATGTCGACGTGATCGTCGATTTTCAGGCCGAAACCACGCCTGATGACGTAGTCACGGTGATCGCCACCGAGCCCTTGACCGACAATGAAAACTGGACCCGCTACGAACCGGGCCAATGGAGCCTGTGGCGACGCGGTGAATGCGTCAGCCAAGGCGTTACCGAGTAAGGATATCGACCATGTTGCTCAGTTATCTGCGGTTGGTGCTGTTTGCCATTGGCTTGTTGGTCGGCGTGCAAGTGCCGGGGTTTATCAACGACTACGCCAAGCGCGTTGAAGCCCATTTGATCGAAGCCCAGACCGGCCTGCGCGGCTTTGATGCCACGGCGCAGCAGTTCTTCAATGGGGACTTGCAGGCGTTGGTGGCCCATTACCGCGCCAGTGATGACCCGGTGTTTCGCAGCGATGCCAACAGCCTGGGCACTTTGCTCGATCGTCAGGTGGCGTTGGACAAGCAGTTCCAGGCCATGCAAGGCCCGTGGTACATCCGCGCGCTGCAAGTGGCGGTGGCTGCCGACCCGGATATCCGCCTGGAAACTTGGAATGGCTACAGCTACCAAATTTTGCTGACGCCTGAGGCGATGGGCTGGGGTTTGGGCGGGGCGATGCTGTTGTCGTTCGGCATCGAATGCCTGTTTCGCCTGATCGACTGGGTGGTGTTGGGCGGCAAGCGCCTGCGCCAGAGCCGGCCGATTGAAGAGCGCGACCTTAAAGGCCTCTAAAGATGATCGTTCCCACGCTCTGCGTGGGAATGCCTCTTGTGACGCTCTGCGTCAGGCTTTGGGACGCAGAGCGTCCCGGGCTGCGTTCCCACGCGGAGCGTGGGAAAGATCATTGGCTTAGTACCATCCTTTCTTCGCCCACTTCCTCGGCATACCGCGCCACCACCTTCTGGCACAACCCCACAATCTCCTCCACCAACTCCACCCCCACACGCCACGACACCACCACCTGCAAGTTCGGCAAGCGTTGCGCCATTGGCAGCATCACCAACTCCCCACTGGCCAATTCCTCCATCACCAGCACCGGCGGTAACGCGCCAATCCCGAAGCCATCGCGTAGCAAGCGGGTAATCGCCGACACCGAGTTCACACAGTTCATGCGTGGCGAGGCCACCCCGTTGGCCTGCATCAGGCTCAGCACATCCTGGTGTGGGTGGGAATTTTTCGAGTAGGTGATGATGCGCTCCTGGGCCAGTTCGGCGAGGGAGGCGTAGTCACGGTTGTAGATGGAGTGGCTGGCGACTATCCAGGCCATGGGGTGGCTGGCCAGCTCCAGGCTGCGCACTGTTTCCAGGCGCAGCAGGTCGGTTTGCAGGATCAGGTCGAGGAAGCCTTTTTGCAGCTGATCGCTGAGGTTAAGCGCCGTATCGGCGACCAGTTCGATTTCTACCCGCGGGAAGTGATCCATCAATTGCGCCACCAATGGGCTCAGCCAGGTGTGGATCACCGTGTCCATGGCACCGATGCGGATGCGCCCCACCTTGCTGCTGGTGGTCTCCAGGGACTGCTTCAAGCCCTGCATTGTGACCATCATCTGCTCGGCATAATCGAGCACCTTCAAGCCTTCCGGGGTCAGGCTGACGCCGCGTGAATCGCGCAGAAACAGCTTCACACCCAGTTCGCTTTCGAGCACGGCGATGCGGCTGGAAATCGAGGCCTGGGTGGTGAACAGCTTTTCGGCGGTCAGGCGAAAGCTCTTGAGCTTGGCCACCCAGACGAAAGTTTCGAGGAACTTCAAATTCATGGGATCAACTTTTCTTATGCTTGGATCGGTTTTTATTAGTTGGACGCCGCACCCGGCAAACGCCAAAAATCGAGGCATTCCACGATAAGCGCCGTTAGGGTGTCAGGACAAGTTGCGAGTTCTGCGTAAAAAATCCCACACTACAAAAAATACAAAGCCTACAGGAGCAACCACCGTGAGCCGTCTGCTTTTGAATTGCGACATCGGCGAAAGCTTTGGTAACTGGACCTTGGGTCTGGACGCCGAGGTCATGCCGTTCATCGATTGCGCCAACGTGGCCTGTGGGTTTCATGCCGGCGACCCGAGCATCATGCGCCAGACCGTCAGCCTGGCACTCAAGCATGGCGTGCAAATAGGTGCGCACCCGGCCTACCAGGACCTGCAAGGGTTCGGCCGCCGTTCCATGGCCTATACGCCGCAGGAAATCCAGGACCTCATGCACTACCAGATCGGCGCCCTTGAGGGCATCTGCCGTGCGCAGGGTACCCGCGTCAGCTACGTCAAACCCCATGGTGCGCTGTACAACGACATGATGGCCAAACCGGCGCAACTGCGAGCGGTGATGCAGGCTGTGGCCGCGTATGGCGATTTGCCCTTGATGTTGCTGGCCAAAAGCGACAACAGCGAAGCCCAGGCGATGGGCGATGAATTCGGCCTGACACTGTGGTTCGAAGCCTTCGCTGATCGCGCCTATGACCCTAAGGGCCATCTGGTTTCGCGTCAGTTGCCGGGCGCGGTCCATCACGACGCCGACACCATCGTGCAGCAAGCCCTGACCATTTCCCGTGGGCAAGCCCTGACGGCCAGCGACGGCAGCGCTCTGGTGTTGCAGGCCAACACCCTGTGCGTACACGGCGACAACGCCAGCTCGATCGCCGCTGTGCAGCGCATCCGCGAGGCGTTGAAACCAGCATGAAGCCACGCATTGAAGTGGTGGCCATCGACTGCCTGATGGTGCGTCTGTTTGAGGTGATTGCGGAAGCCAACATGCCGTGGATGCTCGCCGCCACCCAACGTCTGCGTGAAGGTTTTGGTGACGCGCTGGTGGATCTGGTGCCGTCCTACACCACCTTGATGGTGCATTACGACCTCACAGCGTTAAGCCCGGCCCAGGCGCGGGAACTGATCGACCGCGCGCTGACTGACTTGCAACCCCAGGCGCAGGGCAGCGGCCAGTGCCACGTGTTGCCGGTGTGGTACGACCTGAGTGTCGGCCCGGAACTGACGTTGCTCAGCCAGCGCAGCGGGTTGTCGATCGAGCAGGTGATCCATCGCCACAGTGCCCACGAATACCAAGTTTTTGCCCTCGGCTTCGCGCCCGGTTTTGCCTTTATGGGCTTGGTCGACGAAATCCTCGCCACACCACGCCTCAACACGCCGCGTAAACGCGTGGCGGCCGGCAGTGTCGGCATTGCCGAGCGGCAAACCGCCGCCTACCCGGTGGTGTCGCCGGGCGGCTGGAACCTGATCGGTCGCACCCCGGCCAAACTGTTCGACCGCGAGCGTGACGGCTACAGCCTGATGCAGCCGGGCGATACCGTGCGTTTCGAAGCGGTCGGCCACGCCGAATTCATCCATTTGGGTGGCGATGACACGCCGTTGGAGGCGCAGGCATGAGCCGCTTGTTGATCGAGGCCAGCACGCCGCTGTGCCTGTTACAGGACGCCGGACGCTTTGGCGTGCGCCACCTGGGCGTGACCCAGGGCGGTGCGCTGGACTGGGTGTCGATGTCTTGGGCCAATTGGCTGCTGGGTAATACGCTGGATGCGCCGGTGGTGGAAATCACCCTGGGCGGGTTTACCGTGCAGGCCGAAGACTATTGTTTGCTGGCATTGGCCGGGGCGGATTTGGGCGCCTATATCGACGAACGCGCCATCAGTCCCGGGCGCAGTTTTATCCTGCAAAAGGGTCAGCGTCTGCGCTTTACCCAGCCATTCAGTGGTGCGCGGGCTTACCTGGCGGCGCCCGGCGGGTTTGATGCGCCGGCTGTGCTGGGCAGTTGTTCCACGGTGGTACGTGAGGCATTAGGTGGGCTGGACGGTTTCGGCAAGGCCTTGGCCGAAGGCGGGCGGTTGGTTTATTCCGGTACGGGCGGCGCGATGAACGTGCTGAGCACGCCTGATCTGCCGGCAAAAGCGCCGCTGGACGTGATTGTCGGCGCGCAGATCGGCCAGTTCAGTGGGCAGAGCCTGTTCGATGCATTCAATACCGACTGGTCGCTGGACAGCCGCGCCGACCGCATGGGCATGCGCCTGCTGGGCACGCCGTTGCAGTACCAGGGGCCGTCGTTGATCTCTGAAGGCATCCCGTTGGGCGCGATCCAGGTGCCGCCGGATGGGCAGCCGATTGTGTTGCTCAATGATCGGCAGACCATTGGCGGCTATCCGCGTTTGGGCGCACTGACGCCGTTGGCATTGGCGCGGCTGGCGCAGTGTTTGCCGGGGGAGAAGGTGAGGCTGGCGCCAGTGGTGCAGGAGACTGCGCATCGGCAGCACATCGAGTTTTTGCAGCGGTTTTTGAATCGCTAAAAGCATCGCAGGCAAGCCAGCTCCCACAGGGGAATGCATTTCAACTTTGGAATGCACTCCCCTGTGGGAGCTGGCTTGCCTGCGATAGCGTCAGTGAATACACCACCTACTTAGACAGAAAACGCATGCCTTCTTCCAGCCCACGCAACGTCAGCGGATACATCTGATCCTCCACCAACTCGCGCACAATCCCCGTCGACGCCGTATAGCCCCAAGTGTCTTTCGGGTACGGGTTAATCCAGATCAGCTTCTTGTACTTGGCCATGAAGCGCTGCATCCACACATACCCAGGCTCCTCGTTCCAGTGCTCGACACTGCCGCCGGCCTGGGTGATTTCATACGGCGCCATCGACGCATCGCCGATAAAGATCACTTTGTAGTCGGCGCCGTACTTGTGCAGCAGGTCCTGGGTAGAGGTGCGCTCCGAAGTGCGGCGCTGGTTGTTCTTCCACACCGACTCGTACACGAAGTTGTGGAAGTAGAAGTACTCCAGGTGCTTGAACTCGGTTTTGCACGCCGAAAACAGCTCTTCGCAGATCTTCACGTGAGCGTCCATCGAGCCGCCGATATCGAACAGCAGCAACAGCTTGATGGTGTTGCGCCGCTCCGGGCGCATCTGGATATTCAGCAAGCCGGCATCCCGCGCCGTGTGGTCGATGGTGCCGTCGATATCCAGCTCTTCAGCCGCACCCTGACGCGCAAACTTGCGCAGGCGGCGCAGGGCGATCTTGATATTGCGCGTGCCCAGCTCGACCTGATCGTCGAGATTCTTGTATTCGCGCTGGTCCCAGACCTTTACGGCTTTGCCCTGGCGTTTGCCGGCATCACCAACCCGGATACCTTCCGGGTTATAGCCGCCGGAGCCAAACGGGCTGGTGCCGCCGGTGCCGATCCACTTGTTGCCGCCGGCGTGGCGTTCTTTCTGTTCTTCCAGGCGTTTCTTGAATTCTTCGATCAACTTGTCCAGGCCGCCAAGGGACTGGATCTGCGCGCGTTCCTCATCGGTCAGCGAGCGTTCGA
The DNA here is from genome assembly GCF_012985495.1 of Pseudomonas sp. WS 5146. Lineage (NCBI taxonomy): Bacteria > Pseudomonadati > Pseudomonadota > Gammaproteobacteria > Pseudomonadales > Pseudomonadaceae > Pseudomonas > Pseudomonas sp. WS 5146. The sequence continues at coordinate 473,294 of NZ_JAAQWL010000002.1, forward strand.
ATTCCTTGCGCAGCCATTCTTCAGGGATCAACGCCTGCAGGTGGTCGTCGAGCTTTTCCAGCCCATTGAAATAGGCGCCGAACGCACGGTCGAATTTGTCGAAGTGCCGTTCGTCCTTGACCAGGATCGCCCGGGCCAAGTAATAAAACTCGTCCATGTCAGCGAAGACCACGCGCTGTTTAAGCGCGTTGATCAGGTCGAGCAGCTCGCGCACCGACACCGGCACCTTGGCGGCGCGCATCTCGTTGAACAGGTTGAGCAGCATCAGCGATTACCGCGACGGCTCATGAACGCCAGACGCTCCAGCAACTGCACGTCTTGCTCGTTCTTGACCAGGGCACCGGCCAGCGGCGGAATAGCCTTGGTCGGGTCGCGCTCGCGCAGCACCGCTTCGCCGATGTTGTCGGCCATCAGCAGCTTGAGCCAGTCGACCAGTTCGGAGGTGGACGGCTTTTTCTTCAGGCCCGGCACTTTGCGCACGTCGAAGAATACGTCCAGCGCTTCGCTGACCAAATCCTTCTTGATATCGGGGTAGTGCACGTCGACGATCTTTTGCAGGGTGCTGCGGTCGGGGAACGCAATGTAATGGAAGAAGCAGCGGCGCAGGAACGCGTCGGGCAGCTCTTTTTCGTTGTTGGAGGTAATGATGATGATCGGGCGTTTCTTGGCCTTGATGGTCTCGTCGATTTCGTAGACGTAGAACTCCATCTTGTCGAGTTCTTGCAGCAGGTCGTTGGGGAACTCGATGTCGGCCTTGTCGATTTCATCGATTAGCAGGATCACGCGCTCCTCGGACTCGAAGGCTTCCCAGAGCTTGCCCTTTTTCAGGTAATTGCGCACATCGTGGACTTTCTCGTTGCCCAGTTGCGAGTCGCGCAGGCGGCTGACCGCATCGTACTCATACAGGCCCTGATGCGCCTTGGTGGTCGACTTGATGTGCCAGGTGATGAGCTTGGCACCAAAGGACTCGGCCAATTGCTCGGCGAGCATGGTCTTGCCGGTGCCCGGTTCGCCCTTGACCAGCAGCGGCCGCTCCAGGGTGATGGCGGCGTTGACGGCCAGTTTCAGGTCATCGGTAGCCACATAGGCCTGGGTGCCTTCGAACTTCATCGGTCATTCCTCGAATTCATCAATGCCCGGACTATACCGCGCAGCCCCGGCGACTGTGAACGCAGACGGGTTATTCAGTCTCTGAATGGCCGGTCACATCGCAGGCCAACGGGCGGGGGTTATGCTGATGCTTGTGTGGAAGCTGGCTTGCCTGCGATGCGAGCACCTCGGTGATTCAGGCAGACTGAGTTGATGCTATCGCAGGCAAGCCAGCTCCCACACAAGCCAGCTCCCAGGGTTAGTTGGCGGAAGGCTTGGGTTGTTCGTAGCGCGCATTGAACGCCTGGATGAAGCCATTACGCAAAATCGCCAAAAATGCGGAGAACGCGCTGATATCTTGCTGATGCACGCTGCCACTGAGTTCCACGCGGGTCGCAAACTGGTTTTTGTTCTGGTTCTTGAGCACGGTTTCGCTGGTGCCTACCACGGCTTCCCAGATCGAGCGGAAGATGTTTTTGTCCTTGTTCTCCACGTCCTGTTTCCAGTCAAACACTTCTACATCGCGCAGCAGCGGCTTGATATAGCCAGTGAGCTGGCCATTTTCCGCTTGGGCTTCAATCACCACGTCGCCGGTGCCAGCCTTGAAGTCGAATTTGCCATAGGCCGAGGCGAAGTCGTTCATGCGTTTAAGTTGCAAGTCGCGGGCGCGGAAGCGGAATTCGAAGTCTTCAAAATTATTTAAAGGATCAAAGGTTGCGTTGGCCTCCATAGGGGCCTGGCCCTGCAGCAGGGCCTTGCCTTCGAATCGCGCGTCGCGTTTGCCTTTGAGGTCTACCACGTTGGTCAGGTTGTACAGACTGGCATTGACCTCGGTGGCCTTGATGTTCACCTGGGGCTTGGAGCTGAAATTATGAAAGGCGATCTTGCCATCTTCAATGCGCACTTCATTCAGCGTGATCGGCAGCAGTTTTTTCAACTGTTGCTGCCAGTCGGTGCCTTTACCGGTTTGGGACGCCTGTTTGTTGGCACCGCCGTCGACGAAGTTGATTTCAGGCTTTACGAAATGGCCCTCGGCGACGACGGCATGGTCGTACCACAGCGAGTGCCAGCTGACGGCAAATTCAATCAGCGGCGCGTTGACGAACGGCACAGGTACTTTACCGTCGACCTTGACGATTTTCAGGCCATTAATGCGGTAGGCGCCACGCCACAAGGCCAGGTCCACGTCAGTGACCTGGCCACGGTAATCGCCCATGTCGGCCAGCTTGTCGTTCAGGTAATTGCGCACCAGATAGGGCAGGGCCAGGTCCAGGGCGATCAGTGCTACCACCAGTACGGCGACGATCCATAGCAGCCCACTGTAGCGACGTTTCATGTCAATGCTCTCCAACGGTATAGGCGATGGACCGCACGCGCGGGCGCAACGTTCCTCTGACTGGACGCCCAAAGGCCTGAGGCATACCCTTGGGGCCTTCTTGAAATTGCCTTAAGGACCCGTCATGAGCCGTATCTTTGCCGACAACGCGCACTCCATCGGTAACACGCCCCTGGTGCAGATCAACCGCATTGCGCCGCGTGGCGTGACCATCCTGGCCAAGATCGAGGGGCGTAACCCGGGTTACTCGGTGAAGTGCCGCATTGGCGCCAACATGATCTGGGACGCCGAAAGCACCGGCAAACTCAAGCCGGGCATGACCATTGTCGAACCGACCTCCGGCAACACCGGCATCGGCCTGGCATTTGTCGCCGCCGCCCGTGGCTACAAGCTGCTGCTGACCATGCCGGCCTCCATGAGCATCGAGCGACGCAAAGTGCTCAAGGCCCTGGGCGCCGAGTTGGTGCTGACTGAGCCGGCCAAGGGCATGAAAGGCGCTATCGACAAGGCTGGCGAGATTGTCGCCAGCGACCCGGCCACCTACTTTATGCCGGCCCAGTTCGAAAACCCGGCCAACCCGGCTATTCACGAGAAAACCACCGGCCCGGAAATCTGGAACGACACCGATGGCGCCGTGGACGTGCTGGTGGCGGGCGTGGGCACTGGCGGCACCATTACTGGCGTTTCGCGCTATATCAAGAACATTGCGGGCAAGCCGATTCTGTCGGTGGCGGTTGAGCCGAGGGTATCGCCGGTGATCACCCAGGCGCTGGCCGGTGAAGAGATCAAGCCGAGCCCGCATAAAATCCAGGGCATCGGCGCCGGGTTTGTGCCGAAGAACCTCGACCTGTCGATGGTTGACCGCGTGGAGCTGGTGACCGACGACGAATCCAAGGCCATGGCCCTGCGCCTGATGCAGGAAGAGGGGATTTTGTGCGGTATCTCCTGCGGCGCCGCCATGGCTGTGGCCGTGCGTCTGGCCGAGAAGCCGGAAATGCAGGGCAAGACCATCGTGGTGATCCTGCCGGACTCCGGCGAGCGCTACCTGTCGAGCATGTTGTTCAGCGATCTGTTTACCGATCAAGAAACCCAGGCGTGATGATCTCCTGTGGCGAGCAGGCTTGCCCTGCGCTGGGCTGCGAAGCAGCCCTAAACCCGACGAATCGGTCTATCAGGTACACCGCGTAGTCTGAATTGGGAGTGCTTCGCACTCCAACGCAGGGCAAGCCTGCTCGCCACAACAAGCCTGCTTGCCACAACGGCTCCGCTCATCATCGGAGTTGATGTATATCAGCCGGTCGGCCTGGGCCTTCTGCATAATGGCCCAAGTGTTTATCATGGCCGGCTGCTACGTCTGGTTTCCCGTTGACGGGAGGTTGCTGGCCAGGCGCTTATTTTCAGGAGTTGCTGCATGACCTTTTCTTTGGCCGCCAAACTGTCGGTGCTGGCGTTGTTTATCGGCAGCATTCTGTATGTGCACTTGCGCGGCAAGGCGCGTTTGCCGGTGTTGCGCCAGTTCGTCAACCATTCGGCGTTGTTCGCCCCGTATAACGCCTTGATGTACCTGTTCTCGGCCGTGCCGTCCAAGCCATACCTGGATCGCAGCAAGTTCCCGGAACTGGATGTGCTCAAGGATAACTGGGAAGTGATCCGCGAAGAGGCCATGCACCTGTTCGACGAGGGTTATATCCGCGCCGCCGAAAAGAACAACGACGCCGGTTTCGGCTCGTTCTTCAAGAAGGGCTGGAAGCGTTTCTACCTCAAGTGGTACGACAAACCCCTGCCATCGGCGGAGGCGCTGTGCCCGAAAACCGTGGCTTTGGTGAGCAGCATCCCGAACGTCAAGGGCGCGATGTTCGCGCTGCTGCCGGGTGGCAGCCACCTCAACCCGCACCGTGACCCGTTTGCAGGCTCCTTGCGTTATCACTTGGGCCTGTCCACGCCGAACTCCGACGACTGCCGCATCTTCGTCGACGGCCAGGTCTACGCGTGGCGCGACGGTGAAGACGTGATGTTCGATGAAACCTACGTGCATTGGGTGAAGAACGAAACTGAAAAGACCCGTGTGATTCTGTTCTGCGATATCGAACGCCCGCTGAGCAACCGCCTCATGACCGGCATCAACCGCTGGGTCAGCAAGCAGCTGGGTCGCGCGACTGCGCCGCAGAACCTGGATGACGAGCGTGTGGGCGGGATCAACCAGGCGTATGCCTGGAGCAAGACGTTCAGTGACAAGTTCAGTGGTGTGGTCAAGCAGTGGAAACGCAAGCATCCCAAGGCCTACCGCATTGCGCGGCCGGTGCTGGCTGTGGTTGTGCTGGTGCTGCTGTGGAAGTGGCTGTTCGGCTGATCTGAACACGGTCAAAACTGTGGGAGCAGGCAAGCCAGCTCCCACATTTGATCTCCCGTGTTGCTTAGGACGCGATCAACTGGCGCAGCACATAGTGCAAGATGCCACCGGCCTTGAAGTATTCCACCTCATTAAGCGTATCAATCCGGCACAGCACCTCAACCTTCTCGCTGCTGCCGTCTTCGCGGGTAATCACCAGTGTCAGGTTCATCCGTGGTTCGATCTCGGCATCGGTAAGCCCAAGAATGTCGATCTTCTCCTTGCCGGTCAGCTTGAGCGCCTTGCGGTTCTGATCCAGCTTGAACTGCAACGGCAACACACCCATGCCCACCAGGTTGGAGCGGTGAATCCGTTCGAAACTCTCGGCAATCACCGCCTTGACCCCCAGCAGGTTAGTGCCCTTGGCCGCCCAGTCGCGGCTTGAGCCGGTGCCATATTCCTGGCCTGCAATCACCACCAGCGGCGTGCCCGAGGCCTGGTACTTCATGGCGGCGTCATAGATCGGCATTTTCTCGCCGGTGGGGATGTACAGCGTGTTGCCGCCTTCTTCGCCGCCGAGCATTTCGTTGCGGATACGGATGTTGGCAAAGGTGCCGCGCATCATCACTTCATGGTTGCCCCGGCGTGAGCCGTAGGAGTTGAAGTCGCGTGGCTCCACGCCTTGCTCGCGCAGGTAGCGCCCGGCGGGGCTGTCGGTTTTGATATTGCCGGCGGGGGAGATGTGGTCGGTGGTCACTGAATCGCCCAGCAGGGCCAGCACGTTGGCGCCCTTGACGTCTTCGATCACCGGCAGTGGCCCGGAAATATCGTCAAAGAACGGCGGATGCTGGATGTAGGTGGAGTCCTCCTGCCATACATAGGTCGCGGCCTGCGGCACTTCAATCGCCTGCCATTGCTCGTCACCGGCAAACACTTCGGCATATTCCTTGTGAAACATACCGGTGCTGACCTGCGCCACCGCATCGGCAATCTCTTTGCTGCTCGGCCAGATGTCTTTGAGGTACACCGGCTTGCCGTCCTTGCCTTCGCCCAGCGGCTCGCTGCTGATGTCGATACGCACGGTGCCCGCCAAGGCATAGGCGACCACCAACGGCGGCGAAGCCAGCCAGTTGGTTTTCACCAGTGGGTGCACGCGGCCTTCGAAGTTGCGGTTGCCCGACAGCACCGAAGCCACCGCCAGGTCGGCCTTCTGGATGGCTTTTTCGATCGGCTCAGGCAATGGCCCGGAGTTGCCGATGCAGGTGGTGCAACCGTAGCCGACCAGATCAAAGCCCAGCTTGTCGAGGTATTGGGTAAGGCCGGCCGCCTTGTAGTAATCGGTCACCACCTTGGAGCCGGGCGCCAGGGAGGTTTTCACCCACGGCTTGCTGGTCAGGCCTTTTTCCACGGCCTTTTTCGCCACCAGGCCTGCGGCCATCATCACGCTGGGGTTGGAAGTGTTGGTGCAGGAGGTAATCGCGGCGATCACCACCGCGCCGTTTTTGAGGCGATAGGTGTGGCCGTCGTACTCGTAATCGGTCTCGCCGACCAAATCCGCATTGCCCACGGCAACCCCGCCGCCGCCTTCACTTTCCAGGCGGCCTTCTTCTTTGCTGGCGGGTTTGAACTGCAGGTCGAGAAAGTCCGTGAACGCCTGGCCTACATTGGGCAGTGACACACGGTCCTGCGGGCGTTTCGGCCCAGCCAGGCTGGCTTCGACACTGCCCATGTCCAGCGCCAGGGTGTCGGTGAACACCGGTTCCTGGCCGGCGTTACGCCACAGGCCCTGGGCCTTGGTGTAGGCCTCCACCAACTTGACGGTTTCTGCCGGGCGGCCGGACAGGCGCAGGTAGTCCAGCGTCACCTCGTCCACCGGGAAAAAGCCACATGTGGCGCCGTATTCCGGGGCCATGTTGGCGATGGTAGCGCGGTCGGCCAGGGGCAGGTCGGCCAAGCCGTCGCCGTAGAACTCGACGAATTTGCCCACTACGCCTTTTTTACGCAGCATCTGGGTGACAGTCAGCACCAGGTCAGTGGCAGTAATACCTTCTTTCAATTTGCCGGTCAGCTTGAAGCCGATCACTTCCGGAATCAGCATCGACACCGGCTGGCCGAGCATCGCCGCTTCCGCTTCGATACCGCCCACGCCCCAGCCCAGTACACCCAGGCCGTTGATCATGGTGGTGTGGGAGTCGGTGCCCACCAACGTGTCGGGGAAGGCGTAAGTGCGGCCGTCTTCGTCCTTGGTCCACACCGTGCGCCCCAGGTACTCAAGGTTGACCTGGTGGCAGATGCCGGTGCCCGGTGGCACCACGCTGAAGTTGTCGAACGCACTTTGGCCCCAGCGCAGGAAGGCGTAGCGTTCGCCGTTGCGCTGCATCTCGATGTCGACGTTCTGTTCAAAGGCGCTGGTGCTGCCGAACTTGTCGACCATCACCGAGTGGTCAATCACCAGGTCCACGGGGGAGAGCGGGTTGATGCGCTGCGGGTCGCCACCGGCCTTGGCCACGGCGGCGCGCATGGCGGCCAGGTCGACCACGGCGGGTACGCCGGTAAAGTCTTGCATCAATACGCGGGCCGGGCGGTACTGGATCTCGCGGTCGGACTGGCGCTCTTTGAGCCAGGCGGCGATGGCCTTGAGGTCGGCGCCGGTGACGGTCTTGTTGTCTTCCCAGCGCAGCAGGTTTTCCAGCAGCACCTTGAGGGACATCGGCAGCTTGTCCAGGTCACCCAGGCTCTTGGTGGCTTCGGGCAAGCTGAAGTAGTGGTAAGTCTTGTCGTCGATTTGCAGGGTTTTAAGGGTTCTCAGGCTATCTAGCGATGACATTACATGACTCCTTATGGTCCGCACGGCTACGGACCTGACGGGACGAACAGAGCTTTCAACTTAGCCCTGTTTTCATTAGCAGGCTAATAACTGGACTCTATCGTTAAGTCCAAGGTTCCGAACTCGGCTATCATGCGCGCGTTTTCATGACAGGTATTGCGATAGCGCAAGGCCGGTTGAGTCACCAGGAGAGTTGATGAACACCCTTTTTATGCACTGCCGCCCGGGTTTTGAAGGCGAAGTCTGTTCCGAGATCGCGGAACACGCCGCGCGCCTGAACGTTTCCGGCTACGCCAAGGCCAAGACCGGCAGCGCCTGCGCCGAATTTGTCTGCACCGAAGAAGACGGCGCCCAGCGCCTCATGCACGGCCAGCGCTTTGCCGAGCTGATCTTCCCAAGGCAGTGGGCGCGCGGGGTATTCATCGACCTGCCGGAAACCGACCGCATCAGCGTGATCCTCGCCCACCTGCGCGAATTCCCGGTGTGCGGCAGCCTGTGGCTGGAGATGGTCGACACCAACGACGGCAAAGAGCTGTCGAACTTCTGCAAGAAATTTGAAGTGCACCTGCGCAAAGCCTTGCTCAACGCCGGCAAGCTGGTGGACGACCCGAGCAAGCCGCGCCTGCTGTTGACCTTCAAAAGCGGTCGCGAAGTGTTCATGGGCCTGGCCGAGTCGAACAACTCGGCGATGTGGCCGATGGGCATCCCACGCCTCAAGTTCCCGCGTGACGCGCCAAGCCGTTCGACCTTGAAGCTTGAAGAGGCCTGGCACCACTTCATCCCCCGCGATCAGTGGGACGAGCGCCTGCATGGCGACATGACCGGCGTCGACCTCGGCGCCGCGCCGGGCGGCTGGACCTGGCAACTGGTCAACCGTGGCATGCTGGTGACCGCCATCGACAACGGCCCCATGGCCGAAAGCCTGATGGACACCGGCCTGGTGCAGCATTTGATGGCCGACGGTTTTACCTTCGTGCCCAAGCAGCCCGTGGACTGGATGGTCTGCGATATCGTCGAGAAACCGGCACGTAACGCCGCGCTGCTGGAAACCTGGATTGGCGAAGGGCATTGCCGCGAAGCGGTGGTGAACCTCAAACTGCCGATGAAGCAGCGTTATGCTGAGGTAAAGCGTTTGCTTGAGCGCATCGAAGACGGCTTCAAGGCTCGTGGTATTCGGGTGGAAATCGGCTGCAAGCAGCTGTATCACGACCGAGAGGAAGTGACTTGCCACCTGCGTCGGCTGGTTGATGCAAAAAAACCTAAAGGTCGCTGAAACCCAATGTGGGAGCTGGCTTGCCTGCGATAGCGGTATAACGGTTGAAATCTATGTTGAATGTGCCCCGGTCATCGCGGGCAAGCCCGCTCCCACACTGGAGCGGGCCAGTTTCAGGAGTGACTATGAGTATTGAATTGCCTGTCGACGGCACCCTCGACGCCACCGGCCTCAACTGCCCGGAACCGGTGATGATGTTGCACCAGCACATCCGCGACCTGCCGCCGGGCGGCTTGCTCAAGGTGATCGCGACCGACCCGTCGACCCGTCGCGATATTCCCAAGTTCTGTGTGTTCCTTGACCACGAACTGGTGGATCAGCAGGAACAGGCCGGCAAATACCTGTACTGGATTCGCAAGAAGTCCGCTTAACCCAGGCGAATCCGCCGGCGCGCGCTGCGTGCCAGGCGGATAACCAGCATCGCTGCGGCGCAGCTCAAGCCCACGATCAGCCCTTGCCACAGCCCACTCGGCCCACTTGCTGCGCCCAGCCAATCGGTCAGCCCCAGGGCATAACCCACCGGCAACCCCACGCCCCAGTAAGCAAACAAGGTCAGCACCATGGTCACCCGTGTGTCCTGGTAGCCACGCAGCGCGCCGGCCGCGGTGACCTGGATCGCGTCGGAGAACTGGAACAGCGCCGCAAACACGATCAGCATCGATGCCACGTGAATCACCCGCGGGTCAGGCGTGTAAATCGTGGCAATCTGTTCGCGAAACAGCAGCATCAGGCTGCAGGACAGGCACGCGTAGGTCAGTGCCGTGCCCATGCCGACCCCGGCGGCAAAGCGTGCTTCACGCGGCTCGCCACGGCCCAATGCCTGGCCGACCCGCACCGTGACCGCCATGCTCAGCGAATAGGGGATCATAAACACCAGCGAGCTGAAGTTCAGCGCGATCTGGTGCCCGGCCACCACGTTGGCGCCCAGGCTGCCGATCAGCAGGGCGATCACCGCAAAGATGCTCGATTCGGCAAACACCGCGATCCCGATCGGCAGGCCGATGCCCAGCACGCGCTTGATCACGGCCCATTGCGGCCAGTCGAAACGCTTGAACAACTCGCTGCTCTGGTACGCCGGTGCCCAGCGGGTCCAGGCGGCGAGGCCGAGCATCATCACCCACATCACAATGGCTGTAGCCCAGCCACAGCCCACGCCGCCCATGGCCGGCACACCGAAGTGGCCATAAATGAACACGTAGTTCAGTGGAATATTCAATGCCAGCCCGCACAGGCCCATGACCATGCTGGGGCGCGTACGGCCCAGGCCATCACTGAAGCAACGCAACACGTAATACAGGGCGATGGCGGGCATGCCGGACGCGATGCCGTGCAGGTAGGCCATGCAGGGTTTGATCAGCTCGGGGTCGACATTCATCGCGTGCAGGATCGGCTCGGCGCTGATCAGCATCAGCAGGGCAGTGATGCCCACCACCACTGCCAGCCACAGGGATTGGCGCACCAGCGGGCCAATCTCGGTGTGGTGACCGGCGCCGAAGCGCTGGGCGACTTTGGGCGTGGTGGCCAGCAGCGTGCCGGTCATCAGCAGGTATACCGGAATCCAGATCGAGTTGCCCAAGGCCACCGCCGCCAGGTCTCGCGGGCTCACGCGCCCGGCCATCACCGCATCGACAAAGCCCATGGCCGTGGTGGCGAGTTGGCCGATCATGATCGGCAGGGCCAGGGTCAGCAGGCTGCGCACCTCGCGACTGACGCGGGCGGGGCGGGAGAGGGTGGCGGTGTTCACGTGCGGTTGTCCAGTAAAAGAGTTGCAAAGGACGGCGAAGTCTACGCGTTGACGCTGTGGTCAGGAAAAAACCTGTGTTGCTGATTTGTAATGCGCTTTCCCGGTAGAGGATAAACCCCTGTGGGAACTGGCCCATGTGGGAGCTGGCCAGCTCCCACACTCGAACTACGCATCCCTGTACACTGCTGGTCCGCGAAAGGAGCCTGCCATGCTGATTATTGCCGACGAAAATATCCCGCTGCTCGATGCCTTTTTTGAAGGGTTTGGCGAAATTCGCCGCGTACCCGGGCGTTCCATCGACCGCGCCATGGTCGAGCAGGCCGATGTGCTGCTGGTGCGCTCGGTAACCAACGTCAATCGTGCCTTGTTGGACGGCACTCAAGTGCGCTTTGTGGGCACCTGCACCATTGGCACCGATCACCTGGACCTGGATTACTTCAAACAGGCCGGTATCACCTGGTCCAGCGCCCCGGGCTGCAATGCCCGAGGCGTGGTGGACTATGTGCTGGGCAGCTTGCAGACCCTGGCCGAGATCGAAGGCGCCGACCTGAACCAGCGCACTTATGGCATCGTCGGTGCCGGTGAAGTGGGCGGGCGCCTGGTCAAGGTGCTTAAAGGTCTGGGTTGGAACGTGCTGGTGTGCGACCCGCCGCGCCAGATTGCCGAAGACGGTGATTACGTCAGCCTGCAGCAGATTATCGAGCAGTGCGATGTGATCAGCCTGCACACGCCGCTGACCAAGTCTGGTAACGGCTCCACCTGGCACCTGTTTGATCGTGAACGCCTTGGTCGCCTCAAGCCCGGCACCTGGCTGATCAACGCCAGTCGCGGCCCTGTCGTCGATAACGCGGCCTTACGCGAAGTACTGCTGGAGCGCGAAGACCTGCAAGCCGTGCTGGACGTGTGGGAAGGCGAGCCCGAAGTGGACGTCGACCTGGCCGACCTGTGCGTGCTGGCCACACCGCATATCGCCGGCTACAGCCTCGACGGCAAACAGCGTGGCACCGCGCAGATCTACCAGGCTTTGTGCGCCCATATGGGCCAGGAACCCAGTATCCAGTTGAGTGATTTGTTGCCGCAGCCAGGGCTGGCCGAGGTGCACTTGAATGCATCGACAGACCCGGCCTGGGCGCTGGCGACCTTGTGCCGCAGTGTGTACGACCCGCGCCGCGATGATGCGGATTTGCGCCGCAGCCTTGTGGGAACCGTGGAAGAGCAACGCAAGGCGTTCGACCTGCTGCGCAAGCATTACCCGGAGCGTCGCGAGATAGATGGCTTGAAGGTGCGGATCAATGGCGAGTCGGCAGTGTTGTCGAACATCGTCACTGCATTGGGCGCCATGCCTTTATAGGACTGTTACGCCTGTGGCGAGGGAGCTTGCTCCCGTTCGACTGCGCAGCAGTCGCAGGCTTTCAGGGGCGCTGCGCACTGGAGCGCCAGCCCGGCCCAGCGGGAGCAAGCTCCCTCGCCACAAAAGGCGGACCACAAAAAACAGGCATAAAAAACCCGGCCATCAAGGCCGGGTCTGAAAGAGCGTGGGCGCGTCAGCCTTGCTTGGCAGGTTTGACCAGTCGCTGTTCCAGGTCGCTGCACGCTTGCTGGATCATTTCTTCGGTAATCTGCACTTCGCGGCCCTTGGCGTCGATATACGAGCAAGGCAGGTGCTGCGGCTGGCGAATCACTTCAATTTTGGCGTCACTGCTGTTTTGCAAGGTCATGGCCTGTCTCCTCATCAGGTTGTGTGCCTAATCTAATACCTGCGCGTGACCGCGCTATTACAACTGCTTACACGATCACCGCTTCGAACGCCCAGTCCAGCAGAAACCGATACAAATTTCCACCCAGGCGTTAGACCGATAGCCTCTAGGCATCAACATCGGCGGGCATAATTAACCTGACGCATTGTTATTTAGCTAAGTTCCCCCAATGTTGGTGTACAGGTTCCTCATCGGTATGCCCGCCATGTTCTCAGTCCGTCAACGCCGTGCCATTCGCCTGGCCAGCCGCTTTATCGCGCCGTACCGCTGGCAGGCACTGGGTGCTTTGTTGGCACTCATCGTCACTGCGGGCATCACCTTGTCCATGGGGCAGGGCATTCGCCTGCTGGTGGACCAGGGGTTCATGACCCAGTCGCCGCACCTGCTCAACCAGTCCATTGGCCTGTTCATGGTGCTGGTGCTGGGCCTGGCCGTGGGTACGTTTGCGCGGTTTTACCTGGTGTCGTGGATCGGCGAACGGGTGGTGGCGGACATTCGTCGGCAAGTCTTCAATCATCTGATCTACCTGCACCCAGGCTTTTACGAGAACAACCGCAGTTCGGAAATCCAGTCGCGGCTGACCACCGACACCACGTTGCTGCAATCGGTGATCGGCTCGTCGCTGTCGCTGTTCCTGCGCAACGCCTTGATGGTGATCGGCGGCATCGTGCTGTTGTTTGTCACCAACCCCAAGCTCACCAGCATCGTGGTGGTGGCGCTGCCGCTGGTGCTTGCGCCGATCCTGATCTTCGGTCGCCGCGTGCGCAGCCTGTCGCGGCTGAGCCAGGACCGTATTGCCGATGTGGGCAGTTACGTGTCGGAGACGCTTGGCCAGATCAAGACCGTGCAGGCCTATAACCACCAGGTGCAGGACGAACAGCGCTTTGCCATCACCGTGGAAGAGGCGTTTGCCACGGCGCGTAAACGCATCGCGCAGCGCGCCTGGCTGATTACACTGGTGATCATGCTGGTGCTCGGCGCCGTGGGGGTGATGCTGTGGGTGGGCGGTATGGATGTGATCAGTGGGCGGATTTCCGGCGGTGAACTGGCGGCGTTCGTGTTTTACAGCCTGATCGTCGGCAGTGCGGTTGGCACTCTGAGCGAAGTGCTCGGTGAGCTGCAACGTGCCGCCGGTGCCGCTGAGCGGATTGGCGAACTGTTGCAGTCGAGCAATGACATCCAGGCACCCGCCGAAGGCAGCGTGCAGTTGCCGGAGCGGGTCAGCGGTCGTATGGAACTGCAAGACTTGCGTTTTTCCTACCCGTCGCGGCCGGACAGCTACGCCATCGACGGTTTGAGCCTGAGCATCAACCCCGGTGAAACCCTGGCGTTGGTCGGCCCATCCGGCGCGGGTAAATCGACGATCTTTGATTTGCTGCTGCGCTTTTACGATCCGCAGCAAGGCCGCATCCTGCTTGAGGGCCACCCGCTGACCGAACTCGAGCCAATGGACCTGCGCCGTCATTTCGCGCTGGTTTCCCAGAGCCCGGCGCTGTTCTTCGGCAGCGTTGAAGAAAACATCCGTTATGGCAACCCGTCCGCCACCCGCGAACAGGTCGAAGCCGCGGCACGCATCGCCCACGCCCATGACTTCATCCTGCAAATGCCCGATGGCTACCAGACCCATCTGGGCGACGGCGGTATGGGCCTGTCCGGCGGCCAACGCCAACGCCTGGCCATCGCCCGCGCGTTGCTGGTGGATGCGCCGATCCTGCTGCTGGACGAAGCCACCAGCGCCCTGGATGCGCAGAGTGAGCATTTGATACAGCAAGCCTTGCCGCAACTGATGCAGGGCCGCACCACGCTGGTGATTGCGCATCGGTTGGCCACAGTGAAGAACGCCGACCGGATTGCGGTGATGGACCAGGGCAAGCTGGTGGCAGTGGGTACGCATCAACAGTTGATTGCGAGTAATCCGTTGTATGCACGGTTAGCGGCGTTGCAGTTCAGTGATGGCGGTGAGGTTGTGAAAAACGAAGGCTAGCGCGATCTATGTGGCGAGCGGGCTAGTGTGGCAGGCAGGCTAGTAGGGTGAGCAGGCTAGTAGGCTGAGCAGGTTTGTTGTGGAGAGCGGGCTTGATGTGGCGAGCGGGCTTGCCCCGCGTTGGGCTGCGTAGCAGCCCCAAAACTTGCCGACTCGGTCTATCAGTTACACCGTGGCGGGGCTGAATAGGGAGCGCTTCGCACTCCAGCGCAGGGCAAGCCTGCTCGCCACAACAAGGCTGCTCGCCACAACAAGCCTGGTGGCCAAATGAAACCTGTTGGCCACAGCAAGCCTGCTGATCGGACTTCAGTCAGTCTTACTGATCATCAAAATACCGCTCATGCCAATCCACCAGCGGCTGCGGTGAATTGAGTTTCTGCCCGTAGATCACCGAGTAAGACAGCACGTTCTGCACATACTGGCGGGTTTCGTCGAACGGGATGCTTTCCACCCACACATCGAAACTCAGGTGGTCGGCACCGCGCAGCCACTGGCGCACACGGCCGGGGCCGGCGTTGTAGGCGGCAGAGGCGAGTACGCGGTTGCCGTTGAATTGGCTGTGTACCTGGCTCAGGTAGGCGGCGCCGAGCTGGATGTTTTTGTCCGGGTCCAGCACCTGGGCCGGGGAGGCCAGTGGGATGCTGAATTTACGTGCGGTTTCTTTGGCAGTGCCGGGCATCAGTTGCATCAGGCCACTGGCGCCGACGCCGGAGCGCGCGTCGTCCATGAAGGCACTTTCCTGGCGGGTGATGGCGAACACCCAGCTTGAATGCAGGCCACGCACCTTGGCTTCGCGTACCAGCGTGTCGCGGTGTGCCATCGGGAAACGAATATCCAGGTCATCCCAGTACTGCGCCTGGCTGATGGTGCGGATCGCCGGGAAGTACCACTTCATGTCGTAGGCCAGCTTGGCCTGGGCGACCATTTCATCGCGGTTGAAGTGACGGCTGACGTGGTACCACTCGCGGCGGCCATCGACAATCTGGCCGCGTGCATAGAACTCCATCGCGCGGCGCACACCGGGGGTGTTGCGCACTTTGTTGATCAACGCCTGGCTCATCACCAACGGTTTGTTTTTCAACTGGTAGGGCGCTTTGGAGCGATCAGCCGCGAGGAACCCGTAGAAATCACGTTCCTGCGCAAGGTTCTTGTACAGCACCAGCGGCTGCGGGTTCTTCGGCTCGGCCAGTTCCAGGCTACGCGCCTGCCAGTAGCGCCAGCGGTTGGTGGTGGCCAGGTCTTGCGGGAGTTTGCGGGTCAACTGGTAGGCATCTTCCCAGCGAGCCAGGCGCAACAGCAGGCGCAGGCGCCATTCGGAGACGGTGTTGTCACGCAGTTCGGGGTCGTACTTGGTCATCACGTCCAGGGCGCGTGGGTCGTAGCGGCGCGCGAGGGTCAGGCCGATTTCGCGGGCGATCGACACTTTTTCGTCACGGGAGAAGTGCATGCTGCTGGCATAGCCGTCGAGCAGGGCCATGGCCTTGTCCGGGTCCTGGCGTGCCAGGCGGCGCAGGCCCAGGCCCACAGCGTCAGACATGGCCTCGTTGGCCGGCAGGAAGCGCGACGGGTCGCTGAGCATGTCGGGCTTTTGCGCCACGTCGATCATCAAGCGGCCTTGGGCGCCAAGGGTTGGCAGGGTTTTCACCAGGCTGTTGGCCAATGCGTAGTTGCGGGCTTCGGCGGCGAGCTTGGCGCGGTCCCAGATTTTCTGTTCGGTGAGTTGGCCATCGGCGGCCCACTGGCCAAAGGTGGCGTCACAGGCGGCCGGCTGGGATTTGCCGGTCATCCAGAGTTTTTCGGTGGTCTTGTAGCCTTCGGCTTTGAGGTTGTGCGTCAGCTGGTACTGGCCATGCAGGCAGTCCAGTTCGACGAAATTGAGCTTGGCGTCGTAGTACTTTTCGAAGGTTTGCCAGTCACCACGGTCGGCCAGCCAGCGCAACCAACGCAGTTTCATCCAGTTGGCCTGGGGCAGGTCGCCGTTTTTGGCGAGGAACTGTTCGATTTCCTCGTTGCTCGCGGTTTTGAGGCGCGCGGTCAGCTCGTCGTAGGCCAGGTACGGCGTGAGCGGGTAGTCGGCCAGGGCCTGGCTGTATTGCATATACGGGCCGCTGTCGCCTTTGGCGAGGGCGCGTTTGGCTTCATCGTAATACTGACGTTGGGTGGTGAGGTCCACGGCCTGGGCGGATTGAACGGCGGTGGCGGAAAGAAGCAGACAAGATAAAAAGTTGAAAAGGCGACTGCGCATGAGACGTCCGTGCAGAGAAATCACGACTAGCACCGGCACCGCCGACACTGATTGCCCCTAGCTTAGCCTTTTGCCAGCGGCTGGCGAAAGCTTTGCCGGCCGGCTGGCAGCAGTTCACCGTAAATGTCCTACAGAACGTGTCTGTGGCAAAAATGCCGGCCGCATCCCACCCTCAAGTCAGGTAGAATGCGCGCCCAGTTTTTGGAGAAGCGTATGACCCTGCTCAAATTCAGCGATGTGTCCCTTGCTTTCGGCGCTATGCCGTTGTTGGACAAGGTGTCCTGGCAGATCGCCCGTGGTGAGCGGGTGTGCATCATCGGCCGCAACGGCACCGGCAAGTCCAGCATGATGAAGCTGGTAAAAGGCGACCAGAAGCCCGATGACGGCTCTGTATGGCGCGCGCCGGGCCTCAAGATCGGCGAATTGCCGCAGGAATTGCCGGTGGCCGACGGACGGACAGTGTTCGACGTGGTTGCCGAAGGCCTCGACGGCGTTGGCGAGTTGCTCGCGCAGTACCATCACCTGGCGCAGAACTGCGTCACCGAAGCCGACCTGGACAAGCTCATGCACGTCCAGCAAGACCTCGAAGCCCGTGACGGCTGGCGCTTGCAGCAACTGGTCGACAGCACCCTGAGCCGCCTGCAACTGCCCGCCGACAAGACCCTCGCCGAGTTGTCCGGTGGCTGGCGCCGTCGCGTGTTGCTGGCCCAGGCGCTGGTGTCCGAGCCCGACCTGCTGCTGCTCGACGAACCAACCAACCACCTGGACATCGGCGCTATCGCCTGGCTCGAAGAAGCCCTCAAGGATTTCCAGGGCGCCGTGCTGTTCATCACGCACGACCGCTCCTTCCTGCAAAACCTGGCCACGCGCATCCTCGAACTGGACCGTGGCGGCCTGATCGACTGGAACGGCGACTACGCCAGCTTCCTGGTACACAAAGAAGCCTCGCTGGCCGCTGAAGAAACCGCCAACGCGCTGTTCGACAAGAAGCTGGCCCAGGAAGAAGTCTGGATCCGCCAGGGCATCAAGGCCCGTCGCACCCGTAACGAAGGCCGTGTACGCGCCCTCAAAGCCCTGCGTGTTGAGCGCAGTGAGCGCCGCGAGCGCACCGGCAAGGCCAATATCCAGCTGGACACCGCCGACAAGTCGGGCAAGCAGGTGATGGTGCTGGAGAATGTCAGCTTCCACCACCCGGATGGCCCGTTCCTGATCAAGGACTTCTCGATGGTCCTGCAGCGCGGCGACCGTATCGGCCTGCTGGGCGCCAACGGCACCGGCAAGACCACCTTGCTCAAACTGATGCTCAATGGCCTGCAACCGACCAGCGGCACCGTGGAAGAAGGCACGCGCATCGACGTGGCCTACTTCGACCAGTTGCGCCATCAGTTGGACCTGGAAAAGACCGTGATCGACAACGTTGCCGAAGGCCGCGACTTTATCGACATCGACGGTCAGAGCCGCCACGTGCTGAGCTACCTGGGCGACTTCCTGTTCAGCCCGCAGCGTGCGCGTACGCCAGTCAAAGCCCTGTCCGGTGGTGAGCGTGCGCGCCTGCTGCTGGCCAAGCTGTTCAGCAAGCCGTCCAACCTGCTGGTACTCGACGAACCGACCAACGACCTCGACGTGGAAACCCTCGAGCTGCTGGAAGAGGTTTTGCTGACCTTCAACGGCACCGTGCTGATGGTCAGCCACGACCGGGCATTCCTCGACAACGTGGTGACCAGCACCCTGGTCTTCGAAGGTGAAGGCAAGGTGCGTGAATACGTCGGTGGTTACCAGGACTGGATCCGTCAGGGCGGCTCGCCGCGCCTGCTGGGCGTGACCGAGAGCAAGTCCGGCAAGGCCGACCTGACCTCGGCAGTCGTGGCGCCTGTGGCCGCTGCTGCTGCACCGGTTGCGGAAGCTGCACCGGCGGCCAAGAAGAAGCTCAGCTACAAGCTGCAACGCGAGCTGGAAGCCTTGCCGGGTGATATCGACGCCAAGGAACAGCAGATCGCTGCGGTAGAAGCAGACATGGCTGACGCGGGTTTCTACCTGCGCCCGGCGGCGGAAACCGCCAAGGTGATTGCTTCCCTGGAAACGTTGAACCAGGAGCTGGAAGTGCTGATGGAGCGTTGGGCTGAGCTGGATGCCTGATTGATTCGCACGCCATAAAAAAGCCCGGCGCTCATCGGTATGATCGCCGGGCTTTTTATATGAAATGCGATTCGAAATGTGGGAGCTGGCTTGCCTGCGATAGCCTCACCTCGGTCTGCCTGAAGCACCGAGGTGCCTGCATCGCAGGCAAGCCAGCTCCCACATTAGATCTTCATCGGCCTTACGCGCTTTTGACCAGCTTGACCGCCAGCACATCACACGGCGCGCCGTGCAGCACGTCATTGGCGGTAGAACCCAGCAACAACGCCAGGCCATGACGACCATGGCTGCCGACCACGATCAGGTCGCAGTTCTGCTCTTTGGCCAGGTGATGGATTTCCTGGCGCGGTTGGCCGTAGGTGAGGTGGCAGTCTTCCTTTTTCAAGTGCGGGTACTTGAGAATCAAACGGTCCAGGCGCTCTTTGGCCTGGTCAAACTGCTGTTGCTGCAACTGGGAAAGGTCCATGGGTACGTCGCCACCAAAGGCCATGGCCATGGGCTCGACGATATGCACGAGTGACAGCTTGGCGCCGTTGGCGATTGCTGAAGCCTGAGCGCGCTTGATAACCGGGTCGCACTCTTCGGTCAGATCGACCGCGACCAGGATATGTTTGTAGGAATATTCGTTGGGCATGGCGCGTTCCTCCAGGAGACTGCAATAAGTTCAGTATGGCTGGTTTCAAGCGGATGGGGTTGCGTCAGCTCAAATCCGCGCATCTAGAAATTCGGGAGTACACATATGACGGTCTGGATAGTGGTGTCAATCCTTCTGGTGGTTCTTAGCCCCCTGGCCTGGCTGCGCCCGTCGCGCCATCAGAGCGGGCGCATGGCCCTGCGCATGGAGGCGCGCCGCATCGGTTTGGCCATGCAATTGGCGCCACAGGAGTGGCCGCACTGGCTTGCGCAAGAGCCGCCGAGCCCCTGCGCGCAGTACTGCAGGCCACGGCGCGGCAGCACGCCGGCCCTGTGGAGTTATTGGCAAATGTCGCCAGGCGTATGGGTCAATCAATGGCGTGAAGTGTGTGAGGATGAAAAGTTGTTGCCGCATTTTGCGACGTTGCCGGCCAACGTCTACAAGGTCGAGGCCGACAAGCAAATGATCGCCCTGTATTGGGGCGAGAAGGGTGAGGCCAGTGTGCTGAAGGACATCGATACGCTGCTCAAGGCCCTGGCATGACGCCATTAGCGTTAAAAGACAGGCATTAAAAAGCCCGACATCATCATCGGGCTGGAGTTGGCCAGGCAGGCCGGTAATTCTGTGTTCCTCGCGCCGGGTGTTCATCACGGGGCGCTTTGCGGTTGTCGCAAGCCTAGCGGCATATCCGATTCTGTACAGCCTTTTCCCACATCTTTTTTATTATTGATTCTGTGAATATTTGAATATTGACAGGGCGCAGGCGTGGGCGTGGAGTTCTGAACTGACTGGAAAGTCGCGTTTTTCCTGGCCTTTCGAGCGATTGACAATTGCCCTGAATTGGATGAAGGTGACGTACCCAAATCAAACGGGCGTATGAATTGAGCGTTTGTCTGTCAGACGACTCATACAGAACCCCGACTAGCGCATTGGCGGGTGTGCCTGGCGGATTGGCATGAGCATTGAGGCAACTATCAATGTCCAACCAATAGGCCAGCGTCCAGTGTGTACTGTTCAGCTTCCATATCGTGGAGATCAGTTGATGATTTACGAAGGTAAAGCCATCACGGTTAAGGCTCTTGAAAGTGGCATCGTCGAACTGAAATTCGACCTCAAGGGTGAGTCCGTCAACAAGTTCAACCGTCTAACCCTGAACGAACTGCGTCAGGCCGTAGACACCATCAAAGCAGATGCTTCGGTCAAGGGCGTGATCGTCTCCAGCGGCAAGGACGTGTTTATCGTCGGCGCTGACATCACCGAATTCGTCGACAACTTCAAGCTGCCCGATGCAGAGCTTGTGGCCGGCAACCTCGAAGCCAACAAGATTTTCAGCGATTTCGAAGACCTCAACGTGCCAACCGTGGCTGCCATCAATGGCATCGCGTTGGGCGGCGGCCTGGAAATGTGCCTGGCTGCAGACTTCCGCGTCATGTCGGCCACCGCCAAAATCGGCCTGCCTGAAGTCAAACTGGGCATCTACCCAGGTTTCGGCGGCACTGTGCGTCTGCCGCGCCTGATCGGCGCTGACAACGCGATCGAGTGGATCGCCGCCGGTAAAGAAAACCGTGCCGAAGACGCGCTGAAAGTCGGTGCAGTCGATGCCATGGTTGCCCCGGACAAACTGGCTGAAGCCGCCCTGAACCTGATCAAAGGCGCCATCAGCGGCGAATTTGACTACAAGGCCAAGCGTCAGCCGAAGCTGGAAAAACTCAAGCTCAACGCCATCGAACAAATGATGTCGTTCGAAACCGCCAAAGGTTTTGTGGCCGGCCAGGCCGGCCCGAACTACCCGGCGCCGGTTGAAGCGATCAAGACCATCCAGAAAGCTGCGAACTTCGGTCGCGACAAAGCCCTGGAAGTGGAAGCGGCAGGTTTCGTCAAACTGGCGAAAACCTCGGCAGCACAAAGCTTGATCGGCCTGTTCCTGAACGATCAGGAACTGAAGAAAAAGGCCAAGGCCTACGACGAAATCGCCCGCGACGTGAAACAGGCTGCCGTACTGGGCGCCGGTATCATGGGCGGCGGTATCGCCTATCAGTCGGCGTCCAAAGGCACGCCGATCCTGATGAAAGACATCAACGAGCACGGCATCGAGCAAGGCCTGGCAGAAGCCGCCAAGCTGCTGGTGGGCCGCGTTGATAAAGGTCGCATGACCGCCGCGAAGATGGCTGAAGTGCTTAACGGCATTCGTCCTACGCTGTCCTACGGCGATTTCGGTCACGTCGACCTGGTGGTCGAAGCCGTAGTCGAAAACCCGAAGGTCAAGCAAGCCGTACTGGCTGAAGTGGAAGCCCAGGTTAAAGACGACACTATCCTGGCCTCGAACACTTCGACCATTTCCATCTCGCTGCTGGCCAAAGCCCTCAAGCGTCCGGAAAACTTCGTCGGCATGCACTTCTTCAACCCGGTACACATGATGCCGCTGGTGGAAGTGATCCGTGGCGAGAAGTCCAGCGAGTTGGCGGTTGCCACCACCGTTGCCTACGCCAAGAAAATGGGCAAGAACCCGATCGTGGTCAATGACTGCCCCGGCTTCCTGGTCAACCGCGTACTGTTCCCGTACTTCGGCGGTTTCGCCAAGCTGGTCAGCGCCGGTGTGGACTTCGTGCGCATCGACAAGGTTATGGAAAAATTTGGCTGGCCAATGGGCCCGGCGTACTTGATGGACGTGGTCGGTATCGACACGGGCCACCACGGTCGTGACGTGATGGCTGAAGGCTTCCCGGACCGCATGAAAGACGACCGCCGCTCGGCGATCGACGCGCTCTACGAGGCCAAGCGCCTGGGCCAGAAAAACGGCAAAGGCTTCTACGCCTACGAGGCTGACAAGAAGGGCAAGCAGAAGAAAGTGGCCGACCCGTCGGTTCACGAAGTACTCGCGCCAGTCATCTACGAGCAGCGTGAGGTGTCCGATGAGGACATCATCAACTGGATGATGATCGCCCTGTGCCTGGAAACCGTGCGTTGCCTGGAAGACGGCATCGTTGAAACCGCCGCCGAGGCCGATATGGGCCTGGTGTACGGTATTGGTTTCCCTCCATTCCGTGGTGGTGCGCTGCGTTACATCGACTCGATCGGTGTGGCTGAGTTCGTTGCCCTGGCTGACAAATACGCTGATTTGGGCCCGCTGTACCACCCGACCGCGAAGCTGCGTGAAATGGCCAAAAACGGCCAGAGCTTCTTCGGTTAAGCGCCCAGACGACTAGAGCGAGAATATTTATGAGCTTGAATCCAAGAGACGTGGTGATTGTCGACTTCGGTCGCACGCCAATGGGCCGCTCCAAGGGCGGCATGCACCGCAACACCCGCGCCGAAGATATGTCGGCGCACCTGATCAGCAAATTGCTGGAGCGTAACGTCAAGGTCGACCCTAACGAAGTCGAAGACGTGATCTGGGGCTGCGTCAACCAGACCCTGGAGCAGGGCTGGAACATCGCGCGCATGGCGTCGTTGATGACCCAGATCCCGCACACCGCAGCTGGCCAGACCGTCAGCCGCCTGTGTGGTTCGTCGATGAGCGCGCTGCACACTGCTGCGCAAGCGATCATGACCGGCAACGGCGATGTGTTCGTGGTCGGCGGCGTGGAGCACATGGGCCACGTCAGCATGATGCACGGCGTCGACCCTAACCCGCACATGTCGCTGTACGCGGCAAAAGCCTCGGGCATGATGGGCCTCACCGCAGAAATGCTCGGCAAAATGCACGGCATTACCCGCGAAGCCCAGGACGCATTCGGCGTGCGCTCCCACCAGTTGGCCCACAAGGCGACCGTGGAAGGCAAGTTCAAGGATGAAATCATCCCGATGAACGGTTACGACGAGAACGGTTTCCTCAAACTGTTCGACTACGACGAAACCATTCGTCCGGATACCACTCTGGAAAGCCTGGCGGCCTTGAAACCCGCCTTCAATCCAAAGGGCGGCACCGTGACAGCCGGTACGTCGTCGCAAATCACCGACGGTGCTTCGTGCATGATCGTGATGTCGGCGCAACGTGCCCAGGACCTGGGCATTCAGCCGATGGCGGTGATCCGTTCGATGGCAGTGGCAGGTGTGGACCCGGCAATCATGGGCTATGGTCCAGTACCGGCCACACAAAAAGCCTTGAAGCGCGCGGGCCTGACCATCTCCGATATCGACTTCTTCGAGCTCAACGAAGCTTTCGCCGCACAGGCCCTGCCAGTGCTGAAAGATTTGAAAGTACTCGACAAGATGAACGAGAAGGTTAACCTGCACGGCGGCGCGATTGCCCTGGGCCACCCATTCGGTTGCTCCGGTGCACGTATCTCCGGCACTTTGCTTAACGTGATGAAGCAAAATGGCGGCAACCTTGGGGTTGCAACCATGTGCATTGGTCTCGGCCAAGGCATTTCCACCGTCTTCGAACGTATCTAAACGTTTCGCTGACGGAAGCCGGGGCCCAGTGCCCCGGTTTTTGTTTTTTGGAATTTTTAATATTTTTTTTCAACAAATTTTGCACGAGGGCCAAAGCATGAAAGTCGAACCAGGGCTCTACCAACATTATAAGGGCCCGCAGTACCGCGTTTTTAATGTGGCGCGGCACTCCGAGACCGAAGAAGAAGTGGTGTTTTACCAAGCACTGTATGGCGATTACGGCTTTTGGGTGCGCCCATTGAGCATGTTCCTGGAGACCGTCGAAGTTGACGGCGAGCAGGTCCCGCGCTTTGCTTTGGTGCAGGTCGAACCCAGTCTTTTTTCAGGGCAATAACGGCAGGCCGCGCAGAATGCTGCGCTTGACCTCACCTTGTTGCCACTATATATAGCGTTGCCGCGACAGGCGCCAACTGCCTTTCACTTCTCGAATTCAGGAATTTTCCGATCCATGGGCAAATCGCTGGTCATTGTGGAATCCCCGGCTAAGGCCAAGACCATCAACAAGTACTTGGGCAACGAGTACGTGGTGAAGTCGAGTATCGGCCATATCCGAGACCTGCCCACCAGCGGTTCGGCTAGCGCCAGCAAGGAGCCTGCCGCCAAGCGCGGCAAGGCCGCTGCGGGCGAAGGTCCGGTGCTCAGCCCTAAAGAGAAAGCGCGCAAGCAGCTGGTCTCACGCATGGGTGTGGACCCGGATCACGGCTGGAAGGCCAAGTACGAAATCCTTCCAGGCAAGGAAAAGGTCATCGAAGAGCTGCGCCGGCTCGCCAAAGATGCCGACACCATCTATCTCGCGACGGACTTGGACCGCGAAGGGGAAGCCATTGCCTGGCACCTGCGCGAAGCCATCGGCGGTGATGACAGCCGCTACAAGCGTGTGGTGTTCAACGAAATCACCAAGAAAGCCATCCAGGAAGCCTTCTCCAAGCCGGGTGAGCTGGATATCGACCGTGTTAACGCCCAGCAGGCGCGTCGTTTCCTCGACCGCGTGGTGGGTTACATGGTCTCGCCACTGCTGTGGGCGAAAATCGCCCGTGGCCTGTCCGCCGGCCGTGTGCAATCGGTAGCGGTCAAGCTGGTGGTGGAGCGTGAGCGTGAGATCCGTGCGTTCAACCCCGAAGAATACTGGGAAGTCCACGCCGACCTGGGCACTGCCAAGGGCGCCAACGTGCGCTTTGAAGTGGCCCGTGAGAAAGGCGAGGCCTTCAAGCCGCTGAACGAAGCCCAGGCCATGGCCGCGCTGGAGAAGCTCAAGGCTTCCAGCTACAGCATCGTCAAGCGCGAAGACAAGCCAACCAGCAGCAAGCCGTCGGCGCCGTTCATCACGTCCACCTTGCAACAGGCCGCGAGCAACCGCCTGGGCTTTGGCGTGAAGAAGACCATGATGATGGCCCAGCGCTTGTATGAAGCCGGCTACATCACGTATATGCGTACCGACTCCACCAACCTGTCGCAAGACGCGGTGGCGATGGCGCGCACTTATATTGAAAGCGAGTTCGGCAAGAAGTACCTGCCGGAAAAGCCGAACCTCTACAGCAGCAAGGAAGGCGCACAAGAGGCTCACGAAGCGATTCGTCCTTCCGACGCCAACACCGAGCCAAGCAAGCTGAGCGGCATGGAGCGTGATGCTGAGCGCCTCTACGAGCTGATCTGGCGCCAGTTCCTTGCCTGCCAGATGCTGCCGGCGCAATACCTGTCCACCACCGTCAGCGTGGGCGCAGGCGACTTCGAGCTGCGTGCCAAGGGCCGTATCCTCAAGTTCGACGGCTATACCCGCGTGATGCCGCAAATCGCCAAGCCAGGCGATGACGACGTGCTGCCGGACATGGCCCAGGGCGACACGTTGAAGCTGATCAAGCTCGACCCGTCCCAGCACTTCACCAAGCCGCCGGCGCGTTACTCCGAAGCCAGCCTGGTAAAAGAGATGGAAAAACGCGGTATTGGTCGTCCTTCGACCTATGCGGCAATCATCTCGACCATCCAGGACCGTGGCTACGTAGCGCTGCACAACCGTCGTTTCTACTCGGAAAAGATGGGCGACATCGTCACCGAACGCCTGTCCGAGAGCTTCTCCAACCTCATGGATTACGGCTTCACCGCCGGCATGGAAGAGAACCTCGATGACGTGGCGCAGGGCGAACGCGACTGGAAAAACGTGCTGGATGAGTTCTACGGCGACTTCAAAAAGAAACTCGAAGTAGCCGAAAGCCCTGAAAGCGGCATGCGCGCCAACCAACCGGTGATGACCGACATCCCGTGCCTGACGTGCGGCCGCCCGATGCAGATTCGTACCGCATCCACCGGTGTGTTCCTCGGTTGCTCGGGCTACAGCCTGCCGCCGAAAGAGCGCTGCAAGGCCACCGTTAACCTGGTGCCAGGCGATGAGATTGCCGCCGACGACGAGGGTGAATCCGAGTCGCTGGTACTGCGCGGCAAGCACCGTTGCCCGATCTGCAGCACGGCGATGGACGCCTACCTGCTCGACGAGAAGCATAAGTTGCACATCTGCGGTAACAACCCGGATTGCAATGGCTACGAGATCGAAGAGGGCACCTACCGCATCAAAGGCTACGAAGGTCCGAGCCTGGAATGCGACAAGTGCGGCAGCGAGATGCAGCTCAAGACCGGTCGTTTCGGCAAGTTCTTCGGCTGCACCAACCCGACTTGCAAGAACACGCGCAAACTGCTCAAAAGCGGTGACGCGGCGCCGCCGAAGATGGACCCGGTGAAGATGCCTGAACTCAAGTGCGAGAAGGTCAACGACACCTACATCCTGCGTGACGGCGCTTCGGGTCTGTTCCTGGCGGCCAGCCAGTTCCCGAAAAACCGCGAGACCCGTGCACCCTTGGTGATGGAGATCGTGCCGCACAAGGACGAGATCGATCCGAAGTACCACTTCCTGTGTGAAGCGCCGAAGAAGGATCCCGACGGTCGCCCGTCCGTGATCCGCTACAGCCGCAAAACCAAGGAGCAGTACGTGCAGACCGAAGTGGACGGCAAGCCTACCGGCTGGAAAGCCTTCTACGACGGCGGCAAGTGGAAGGTCGAGGACAAGCGCCAGGGCGCTTGATCGGCTGATCTGCCAGCTACAAAGGCCGCCTGAAAAGGCGGCCTTTTTTTACGCTTGCAGGAAACTTGGCTGATCCGTGACACTGTTCAGCCAGCATCACGCTTATTTCGTTGTGGAGATTGCCGTTATGGCCAACGAACTCTATACCCGTACCAATCAGAAAATTTACTTCGCGGGTTTGTCCCTGGAAGCCCTTGGCCGCGCCGAGGAAGGGAAGGAGATGAATGCCATCGCGCTGGTCCAGGCCGGGCGTGAGGCGGCGTTGTTCCACCTCTATGGCGCTTTGCTGGGCCTGTGCCATGAAATTGCCGGGTTCTACCGCTTGCCCCAGGCGGGCGCACCACGCGCAGAAATGCTCATGAACCGCGAAGTGCTGGACAGCATGGCGATTCCTGAACTGGCCGAACTGGTGGAAATGGCGCAGAGCCCCGACAGTTGGGTTGCTCGATTGCTCAAAGCGCATGCGGATATGTTCCAGCCGCCGCGTGTTCCCCATGTGCCCAAGGGTGATGTGACACAGCCGCTGATCGTGGCCGTTGCGCTGGGAGAGGATGAGCCCAAGCCCTTGAGCCGCGAAGAGCTGGAAAGCTGGCGCCAGGAGCTGAAGAAGATGGCGTTGCGGTTTCGTGAAGGCTTGAACGAGTGTTAAGAGGTTTGCGCTGAACAAAGGTGGGAGCTGGCTTGCCTGCGATAGGCTGGGTCAGCTTGCCGGCCATTTGCTGATGCACCGTAATCGCAGGCAAGCCAGCTCCCACATTGAGAGCAGTCTTGCCGAAGAGCACCATTCATCAAGCCGTTAAGAAACCTGTTCAGATCCTCAGCGAGGCTGGGTGGATGACTGATATAATCCCGGCCTTTCGTGGAGAACAGACTTATATGCCAACGTCCTTTCTGGAAATTGTAGAGTTGCCTGACGGCCGAATCGAGCTGCGCAGGGCCGAGGACGAGGGTTCTCTGGTTATTTTGGATTTTTCCGAAGATGCAAAAGTGTTCCTGCAGGGCCAACATGTAGAAGTGGCAAAAGCCATGTTGAGCGTTGGTGTGCAGATGGCTGGTCGCCTGGCCGAAGGCGAGCCGGAGAAGGAAGATGGGCCGCGGGTGCTTCACTGAGTAGCAATGACGCGCTGTCGGAAGTGTTCTGACGACCGGGCTTCTGTGGCGAGGGAGCTTGCTCCCGCTGGGCTGCGAAGCGGCCCTGAATAGATTTAATGCGCTGTATCAGGTATTCCACGGTGCCTGGTTTTGGGGCTGCTGCGCAGCCCAGCGCGAGCAAGCTCGCTCGCCACAACAAGCTCACCTGCCACAACAGGCTCGCCTGCCATAACAAGCCCATCCATACGGCTGGCCTGCAGCAGATCCCATTACCCCAATCGAATATTCAAACTCTGCGCATCGCCCGTGCGCGCGGCGCTGATCAGCTGCTGCTTGGCTGTTGCATTCAGCGGGTTCAACCAGCTCACCACCGTGTGGCTGCGCCCCAGGCGCAAGGCTTCGCACGTCAGTTGCTGAGCACTTTGCGCACCGCGCGGTTGCAGCAGCAGGATGCGCTCACGGTTGAGGCCGGCGTCCCGCAGCCAGGCCTGGGTCAGGCTGGCGGGTGGGGCAATCAGCGTCAGCCAGCGTGCGTCCAGCTCCTCGCTCAATTCTCGAAGGATCGGCGCCAGCAGGCTCAGGCAGCTCCCGGCAGCACCGCGCAACGACAGTTCACTGAACGCCTCAGGTTCGGAGCCCCAAGGGGCCTCGACCGCTTCCTTGAGAATGGGCGCAAGGGGTTGGGCCATAAAGGCCTCGAACAGCGACAGTTGTGTGTGTTGTGGGGTGTGCACGAGTTGCATGGTGCCTCCTTTAGCGGCGAATAACGCCGACGCTCAAGCCTTCGATCACCAGGTCCTGATCTTTCAGGTTCACTTCAATCGGGGCGAACTCAGGGTTCTCGGCCATAAGCCAGACCTTGCTGCCTTCGCGCTTGAAGCGTTTGACGGTGACTTCGTCGCCGATACGGGCGACGACGATCTGACCATTACGGGCTTCGCGAGTGGTGTGGACGGCCAGCAGATCACCGTCGAAAATGCCCACGTCCTTCATGCTCATGCCGTGTACGCGCAACAGGTAGTCGGCACGCGGATGGAAGAACGTCGGGTTGATGTTGCAGGACTCTTCGACGTGCTGCTGCGCCAGGATCGGCGCACCGGCGGCGACGCGACCGATGATCGGCAGGGTCGACTCGTCGGCCTTGGCTTCAAAGCCAGGGATGCGAATACCGCGTGAAGCACCTGGGGTCATCTCGATCGCGCCTTTGCGGGCGAGGGCCTTGAGGTGTTCTTCGGCGGCGTTGGGGGACTTGAACCCCAGTTCCAGCGCAATTTCCGCTCGCGTCGGCGGGTAGCCGTTGTCGTCGAGGCAGCGCTTGATAAAAGCCAGAATCTCAGCTTGGCGTGGCGTCAGTTTTAGCATGTTGATCGCTCTGTCTTTTTATACAGTGACTGGGATTATATACAGTGAACTGCGCTTGGCAATCATCCTTTTTTGGCACTCCGCTGGACGGTCGTCTGTCACTCTTCCTGCAAGGCATAGACAGCGCTGCCTACAGGGCGCGAAGGATGTGATTAAATAGCGATGAAATAGATGACTGCCCGGCCGGAAAACGGCCTCGCAGGCTTGACAAGACACACCCTGAAACGTATGTTTCAAACAAGTGTTTGTCAGGCGGAGTAGCCATGGCCCAGTCGGAAACCGTTGAACGCATTCTCGATGCTGCCGAGCAATTGTTCGCGGAAAAAGGATTTGCTGAAACTTCATTGCGGCTGATTACCAGCAAGGCTGGGGTTAACCTCGCCGCTGTGAACTATCATTTCGGCTCGAAAAAAGCCCTGATCCAGGCGGTGTTCTCGCGCTTCCTGGGGCCGTTCTGCGCCAGCCTCGACCGTGAGCTGGAGCGTCGCCAGACCAAGCCCGAAAACAAGCCAAGCCTGGAAGACCTGCTGGAAATCCTGGTTGAGCAAGCCTTGGTGGTTCAACCGCGCAGCGGCAATGACCTGTCAATCTTCATGCGCCTGTTAGGGCTGGCCTTCAGCCAGAGCCAGGGCCACTTGCGCCGTTACCTGGAAGACATGTACGGCAAGGTGTTCCGTCGCTACATGCTGCTGGTCAACGAAGCTGCTCCGCGTATTCCGCCGATCGAACTGTTCTGGCGTGTGCACTTCATGCTCGGCGCCGCCGCGTTCAGCATGTCCGGCATCAAGGCGTTGCGCGCAATTGCCGAGACCGATTTCGGCGTCAATACTTCCATCGAGCAAGTGATGCGCCTGATGGTGCCGTTCCTTGCCGCCGGCATGCGCGCCGAAACCGGCGTGACCGACCCGGTCATGGCCGCCGCCCAGTTGCGTGCGCGCAGCAAATCTACGCCGGCCGTCGCCAAGGCGTGATTGCCCCAGGTGTGCGCGGCGGCTAAGCTAGCCGCCATGCCGATTTCAGCTATTTATTCGCAACCCGTTGTGCTCGCTGCGCTTATTACGCCAGGTGAGGGCAACGGGTTGTGTGCGTTATTTAAGGAAAGTTTATGACTGCTGCCCTGCAAGGTTCGTTAATGGTCGATGTGGCCGGTACTTGGCTGACGGCCGAGGATCGCCAGTTGTTGCGCCAGCCTGAAGTGGGCGGGTTGATCATTTTTGCGCGCAATATCGAGCACCCGCGGCAAGTGCGCGAATTGAGCGCGGCCATTCGCGCGGTGCGCCCAGACCTGCTGCTGGCGGTCGATCAGGAAGGCGGGCGTGTGCAGCGCCTGCGCCAGGGCTTTGTGCGCCTGCCGGCCATGCGCCTGCTGGCGGATAAACCCAACGCCGAATACCTGGCCGAGCAGTGCGGCTGGATCATGGCCACTGAAGTGCTGGCGGTCGGCCTCGACCTGAGCTTCGCCCCGGTGCTTGACCTCGACTACCAACGCAGCGCCGTTGTTGGCACCCGTTCCTTCGAAGGCGATCCGGAGCGCGCTGCCGTGCTCGCGGGTGCATTCATTCGCGGCATGAACAGCGCCGGCATGGCGGCCACCGGCAAACACTTCCCGGGCCATGGCTGGGCCGAGGCGGATTCCCACGTCGCGATTCCAAACGACGAGCGCAGCCTGGAACAGATTCGCGCAAATGACCTGGTGCCTTTCGCACGCCTGAGCAAGCAATTGGCTGCAGTGATGCCGGCCCACGTCATTTATCCGCAAGTGGACGCCCAACCCGCCGGCTTCTCGCGTCGCTGGTTGCAGGACATTCTGCGCGGCGAGCTGCAATTTGATGGGGTGATTTTCAGCGATGACCTGTCCATGGCCGGCGCTCATGTGGTCGGTGATGCGGCCAGTCGAATTGAGGCGGCGCTGACGGCCGGTTGTGATATGGGGTTGGTGTGTAATGACCGTGCTGCTGCGGAGCTGGCACTGACTGCGGCGCAGCGCATGAAGGTCACGCCGTCGGCGCGGATTGCGCGGATGCGTGGGCAGGCGATTGCCTCTACGGAGTACAAGCAGGATCCGCGTTGGCTGGTGGCGCTTACCGCGTTACGCGATGCTCAGTTGATCGACTGAACACCGCGTCGCTGCCATCGCAGGCAAGCCAGCTCCCACTCTCGATTTGTGAATACATTCAAGGGTGGGAGCTGGCTTGCCTGCGATAGCGATCTAACCGTCAGCGCTTCTCTTGCTTGTTGGGCAACGGCGCAAACAACGCCTCGATATCCTCATTACCCAACTGCCAATCCCCGGTCGTGCGCCCATCCAGCACGCCTGCTGCCAGATCAGACTTTTCCTTCTGCAGGTGCTGGATCTTCTCCTCCACCGTGCCCCGCGCGATCATTTTATAGACGAACACCGGCTTCTCCTGGCCGATGCGGTACGCACGGTCGGTCGCCTGGTTTTCCGTCGCCGGGTTCCACCACGGGTCATAGTGGATCACCGTATCCGCCTCGGTCAGGTTCAAACCGACGCCGCCGGCCTTCAGGCTGATCAGAAAAATCTGCAGCTTGCCGCTCTGGAAATCCTTCACCGGCGTGCGCCGGTCGCGGGTCTGGCCGGTGAGTAATGCGTAGGGCACGCCGCGTTTTTTCAGCTCGGCTTCGATCAGGCTCAGCATCGAGGTGAACTGCGAGAACAACAATATTCGGCGCCCTTCGGCAAACAGCTCTTCGAGCATCTCCAACAGGCTGTCGAGTTTGCCTGAGCTGCTGCCACGGGCGGGCAGGGTGGCGTCGTTGACCAGGCGCAGGTCGCAACACACCTGGCGCAACTTGAGCAGCGCTTCAAGAATGATGATCTGGCTGCGCGCCACGCCCTTGCGGGTGATTTCGTCGCGCACCTTCTTGTCCATGGCCAGGCGCATGGTTTCGTACACGTCGCGCTGGGCCTCATTGAGGTCGACCCAATGGATGATCTCGGTCTTGGGCGGCAACTCGGTGGCCACCTGCTCTTTGGTGCGGCGCAGCAGGAAAGGTTTTATCCGACCGTTGAGGTGTTGCAAGCGCACCTCACTGGCGCGCTTTTCGATGGGCACGCGGTAATCGCGGTTGAAGCTTTTTACGTCACCCAGCCAGCCCGGCAGCAGGAAGTGGAACAGCGACCACAGCTCGCCCAAGTGGTTTTCCAGCGGCGTGCCGCTCAGGCACAGGCGCTGGCGAGCAGTGAGCTCGCGCGCGGCCTGGGCAGCCTTGCTGTTGGGGTTCTTGATGTACTGGGCTTCATCGAGGATCAGCACATGCAAGGGCAGGGCGGCGAGCGTGTCGATGTCCTTGGGCAGCAGCGCGTAGGTGGTCAGCAGCAGGTCATAGTCCTGCAAATGGGGGAAATGTTTCTTACGACCTGCGCCGTATAGCGCCTGCACCCGCAGTTGCGGTGTGAAGTGCGCCGCCTCATCCAGCCAGTTGGGAATCAGGCTGGTGGGCATCACCACCATGCACGGTCGGTCGAGGCGTCCGGCGGCCTTTTCGCTGAGAATATGCGCCAGGGTCTGCAGGGTTTTGCCCAGGCCCATGTCATCGGCAAGGATCCCGCCGACATCGAGCTGACGCAGCGACTGCATCCAGCTCAAGCCTTCCAGCTGATACGGGCGCAAGGTCGCGTTCAAGCCCTCGGGCGCCACGCAGGTGAAGTCCTTGATGTCGCGCAGGCGCTGGGCGAAATTGCGGATCTTCTCACCGCCTTCCCATTGCAGCGGCAGGTCTTCCAGCGGGTTCAGGCGAATGGCGTCGGCTTTGGCCAGACGCAAGCTGGTGGTGCCGGTTTCCTGTAGGTAAAACTCGCCAAGGGTTGCCAGCACCGGCTTGAGTCTGCCGTACGGCAACGCCACTTGCAGCGGGCCGTGGCCGTTGGGCAGGCCGGGAATATTCACCAGGATCAGCTCGTCGTCACGGCGCCGGGCAAGTTTTTCCGGGTTGAGGATTTCGGTATGCGAACGCATCAAGTTGAGCAAAATCGGCAACAGGCTCAGGCGCTCGCCATTGACGATAATCCCCAGCTCCAGGTCGAACCAGTCGCGTTCCGGGCCTTCGTCGACGGTGGCGTACCAGTCATCGACGGTGCTCAAGTCGAAACCGAAATCCTCATCGATCTGCAACTCCCAACCCTCGGCGCGCAAGGTCGGCGAGGCGTTGAGGGTGAAGTTCAACCAGGCGCTGTCATTGACCATTTCGAACAATTCACCGGCACTCTCCGGCAAGGCCTTGCTCTGGCGTGTAGCGATCTTGAAGCCCAGCAGGCGCAGTTGTTCGCGATAGGGTTGCTCCAGTTCCGGATGGCGCTTGATGCGCAGGCTCTGGGTTTCCTGGCGCACGATGATGTCGGCGTTTTTTTGCCCGCTGACATAGTTGCCCAGGTAATTGAACGACAGCGCCGCACGGTGCTGGATATAGCGCTGCATCTTGCCATTACGCGGTTCAAACGCGCTGAACTCCACGCTGGCCAGCCACAGGCGCGGCACTGGCCGCACATCTTCCATGACCACTTGTGGCAGCACCACGCGGTTATCCAGCACGGCCTGGAGTTTTTCCAACAACTCGGCATCTTGCGCGGCGGCCGGGTAGGCCAGGGTTTCCTGGACCTTGAGCAGCACGGCCGCGATGTGTTTGCAGTTGGTGTGTACCGGGCAGGTGCAGCGGCTGTCCACCAGGATCAGTGTGCCCTTGGCCGATTCGCGCAGCGAGATGGTTTGTCGGTAAACATTGCCGCCCGAGCCTTCGCAGCTGGCGATGATGGTGCTGTCGCCGGACTCGACGATGCGCACGCGGTTTTCCAGGGCGTAGCGCCGCCCGCGCTCAAGGCTTTGCTCTTTAAAGCGATTGGCCCACGAAGGGGCCAGGGGTTTGGTCAACGACGACGTCAGGGGCATGGCGCTGGATCAGTCCTGAATGTCGGGCGGTGGCGCACTGGGTGGTTTGGCGGTCAGCGAAGTGATCTTGATCAGCAGCGCCAAGTGGCCGCCATCCAGGTAATTGAGTTGGTTGTTCTTGGTGCGCACGTCTTGCTGGCTCAAGTGTTCGCTGGCAATCACGCTGCCATTGGCGTCGAACCGGTTGATCCAGAAATCCGCGTCGATATCGGTAAAACGCCCCAGTTGCAGGTTCAGCGTGCCTTCGATGGGGAACTGGCCGAACTGCTCCTGGCCGTCGGTAATGGCCAGCTTCACGGGTTGCTCGCCCAGGTTCTGATCCCAGGCGCGGTGCAGCAATACGGTGTAACTATTGTCCGCACTGAGCTTGTCGACGATGTTGCCCAGCCGCGGTGGGCTCAGCTTGTCGGTCGGCAACCGCGCAGCGCCGGCATCCCAGTTTTCCGGCGCGGCGCGGCTGTTGATCACCGGTTCGGCGTTCTGGCGCACCAGGATCATTTCAACCAGGTACGGGCTGTCGGCAAACGCCGAAGGTGCGACCACCACCAACACTAAGCTCAGAATGCGGAACAGGCGCATGGGGGCGTCCTTCAAGCAGATTTCGGGATGAGGCGCTCAAACAGCGCCTCCAGGGTATTGAAGCGTTCTTCGGCACGCTCCATCGGCACCATGAATTTGAACAGCGTAGCCCCTTCGAACTTGTAGCGGTTGGGTTGGCCCTGAATCAGTTTGATCAGCACCAATGGGTCCACCGGCGTTTGCGCCTCGAACTCGATGCGCCCACCCTGCGGCCCGGCGTCGACTTTCTTGATGCCCAGCTGTTCGGCCTGCAATTTCAGCAGCGTCAGGCGCACCAGGTTCTTGGTTGGCTCGGGCAGCAGGCCGAAGCGGTCGATCATCTCGACTTGCAAGTCCTTGAGGCCTTCTTCGTCGGTGGCCGAGGCGATGCGCTTGTACAGAATCAGCCGCGCGTGCACGTCGGGCAGGTAGTCCTCGGGAATCAGCGCTGGCAAACGCAGGTTGATTTCCGGGCCGCCGCCCAAGGGTTGGTCGAGGTTCGGTTGTTCGCCCTTGCGGATGGCTTTCACTGCGCGCTCGAGCATCTCCATATACAAGGTGAAACCCACGGCCTGGATCTGTCCGCTCTGGCCGTCGCCGAGCAGTTCGCCGGCGCCACGGATTTCCAGGTCGTTGGTGGCCAGTACAAAACCGGCACCGAGGTCCTGGGTATTGGCGATCGCTTCCAGGCGCTTTTCGGCATCGGAGGTGATCTGTTGGCGCGGCGGAGTCAGCAGGTAGGCATAGGCCTGGTGGTGACTACGGCCCACACGGCCACGCAGCTGGTGCAATTGCGCCAGGCCAAACTTGTCGGCGCGCTCGATGATGATGGTGTTGGCGCTTGGCACGTCGATGCCGGTCTCGATGATGGTCGAGGCAATCAGCACATTGAAGCGCTTGTGATAGAAGTCGCTCATGACTTGTTCGAGTTCGCGCTCGCGCATCTGCCCGTGGCCGATGGCAATACGGGCTTCCGGCACCAGTTCGGCGAGGTCGGCGGCGCATTTCTCGATGGTCTTCACGTCGTTGTGCAGGTAATACACCTGGCCGCCACGCAGCAATTCGCGCAGCAGTGCTTCCTTGACCGTGCTTTTGTTCTGCTCCATCACAAAGGTGCGCACCGACAACCGGCGCGCCGGCGGCGTGGCAATGATCGACAAGTCGCGCATGCCCGACACGGCCATGTTCAGCGTGCGTGGGATCGGCGTCGCAGTGAGCGTAAGAATGTCGACTTCGCTGCGCAGGGCCTTGAGCTGTTCTTTTTGACGCACACCAAAGCGGTGCTCTTCGTCGATGATCACCAGGCCCAGGTTCTTGATCTTCACATCGTCCGACAGCAGCTTGTGCGTGCCGATCACGATATCGATCTTGCCCTCGGCCAGGTCAGCGACGGCGGCGTTGACTTCCTTGGCGGATTTGAACCGGCTCATCACTTCCACGGTCACCGGCCAGTCGGCAAAGCGATCACGGAAGCTGTTGTAGTGCTGTTGGGCGAGCAGGGTGGTGGGTACCAGGATCGCCACCTGGCGGCCACCGTGCACGGCAATAAACGCCGCGCGCATGGCCACTTCGGTTTTGCCGAAGCCCACGTCGCCGCAGACCAGGCGGTCCATCGGCTTGGGCGCCAGCATATCGGCGCGCACCGCTTCGATGGTGGTTTGCTGGTCGGGAGTTTCTTCGAAGGCAAAGCCGGCGCTGAAGGTGGCGTAGTCGGCTTTCGGGTCGGCAAACGCATAGCCTTCGCGCGCGGCACGGCGGGCATAAATGTCGAGCAACTCGGCCGCTACGTCGCGCACCTGTTCGGCGGCCTTGCGCTTGGCTTTCTGCCAGGTCTCGGAGCCCAGGCGATGCAACGGCGCCAGCGCGTCGTCGCTGCCGGTATAGCGGGCGATCAGGTGCAGGCTGGCCACCGGCACATAGAGCTTGGCGCCTTCGGCGTATTCCATGGTGAGGAATTCGGCGGCCTGGTTGTCGATCTCCAGGGTCTGCAGGCCCAGGTAGCGGCCCACGCCGTGGTCGATATGCACCACCGGCGCGCCTTCGCGCAGCTCGGTGAGGTTCTTGATCACCGCGTCGTTGTTGGCGTCGGCGCGTTTTTCACGGCGCCGGCGCTGCATCACGCGCTGACCGAACAGCGGGCTCTCGGCGATGAGTGCCAGCGCCGGGTCGTCCAGCAACAAGCCTTCGTCCAGCGGCGCAATGGTGATCGCCAGGCGCTCTTTGCTGGCGACGAAATCCGGCCAGCTGTCGACGGTTTTCGGGCGCAGCTTCAGGCGTTCCAGTAATTCCAGCAGCACTTCGCGACGGCCGGCGGATTCGGCGGTAAACAGCACGCGGCCAGGGAAGTCGCCAAGGAAATTCGACAGCGCTTCCAGTGGCTGGGTGGCTTTGGCCTGGATCGCCAAGTCCGGCAACGTGCTTGCCGGGAAACGCTCGCGGCCACTGCCGGTGTCCACGTCCTGCTGGCTGGCGACCACGCGCGGCCAGTTTTTCAGGCGGGCGAAGCAGTCTTCCACCGGCAGGAACAGCTCGGCGGGCGGCAATAAAGGTCGCGACGGGTCGACGCGGCGCTCTTCGTAGCGGTTGCGCACGTCGTTCCAGAAGTTTTCCGCCGCCTGCTCGATGCCCGGCAGCGAGAACACTTGGGTGTCTGCGGGCAGGTAATCGAACAGGGTGGAGGTTTCGTCGAAGAACAGCGGCAGGTAGTACTCGATACCGGCCGGTGTAATCCCGCTGCTTAAATCCTGAAAGATCGGGCAGCGGCGGAAGTCGACGTCGAAGCGTTCGCGAAAGCGCGCCTTGAAGCGCGTGACCGCGTCTTTTTGCAGCGGGAATTCGCGCGCCGGCAGCAGCTTGATCGACTCTACTTTGTCGATGGAGCGCTGGTTGTCCGGGTCGAAGGTGCGCAACGTCTCGATTTCGTCATCGAACAGGTCGATGCGGTACGGCAGTTTGCTGCCCATCGGGAACAGGTCGATCAACGCACCACGCACCGCGAATTCGCCGTGTTCGTACACCGTGTCGACGCAGCGGTAGCCGCTGGCTTCCAGGCGCGTGCGCATCTGCTCTACATCGAGTTTCTGGCCGACATCCAGCACCAGGCTGCTGCCGAGCAGGAACTTGGTCGGCGCCAGGCGGTGCAGGGCGGTGGTGATCGGCACCACCAGCACGCCGTGCGCCAGTTCCGGCAGGCGGTACAGGCTGGCGATGCGCTGGGAAATGATGTCCTGGTGCGGCGAGAACAGGTCGTAGGGCAGGGTTTCCCAGTCGGGGAAATGCAGCACCGGCAAATCGGGGGCGAAGAAGCTCAGCTCCTGCTCCAGCCGCTCGGCGCTTTGGCTGTCGGCGGTGAGTAGCAGGGTAAAGCGCTTGGCTGCGCTGGCAGCCTCGGCAATGGCCAGGCTCAGGGCGGCACCGGGCAGGTTGCCCCAGTGCTGTTTACCTGCCGCGGCAGGGAGAAGCGGTAGACGCAGAACGGGCACGGAAGGTTGAGCTCCAAGCGTTGCGACAAAGTCGGTAATTGTAGCGGCCCAAGGTGCCGCCTGTCAGTTGCTGACTGAACCTATTACGGTTTGCAGGAAATGTAGTGGCTAAGACAAACAATGGCGGGTTTTGACTCAATATGTAGTGCCATTTTGTGCAGATGTTTCGGAGGGTTACGGACAAGTCGGCGTTGGCGCTCAACCAGCGGCCTTCTGGAAGCCGCGTATTTACTGGGCTGCAGCGGTGTGTGATTTTTTCGCAAGCACTTTTTGTTGCCTGACGCGCATTGCTCCGAGGCCGGTCGGGCGGCATAATGTAGCCCCTTTTTTCTGCCCCTACATGTGGAAGGTTCCCGTGACTCAGAAGCCCGACCAGTGTCTTGGTGAATGGATCGACCGTGAAGCACTCGCTGAAGCGATGATTCCGCTTATCGGTCAGCTGTACCGCAATAACAATGTGGTGAGCTCGATCTATGGCCGCAGCCTGATCAACCAGTCAGTCATCGCGATTCTCAAAGCCCATCGCTTTGCTCGCCATCGTTCTGCCGACGACAGCGAACTCTCCGTCCACGAAACATTCCCTCTGCTTAAAGCCATGAGCGAGCTCAAGCTCGGCGCGGCTTCGGTAGACCTGGGCAAGTTGGCTTACAAGTTCCGCAAAGAAGGTGCCGGCCGCAGCGCCGAGCAGTTCGTGCGTGAAGAAATGGCCGATGTGGTTGGCCAGCAAAACGCTGCAGCCCGCAAAGGCACCGACGTGGTGTTGTACGGCTTCGGTCGTATCGGCCGCCTGCTGGCGCGCATCCTGATCGAAAAAACCGGTGGCGGCGACGGCCTGCGCCTGCGTGCCATCGTGGTGCGTAAAGGCGCCGAGAACGACCTGACCAAGCGTGCCAGCCTGCTGCGCCGCGACTCGGTACATGGCCCGTTCAACGGCACCATCGTCATCGACGAAGAAAACAACACCATCACCGCCAACGGTAACCTGATCCAGGTGATCTACGCGAAGAACCCGGCCGAGGTGGATTACACCCAATACGGCATCAAGGACGCACTGCTGGTGGACAACACCGGTGTATGGCGTGATGCCGAAGGCCTGGGCCAGCACCTGGCCTGCCCAGGTATCGACCGCGTTGTGCTGACTGCGCCTGGCAAGGGCAAGCTCAAGAACATCGTGCACGGTATCAACCACGGCGAAATCACCGCTGACGACAAGATCGTGTCCGCCGCTTCCTGCACCACCAACGCCATCGTGCCGGTGCTGAAGGCTGTGAACGACAAGTTCGGCATTGTTAACGGTCACGTTGAAACGGTTCACTCGTACACCAACGACCAGAACCTGATCGACAACTTCCACAAAGGCGATCGCCGTGGCCGTAGCGCCGCGTTGAACATGGTGATCACCGAGACCGGTGCTGCCACCGCTGCTGCCAAGGCCCTGCCTGAGCTGGCCGGCAAGCTGACCGGTAACGCGATCCGCGTACCGACGCCGAACGTGTCGATGGCCATTCTCAACCTGAACCTTGAGAAAGCCGCCACCCGCGAAGAGATGAACGAGTACCTGCGCTACATGGCGCTGCACTCCGACCTGCATAAGCAGATCGACTTCGTTAACTCGCAGGAAGTGGTGTCCACCGACTTCGTGGGCTCGCGCCACGCCGGTGTGGTCGACGCTGAAGCGACCATTACCCAGGACAACCGCGTTGTTCTGTACGTGTGGTACGACAACGAGTTCGGCTACAGCTGCCAGGTGGTTCGTGTGATGGAAGACATGGCCGGGGTTAACCCGCCAGCATTCCCGCGCTAAGCCTTTGCGGTAAATGAAAAAGCCCCGACTGGTTCGGGGCTTTTTTGTGGCTGTTGGTTTTGTGGTGAATATCAGGGCCTCATCGCAGGCAAGCCAGCTCCCACATTTCGACTTGTGAACACCGTCAAATGTGGGAGCTGGCTTGCCTGCGATAGCGGTCTATCAGGCGCCGCCAACCACCGAAGCCTGCGCAGTCCGCAGTTCATGCCGATTGCCTTTAAACAGCACCAACGTCGCAATCAGCCCCAACACCGCCGCACCACTGAGCCAAATCCCTGGCGCCGCCTTGTTATCCAGCACATGGATCAGGTAAGTACAGGCCGCCGGCGTAAACCCACCAAAGGTCGCCGTTGCCAGGCTATAAGCCAGCGAGAATCCAGTGGTGCGCACTTCAATCGGCATGATCTCGGTAAGCGCCACCACCATCGCCCCGTTGTACGAGCCATACAGGAACGACAACCACAACAGCACGATCAGCAGATGGCTGAAACTCGGATTCGCCACCAGCCACGACAGCGCCGGATACGCTGTGAGAATTGCCAGAATCGTCGCACCCAGCAGCAAGGGTTTGCGCCCGATCTTGTCGGACACCGCGCCCATCACCGGCAGCCAGATAAAGTTGGAGATGCCCACGCACACCGTCACCAGCAATGCGTCGAAGTCAGACAGGTGCAGTTCGGCCTTGCCGAAGGTCGGGGTGTAAGCGGTAATGAGGTAGAACGACACGGTGGTCATCACCACCAGCGCCATGCCGGCGATGACGATGCCAAAGTTCTGGCCGATCGAACGCACGATTTCCTGCAGGGTAGGGCGGTGTTTACGTGCCTGGAACTCTGGGGTTTCCTCCAGCGAACGGCGAATCACGAAGATCACCGGCACGATCAGGCAGCCGATCAGGAACGGCACGCGCCAGCCCCAGTCGCCCATCTCTTCCGGGCTGAGCCAGTGGTTGAGGCCCACGCCGAGCAAACCGGCGAACACCACCGCAGCCTGCTGGCTGGCGGACTGCCAACTGACGAAAAAGCCCTTGCGGCCCGGTGTGGCGATTTCTGCCAGGTACACCGACACACCGCCCAGCTCGACGCCGGCAGAGAAACCCTGAAGCAGTCGACCGAACAGCACGATCAGCGGCGCGGCCACACCCAATGTGGCGTAGCCGGGCACGCAGGCAATCAGGATGGTGCCGGCGGCCATCAAGGCCAGCGTGATGACCAGGCCCTTTTTGCGGCCGTGGCGGTCGATATAGGCGCCAAGGAAGATTGCGCCCAGTGGCCGCATCAGGAAACCGGCGCCGAAGGTCGCAAGCGATAGCATCAACGAGGCAAACGCGCTGTCGCTGGGAAAGAAGGTCTTGGCAATGGCCGTGGCGTAGAAGCCGTAGACCATGAAGTCGAACATCTCGAGGAAGTTGCCGCTGACAACGCGAAAAATCGCTTTGCCTTTGCCCGTGGTAGTGGACATGTCATGCACTCATGTTGGCTGTCTTATTAGTGATCCCTGGTCATTACTCGTCCTTGCTGCAGTTTTGTAACCATATGTGTATTGGCCATTACCGGCAATAAAAATTGATAGCAAGCATGACTAAATGCGCAGTTGTCGAGGGCGATGAAAATCAAATGTGGGAGCTGGCTTGCCTGCGATAGCGGTGTGTCAGTCCGCAAATGAATGGCTGACCCACCGCTATCGCAGGCAAGCCAGCTCCCACAGGGTTCTTTGGTGTTTTTGGGGGCGTTGGTTAGTTCAGGAGGGCGTTGCGCAGGCTGTCCGACAGGCCTTTCGGCGCGAGCCAGATACCGAGGTAGGCCTTTGCCAATTCATCATCGCGACTGCTGAACACCACTTGCTCATTGATCTCCAGGCTCAGCCCACGCCCAGGACGAAAATCCAGGGCGTAACGGTCACCGCTGCGAATGTTGCGGAAACTGGCGTGCAGTTGGTCCAGCTCAGGCTTCAGGCGGGCGAGGGTTGCAGCGGATTGCTGACGTTCAAGGGTAGCCGTAGCGGCCTTGATCACATCATTGCGGTCGATGTCGCGAAAGTAATACAGCGCCAGGCGCACAGCCTTTTGCTGGTCCCAGGCCTGTTTGGCGCTGATATCAGCTGGAGCGTACAGCGCGGCCGCATACACATCCGCCCAGAGATACACCAGCACCGCCTGGTTTTTCAGCGCCAGCTCATGCGTTTGCGCAGCAAAACCGGCTTGCTTAAGCCGACTCGCTTCACTGGCGTGCGCTGTCAGCGAAAAAATCATCATTAAACAGAAAACCACATGCCGCATAATGGCCCCGCCTGCGAAGGTGCGTGTCAGCAGTGTAATGCCAGTTTGCAGTTCCTGTAGTAAAGGCAAGACTGGCCTACGACGCGACCAAGGGTTAATGTGCGCGGCGTTGAGCCTTATATAGACTGTGCCCCGGCTCACACACTTGAGCCAAAAATTTCCTTCATGCCCGCTGGCCGCGGCATGATTTAGCCAGGCGTCCAACCGTACGCCTGGCCTGTTCTGAGGAGTACGCATGGCTGTCTACAACTACGACGTGGTGGTACTGGGTTCCGGCCCGGCTGGAGAAGGTGCGGCAATGAACGCCGCCAAAGCGGGGCGCAAGGTGGCGATGGTCGATAGCCGTCGCCAGGTCGGCGGTAACTGCACCCACCTGGGTACCATCCCGTCCAAGGCCTTGCGTCACTCGGTGCGCCAGATCATGCAGTTCAACACCAACCCGATGTTCCGGGCCATTGGTGAGCCGCGCTGGTTCTCGTTCCCGGACGTGCTTAAAAGCGCCGAGAAAGTCATCTCCAAGCAAGTTGCGTCTCGCACGGGTTACTACGCCCGTAACCGCGTCGACCTGTTTTTTGGCACCGGCAGTTTCGCCGACGAGCAAACCGTCGAAGTGGTCTGCGCCAATGGCGTGGTCGAGAAGCTGGTGGCCAAGCACATCATCATCGCCACCGGTTCGCGCCCGTATCGCCCAGCCGATATCGATTTCCACCACCCGCGTATCTACGATAGCGACACCATCCTGAGCCTGGGCCACACCCCGCGCAAACTGATCATCTATGGCGCCGGCGTTATCGGCTGTGAATACGCCTCGATCTTCAGTGGCCTGGGTGTGTTGGTGGAGCTGGTCGACAACCGCGACCAGTTGCTGAGCTTCCTCGACTCGGAAATCTCCCAGGCGTTGAGCTACCACTTCAGCAACAACAACATCACCGTGCGCCACAACGAAGAGTACGAGCGGGTCGAAGGCCTGGATAACGGGGTGATTTTGCACCTCAAGTCCGGCAAGAAGATCAAGGCCGACGCCTTGCTGTGGTGCAACGGCCGTACCGGCAACACCGACAAGCTGGGCATGGAAAACATCGGGGTCAAGGTCAACAGCCGTGGCCAGATCGAAGTGGATGAGAATTACCGCACCTGCGTACCGAACATCTACGGTGCCGGTGACGTGATCGGCTGGCCGAGCCTGGCCAGTGCTGCGCATGACCAGGGTCGTTCGGCCGCTGGCAGCATCGTCGACAATGGCAGCTGGCGTTATGTGAACGACGTGCCGACCGGGATCTACACGATTCCCGAGATCAGCTCGATCGGCAAGAACGAGCACGAACTGACCAAGGCCAAGGTGCCTTATGAAGTCGGCAAGGCATTCTTCAAGAGCATGGCGCGTGCGCAGATCGCCGGTGAGCCGCAAGGCATGCTGAAGATCCTGTTCCACCGTGAAACCCTTGAGGTTCTCGGCGTGCATTGCTTCGGCTACCAGGCCTCCGAGATCGTGCACATCGGCCAGGCGATCATGAGCCAACCGGGTGAGCAAAATACCCTCAAGTATTTTGTGAACACCACGTTCAACTACCCGACCATGGCCGAAGCCTATCGGGTAGCGGCCTACGACGGCCTCAACCGGCTTTTTTGAGCGGCTCCGGCCGGTGGCCTGAGCCGGCCGGGGAGACCGATTTCAGTAATTCTCGAGGGTGGCAGTGGCCAAACCGGGAAAGTCTGTAATCAGGCTATCTACGCCGAAGTCGGCGAGCCTGCGCATCAGCGCAGGTTCGTTGACCGTCCACACGGACACGTGCAAACCCTGACGCTGGGCTTTTTCCAGGCGCTCGGGGGTGCACAACGTCCAGTTCAACGCCAAGTACTCACAGCCGTAGTTCTGCGCGACCTTCAACGGGTCGAGCCAGGCGTATTCGGCCACCAGGCCGCGTGACAGGTCCGGGGTGAGCTCAACCGCCGCTTTTAATACTTCCCGAGAACTTGAGGTCACGGTGACCTTGTCCATCAGGCCATGCCGCACGGCCATCTCGCGGATCGCCAGCACAGTGGTCGCGGCGCGGGTGCGCGAGGCACTTTTGACTTCCAGCTGCCAGTGATCGAAGTCGCACTGTTCGAACAGTTCTTCCAGGCGGGGAATCGGGCACGGTTTGACCCAGCCTGGGCCACCTTTGCGCGCGTCCATCTTTACCAGGTCTGCCGCCGAATACTCGACGACCTTGCCGCGCCGGTCGGCGGTGCGCTTGAGGGTCGGGTCGTGGATCACCATCAACTCGCCGTCCATGGACAGGTGCAAGTCCAGTTCGCAACGGCGTACACCGTGCTTGAGGCACTCCTGAAAGCTGGTC
Organism: Pseudomonas sp. WS 5146; assembly: GCF_012985495.1. Lineage (NCBI taxonomy): Bacteria > Pseudomonadati > Pseudomonadota > Gammaproteobacteria > Pseudomonadales > Pseudomonadaceae > Pseudomonas > Pseudomonas sp. WS 5146. The sequence continues at coordinate 517,935 of NZ_JAAQWL010000002.1, forward strand.
AGGGTGTTTTCCGGTGCTTCGCCTTTGGCACCGCGGTGGCCGTAAATCAGGGTCACAGTTGCTCCTTTGCGCCAGATAGGCTGGCGTGTTCAATACGTATTCAGAGGTCGTCGCTTTGTTCCCGCGCCAGACGGCGTTCCTGTGCCTGTTTCTGCAGGATATAGCGCGCCAGCAACTGGCGTTGGGCGTCGGTCATGGATTCGAACTCCGTGCCCACGTCAAAACCATCGCCTTTGGGCTCGCAATGCGTCACGCGTGCGCGCAACAGCAGGCCGAGCGCCTGGGGCATCAGCACCAGCTTGACCGCCAGGTGCGCGCCGGGCGCCAGCGGCGTGGGGTGCTGGAAGTCGATGCCGCCTTCGGAGATGATCACCGGCTGCGGCGCACCGACCTCATCCAGCAGGCCGCGGGCCATGATCTGGCTGAGCAGGTCCACGCGTTTGTTCTGGACTTTGAGAAAGGCCGCCAGGCTGCGATCTTTCTCGCTGATCTGGCGCAGCAGGTGCTGGGCTTCGAATTCGCTGAGGTGCAGTTCGCTGAGCAGATTGAACAGCGGGGAATCATCCAGCAACACTTCCTTGCTCGCCGCTTCCGGGGCAGGCAGTGTGCTGATTTGAAGTGCGATCATGTCGTCGATACGGTAGTATTCGCGGCGTTCTTCTTCATCTAATGTCGACATGGCGAACCCCAGGTAACGGTAATGGTCAGAGTGTAAAGCTGCTTACCAGACCCCGCCACCGGGACGTCTTCTTTTCCTCCGAACAAGCCCCGACATGTTCAGACCTCTCTTCGTATTTATCGGCACGCGTTATACCCGTGCAAAGCGCCGCAATCATTTTGTGTCGTTCATTTCCCTGACCTCGATGATCGGGCTCGCCTTGGGCGTGGTCGTGATGATCGTGGTGCTGTCGGTGATGAACGGCTTCGATCATGAGATGCGCACCCGCGTGCTGGGCATGGTGCCCCACGCGACCATCGAGTCCGATGAACCCATCAACGACTGGCAAAGCCTGGCCGCCAAGGTCAAGCAGAACCCCAAGGTGGTGGCCGTTGCGCCGTTTACCCAGATGCAGGGGCTGCTGACCAACGACGGCAAGGTGCAGAAGATCCTGCTCAATGGCGTTGACCCGGCCCAGGAACGTAACGTGTCGATCATCGACAAGTTCATGTTGCAGGGCAAACTCGACGACTTGGCACCCGGCAGCTTCGGCATCGTGATCGGCGACAAGGCGGCGGCCAAGCTCGGCGTGGGCATCGGCGACAAGCTGACCTTCGTCGCGCCGGAAGTCACCGTGACCCCGGCCGGCATGTTCCCGCGCATGAAGCGCTTTACCGTGGTCGGCACCTTCCACGTCGGCGCCGGCGAAATCGACGGCTACCTGGGCCTCACCAACCTCACCGACCTGGCCCGCCTGCATCGCTGGCAGCCGGATCAGGTGCAGGGCCTGCGCCTCAAGTTCAACGACCTGTTCGATGCACCGCGCGGCGCGTGGGAAATCGCCCAGCACTTGGGCGACTCGCAGTACTACGCCCGCGACTGGACCCGCACCCACGGCAACCTCTACCAGGCCATCCGCATGGAAAAAGCCATGATTGGCCTGCTGTTGCTGCTGATCGTCGCCGTGGCTGCGTTCAACATCATCTCCACGCTGGTGATGGTGGTGAACGACAAGAAGGGCGATATCGCCATCCTGCGTACCCTTGGCGCCACGCCGGGCCAGATCATGGCGATCTTCATGGTGCAGGGCACCGTGATCGGCGTAGTCGGCACCTTGATCGGCACCGCCGTCGGCATTCTGGCCGCGCTGAACGTCAGCGCCGCCATTGCCGCGCTGGAAAAAGTCATCGGCCACAAGTTTCTCAACGCTGACGTCTACTTCATCGACTACTTGCCGTCCCAGGTTCAGGCCCAGGACGTGTTGATGGTGGGCGGCGCCGCGTTGCTATTGAGTTTCCTTGCCACCCTGTATCCAGCCTGGCGCGCGGCACGCACCCAGCCAGCACAGGCCTTACGTTATGAGTGAATCGGGCATGAGTGAAAAAGCTATCTTGAGCTGCCGCAACCTGGGCAAATCCTACGAGGAAGGCCCGGAGTCGGTAGTGGTGTTGTCCAACCTGCAGCTGGAACTGCACCCGGGCGAGCGCGTGGCGATCGTCGGCAGTTCCGGTTCCGGCAAAAGTACCTTGCTCAACCTGTTGGGCGGCCTGGATACGCCTTCCGAGGGCAGCGTGTGGCTGGCCGGCGAAGAACTGTCGGCACTCGGTGAAAAAGCCCGTGGCCAACTGCGCAACCGTTCGCTCGGTTTTGTGTACCAGTTCCACCACCTGCTGCCGGAATTCACCGCGCTGGAAAACGTGTGCATGCCGCTGCTGATCGGCAAGACTGCGATCCCCGAAGCGCGCCAGCGCGCCAAGGCACTGCTGGAGCGCGTTGGCCTCGGCCATCGCCTGGAGCACAAACCGGCGGAGCTGTCCGGCGGCGAGCGCCAGCGTGTGGCCATCGCCCGTGCCCTGGTCAACAACCCAGGCCTGGTGATGCTCGACGAGCCAACCGGCAACCTCGACTCGCACACCGCGCAAGGCATTAAGGACTTGATGCTGGAACTGAGCACCCAGATGCGCACCGCGTTCCTGGTGGTCACCCATGACATGAGCATGGCCCGCCAGATGGACCGCGTGTTGCACCTGCAGGAAGGTCATCTGGTCGCCATCTGACCCGTTTCAAGCCTGGCTTTTTTAAGCCAGGCTTTTTCATTTTTTTAAACGGTGCCCGCGAATGTTCAGACCGTTATCGATTTTTATCGGCACGCGCTATACCCGCGCCAAGCGCCGCAACCGTTTTGTCTCGTTTATCTCGATGACCTCGATGATCGGCCTCGCCCTGGGCGTGCTGGCGATGATCGTGGTGCTGTCGGTGATGAACGGCTTCCAGCGTGAAATGAGCACGCGCATCCTCGGCATGGTGCCCCACGCCACTATCGTCGGTGTAAACCCGATTGATAACTGGCAGCCCGTGGCCGCCGCCGCGCTGAAGAACCCCGAGGTCACCGCTGCGGTGCCGTTCACACAGATGGACGGCATGTTCTCCTACAAGGGCGCGATGCAGCCGATCGAGATCAGCGGCGTTGACCCGGCCCAGGAAGGCAAGGTGTCGATCGTTGCCCAGCATATCGTGCGCGGCAAACTCGAAGACCTGAAGGCCGGCGAGTTCGGCGTAGTGATCGGCGACATCACCGCACGGCGCTTTCGCCTGAATGTGGGCGACAAGCTGACCCTGATCGTGCCGGAAATCAGCACGGCCGCACCGGGTGGCATCACCCCGCGCATGCAGCGCCTGAACGTGGTCGGTATCTTCAAGGTCGGCGCCGAGCTGGATGGCTCCATGGCCCTGATCAACATGGCCGACGCCGCCGAGATCCAGCATTGGCAGCCGAACCAGGTGCAAAGCGTGCGCCTGGCGGTGAAAGACTTGTACGCGGCCCCCAAGGTTTCGGCCGACATTGCCGCGAGCCTCGGCGCCGACTACAAACCGGATGACTGGACCCACACCCAGGGCAGCCTGTTCAGCGCCATGAAGATGGAAAAGACCATGATCGGCCTGCTGTTGCTGATGATCGTCGCCGTCGCTGCGTTCAACATCATCGCCACGCTGATCATGGTGGTGAACGACAAAGGCGCAGACATCGCGATTTTGCGCACCATCGGCGCCACGCCACGGCAGATCATGGCGATCTTCATGGTGCAGGGCACGGTGATCGGTATCGTCGGCACCTTGATCGGCGGCATGCTGGGCGTGATTGCGGCGCTGAACGTGAGTGAACTGGTGGGCTGGCTGGAGCGCGTGACCGGGCAGCATATCTTCAGTTCGGACGTGTACTTCGTCAGCAACCTGCCTTCCGAGCTGCAAGGCGGCGATGTACTGCTGATTTGCACGGCCGGGTTTGTGTTGAGCTTTATGGCGACGATTTACCCGGCGTATCGGGCGGCGAAGATTGAGCCGGCGCATGCCCTCAGGTATTCGTAAACGCTAAGACCGCTATCGCAGGCAAGCCAGCTCCCACATTTTGATGTGTGAATACATTCGAATGTGGGAGCTGGCTTGCCTGCGATAGGGCCGGCCCAGCTTGCATCAATCCCCCTTGGGCAACTCAATCACAAACCTTGTCCAGCCCATTTCAGACTCACAATAAATCCTCCCTCCATGCGCCCGCACAATCGACTGGGTAATCGCCAACCCCAGCCCAGCATGCTCGCTGCTGCCTTCACGGCGCGCGGGGTCCGCCCGATAGAACCGGTCAAACAATTTAGGTAACAAAGCCGCAGGGATACCTTCCCCTGTATTGGCGACAGTCAGCGTCACAGCCTGTGCGCTTTCCATAATCCGCACCCGCACCTCGCCACCCACCGGGGTAAACCGCAGCGCGTTATCCAGCAAGTTCGACACGGCCCGGCGCAACATACCGCGATCGCCCGCCGTTTGAGCCGTGCCTTCGCACACCAGATTGACCTGCGCGTCTTCGGCCAACAGCGCAAAAAACTCCAGCAACGCCTCCACTTCATCGTGCAGCGCCAGCGCTTCGCGCTTGGGCATCAGCAGGCCATGGTCGGCTTTGGCCAGGTACAACATGTCATTCACCAACTGCGCCATCCACTGCAACTCCTCCAGGTTGCTGTGCAGCGCCTCGCGGTAGTCCTCCAGCGGGCGCGGCTGGGTGAGGATCACCTGGGTGTGGGTCAGCAGGTTCGACAGGGGCGTGCGCAGTTCATGAGCGATATCGGCGGAGAAAGACGAGAGGCGCTGGAACGCGTCGTCGAGCCGTCCCAGCATCGCGTTAAACGCTTGGGCGAGTTCGGCCAGTTCCACCGGCATTTGCGCCTGGGGCAAGCGTTGGGTCAGGGAGTGGGCCGACACGCCGGCGGCCACTTCACTCATGCGCCGTAACGGCCGCAGCCCGCTGCGCGCTGCCCATGCGCCGAGCAGCGCGGTGGCCAGGGCGGACAAGCCGACCGTGAGCCAGATCAACCGCTGCATGCGTTGCAGAAAGTGCTGGTGGTGCGTGATGTCGAGGATCAGCGTCACTTGCGGCGAGCCGGGTTGGCCCGCCAGCAACGGCGCGTTGTACACGCGGTAGTCGGTGCCCGCGTTTTGCAGGCTGTGCAGGCCGGGTGCTGCGGGCAGCGTGACGCTCGGCGCGCCATCAAACCAGCGTTGGCCGGCGGCGCTGATGCGCAAGGCGAGGTCCGGCTGGCGGCTGAGTTCGGCACGCAGTTGCGCTTCTCGCGGGGTGAAGGACGCCAGTGAGTCGACACCCTGCAAGGTGCTGCGCAGCGCGATCAGTTTGCCGTCGAGTTGCTGCTGGTCCAGCTCGATAAAGTGCGCTTCGCTGGCCTGGTTGAACAACACGCCAGCGATGAGCGAGACCACCGCCGTACAGCCGGCAAATAACAGGGCCAGACGGCTGGCCAGGGACAGGCGCGCAATCAATTGCACCGTTCCTCCAGCACATAGCCCATGCCGCGCACGGTGTGGATCAGCTTGGTGGGGAAGTTGTCGTCGACTTTAAGGCGCAAGCGGCGGATCGCCACTTCGATGATATTGGTGTCACTGTCGAAATTCATGTCCCACACCTGGGAGGCAATCAGGCTCTTGGGCAGCACTTCACCCTGGCGGCGCAGCAGCAGTTCGAGCAAGGCGAACTCCTTGGCGGTGAGGTCGATACGCTGGCCGCCGCGCTCGACGCGGCGGCGGATCAGGTCCAGGCGCAGGTCGGCCAGTTGCAGCGTGGTTTCCTGCGGGGTGCTGCTGCCACGGCGCAACAGGCTGCGCACCCGCGCCAGCAATTCGGAAAAGGCGAAAGGCTTGACCAGGTAATCGTCGGCGCCCAGCTCCAGGCCGTGCACACGGTCTTCCACGGCGTCGCGGGCGGTGAGGAACAACACCGGGATTTCCAGGCCGGCACTGCGCACCGCGTGCAGGATTTGCCAGCCGTCGCGGCCGGGCAGCATCACGTCGAGGATCAGCAGATCGTAATCGCCGGTCAGGGCCAAATGCTGCCCACTCGTGCCGTCGGCCACCAACTCGGTGGTAAAGCCAGCCTCGGTCAGGCCCTGGCGCAGGTAGTGGCCGGTTTTCGGTTGGTCTTCAACGATCAGCAGTTTCATGGGCAACTCGTGGCAACAGGTGGCGATGGGCTTTATACCGTGGGCGGCAGCGTCAGGGCGTAACCTGACAAAGTTGTAATCTAGCAGTCAGCTGGCTGGCAGCAGAGCCATCTTAAAGTGCTGACCAAGCTGGACACACTTTTTTGGAGAAGCGTCATGGCGTTGCGTACACCTCTGTTATTGGCGGGCTGTTTGTTGGCATTGAGCGTTAATGCAATGGCTGATGAGGCTCACACCTACGCGTTTGGTCACCCGGCACCGGCCGATAAAGCCACGCGCACCGTAGAAGTAACCCTGCAGGACATTTCCTTTTCGCCCAAGGCTCTGGATGTAAAAGCCGGTGAGACCGTGCGCTTTGTGCTGGTCAACAAAGGCCAGTTGCTGCACGAGTTCAACCTGGGTGATGCGGCGATGCACGCCGAACACCAAAAAGAAATGCTCAAGATGCAGGCCAGCGGCATGCTCACGGCCACCGGCATGGGCAAGATGGACCACGCCGCCATGGGGCATGGCGATATGGGCGAGATGGGTGGCATGAAGCATGACGACCCCAACAGCGTGCTGGTGGAACCGGGCAAGACCGCCGAGCTGACCTGGACCTTCAACAAGGCCACCGGTCTTGAGTTTGCCTGCAACATTGCGGGGCATTATCAGGCGGGCATGGTCGGCAAGCTGACCGTTGAGTGAGGCGATTCTTAAGGGCGGGAGCAAAGGCTGGTAGACTGGCGCGGTTTATTTAGCCAGGTTTCCGCCATGCATCCCGCAGCCGAACATTCGCCGCTGGGCAAGTCCAGTGAATACATCTCTACCTACACGCCGTCGTTGCTGTTCCCGATCCCTCGCGCCGCCAAATGGGCCGAGCTGGGCCTGACTGCCGAAACCCTGCCTTATAAGGGCGTGGATTTCTGGAACTGCTTCGAACTGTCGTGGCTGCTGCCATCCGGTAAGCCGGTGGTGGCCATCGGTGAATTCAGCATCCCGGCCGAGTCGCCGAACATCATCGAGTCCAAATCTTTCAAGCTGTACCTAAACTCGCTGAACCAGACCGCGTTTGCCGACACGCAAAGCCTGGAAGCCACCTTGCGCACCGACCTCAGCGCCGCCGCCGGCCTGCCTGTGAGTGTGCGCATCCGCAGCCTGGCCGAGGTTGAGGCCGAAGGCGTGATGGCGTTGCCGGGCGCGTGCATCGACGACCTGGACATCAGTGTCAGCAACTACGAGCACCCGCGCCCGGAACTGCTGCGTTGCGACGACTCGCGCATTATCGAGGAGAGCGTGCACAGCCACCTGCTCAAATCCAACTGCCCGGTCACCAGCCAGCCGGATTGGGGCAGCGTGGTGGTGGAATACCGTGGTCACGCGTTGGATCACGCCAGTTTGCTGGAATATATCGTGAGCTTTCGCCAGCACTCGGACTTTCATGAACAGTGCGTGGAGCGCATCTTTTTGGACTTGCAGCGGTTGCTCAAGCCAGAGAAGTTGACGGTGTATGCGCGCTATGTGCGGCGCGGTGGGTTGGATATCAACCCGTATCGCAGCACTGAGAATGTGCAGTTCCAGAACGTGCGCCTGGCGCGTCAGTAGCCGTCACACAAAACAAATGTGGGAGCTGGCTTGCCTGCGATAGCGGCCCATCAGTCATACATCGGGTGACTGATATACCGCCATCGCAGGCAAGCCAGCTCCCACATTTTGGTTCTGTGTTTGGCTTGGGGCCGGGTTAGATCCCCATGTTGCCCAAGGTGATCATGATATTGCGCAATGTCCCGGAAATGACCGGGTGTTCAGCATCGAACTCTATGGCTGCTTGATTCACATCGTCGGAAATACTGGGCGTTTGGGTGGCCGGTTCAAGTTCGAGTTGTAATTCGAACTTGGCAATCAAGGCTTCCAGTGCTTCACGTTTTTCTTCAGACAGCGGCGGTTGCTGTTCCAACTGCCCGCGCAGGATGTTGACCTGTTCTTCAAGCTTTATGCGGTCAGGCATGACGTTCTTCCTTTTATCGATAGGCACTGGCATAGACCGCGGCACGCCGTGAAAGGTCTACGGGCTGACCTGTAGATTAATCCACCGGCGCCTTGAGTGCATGATCTCTATCAGGGCTTCTCGCCTTTAAGCTGGCGCAGGCTGATATCCGCCAGGCAGGTGCCCAGCTCGCCAAGGTGATCGATCACCGAATGCACGCCCAGCCCATACAGCGCCACCGTGGCTTTGCCGCGCTTGTGCTCGCGCTGTTGTTCGGTCAACGCCTGCCATTGCTCAGGTGACAGGCCGCACAGCGAGCCGCAGGACGCCAGGCCGATGGTCCATAACCCGGCATTCAGGCCTGATTGCAGCAAACGCGGCTCGCCGCTGACCAGCACACAGCCTTCGAGGCGTTCGATATTCAGTGCCATCAAGGCTTGCCAGCAGGCATGTGGCGCCGGCCAGCGGAGGGAGGAGGGCGGTGTTGCCTTCACCCAGTCGGGCAATGCGGCCGACAGGGGTGTGGTCACCGAGGCGGGCAGCTCATCCAGCCAGGCGCAGGGCACGCCTTGGTCCTTGAGGCTGCGCAGAATCTTCAGCGCGCCGGGCGTGGCCTGGGAGTCGGGGCAGGGCGAGTCTGTGCGGGCCTGGGAACCGAAATCCACCAGGCAGCCACTCAGGCCAAACAGCACGGCAGTCAAGGTGGGGGCGCTGGCTATGGCAATTTCGGCGTGAGGCATTTCGACTTCCCTGAAATAGCTACGACGCTATCCGGGCTGCATGACAAGCGGATGACACTTAACCTGTTTGTAGGAATTTTGTGCATTTTGCGTATGTCGATTCCTCGTTACTGCCTAAATCCACACATCCGTCATATACTGACGGTCTTATTCAGGGCATAGCGCCCATGACAGATCATTCAAGGAGCCAAAGCTATGCGCTGGAGCCAGTACTTCGCTCAGCTATCTGTGTGTGCAACTATCCTGCTCGCCCCCTTCGCGGCCCAGGCTGCGTCGGAAGACGATCCATGGGAAAGCGTCAACCGCCCGATCTTCACCTTCAACGACACCGTTGATACCTACGCGCTCAAGCCGATTGCCCAGGGTTATCAATTTGTAACCCCGCAATTTGTGCAAGACGGCATCCACAACTTCTTCCGCAACATCGGCGATGTCGGCAACCTGGCCAACAACGTGCTGCAGCTCAAGCCGCACGCCGCTGGTGTGGACACTGCCCGCCTGTTGATGAACACCACCTTCGGCGTGCTTGGCTTTGTTGATGTGGGCACCAAAATGGGGCTGCAACGCAGCGATGAAGACTTCGGCCAGACCCTCGGCTACTGGGGCGTCGGCAGCGGTCCTTACGTGATGCTGCCGCTGCTCGGCCCAAGCACCCTGCGTGATGCGCCGTCCAAATACGTCGACAGCTACACCCAACCGTACCGCTATATGAACGATATCGGCTGGCGCAACAGCACCTTCGGCCTGAACATCGTTGATACCCGTGCCAGCCTGCTCGACAGCGAGAAGCTGATCACGGGCGACAAATACACCTTTATCCGTAACGCTTACCTGCAGAACCGTGAGTTCAAGGTAAAAGACGGCAAGGTCGTCGACGACTTTTAAGCCGTGACGTTTTGAAATGAAAAAAGGCGACCTCTATAGGTCGCCTTTTTTGTGCGCGTTTTTCAGCGCATTTTCAAGATCCTGAGGCCCAGGTGCTGGCGCTCGCCTTCGTTTTTGGCCCACACCACCTCGGTGTCCGCCTCCAGGCCCGTGAGGGCGGCATGTTCCGAATCGATGCGCACGGTCAGTTGGTCTCCCACCTGAAACTGGCGAGGTGCCTCAACCTGCATGCCGGAGCTGGAAAGGTCCACACAAACCCCGGCAATCTCTTGCCCCGCGTGGATCAGCGCCACATCGGCATCCACGCGCATGCGGATGAAATCGCGTTTTTCGTCGTAGCCGCGCTCATGTTCGCTCACGGGTTCCATCCTTACTTTGTGTTGTGGTGGTGACTGTTCTTATAACTCCCGGTGATTTGCGGTGTAAAGACGCCCGGCGACCATCGGCATGAGCTTGAAACCCCTGACGGATGGGAGTACCGTCTGCGCCTTAGAAGGGCACCTCTGCTTTACCGTTGTGCATGGGAGAAATCCCAGTACTTTGTAGGACAGAGAGGCTAGAAAGCGAATCCAGTACGTGAGCCCGGCCATTGCCGAGCCGCCTACGCCAACCTAATTCTGGCGCCGTTTGCCCACATGCAAAAAACCAGTGCCACGCTGCTGATAATCGATGACGACGAAGTAGTGCGCGCGAGCCTCGCGGCCTATTTGGAAGACAGTGGCTTCAGCGTCCTGCAGGCCAGTAATGGCCAACAGGGTCTCCAGGTGTTCGAGCGCGACAAGCCCGACCTCGTGATCTGCGACCTGCGCATGCCCCAAATGGGCGGCCTCGAGCTGATTCGCCAGGTAACCGAGCGTGCGCCGCAGACGCCAGTGATTGTTGTGTCCGGTGCCGGCGTAATGAACGATGCTGTAGAGGCCCTGCGCCTGGGTGCTGCCGACTACCTGATCAAGCCCCTGGAAGACCTGGCGGTGCTGGAGCATTCGGTGCGCCGCGCGCTGGACCGTGCTCGCCTGCTGCTGGAAAACCAGCGCTACCGCGAAAAGCTCGAAACCGCCAACCGCGAACTCGAAGCCAGCCTCAATTTGCTCCAGGAAGACCAGAACGCCGGTCGCCAGGTGCAGATGAACATGCTGCCGGTGAGCCCGTGGACCATCGACGAATTCAAGTTTGCGCACCAGATCATCCCGTCGCTGTACCTGTCGGGTGATTTTGTCGACTACTTCCGCGTCGATGAGCGACGTGTGGCGTTCTACCTGGCCGACGTGTCCGGCCACGGCGCTTCTTCTGCGTTTGTTACCGTGTTGTTGAAATTCATGACCACACGGCTGTTGTTCGAATCCAAGCGCAATGGCACCTTGCCGGAGTTCACCCCCTCCGAGGTGCTGGGCCACATCAACCGAGGCCTGATCAGCTGCAAGCTGGGCAAGCACGTGACGATGGTTGGCGGCGTGATTGATGAAGAAACCGGTCTTTTGACCTACAGCATCGGCGGTCACCTGCCGATGCCGGTTTTATACACTCCCGACAGTGTGCGTTACCTGGAAGGCCGTGGTCTGCCGGTGGGCTTGTTTAACGAAGCCACCTACGAAGACCACATCCTGGAATTGCCGCCGACGTTCAGCCTCACGCTGATGTCCGACGGCATACTGGACCTTCTTCCAGAGCCTACACTCAAAGAGAAAGAAGCCGCCTTGCCCCAAAAGGTCAAGTCGGCGGGCGGCAGCCTGGATGGCCTGCGGCAGGTTTTTGGATTGTCCACGCTAGGGGAGATGCCGGATGATATCGCCCTATTGGTGTTGAGCAGGAATCTTTGATGAGTACCGGAAGAATCCAATTCGCCGAGCAAGACGGGACCTTCGTCCTGAAGTTTGTCGGTGAAGTGCGCCTGACCTTGTGTTCGGCGCTGGATGCGACGATTGAGCGGATCTTCACCGCGCTGAACTTCTCAGCGATCGTGATCGATCTGACCGAAACCCGCAGCATCGATAGCACCACCCTTGGCCTGCTGGCCAAGTTGTCCATTCTGTCTCGGCAGAAGGTCGGCCTGTTGCCGACCGTCGTCACCACCCACGAAGACATCACCCGGCTGTTGCAGTCCATGGGCTTTGACCAGGTGTTCAACATCGTTGACCGCCCGATCCCCTGCCCGGAATGCCTAACCGACCTGCCTTCGCAAGACCAGTCCGAGGAAATCGTACGGGTCAAGGTGCTGGAAGCGCACAAGATCCTGATGGGCCTGAACGAGTCCAACCGCGAAGCCTTCCACGACCTGGTCAATGCCCTAGAACGCCACTAGGCCCCAGACTTGAAACCCCGTCCAATGTGGGAGCTGGCTTGCCTGCGATAGCGGTGTGTCAGCCACCTATTCATTGCTGACCCACCGCTATCGCAGGCAAGCCAGCTCCCACAGTTTGAACGGTGACTGGTTTGAGAACTGCGAACCACAAAAAAGGGCGGCACCCTCACAGGTGCCGCCCTTTTTGTCGTCGCCTGCCTTACAGCTTGGCAGTCAACAACGCCTCCAGCTTCTCCTGGTCCCGAGCAAACTGACGAATCCCCTCCGCCAGTTTCTCAGTCGCCATTGCGTCCTCGTTGGACTCCCAACGGAACTGCGCTTCAGTCAAATGCACCCGCGCTTCACCGGCATGGCCTGGCGACAGCTTGCGCTCCAGCTTGCCTTCATCCGCCGCCAGCTTCTCCAGCAGGTCCGGGCTGATGGTCAGGCGATCACAGCCGGCCAGCTCTTCAATCTGGCTGAGGTTACGGAAGCTCGCACCCATCACTACAGTTTTATAGCCATTGGCCTTGTAGTAGTTGTAGATGCGCGTTACCGACACAACGCCTGGGTCTTCAGCGCCGGTGTAGTCGTTGCCGTTAGCCTTCTTGTACCAGTCATAGATACGGCCTACAAACGGCGAAATCAGGAACACACCGGCTTCGGCGCAGGCCACGGCCTGGGCAAACGAAAACAGCAGTGTCAGGTTGGTTTGAATGCCTTCTTTTTCCAGCTTCTCCGCTGCGCGGATGCCTTCCCAGGTGGAGGCGATCTTGATCAGCACGCGGTCACGGCCTACGCCGGCTTTGTCGTACAGGTCGATCAGGCGGTGCGCACGCTTGAGAATCGCGGCTTCATCGAACGACAAACGCGCATCCACCTCGGTGGAAATACGCCCCGGCACGACTTTGAGAATCTCTTGACCTACCGCCACCGCAAAACGGTCGCTGGCCAGGCCCACGTCACCGTTGCAGTCCTTCACAGCCTCATCCAGCAGCGTGGCATAGCCTGGAATCGACGCCGCCTTGAGCAGCAGGGAAGGGTTAGTGGTGGCGTCTTGCGGCTTGAGCTTGGCGAGTGTGGAGAAATCGCCGGTATCGGCTACAACGGTGGTGAATTGCTTGAGTTGTTCCAGCTTGGAAGTCATGGGCGTGCTCTGTCCTGTGGGTCTGATGACATTACCCGAGCGCCGACAAGCGCTCAAGGGCGCAAATACATTCAGTCGTTTGCGAGGGCAACAACCTGAAAACAGCCGTTTGAATGCCCCGTCTTGGTGCTAAATAGGAGACCAAAACCCCCGACAGGTTCAACCCAAGTTCCCCCAACCCACGCGGCCCCGTGTGAGAGCTGGCTTCCTGTGGCGAGCAGCCTTGCTGTGGCGAGCAGGCTTGCCCTGCGTTGGGCTGCGAAGCAGCCCCAGTAAGGCGATCGAGTTTTTCATTCAGAACGCCGTCATAGTCATCAGGGCCGCTACGCACCCCAACGCAGGGCAAGCCTGCTCGCCACAACAGCCCAGCCACCGACCAACCCTGACACCCATCACCCAAAACGGTGGGAGCTGGCTTGCCTGCAATAACGCCAGCCCAGCCACCAACCACCCCCTGACACCCTGCACTCAAACTGTGGGAGCTGGCTTGCCTGCGATAACGCCAGCCCAGCCACCACCCAACCCCCTGACACCCCGCACTCAAACTGTGGGAGCTGGCTTGCCTGCGATGACGCCAGCCCAGCCACCAACCAACTCCCTGACACCCCGCACTCAAACTGTGGGAGCTGGCTTGCCTGCGATAACGCCAGCCCAGCCACCAACCAACCCCCTGACACCCTGCACTCAAGCCTGTGGGAGCGGGCTTGCTCGCGAAAGCGGCCTGTCAGCCTCCAAATAAACCAACTGACACCCAACCCCTCACCGCCCCTCCAACAACTCCCCAGCCTGATCCAACAAAGCCAACGGATCACTCGCCTTATGAATATCCACCGACAACAACTGCCTGAACCGCCGAGCCCCCGGAAACCCGGTCCCCAACCCCAACACATGCCGAGTAATGTGATGCATCGCACCACCGCTCGCCAAATACTCCGCAATATAAGGCCGCAACAACGCCAACACCTGCGCCCGACTCACCACCGGCGCCTCACTCCCAAACAACCGCTGATCCACCTCCGCCAACACATACGGATTGTGATAAGCCTCCCGCCCCAACATCACCCCATCAAACACCTGCAAATGCTCCTGGCACTGCTCCAGCGTCTTGATCCCACCATTCAACACAATCTCCAACGCCGGGAAATCCTGCTTCAACTGCGCCGCCACGTCATACCGCAACGGCGGAATGTCGCGATTCTCCTTCGGCGACAACCCCTCCAGAATCGCAATCCGCGCATGCACCGTAAAACTGGTACACCCCGCATCCCTCACCGTGCCAACGAAATCACACAGCTCGGCATAACTGTCCCGCCCATTGATCCCGATACGATGCTTCACCGTCACCGGAATCGACACCGCATCCCGCATCGCCTTCACGCAATCCGCCACCAGCGCCGGGTGCGCCATCAAGATCGCGCCGATCATATTGTTCTGCACCCGATCACTCGGGCAGCCGACGTTCAAGTTCACTTCATCGTAACCGGCAGCCTCAGCCATACGCGCGCAGGCGGCCAGGTCGGCGGGGACGCTGCCGCCCAACTGCAGCGCAAGCGGGTGCTCGGCTTCGTTGTGACGCAGGAAACGGTCGTGGTCGCCGTGGAGGATCGCGCCGGTGGTGACCATCTCGGTGTAGAGCAGGGCGTGCTTGGAGAGCAGGCGCAGGAAGAACCGGCAGTGGCGGTCGGTCCAATCCATCATGGGGGCAACGCTAAATCGCCGAGACAGTGCAGAGCTTGTGTTCTTTGGCTGAGTGACTGTTTTAGCTAGCATTTTTCTCTGCGTATTCTGGGCCGTTTTTAGGCGTTTTCAGACGTTTTTTTAAGGCCGGTGGTAAAATGTACCACTCACTTTCTCATTTGTACCACTGGAACGATGGCAACCATTAGAGCAAGAAAGAAGGCCGACGGATCGGTCAGTTATACGGTCCAGATCCGCCTTAAAAACAAAGGGGCGCTAGTTTACCAAGAGTGCCAGACCTTCGCCCGGAAACAGGCTGCCCAAGCGTGGGCCCGCAAACGCGAAACGGAGCTGGCTGAGCCCGGCGCGATTGAGCGGGCAAACCGCAAGGTCGCGACGGTCAAGGAGATGATCGACCGTTATTTGACTGAGATGGAGAGGGTTCGGCCTCTGGGTAAGACCAAGTTCGCTACGCTCAAGGCAATTAGCGAATCGTACCTGGGCAAATTGAATGACCAGGATATTAACAGTCAGGTGCTGGTGGAGTATGCGCTGTGGCGCATGGGCAAGGAGGGGGGGACTGTACAACCCCAGACGGCCGGCAATGATCTGGCGCATCTGGGAGCAGTGCTGTCGATCGCTCGGCCTGCCTGGGGCTACCTAGTCGATCCGCACGCAATGACGGACGCCCGGCGGGTCTTGAAAAAGCTGGGATATAACATGAAAAGTCGCGAGCGTGACCGACGCCCCACCTTGGATGAACTCGACAAGCTACTTACGCACTTTCAGGGTATCCAAGCTCGCCGCCCAACCTCGATCAACATGCTCAAGATGACTGGGTTCGCGTTATTTTCAACACGCCGGCAGGAGGAAATTACACGGATTCAGTGGACGGATCTCGATGAGGTGGGCCAGCGGGTACTGGTACGTGACATGAAAAACCCTGGCCAGAAGATCGGTAACGACGTGTGGTGCCATTTACCGCCGGAAGCCTGGGCCATTCTCCAAACCATGCCGAAGGTTTTGCCGGAGATATTTCCGTACAGCGCAGAGTCGGTATCCACGTCTTGGACTAGGGCTTGTCAGATAACTGGTATCGAGAACCTGCACTTTCATGACTTGCGCCACGACGGTGTAAGCCGTCTGTTCGAAATGGACTGGGACATTCCTCGGGTAGCGAGTGTATCGGGGCACCGCGATTGGAACTCAATGCGGCGCTATACCCACCTTCGCGGGCGCGGTGACGCTTACGAAAATTGGAAATGGTTTGAGATAGTCCTACAGGCGCCCGTAAAGCTGGGCGCCAGGACACTGAAGTGAATTAGCTACCGCGTGGCGCGCTATTCAGCTGATTGTTTTCTTTAACAGCAGCGGCGCGCTGAGCATCCAGGTATTCGGAAAGGTCCGTGATGTGAATACCCTTTGCGCTTTTTTGGCTTGGCTCCATACGAGTGATAGGAATCTTGATTTGCCCGGCCCCCACCTTGCGCTGGAACATGTCGGTGGTTAGATGAGTGAAGTAGTCCTTACATACTCGATCCAAGGGAATGACCACCTGGCCGTTGTATTGAGCCATCAAGACAAATAACGTTTTCATTGTGTTGCTCCTTCAAGTGAGAAAGTCCGAATAGTTCTGTCGTTCCTAGTCGATGGATGGTCAGCTAATAGTTGCGCCACGACGGCGAACTCATCTATTCCAGCCGGTCTTGTATCTCCGGTAGCTTGCTCGTCTTGCTGTCACCCGCATTGCCTATAAAAACTTGGATTTGCATAGTTGTAGCCTTCCTTACGCTTTAAAAATCCAGCACTTGACTGTCGTGGGACGACCTGGCGCCAGTGGTGTTTTGCTGTTCATCGCAGCGCGGACTGCGCTGTGTACCGCCTTGTTACTGTCTAGAAACTTGCGGGAACGTGACTCTTTAAGCAGATCGCGTAACGTCGCCACGTCGGCTAACTTCTGTTTGTGTTCAGCGGCGCGCTCGCTAAATTCGTTGAGGTTGATAGCTATCACGGTGGGGTCGCTGCTGTGGTTCACCACCGGGTCTTCGCTCAAGGATTCGAGGTAGTCGTACACCTCCCAAAACTCGGCCACGGCCGAATGGTCGGAACTGATCGAGGCTTGGCGCTCGATAGCCATCCGCACGATCTGGCGTTGGGTGGCAGCGACCTGGGGATCACTCAGTTTCAACACCAGGCGCAGGCAATCCAGTAGCGAGAGCAACTGCGCGTGGTTCTTACTGATGCGCTCGACACGGATGTACCCGCGCAAGTCATAGCCGCAACTGCTGCAGTTCCCCTGATCGCTGGTATAGGCGGTGTTGCAGGCAAAGCATTGGGTATGCAGGCGACGCAGCTTCGCTTCGTGTTCGGGCATACGCTGAGCGAACAGCTCAAGCACCGCGGACTCTTTGCCTACAGCCCGCAATAGGAAGTGGCTGAGGGTGCCGCCATCTAAAGCGTTTAGCTGGTCAGCTGCAGCGCGGCTTTCTGGTGTGACGGTGGGGCGTACAAAATGCAGCTTTACGATGCGCGTCATGATCGCTTCATGGGCGACCACGGCCGCGTTTTGGCTGATCGCGATCGTTCCCCGAAAAGGCGGTTCATACGTTTCGTTGCCCGCTGTCTTGACGCCTTTGGTGGCCAAAGTGCCGCCGCCGTAGAAGTCTTTCAGCTCGTCCCATTCGAAGGTTTTAGCGTGTGCCCGATCATCGCTGTGGCGATCGGCTTCCAGGAATACAACCGGCATGCCGGATACTTGACCCATCAGACGAGAGCGTCCGGCCTTGGTCGATTTCATCGGGTCGAAACCCTCATAGCCTTCACGGCCGAGGAGTTTCCAAAGGAGGTTAAGCAGTGTTGTTTTGCCTGCGCCGGCCTCACCAGTGGCTTCCAGGAACGGGAAGGACTGGTAGCGAGCGCGGATCTGTTCGCAGAACAGCGAGCCGAAGAAGAACACCAGAGCGACAAAACCCTGGGCGCCGAAGCAGGTCCACAGCAACTGCACCCACTTCTCGTCAAAGCCCTTTGCTTCGCGCTGCAGTTTGATGGGGACACCTTTCTGCAGGGTTTTTAGGCGCAGCTTGCCAAACTCGAAATAGTCTTCGCTGTTGACCTTGTAGGTGGTGCCGTCCTTGATCGCGATATCGCCGTAGACGTAGCAGGCGTATTCCTTGCTGTAGCCGACGTAATCAATGGTTGAAACGGTTTTGATACCGAACAGTTGGTCCTTCATGAGCTTGTCGAGCTGTTGGCCACTGCCGGTAAACATGGCGCCTGCCGCCATGCCGAGCAGTCGCTTTTTGAATTCGCTTGCGGCCGACAGCTGGCCGCTGGTGAAGGTGTTTTTCACGCTTTCGGAGTCGTGCGGGAAGTCCACGCGCAGGTAGTACCAGGATTCGTCTGTTACCTCGTTACGCTGGAAGTACAAGGCTTGTGGGTAGCAGTTGGCAATCTCCACAACACTGCCGGACTGCTGCAGCGCTTTTTCGCGTTGTTGCGCCTGGTTTAGCAGTTGGTCGTCGTGATTCTCGCTGTCCTCGATGTCGGACATGGCCCGGTTGAATTTCTCCATGTCCAACTTGAACCAGTACAAGCGGCTGCCGAAGCCCAGGTGAAATTCCCCGCGCTTGTTCCAGTCGTACATCAGAAGGGCCTTTTCCGCTGCGCTCTCAGCCAGCAGCAGGGCACCCTGGTGGCGGGCTTGCTTGAGGTCAGCAGCGATCTGTTCGGCGCGCTTGATGTCGTCCTGGATGAAGCTCCAACGCTGATGGAGGTCGTTCCAGTCTGATTTGCGGCCGTCACGTTGTGGGATCTGTGCCGACTCACAGACGAAGCCCAGTGCGCGGGCTTCACGTACCCAGCGCCGGGTGTAAGCGTTGGCGCTGGGCTCGTTATCAAGCGCCCAAACCAGCTTGGGCAATTTTCCGCCTTCGCGAGTCTTAACCAACGCTTTGAGCGAGTCCCCTGGGAACGCATTCGAGGACATGGCCGAGACGGCCGCGATGTCGTTGTGTACCAGGGCGATGGCATCGAAAATGCCTTCAACAATCCAGATTTCCTTGGCTTCAAGAAGGTCGACGCAGGGCGGGCACCACCAGACGCCGCGATAGCTGTCCTTGGATTTGAAGCGGGCTTTCATTTTGCCAAAGCGGTGCGGCTGATCGATCAGGCGTTCCCACCAACCTCCCTTTTCCAGAGCGAAGCGCACCGTTGCGCTGCCGGCATTGTGTTCAGCGGAATAGAAAGTTTCCTGACTGAACCAGCCCTGGATCACTTCAAACCGAAAGCCCCGGGCGAACTCCAGATAGGCGCGGGCCGTGGCGTTGGGTTGTTGGTCTGTGGCGGGCGCTCGCTTGCTCCAGTCTTCGAACAGATCGTCGTACAGCTCTTTTACATGCAGGGTGTGGCCACACTTCTCGGGGCGACCACAAATCACCATCCAAGGCGTATCAAAGCGGGAATACAGTTCTTTCTTTTTGCACTTCGGACAGGTGCCGCCGCGCATGTAGTCGGTGCCCCTGCGGTGCTTGAGTCCAAAGTCGGCCTCAAGGCGCTGTAGCACGTCGTGACGAAGATCTTCTTTCATTGGGTTATTTCACTGCTTTGAGGCTGTGGGACAGGGCTGCCATGAGGCGTTTTTGCGCAGCCATGACCGGTATGTGGGCGAGAATCGCGCCGTGGCGCAGGCCGGCCGTAACAAGACGGAATTGGTCGGCGTACCAGTGTTCGTTGAGGCTCAAGCGATACTGTTCACGCAGGTTGGCCAGCAACGCTTCGGCCTCGGCTGGGGGCAGTTGTGTGGTGACAATTACGGCGTTGGCCATCGTTAAACCTCAATTTCGGGCGCAGCTCACCCAAACCCACGGGATGTGGGGCCGGCGATTGGTTGGGTTGGGTGTTACGAGTTTGCGGAGCGTTGGCGTTGCACCGGCTCTATCAGCTCGATGTGGGCAAGGTCGGTCAGTTTGGTTGCAATCCGTTCGGCCACGTCGAGGCTTTCCACCAGATAAATGACTGCCCTTTTGCGCAGTGTCGACAGATCGCCCAGGTGTTCGGCTTGATGGCGCTTAAGGAACGCTAGTGCAGCGTTCTGGATGAACTGTTGGTAATCCAACGTGTTGGTTTGAGCGTTCATTGGCCTTTCCCTGACTTGGCGCGGTAGAGATCGATGGCGGCATGAATTTCTGCAGTACGTGCAGCTATGTGCAAGATGTGGGCGTTCATGATCAGTTCGGCCTCGTCTTCGGTGATTACGCCGTCCTCAATCGCCTGAGCGATTACTTGGTCGACCGTGCCCTGTTTGGCCGACGTCTGTACGGCCCGTGCATACATCTCGACGTTGTCCAGGTTCTCCGGTTGGATGACCGGCACGAACATGCCGCCGTACATTGCCGCAACGTAGTTGGCCAGGTGCTGGGTGCCTGTGACCTGTTCCAGTTGAAAGATCTGTAGGTCCGTCAGCGGGCGGCAGTTGTTGTTCTCGTAAGCGTGGTTATCGAACTTTTTAAGTGGTAGGCCGATGCGAGCGGCGGCGCGTTCGCGGCCACCTTCGAAGGTGCAAATAATTGCACTGACGACTTCTCGACGTGTTTTCAGAACCTGACTTTTCATCTTCTGCTGTTCCCTCAGAGACCTGGCCATTACTGTTCGATCACGCCGTCTTTGATTCCGAGTAGTACGGCTGCGCGATGAGCCTCCCCGCGACGGCATTGGCTCTGGCCATTCAGCACCGCGTAAACGGTGCTGGGGTTGAGGTTGTTCCGTTCAGCAAAATTTCTGGCAGTCTGGCCACGCTTCTCCAAGGATGCACGCGCCTGCTGGCGAGCTTGCTCGGTGATGGGTGAGTTGGGCATAGTGCAATTCCTTGCGTTTTCGTGTGATGACAAGCGCAGGATGTGGCAAAAATCTGCCAATGTAAATATCTGGATGGAAAAATATTGACACTCTCCGAAGAGATTGGCGCAAGGTTGCGCCAACAACGAGCCCAGGCTGGGCTGACGCAAGATCAACTTGCGGAACAACTTGGTGTCTCGAAAAGAACTCAAGGAAACTACGAATCCGGTGCCAGTGACGCGCCGGCCTCCTACTTGAGTATGGCTGCCAGCGCGCTCGGATTTGACGTGCTTTACATCGTTAGCGGGACTCGTACCACGATGAAAGTTGATGCGTTGTCTGAGGTTGAAGACAGCATTGTTCAGCAGTACCGCAGCATTCCTGTGGACGATCAAAAAGCCATCCGGCGCTTTCTTAAAGCTATTGCTGACGATGCTGCCAAAGGGGTGAGTTAAGCCCTCCGTTTCCGTCCCGCCACTCGATTGCCCCCATATCACTGCGACAGCAATGGATTTTATGGAGTGGTAAGCATGTTGGATCGCACAAACGCGGATGTCGGTTACGTTGATATGGCAGCATCTGCGCGGTATGAGCTTTCGCACATTGAGCGACGTCTGATTGGGTTGTATCGTCAGTTGAGCCCTCGCGACAAAGAGCAGTTGAGAAGACTGACCGAAGCGCTGATAAGCAACCCGGATCATTCCGACGAAGGTTGAATCCAGCGCCGCCGGCACTCGATTGTCGGTGGCGCGCTTCATGCGACGGCCTGCGATCCAAGCTTTTCAAACAGCTCCCGCTGTTGGGCTCTGGGCATATCTCTAAGACGATCCATCAGCAGCCTGTCGAACGTCTGAGCGGACGGGCTTAACGTATGAGAAAAAGTGAGATTAGCGACCCAGGTGTGCCCACACTTTGCATCAAGGCACTGGCAGTAAAGTTTCGCAAAGTCGTCTGACAGAACCTCACGTGACGCAATTCGCCCTTTGTGTCCGCATTTGCAAGTAACTCTCATATCCCCTCCCCAGGGTGCAGCTTATTGCCACTATACTCGCATGTGACGCAGTATATTTCTCTAGCTGTTAGGTGTCAGATAGAGGTTTCCCCTGTGCTATCGATCTTTTTCCAGCTAATACGCCTGTCCCGCCGAAGCACCTCATTGAGCTGGCTGAACAGCTGACAGATCGGCCTAATCTCGTTGCTGGTGTAAACGCGATCGATCTTCTCGATATCCCCAAACCCGCCGTTGTTTTCGGGAATGATCCCGGCTAGAGCAGGGTTCATTCGCCAAGCGGCGATCACGTCGTTGCGGGTGATGTTCTTGACCTTCTCCAGCTCGTCCTTGGCCTGGAAGTCCCCCACGGGGATGATCTGGATCGCGTTTTCCTTGCCGTTGGGGATGTTGACGAACATCGATCGGAAATTGCCCACGCCCTTACTGGCGCTGATCTGAGCGCGCAGGTTTTCTTCGTCTTCCTCGGTCAGGTCCGGGTCGTTGGTGTAGAAGATGTAGCCCGCGTGCGCGCCATTGCTGTAGTACCGCCGGCGGAACAGGGTCGCGGCTTCGTTGAGCAATAGCGCCTGTAGGCCCCCCAGGTAGTCAGGCACGCCGTAGATGTTCTGTTCCACGTCGTAGTCCAGGACGTGTTCGATTTCATCCTGGTCGAAGTCCATGTATTTGCTGTCTGGCAGCAACATCCTGAATCCGCCGTCGACCTTCACCCGCATGTTGATCGCCGGCAGGTGCTGCATCTCCAGCACTTCGCCAAAGGCGTTGGTATCGCGGTAAAAATAGGCCTCGCCAAACACCATGTAGTCCAGGCTGGCCCGGCCCATGGTCTGCGTGCTGCACCCCTCGGACGGAATAAACTCACGCAGCAGCAGGTTGCGTTTGAACTTTGGAATGGCGCCGTGATGCGCGTTGGCGCGTAGCAACTTGGCCAGGCCCGCCCGGGACACCGGCGGCTTGTAGATTTCCCCGTCGTCGCTGAGAAACACCCCCAGGTATTCGCCGATGTTGCCGGACAGCACCTGTTCGGGTTCCCCGAACGTGAACGCCCGCATGGGCTGTGGCTGTCGCGCCGGTTGGTTGATTTGGGGCTTTTTGTGTCGTTGCTTGGGCATTGTTTCCGCTCGTGACGTAGCGGCTACGGCGCCGCTTGTTGGTGTTGAGGGGTTCATTGAACAGGGCGTGCATGATCGACCAGGCAATGTCGGCGTGGCCGGTGGCGTCAGTGCGCGAAGCGCTGTAGGTGACATGGCCGCTGGTGGTGGTGCCGCGCTTGATGGTCAGGAACGCTTGGGCGATATCGGTCCAGCCAGCGTCCCATTCGATGCGGCTCCCCTGGATCGTGTCTTGGGCCTTGAGTACCAGGGTGTTTTTGGTTTCAAGGCTGTAATGGATCGCGGTCGCACGCGGATAGAAGTCGCGCACCAGGTCAAACACGCCGTAGCCAATACCGGTCGTGTCGATGCCGATGTGCTGCACGTTGAAACGCTCGGTAAGTTTCTTGACCTGTTCGGCCTGGTACTTGAACGACTGCCCACGCCAACTGTGTTTTTCCAGGATGCGGAATTTCGCCCCGGGTTCTAGTGGCGGAGCGACCACCACGCACGTGGCGTCGTCGCGGGTGCGGCTCGGATCGTAACCAAGCCACACCGGGCTATTGCCGAACGGCCGATCCAGTTCAGGGTTGTAGTCCTCCCACAACGACAGATCGGAGTAGCACCGCTCAAGGTCTTTTAGGCCGAACGCGCTCTGGCTGCTGTCGATGAACTTGCAGTAGAACAGCTGCTGGAATTTGTCCTCGTCGTACTCCAGCTGCAGCTGTTCGAGGTCGAACAGATCGCAGCCGCCGGCGATGGCGTCGTCCAGTGTGATGGTCTTGCGCCATTGGCCGTCGGGGCACAATGCGCCCTGGGTGTAGGACGCCTCGGTGGGCCAGGTGCCGCCGGCCTTCTTGCCGCGCTTGCTGTTGCGGAATTCCTCGCCCGACCAGAACGGGTACGCCTGGTGCGAGACCGCGCTGGGCGTCGAAAAGTAGGTTTTGCGCCACTTTTTGTGGGTGCCCATGGCACTGGCCACGGTGCTGAGTTTGTCGAAGTCACGTATCCAGAAATATTCATCGACGTAAACGTGGCCATGGTAGCCCTGGGCGGTGCTGCTGTTGGTCGACAGGAAACGCAGCTCGGCGCCGTTGCTGAGCGTGATCGGGTTGCCGGTCAGCTCGATGTCGAACCACTGCTTTGCAAACTGGATGATGTAACTGCGGAAAATCTCAGACTGCGAGCGGCTGGCCGACAGGAACACCTGGTTGTCGCCAGTCAGCACGGCGTCCATGAACGCTTCGCCGGCGAAGTAGTACGTGAGGCCCACCTGGCGGCTTTTTAGGATGTTGCGGATTCGGCACGTCAGCGGATTTTGCTTTGCGGCAAACAGCTCCTGCTGATAGCGGTACATCTTGCTGATGAACTTATCCAGGAAGTCGACTTCGGTCAGCCCGCTAATGTCGTTCTTGGCTTTCTTCTCGCGTTTCTTCCCGCTGCTATCGCCACGCGCCGAGCGTTCGCCACGCGGCCGCTGGCGGCCTTCCTGTGGCTCGCCGGAAGGTTCCCCGATCGGTGCTGGCAAGGGTTTGGCCGCTTGCTTTAACAGACGCTCGCGCACGGTGGTCAGCCGGTCCAGCTCGTTGAGCTCGTCCTTTGTAAGGCTGCTGGCTTTGTCCAGGAGGAGGGTGATTCGCCGGCCAACGGCGGTCAGTGGTTCCTCGTCCGACAGCATGTCTTCCCATCCGCCCTGGCGTATCCAGTAGTAGACGATTCGGATGTTGGGCAGGTTGAGCTGCGCCTGAATTTCCTTGGCCTTACAGCGGCGCAGAAACAGGCGTTTGGCGGCTTCTTTAACTTCGGTCGAGTAGTACATGGGCCGCAGTCTATGCGGCGAAAACGCTGGAAACGCGGGGTTAAATTCCGCGCTTCTCCTATATGCCGAATCTAGGAGAAACGCGCATTTGAACCGTTTGTTTAGGGCTCGGCGGCTCCCTATCTTGGCGGCTCATTCAACCGATTGAGCGCAGTTAACGCCCATGCCCCGTTCCCTTGTTTCGTACTGGAAACGTGTCGCCACCAGCGGCACCACCGCCGATGGTCGCGAGATCCTTCCCCAGGAACTGCGCGATATCGCTGAAACCTACAAGCCTTCGAAATACACAGCGGTGATCTGGTGCGACCACGAGCGTTGGAGTGGCTCCCACGGAACGGTCTTTGCCGTGCGTTTGTTGGAGGAGGGCGAAGACCTGGAGCCTGGGCAAATCGCTCTGGAGGCACAACTCAAGCCGAATGATCGCCTGCTTTACCTGAATGATCAGGGCCAAAAGCTTTTCTCTAGCATCGAGATCACTCCGAATTTCGCTGGCAGCGGAAAAGCCTACCTGACAGGCCTCGGCGTCACCGATGAACCGGCCAGCCTGGGCACCCAGGAACTCTATTTTTCGAAGCAGACGCACAAAAACTCTTTCTATGCCGCGTCCGTTGAACTGGGCTCCTTTGAAACTGAGCCACAGAGCGAGGTCGGCAAATTGATCGGCTTGCTGACTGGTTTGTTCAAGCGCTTTTCCACGGACGCCGAGCCATCCGAACCCACCACCCCAACCGAGAGCAAACCCCCAATGGATGAAGCTACCGCAACGGCGCTCAAAGCCCTGCTGGAGCAGCTGCTTGTCGTCGCTGCCGGCATTCAGGCTGTAATCGAGCCTGCCGCCGCAGACGCACCAGAACCCGACCAGGCACCAATCGACGACGTAGCAGCAGCTGTCGACGATATCGTCACCACCGCCGAAGACGAGCGCGAGTTCAGCCGAAAAGGCGGTGCCACCAACAAGGCATTGTTGGCGAGCATGGCTGCGCTGCAAAAGCAGTTCACTGCTCTGCAAAACACCTCCAATGGTCGCCAGCTGCCGCGCAATTCTGGCCCGGTAGCCACTGTTAAAAAGCGGGTGCTCTGATATGGCCCAGCCATTAAGCGCCCGTGGCGCCAGACAATATGCCGAGCTGCAGGAAGCGATGGCCGAAGCGTACGGCGTCGAAAGTTCGGCCCGCATGTTCAGCGTGGACCCGACGATCGCTCAGGAACTGAACGACGCGATCACCGCCAAGGCTGATTTCCTGGAGCGTATCAACGTCGTTCCGGTGAGTGAGATCAAGGGCGAAAAAGTCTTCATCGGCGTGAACGGTCCTGTCACTGGCCGCACCAATACCAAGACCACCGATCGCGAAGCCAAGGACGCATCGGCCCTGGATAACACCCAATACGAACTGGCTGATACCCAGTCTGACGTGGGCTTGCCGTACGCCAAAATCGACGCCTGGGCGAAGTTTCCCGACTTCAAAGAGCGTTATTCCGCCGCCGTGCAAAAGCGCATCGCGCAGGACCGAATCGTTATTGGCTTCCACGGCACCCACGCCGCCACGCAGACCGACTTGGAGAAATTCCCCAAGCTGCAGGACGTTAACAAAGGCTGGCTGCAGCAACTGCGTGAACAGGCCCCGCAGCAGGTTCTGAAAGAGGGAACCACTGCTGGCAAGGTCACGCTCGGCGCCGGTGGCGACTACGCCAACCTTGATGCTCTGGTGCACGACACCAAGCAGATGGTGGACGAGATTCTGCGTGAAGACGGCGACCTGGTTGCGATTATCGGCACCGATTTGCTCGCCGCTGACAAGGCCAAGCTGTACACCAAACAGGGCGACACTCCGACCGAAAAAGAGCGCATCGAAAACGCGCAGGTCATTGCGACCTACGGCGGTCTTCCGGCGTACAGCGTGCCGAACTTCCCGGTCAACGCCGTGCTGGTCACCAGTTGGGACAACCTGTCGATTTACTTCCAGGACACCAGCTGGCGTAAGCAGACGATCGAGAACCCGAAACGCTCCCGAGTCGAGGAATACAACAGCCGCAACGAAGGCTACGTGATCGAGCAGCTGGAAAAGATCGCGTTTACTGAAAACGTCGAGCTGGTGGCCGCGTGAGCCTGGCACTGGCGCACAAGCGCCGCACCTTGGCCTTGGGCAATACTGCAGTAGCGGCACTCGCCGCTGCAGCAAGCTTGGCCTATTCGCCGGCTGATGCCCTGAGCAGTCCCGCCAATGCGCGTAAACACCTGCTGCTGCAGGAAGCTGCACTGGATCAGGACTTGGCACGGATCAGCGCCATCAACGGACTGGCTGGGCGTCAGTCGCTCAAGCGCGAGGAGCTGCTACCCAAGTACCAGGAATACGTCCAGCGCTACTGCGAGTCGGGTCTGAACTTCCCAAACCGAGTTGCGGTGCAGGTGATGGTCTGGCTGTTCGACACCGCCCAGTTCGAAGACGCCCTGGAGCTGGCCGACTTCCTGATCGAGCAGGGCCAGCAGATGCCGGAGCGCTTCAAGCGCCGCGACATCCCGACCTTTGTAGCCGATGCCGTGTGCGAATGGGCCTACGCCGAATACACCGCTAAGCGCAGCCCGGAACCTTACCTGTCCGACCTGCTGCCGCGAGTTGATGGTGAGTGGAACCTGACGGAGCAGATCCCGAGTAAGTACCACAAGTTGATCGGCATGCGCGCCATGGAGGCCGAGCAGTGGGAAACCGCGCTCAAGCACCTGGAGCGCTCGACGGAGTTGTACGCCCAGGCCGGCAACAACACACGCATCAAACAGATCCGCAGAACCTTGGAAAAACAAACGGCCGCTAACCCGGCCACCGAATAACCGACTACCCCCCCAGCGGGGACCTGTGGAAGTGAGCCGCCCATTTATGGACCGTCCCACTGAAAACAGGCTCCCCGCCCTATTTGAGCGGCCAGCAATGAGCTTTTCCGGGAAACCCACCACCTTTGTGGAAATGACGATCGAGAACGACGGCTTCTGGCCAGACCTCTCTGTGTCCGAATTCCAGAAGGAACAACGCCTGCCGGCGGAGTACCTGGTAGAGCTGCTGGCCGACGCCTTGAGCACCGCCATGGTCGAGGTCAATACGGACCTGGCCAGGTGCAAAGCACGTTGGAAGGCCAACGGCATGACGCGTGTCGAGTCCGCAGATTCCACGCTGCTGCCAGAACGTACCTTCCAGGTGAAGCTGTACAAGCGCGCCGTGTACTGCCGCGCTAAGGGCAGTTTGCTGCCGCAGTTTGCAACCGTCACCCGCCGCGAGAGCGCCGAAAACACAGGCAAGGAAGCGCCTGAGCGTGCCGAAACCTTCCTGGCGTTCAGCCAGCAAGCCGTGCGTGCCCTGCAGGGCCGTGGCCGCATCACGGCGGCGTTGCTGTGATCCAGCTGCAGGCGCTGACCGCCTATCTGATGGCCCGCAACCTGGTGGAGCCTGAGCAGTTCGACAGTTGGACCGAGCAGGTCAGCCTTGAGCTGATCTGGAAACCCGACCGCGACGGCCTGCACATGGCTGACATGCGCTATCGCGCCGTGTTCTCCCTGGAACGCTTCGCCGGCAATCCGGCCAGGCTGATGGCCCTGGTGGGTAGTTGGCTGGAAACCCACGATCCTGACCGGCACCGCCACGAACTGCCGGCGCCCCTGTTTGCCGTTGAACCTCTCGACCAGGACACCTTCGACGTGGACTTGTCCCTGGAGTTCGTCGAGCCGCAATACCTCGCCCAAGACCCTGCCGGCGAGATCGAGGCATTCGGCAAAACCTGGGCCTTCGTCCCGTTCGATCTGTGGATTGCCGAGCATGGCGAGGTGGGCATCAATGGCCGCTAACCCGCTCGACCTCGATATCAGGGGCTTGCTCGACGTCGACGCCCAGTTGGCGTTGCTTGAACTGCCTCCGCAGCTGCGCCGGCGATTGCTGAACAGAGTGACCACACGCGTGCGGACGATGAGCCGTAAGCGTGTGCGCGAGCAGAGGAACCCCGACGGCACCTCGTTCGCTGAACGCAAGGGCAGCGCCAAAGGCAAAAAGAAGATGGAAGCCGGCCTGGCCAAGCTGTTGCAGGTCACCCGCGTCAGTCCGGATGAAGCCGAACTGGGCTGGAAAAACGCCTTGACCCGTTGGGTCGCCGCCCAGCAGCACAACGGCGTCAGCAAGCGACGTACCGCTGCGCAGATGCGGCGCTGGAACAAAGCCCCGCCCGGTATTGCATGCACCGACAAACAGGCCAAGCGCCTGCGCCGGCTGGGCTTCCGTGTTCGCCAGAAGGGCAAAAAGGCGCTGGCCAGGCCTTCGGTGGCATGGATTCAAGAGCATGTGAACTACGCCAAGGCCGGCTTGCTGATCCGCATCTTGAACGACGAACAAACAGAGAAAACGGGCGCGCAAAGCTGGGACATCACCTTGCCAAAACGCCAGTTCCTCGGCGTGGAAACCAGCGGCGAAACCCGCGAGCTGGTTAACCAGGTCTTCGAACAAATCCTTAATTCACCCCGCTAACGAGGCACAGCATGGCACTTGGCACAGTCAGCGTTAACAATCTCAATCTGGGCCAAGGCGCCGTGACTGAGATCGAGCGCTATTTCCTATACATCGGGCCAGGCCCGAAAACCGCTCCCAAAAACATCGGCAAACTGGTGCCGCTCAATACCGAAAGCGACCTCGATGCCGCCCTGGGTACTGCTGCCAGCGACCTGAAAACCCAGATCACCGCCGCACGATTGAACGGCGGCGATCGCTGGGCCTGTCTGGCGGCACCGATCCTGGCCGATACCGACTGGCGCGCCTCTTTGGAGACTTGCCAGCAGCAGGGCTTTTCGGTCGAGGCGGTCGTTATCACGCAGCCTGTGACCAAGGGCGACGACCTGACGGCCATGCACGACGCGGCTGTGCTGGTTAATAACGTCTACGGCCGCCGCTTGTTTGTCATGGCCGCAACTGCCAGCCCGACAGTGCTGCAGTCCTGGTCGGAATATGTGGCCGAGCAAAAGGCGATTACCGCCAACGTGGCCGCGCCGCGTGTGATGGTGGTGCCGCAGCTGCACGGCAATGACCTGGGCGTGTTGGCCGGTCGCTTGGCCAACGCTGCCGTGAGTATTGCCGACAGCCCAATGCGTGTGGCCACCGGTGCCGTAACCGGTCTCGGCAGTGTGCCGGTCGATAAAGATGGCGTGCCGCTGCCGTCCGCAATCCGCGCCGAGTTGGACAAGTCCCGCTTTTCTGTTTCCCAGACCTACCCGGACTATCCGGGTGTTTATTGGGGCGACGGCAACATGCTGGACACCCCAGGCAGCGACTACCAGGTAATCGAATATCTGCGCCTGACGGACAAGGCGGCGCGTCAGGTGCGGCCGCTGCTGATCCGCCGTGTGGCTGATCGTCGCTTGAACAACACACCCAACAGCATGGCCGTGAATGTCAACGCGCTAATGGCGCCACTGCGCCGGATGGCCAAGTCGGTCAAGTTCGCCGGTCAGGTGTTCCCGGGAGAGATCGAGACGCCGAAAGACGGCGACATCGTGCTGACCTGGAAGAGCAAAACCGCTGTCGAGGCGTACATCAAGCTCAAACCCCACAACTGCCCGAAAGACCTCACGGCGAACATCGCCCTGGATCTTTCCAACGACGATTCGGAGTAACCCCCCATGTCACGTATTGGCGGCAAGAACTTTGACGTGAACCTGGGCGATCTGCAGGTACACGTCGAAAGCTGCACCCTGGATATCACCGACAACAGCAAGACTGCGCAAACCCGGGGCGTGCCTGATGGCTACGTCGACGGCGACGTGGCGGCGGCTGGTGAAGTTGAGCTGGACTCGACCAACTTTAACCTGGTGGTCGAAGCGGCGCGCACTGCCGGCAGCTTCCGCAAACTGGATGCGTTCGACGTGGTGTTTTTCGCCAAAGCTGGCGACGACGAGCTGCGCATCGAGGCCTTCGGCTGCAAGTTGAAGATTTCCAGCCTGCTAAGCATCGATCCGAAGGGCGGCGAGAAGACCAAGCACAAGGTGCCCTTTGAGGTTACCAGCCCGGACTTTATCCGCATCAACGGCGTGCCTTACCTGGACTCCACCGAGATCGAGGGCATTAGCTGATGGTATGCCCGTTCGATCGCGCCCAAGCCCTGGAACAACGTCAGCGGGACCAGGCTATCAACGCCCAGTTGGCCCAGGCCCGGCGTGAGTCAGCGGGCCCAAGCCTTACTCACTGCCAGGACTGTGGTAACGAGATTCCTGCAGCGCGCCAGGCGCTCGGCGGCAAGACCCGCTGTGTCCCGTGCCAGTCTTTTTTCGAAAAAGGAGTGCAGCGATGAGTACTAATCAGGCGGCCCAGGACACCGCCATTGCACTGGCGAAAGCGTCACCTGCGATCGGTGTAGCCGCCACTGGGGCGACAGGGGCCGTCGACTGGTCGGCTGTCGCCTACATGCTGACTGCCGTTTACATGGTGCTGCAGATCCTGCTGTTGGTTCCCAAGTATCGCCAGATGTTGCGCGACTGGAAGGTGAGGCCATGAGCCTGCGCGGCAAGATCGCCGCCGGCGCTATCACGCTCTGCAGCTCTGCGTTGGTGGTGTTCCTGGGCACCTGGGAGGGCAACGGCCAGAACACGGTCTATGCCGACAAGCTGGCCCTTGGGCTGCCAACTGTATGCAAAGGCATCACACGCCATACGAGCCCCTACCCGGTGGTGGTTGGTGACTATTGGTCGGATGCGCGCTGCAACGAGGTGGAGCAGTTGGTGATCAGCAAAGGCCAATTGCAACTGGCCGACTGCATTACCAACCAGGACGTGGGACAGGACACATTCGACGCCCTGAGCAGCCATGGCCACAACTTCGGCACGGCCAGCACGTGCGCCAGTCGTGCCGTAGGCCTGATCAATTCCGGCCGGATTAAAGAGGGCTGCCAGGCGCTTGCCTGGGCACCTGACGGCAAGACGCCGGTGTGGGCTTTTGTGACGACCGGCCAAGGTAAGAAGGTGTTTGTGCCAGGCCTGCACGCCCGCCGATTGGCGGAAGCCGCTCTGTGTCAGGCGGGTCTGTGATGCGCGAGGGCTCTTTCATCCTGCTGCTGTGCCTGTTGGCCTGGTTCGGCTTTGACCTGCTGGAAGGCCAGCGCGACACCGCACGTGCGGAGCGTGACGCCGCGCAGGGCGAAGTGAGCGGCCTTCGGGAAGCGGCGCGTATCAGCGGCGAAATGCTTGCTGAGCGTGACGCTATCGACCTCAAACGTACCCAGGAACTGAACGATGAACGTGCTGAAAATGATGCTCTGCGTCTCGATGTTGCTGCTGGCCGTAAGCGGCTGCGCCTCAACGCCACCTGCAGCGCCCCAGTGCCCGCCAGTGCCGGCGCCGGCGGCGTGGCTCATGCAGCCACCCCCGAACTCACAGCAGACGCTGGATCGGATTATTTCACCCTCAGAGATCAGCTCGCCCTCAGCCGGCAAATGATCCTGGGCTTGCAAGACCACGCCCTGCGGGTTTGCCCGCACCAACCATAACTGACACCCAACCTCTGAACGGAGCAACACCATGACCGATACACGCGATATCACCCTGGAAGTAGGCGACAAAGAATTCACCTTCGCACTGACCCCGCAGGACGTGACGAAGTACTTCAACGCCGTTACCCAAGCCAACAAGGTTTCGCCGGCAAACAACCTGCTGGTGACCACCGTTAAGCAGGAACAGCGCGCCGCCCTCAAGTCCCTGTTGGGCAATCCGGTACTGGTCATGCAGCTGGCGGGCGCGCTCCTGGAAGAGTACGGCCCGGACGTTGAAATCACCGTAAAAAAGCCCTCGACCACGCCGAACGACTGACCGAAAACGGCCTGGGCCAACTGGTGGCCTTGGTCGGCCGCTGGCTACCAGGTGCCGAGCCCACCGCCGAGGTGATGGGCACGGCCAAGTGGCTGGAGGACGAGCATTGGCGCCGCATGGAAATCGCCATTGCTAACGGCATCGCATACGCACTCAACGGATAACGACTGATGGCTGACAAAAGCGCCCGCCTGGCTTTCATCTTGAGCCTGACCGATAAGGTTACCGCCCCGCTGGGCAAGGTCAAAACCGGGTTTTCCGACTTGGCCGAACAGAGCGAAAAGCACATCAAGACTATGGGTTTTGGTCTGGCGGGCATCACGGGCGCCTATGTCGGTATCACCCAATCCATGGAACCCGCCCTGGAGATGAACCGCGCCCTGGGCGAAGTCCGATCGCTGAACGTGGCCGAAGACGCGTTGAACTCGCTGAATCGCAAGTCCCTGGAGTTTTCCGTGGCGTACGGAGAGAACGCCCGGGATTTTGTCGCCTCGGCGTATCAGATCGAGGGCGGCATTAAGGGAATGGTGGGCAGCCAGTTGGCCACCTTCACCAATGCCAGCAATGTGTTGGCCAAGGCCACCAAGTCTGATGCGGCGACCATGGGCACCTACGTCGGCACGATGTACAACCTGTTCAAAGGCCAGGCCGACGCCATGGGGAAGGGCCAGTGGGTCGAGACCCTGGCGGGTCAGACCGCTACGGCTGTGCAGTTGTTTCGCACAAGTGGCGAGCAGATCGGCGAGGCGTTCAAGGCTGCCGGTGGCCTGGCCAGCACCGCCGGCGTAAGCCTGGCTGAGCAAATGGCCGTGCTGGGCACGCTGGGCAGCACCATGGACGGCGGGGAGGCCGGCGGCCTCTACAAATCGTTCTTTGAAAACGTCAGCGCGGCCTCTGAAAAACTCGGCATGAAGTTCGTGGATCAGCAGGGCAAGTTGCTGCCGATGATGGACATCCTAGACAAGCTGAAAGGTAAGTTTGGCGATCTGTCGATTGAGGCGAACGGTAAACAACTGCGCGATGCGTTCGGCGGTGAAGCGGCGCGCTTGATCACCAGCCTGATGGGCGACACAGACCGCCTGAAAAACGGCATGGAGCGACTGGGCAATGTGCGTGGTTTAGAAAACGCCGAACGCATGGCCAAGAACATGGTGGACCCGTGGCAGCAGTTCGGGGCCGCTGTAGAGGCTCTGCGTATCGCGTTTGGCCAGGCGTTGATTCCGATCCTGACCCCGCTGATGGAGCGCCTGGTAGGGATTGCCAGCACGTTGACCCGCTGGACCCAGTTGTTCCCCAACATTACCCGCCTTATTGGGATCGTAACCCTGTCGTTCCTGGCCATTACCGCCGCCATGTCGTTACTCACCCTGACGGTGGGGCTTTCCAAAATGGCGTGGCTGGGGGCCGTTGTGGTGTGGAATGCCCTCACCTGGTCGGGCTATCGCAGCATCGCCATGTTCCTGTACCACACCGTCATGGTGGTGGGGTTCGTGGCCGGCCTCGTACTGATGGTCGCCTGGATGGGCCTGGTCAAGGGCGCGATGCTGCTGTGGCAGGGCGCGATCTGGCTGGTCAACACCGCGTTGCTGGCCAACCCGGTGGCCTGGATCGTGATAGGCATTGTTGCCCTGGTCGCGGCCGTGGCGGCCGCGATCATCTATTGGGACGACTGGACCAGCGCGCTACTCAACAGCGAAGCGTTCCAGTGGGTTAGCGGGCAATTGGCTGCGCTGTCGGCGTGGTTCGACTCGATGGGCGGTTGGTCGAATATGGCCAGCGCCGCGTGGGACGCCATCGTCAACGTCTTTAAAGGCGCTATCAATGGCTTGATCGAGATGTTGAACAAGATCCCCGGCGTGAACATTGAAGCGGCGTTCGGGGACATGCCGGCGGCGCCAGAGCTACCCACCATCAGTGCCCCGCAAGTGGAAGCGCCGTTGTTGCCGCAACTGGTGAGCGCACCACAGCAACCGATCCAGGCACCACCCCTGGTGCTGGCTCCTACGCCAAAAGCACCGGCGCCAGTGATGCCGACGCTGGAAGCGTTGCAGCCCCCGGCAAAGGCGCCGGCACTGGTATTGGCTCCGGCCCCGGCCATGGCCGCACCTGCAGCGTTGCAGCCGCCGGCACAGCTTCCGTCCCAGGTCCTGGCACCGGTGGCACAGCCCCAGACGCCCAAGGAATTGCCGCGCACGTTGCCCAAGCTGGTGGCAGTGCCACCGGTGCAAACGCCGGCGCCGATCGGGCCGCAGTTGACTGTCCCGCAGCCGCTGCAGACGCCGCCCCTGGTCACCGCACCAGCGCCAACCGAGAAGGCCGAGCAAAGCCAGCAGCGCATCAATGGATCGGTAGCGAGCCTATCGCCGAAACGGCCAGACGCCGTACCCCGGGGCGGCTTCCTGGCCAGCATCCAGAACAACAATCAAACCCAGAACAAGGGCACTCATGTGGAGAACGTCAACATTCACACCGCCAAGCAAATGAATCCGCTCGAACTGGAAGGCATGTTGGCCATGGCGGTGGGCGGATGAGCGAATACATCGATCTGTTGATCATGGACAACGACCTGGTACTGGACCCATCGCGTCAGCCGCTGCTGATCGAGGACCGGGCCAGCATCGCCCAGGACATCGCGCACATGATCCGCGAGAGCGGGTTGCTGGTCACGCTGGTGGCCGAGCGCAGCCGTCTGCGTCAGCGCGATTGCATCCAGCAACTGGAACTGCTGGTAGAGGCCGACGCGCGTCTGGTGCCGGGCACGGCGTTGATTAAACAAGTGGAGTCTGGCCGCTACCTGGTCACGGCGAAAACGCTGAAATTTGGCGATATCGAGGTGACGTTGTGAGCGACGTAGATTTTAAACAGGCGCTGGCAGACAGCGGCATTCCGGTGACTGAGGACGGCTTGCGCAAGGCCTGGGAAAGCGAAGTTGCCGCGCAAGGTAGCAAGCTGAGCAACACCAGCGCCTACTCGCCGTTCTGGCGGCTGATCACCGCGCTGGTGACCAAGCCGGTGTTGTGGCTGATCAACTTTGTCAGCGGCACCGTCCTGCCCAACTTCTTTGTTAAAACCGCTGTGGACAAGTGGCTGGACATGCTGGCCTGGGCGGTCAACGTCGAGCGCAAAGGGGCGACCAAGGCCAAAGGCGTGCTGCTGTTTACCCGCGATGTCGCCGGTGGCGTGCTGGAGCTGCCCGCCGGCGTCCTGGTGCAATCGGCTGCTATCAACGGCCATATTTACCAACTGATCACCACCCAGGCCGTGACCTTCGCGGACGGCGTGCTGCAGCTGGAAGTCCCGGTAGAAGCCCAGGAAGTGGGCAGCGGCTACAACTTGGCCCCAGGTTACTACGCCATTCTGCCCGTCCCGATTGCCGGCATTGCCCAGGTGGTGAACGCGGACGGCTGGCTGATCGCACCAGGTGCAGATCCTGAACCGAACGATCAACTGCGTTTGCGCACCCGCAACCAGTTCTCGGCGGTCAACAAGTGGCACACCGACTCCGTGTACCGCGCCATGATTTCAGCCTTCCCAGGCGTGCGGCCAGATGGCGTGTATTTCCTGCACGGCGCGCCACGTGGCCCTGGCAGCGCCAATGCCTATGTGCTGTTTGATGCGGATGTGCCGGCGGCGACTTACCTGGAGCAAATCAACGCGCATATCCGCGACCAGGGCAACCATGGCCACGGTGATGACCTGCTGGTGATGGTCATGCCTGAGACACAGCACGCGCTAAGCCTCACCTGGTGGCCACGATCGTTGCTGACCGTCGAGCAGCGCGAAAAGCTGCAGGCGGAAATTGGGCAGTTCATCCGGGCGGCCTTTCGCGAGAGCGGCACGGGCGACTATCAGCCGACGCTGACCTATCCCCAGTCGCGGTTTTCGTTCAGCCGCTTGGGCGAAGAGCTTCACCAGCAGTTCGCCGGCATCGAGTCGCTACATTTTGACAATGCCGACATCGTGTCAGAGCTGAGCATTCCCAGGATCAAAACCCTGCAGGTGGTGCCGGCATGATCAAGCTAAGTTTGCCTTTCTGGCTGGACGGCCCGCAGTTGGCCAAGTTGAAAGCCGCCGCCCAGTCCTGGTGGGAAAAGGTCGAAGGTTGGCTGCAGTGGCCGCTCCTGCAGATGGACGCGGACACCTGCCACCTGACCGTCCTCGATCTGCTGGCCTGGCAGCGCGATATCAGCCGTTTCAAAGACGAGCCGGAAAGCCTCTACCGGCTGCGGGTGAAGTTCGCCTTCATAAACGCGGTCGACGCCGGCAGCACGGCTGGACTCAAACGCATCCTGCAGCGACTGGGCGTTGGCTATGTCGAGATCAACGAGCGGTTGCCCGATCGGGATTGGGACGTGGTGCTGTTGCGCCTCTCTGATTCTCAACTTTCGCAAAACCCGGAGCTGATGCGCGTACTGATTCAACAGTACGGCCGCACCTGCCGGCGTTATGACTTCGTGACCATCACCCCCGTATCACTGCGCATCGTCGCGGTGGACTTCAACGACGACCAGCAAACGCTGGTTGCCAGCCTGTAGGAGCCCCCATGGGAGCCAGCATTACCCTTGCAGGTGAAAGCCTGATCGCGCAGAAACTCGGCGCACAACAATCACTGAGCGTTGCCCGATTTGTCCTGGCCAACGTGCCCGGACTTGACCCGAATGCCGGTGTAGATCGAACAGCGGGCAAGCCAGTGCCGGCGCAAATCGTCGGCACCTATGACGTTACCCAGAAAGGTTTCGTGAATCCGAACCAGGTGGTCTATAGCCTGATGCTTGGTAGCGATATTGGGGACTTTGACTTCAACTGGATCGGCCTTGAGACCAGTGAAAACGTATTGCTGGCCGTAGCGTATGTGCCGGTACAGCAAAAGCGCCGAAACATCCCGCCGCGTCAGATCGGCAACAACGTGACGCGTAATTTTTTGGTGGTGTTTGACGGCGCCCAGGCGCTGACCGGGATCAAGATCGATGCCAGCACCTGGCAGCACGACTTCACCGTGCGCCTGAGCGGCATTGATGAGCGCGAGCGCTTGAGCAATCGCGATGTTTTCGGGCGCGCTTGCTTCCACGGCAGTGCGCTTGAACTGCAAAAAGTGGGCAATGCGTACAGCCTGAAACCTGGCATTGCTTATGTTGAAGGTGTTCGGCTGGAGCTAAAAGGCGCCCAAGCTGTTGCTGTTCCTTCAATCCCTAACGTTGCATGGCTTGACGTACGCCTGCAGCGCGAATTAAGCGATGTGGTCGGCACATACCAGGTTGTTTTCGGTGCGGATAAGCAGGACTACACCGACAGCGCCGGTGTTCGCCATTACCTGGTCCCTATTGCTGACATTCCAACCACCAACGCGATCAACGACCTGCGAGCCGTTGAACCGATCGCCGGCGAGCTGATCAAGCATCTGGCAGCCAGGACAGGTGACTACCCCCGTTTGCGCGCCCGAGCCACGACCAAAGCTGACGTAGGACTGGACCAGATCCCGAACGCCATCAGCAATGATTCAAATACGGATGACCCTTGGATTCTCGCTACAACCCGCATGGTTCAGGTCGTGCGCAATCATCTGTACGCCGGCATTAATGCGTTGGTGGATGGAACTACCGCTGCCGGTAGAGCGATAAAGTTGGTGACAGCGCG
The DNA here is from genome assembly GCF_012985495.1 of Pseudomonas sp. WS 5146. Classification (NCBI taxonomy): domain Bacteria; kingdom Pseudomonadati; phylum Pseudomonadota; class Gammaproteobacteria; order Pseudomonadales; family Pseudomonadaceae; genus Pseudomonas; species Pseudomonas sp. WS 5146. The sequence continues at coordinate 556,000 of NZ_JAAQWL010000002.1, forward strand.
CAGGTTTAATTTCAGCGGTGCAGCTACAGGCAGCGCGACGTTTGACGGCTCCGCTGACGTGGAAGTCGCTCTGACTCTTGCTGACAGTGGCGCAGCCGCAGGCGCCTATACAAAGGTCACTATTAACACGAAGGGGTTGATAACAGCGGGGAGCAATCCCACAACGCTGGGCGGCTACGGCATCACCGATGCGTACTCAAAAACTGATGCTTACAACGCTTTTGTAAAACAAGGTGGTGGGATTGGCCAAACGCCAAACCGTGTGTTTATCGGTTGGTCTGAAATTGGGCTCAAGGCAACAGTTGATGCTCTTGATTTAGGTCGGATTTGGACCGAATACAGCTTCAACCCTAATACCAAAGCAGATAAGTCGAACTCGCTTGCGGGTTACGGCATTAAAGATGCCTATACCATTGATCAAGCTAATCAGCAGATCAATTACCGCGTTATCCGCGACGGCATCACTGCTGCCGGCTTTGCCGGGGGAGATATAAATCTTCCGTACTTTCGTCAAGAGTCAGATGGAAAAATCCAGTATCTGCAACCGAGGCTAGGATATACGGCAGTTCAACAGGGTACGGGGGTTGGGCAGCTCAGTAATCTTATTAAGATTGGTTGGAATGGTACTGCTCTCAAGGTTACCGTTGATGCTCTTGACCTTGGCGTAGTCTGGACTGCGTGGAACTTCAATCCTGATGAAAAGGCAAATAAGGGTAATTCCTTAGAAGCGTATGGCATCACGAATGCTTACACGATCGAACAGACTAACCAACAACTCATGCTCAGGACTGTGGGGGATGCTGTCTCTACGGTAGGATTTGCAGGTGGTAACTCGGTTTACCCATACTTTCGTCACAAAGATAATGGGCAGGTTTATTACCTCCAGCCACAGCTTGGGTTTACTCCCGTCGAACAGGGCGGCGGTGCGGGTCAAGCCTCTAACAAAATTCGCTACGGTTGGGATAGTCAAGGCCGAGGTATGCGCACCCAAGTAGACAATTCCGACATGGGGCTGCAATGGGGCGAAAAGAATTTTTACAGGCCTGATACTGATAACTTTATGGGTGTTGGCGTCGTAGGTACATCAGTACAACTTCCGCCTGGCGGGTCTTGGTGTTACTCGCTCATGCATTACTACTCGGCTGGCCAGGGCGTTGTTGGCAAAAGTGGCCACGCCCCTGGTGGGGCAGTTATTTCTTTTGCTGGTGGTGCAACTATTTACGGTTTTGCTTGGAGGTATGCGCCTTGATTGAGGAGTTTGAAGAGAATGGAGTTACGGCTCCGATCGAGGATTCACCATCTGCCCCGCCTGCGGAAGTAATGGTGATGTTCAGCGACGTGTCAGTTAAAGCGGACAAAACTTTTGTGGTCACCGTTGCGGGTAATCGTTGTCATGTTACCCAAGACTACAACAAGCCTTTGTATCAGGCCATTCGCGCCTACCTGGACGACGGCGGGAAGTTCTCAAAATATGCAGAGGATGTTTTCGTCGATTCAGATCCTCTTGTACTTGCACGACTTTGGGCTGAAACAAGTTTGCAGAAAACGGAAACGCTCGTTGCTCAATACCGCGACGCCCGCGACTTGGGCGGGGACTTGCCAATCACTGCTGAGCAATTTACAGCACTGCTGAATTGGCGTCAGGCGGTTAGAGACTGGCCGAAAGCCAAACGCTATCCGGCGGAGTCGACCCAGCCCAAAGCCCCTGCCTGGTTGAGCGCGGTTCTACAAAATGGTGAATGATTGGGCACCAGTAACTATGCGCTGGCCCGAGCAGGCTACCCAATGGATGGGGCAACTGTCAGCGGCCCAGGGGTTGGCCGGCGGCGAGCTGGCCAGCACGTCTAAGCGTCTGATAGCCCTCAACGGGAAAGCCTCAACAAGCCCTGGGCCGGTGGGTGATGCCGCTCAAGGTGCGATAGCGGCCGGCCGTTCGGCAATCACCGAGCAGTTGGGCGAAGCGCCGACGTGCCTGGTAGTGACGCCGTTCCAAAGTGGTATTGGCCAGGGCCGCGGCTATCAGCGCTTCCTGTCTGCGCCGAACTTGCTGCAGCTGCTCGCCGGCAAACTGGTGGACGTGAGCGACACCGGGCGACCGAACGGCCCCCAGTTCGCCCTGTGCCTGATGTTCCTGTCCACACGCTTTGATCAGTTGGCTGCGAGCCTGGCGCGCTTCAATGCCTTGGTCCCGATGCCTGACCTGGTGCGAGCTGAACGCCGTGCACGGCACCTGTCGAAGCTGGAGACAGAAAAGTGGGAGATTCCCGCCGCCGGCACCTTGCCGCGTTGGCAAGCACTGCCCTTGGAGCGCTGCACTGTGGTCAAGGCCGCGCAGCAATCTATGGCCGGCCAGTTGGCCATCTTGGAAGGTTACGCGGCCGACAGCTCGCCCATGGCCGACCTTGCCGCACTGGCTAACCGTAAGGCCACTCAGCAAAAGGATCGTGATCAGCATCTGGCCGACCTGAAAGCCCTCTTGGCTGATGGCAGTCCGGATAGCAGCATGCGCGCCCGCCTCATCGGCCCCGGTAGCGCCACAGAGTTACGCCAGGAACTGTTGGCGGGTGATGGCCCAGGGCATGAATGGGTTCTGTGCGCCGGTGCGCTGCTGGTGGGATCTGAGAAGGGTTTGAGCTTTGTTCGTGAACTGGTGGGCCTATGACGCTGCTACTTGACGGGCAAGAGGTGCGCGGGAAGAACCTCAAGGTCACCGGCAACCTGCGCATCGAGAGCGACGACCTGTCGGGCCAGACCAGCAACACCGACAAGGGGCACAAGGGTTTCAAACCCAAGACCCTGACGGTCAGCCTGATGATCCCTTTCGTTGACCAGGTGCAGTTGCGCGACCTGATGCGCCTGGTGGAAGCGACCGAAGGCGGTGGCCAGCTCAAGACATACCGAATCGTCAACGACACCGCCGCTGCGTTCGGTATGCGCCAGGTGACCTTTACCGAGGGCGTCAGCGCCCGTGAAGACGATAACCTGCGCGGCTGGCTGATTCAGTTCACGTTGACTGAAAAGCTGTCGAACCCGGAGAAAGTGGAAGGGCGGCGATCGGGCAACGCGGTGACAGCACAGTCCGGCCCCGGTGGGGCAGTGGGTGGCACTGGCGGCACCAGTGGCGACTCGAGCGACGGACCCGAGGAACTGACCGGCTTCGAAGCCACGTTGAAAAAAGTGGATGGCTGGCTGGGTGGGAGTGACAAGACATGAAGCTGCACAAGGAGCTGGCCATAAACGGCGTGCCCTACGTCCTGGTGAAAAACGACGTCCGGCTGGACGCAAAAAGCCCCGGCCGGGCGACCTTTACCATTCAGGCCAAAGCGCCAGTTAAAGGCCTGGTAACGCTCGATATCGGCTACAACGGCAGCACGCTGCAGCGTCACTTCATCGGCTACGTGGAACGCTCCACCACGGCCAGCAGCACCCAGCAGGTGTTGTTCTGCCGAGAACTGGCCGCGATCCTGGCCAACCCGTTGCCGCTGAACCTGCGCCACGTCGACCTACGCGCCGTCCTGGTTCAGATCAGCCAGCACACGGGCTTGCGCTTTCGCGTACCGGAACAACCGTATGCCAGCGTCAAGGCGCCTTTTTTCTACAGCCTGGCCGCCGGCTATCAAGCGATGGACAGCCTGGCCCGGGTTTTCAACATTCCCGACTTCATCTGGCAGCAGCAGGGTGACGGCGAAGTGTTTGTGGGAAGTTGGGCTGACAGCTTCTTTGGCGTTCGCTCGCCGCTGCAGCTGCCGGTGGAACTGTTCGACGACTACCAGGGCAACCAGAGCGCGATGATTGCAGCCCTTCCAGGATTGCGACCAGGTGCAACGATCAACCACGGCGAGCGCATTACCAGTGTGGCGCTCATCGACAACCAGATGGCCATCCGATGGACGACGCAATCCGCCGCAGCGTAGAACGACAATTTCCCGAACTCACCGGCGGTTACCACCTGCCACGCTTTGCCCGAGTTGTAGCCGTGGCAGACGCCCCGGCCGGTGCCGGCATCTGCGATGACTTCCGACCGCGCTACGCGGTCGACATCGAGGTCATGGGGCCGGACGGCGAGCCAGATACCAAGCTGCCGATCCTGGCCGGCGTACCTTTACCGCTGCCCACAGGTGGCGAGGAGATGGGTATCTATGCGTTCCCCGAGGAAGGCACCCAGGTTGTGGTGTGCTTCGCCTACGGCTTACCGCATAAACCCTATATCCAAACCATCCTGCCGCACGGTTTGAGCATGCCCAGCGTCCCGAAGGGCGACCACGTGTGGCAGCACAGCGAAGCCTGTCAGCAGCGGGTAGACGCTGACGGCAATTGGCTGCGCCAGACTGACGGCAAGATCCTGGACAAGGCGATCGAGCGGGAAGTGGAGGCGATGAGCAACACTGAGCGCTACCAGAGCCACAACAGGACCGTGGACGACCACTCAACCGAATCGGTAGGGGGCATCAAGACCCTTGAAGCGCTGGGCGCGCTCAAGCTGCTGTCGGGCGGATCTGCGAGCCTGGCTGCGGTGAATGATCTGAACCAGGCGACTGGACGAGATTTGAACATGGTGGTTGGGCAAAAGCACAACGCTACAGTGGGTGGCGATATGGAGGAGCGGATCGAAGGTCTGCGCAAGAGCGTCTCGGCAGTCAGTCAACACCTGCAATCCCCTAAGACGTGGTTGGGTTCAGAGGAGGTTAACGTCCTGCAAGTTTTGGTTGATTTGCTCGAACTCGTGCAGCTAATTAATATGCAGCTAGCTGTTCATACCCATGGCACGACACCGATTCCATCCTCCACGGTAGCATTCACCATGAATGCTGAAACAGCTGCTAACCTCGTAAAAAAGATGCGCCCATTAATAATTTGAAATACTAATAGCATATAACGTAAAAGCTGTGTTTCGCGAGCTAAAAAATTGAGGAGTGTATGTGCAAATTAACGTAAGTAATGAGTTTTTATAAAAAGTAGGCAGGCGTCAAAAGCCACCTGCCTACTTCAAAATATAGAAATTATTTTCGATATGATTTGCTTCTGCCAGGGGTTTTCACTGATTCATATTTAATCCAGTCTGATAAGTCAGATAGAAAAGCTTGATCTTCTGGGGACGAAGCTGTCCTAATTAGTCTTTGAATGGTAATGTTGGATTTAGTTAGTTTCGATCGCATATATGTGTCTTTGTATTCTTCCGGCAAAGCATCGAATTCGTCTTTCATTCTTCTCATGGAAGAAATACTACCGTAAGTGTCGCCTGCCTGGCAGCTAAAGTCTGCCTCACGGTAATTTAATTGGACGCGAGTGTCGTAGTATGTTTTTTTCAGCCCGTCGTCGAGAAGGTCTATTTTAAGGCTTAGCTCTTCAGTTAAAGTCCTGACCTCCGAGAATTTATGCTGAAACATATATCCTCGGCTTAGGCTTATGGCAACTTCTGCTGAGCTACTGTCAAGCTTGCGAGCTGTTTCGAACTGTTCGACTGCATCATCTACTGACTCTTCTTCGCGTAAAATAAACTTGCCGAACCAATAGTGTAGTTGCGCAGTATTAGGAGCTAGTGCGATAGCTAACTCGTAACTCTCTCTTGCTTCCGGATAATTACCATTTTTTTGATGGAAATAAGCAAGTACGCGTGGAACTTCAAAATAGTCCGGTGCTAGCCTTCTCGCCTCTTCCAAAATCTCGTACGCGGGTTCATTAGCAGCCACCCGCAAATGCTTCATCGCGTCATGCAACATTTTTACGATAACACGATCAGCTTTGGATCGTACTTTGATATTCATTGTCGAGTATTTGTTACCATTAGCGGCGCTTCTCATTTCTACTACAGAGTTTAGTCTGTTTCTGTTTGCTTTTACTTTCTGTTGGAATGCATTTGAAGGCCGATGGTGCTTGTTTAGGTATGCTCTGGCTAGTTCCGCGAGCTGGTATGTAGTTTTGACACTGCCACCAGTCGGCTTGGAGGACTCAGCGAGCATATTTGTTGTCATTAGCTCCTGTAGTGCTTTCTGAATTCTGATCGCCTCGAAGCCAGACAAATATGAAAGTTCTGCTATATCTTTCCAACCTGGAGCACACTGCATAGTTGTAGTTAGGTCTCGAGTGTCCTGAGATAAAAATTGATAAACATTACTCATGCAGAACTCTAGGAAAAGGGAGGAGTTTTGCAATACGGCCTCTGCCGCGATCCCTGTCTGAATGGCGCTAACAAACCATTTTATATAGCCTGGGTTTAGATACATCCTATTCGCGTATCTGCGCAGTGTAGGCTCGTCCTGAGTTGCCAAAGTCCTAACGTTTCTGAGCTGGCCAAGGGTGCGTATTAGTTTGGCGGCGTACGCTTCTTCAATGCCACCTAATTTTATTGGATACTCGTATGCACCGAGACCTATTCTAGACGTAATGATTAGTTTGCTACCGTCAGGTAATGAACTCACGAATTTATGGATGTTTTGGTCCATAATGGTTTCTAGGTTGTCTATAAATAAAGCAATTTTGAAAGTGCCTAGGTACTCAATGATTTCAGCTAATGGATCTCCCGACTCCACACCGCTCAACTGAGCTGAAATTTCTTGAAGTACGCCGACCGAACTTGTTATTGCTCCCTTAATGTCGCGTATTTCATTCACTGTTATTTGGGTTGTTTTAGATGTTACCCACACTACGGCATCGAAAGGGTTAACATCTTCCTCTAATAACTCATAAGCTACCTTTAAGGCTAGAGCACTTTTGCCTACGCCGCCTTCACCAACAATAGATATAACAGGAAAGCCACCAAGGCACAGTTTTTTTATTTGCTTGACTTGCGTGTCTCTGCCAATTAATCCTGTTTCATCGAAGTCGGGAAGTGGCAAGTTATGAGGTATTTTATCCCTGTCTGCATCCAGTAAAGGTATTTTTAAGTCCAGAACAAAACTAGGATCGTCTTCCAAGCGATTAAAAGTGTCTTGTAAGTTTTCCCAAGAATAAGAGCTGTTGTTTACCAGCTCGTTACAGAAGTCTGTAACTAAAGGTAAATCATCGAAATTAAGAGGCCTAATATGCATTACTCTATTTCGGATGGGTATTATTTTTTCGAATTGTTTTGTCCTTGATCTGATTGTTTGGCTAAAGTCTTCATCAAAACTCTGTTGGTTTGAATTGATAATTTGATATGTGTCGCCTAAGTCGCAATAATCAATTAGGTTGTCGAGAGTGTTTTCATCGTATGAAGATCCTATTTCTTTTTCAAGTCTGGATTTGCATCGTGATATGAGCTGCTGATCAAATCTTTCATTTTCATGTCTCTCGGCTCCCAAGCGATTTTTAATCACGGCTCTGAGATCTTCTTCTAACCCACTTAATAGTGCGTATACGGTCATTCTTGACAAACTATAAGCCATAAAAATATCCCTTTAGCTATGGACTGAAGCTGAAAATTGAATAGGGATCATAATGGCACATTGATTTAATGACGTCCAACGAACGATGGAGCAGGTGAGTGAGTCTCTAACTAATTGATTTTTAAGAAAATACTTGCGCTTTGGTTCGACGCATTCTGAGCGCATGGTTCTGAAGACTCTTTACCTTCATCCTGAGGTAAGAGGGGCGCTCTTTCTTTGGCGCTCTTGCTCACTGAGCAAATAGGTATGTGTACGCTAGGAAGCCGTCCTGCACGAAAAAACTCACAGTAAAAGCACTTATCCCCCTCCCGCCGACGGGCTTTTCATCTGCTTTTTGTGCAAGAGGTTAGGTGATGTAATTGACGTTCTGACACAGGCCCGCTGTGGGGGGCGGGGACGACGCTGCTATTGCATTGTGTGTAAGGTTTTGCAAAAAGGTGCAGCGGATTTGCGCACCACCCGGAGCCAGGCAGATCGAACTCAGATCTCTGGAGGCCTTGGTTTGCAAGGGTGAATACAGAAAAATATGCAAATTCTAGGGTTTTTACTTTCTTAACAGCTCGTACTAGGTAGTTATTGACGCGCTCCAAAAATGGTATCAGCTCGTCGGAACGGCCCAGAACAAAGGGCTTTCACGCTGTTTTGCTAATTTCACACATTGACGTGCGATGAGGGACTCGTCAGTTAGAGCACGATAAATCCCAAGAGGACTTATTCCAACAGCTCTGCTCTGCGATTTAGGAGTCCCCCCAAGGGTCTCTACAAAATTAAGATGCAATTCAGATCAGTGAGTGACCAATGTCGGGTGTCACTAGCTCATGCAACAGCTCTTATATTTTCGCCCAGAGCCACAAAGGCATTGATCGTTTCGGCCTGTTTTTTTAGTTGGCTGAGTTAATGATTGCCAGAAAATATGAGTGATTTTATCAAAAACTTCACAAAGTGATTTAGAGCGTAAAATTTCTTCATTTTCCAGCTTTAGGGCGTTCAAACCCAGGTCGATTGCGATCCGACGTTGCTCATTTGATGGGTGTGAGTCAGAGGGTGTGCTAACGAATTTTTTCTTTACTCCTGATTTAATGAAGTCTGCATATCTGTTAGCTAAGTCTAGGATTGAGAAGAATAGCTTTACTCCAATTATGGATAGGGCAACGTCGTATCCTTCCTTGGTTAAAACAGCTAATGTTAATACAAGTCCAATATAATCAGCTTCATATTCCTTCTTGTGCTGTGGCGAAACGTTCGAGTCGGAAGGAAAGGCATTCATCGGTAGAAAATTGTTAAGATGGCCAGCGTAGACATGACCGAACTCATGCGCAATTACGAAAATTTCCATGCTTTTGCGCAGACATTCGACAAGGCCGATGGAATCTAAGTCTACAGGGAAAGGTTTCGAAGTGGCTGGACGACCCGTACGAATAAACGCAGTGAGTACCCCTGCAAGGCGGCTCACAATTTCCGGGTGAGCCGATATCTTCTTTGTAATCGTCGATAGATCAGTTGAAAATGACCTCATATCCCCATTTTTTGTAGTGACGAATGAGGTTGCATAGATTTTAGAAATAAGATGGCAAAATGTTAAAAGTTGACCGTCAAACAAAAGAAAAGGTTTAGATGCTCCTGGGATGTTAACAGCTGTGGCATTAACTCTCCCAGTGGGTACCGTTGCATATAAAGGGAATAACGTAATGTCAGCACCTAATTCAGCGGCAGCCCGCTTTACCTCTTCTACCAATCCATTGATCAGATTAAATGCTGATACTGAGTCGTAACGAGTTGGTAAAACAGTTTCCTCTAGTGTTCTCTTTAGGTCAGCTAGTTCTGAAGCACTATACGATCCGAATAAGCCGGGGTTTTGGCTATGAACTGCATTTGTGATGAACTCCTGATTCAGCGGATCAAACTGGGCTTTATTCGATTCATGGTCAGGCATTTTGCCAAATTTTCCTTCTCTAAGGAAATTCTCTAGTAATTTATAATCATTGTTGCTGTCTGATAAAAAAGTTCTCTGCATGACCACTCCAAGAGATGGGTTAAGTTTGTATTCTTATCATCATGTGCCTAGGTTGAGCGCTTTTAACAGTAAGACGATACCTCTTGTATCTCTCGAAGGTTTGACGCGAACCACCATCGGTTTTGCTAGTGCTGTTTGCTGAGAGTTGCTCTGGTCGAATCTCGCCTTCTGGCTTATGGCTCACTGAGTGAGAGCAAGGCCGCTCAGCAGCTATTACTTTTCCATTTTTCTCAAGCGCGCCAAGCCCTGCTTGATGAAGCCAGCATTTTCGCCAATTAGATCTAGGGCGGAACGGGCATTGACGCCAGCATCGGCAAAGCCTTGCCGTTCTGCTAGGAGTGTCAGTTCCATAATTGCGGCTTCCAAAGCTAGCTGATTTTCGTAGATTTTTTCGAGGACTATCGGTAGCGAATATTCGGTGGCCATGGTTTCGACTCCATTCGGAAAGTCGCAAGCATAGCAGCGAATCATCGGGTCAATTTCAGGTCTAGGGGCGGGATAAGGGTAATTTTGGTAATGCGATGCAGGAACGGGCCTGAAGCCCTTATAAACCCTAGCGTTGACGCATTACCTCAGAGGGTAATATCGGGTAAGGCTGGAGGTAATATTATGACAAGTTGCTGATTTTAAAGGGTTTTATTAAAGCTTAGATTACTCAGGTCAAAGGTAATTTTCTAACCTACTGCTTACCTTATGATTACCTTTATTAAATTCTCTCAACCATCTGATTTTGTTGGGTTTTCTATCTAGTAGAAAAGAAAATTACCAAAATTACCTCTTTCCCAGGGGTCAACCTGAAAATCGGAATTGAAGACGGAAAGGTGCCAGCTCAGCGCTCTCACACAAATCCTGTGACTCTCAACTGCTTCGCCCTGACGCTACCTTGATACCACTGGAGCCCTTGAAACAGGGGCGGGGGTGAACCCTCGTTATCAGCTTGGGAAGCTTCCGAAGAAACCTGAAAGCCCGGCTGTGATAGTGGTCGTGATTGGAGCTGAAAACGGATGCTTAAATTTTGCTAGAGCGGCTGAGCGGAGTGGAGGCGCAGGGATGGGAGTATAGGTTGGTGGTACATAGGTGGTACGAGGGATAGGGAGAAGGCGTTTTGGCCTTTATTTGCAAGGGGGTAAGAGATGGTTCGTCCGATCCATCATGGGGGCAACGCTAAAGCGGCGGGAGAGGGATTGGGGGGCAGCTGTGATTAAGGGCATTGGGCAATCTGAATGGGTGAGGCAGAGGCGGGGAGTTTATCAGGATTGGGGCTGGGATCGGGTGAGGTTGGCGGCTACATCGTTGGGGAGTTGAATCTTCCGGCAGCGTCAGGGATTCCGTTTCATAGCAGTCTCAATGATTGCATCCAGTCGGAATCTTAAATCGTTGGTTGCTGTTTTGGTTCGGTAGGCCACCGTAGGACGGCTAAATAAATCTGTCCCCTTTTTTGCTACTCGTCAATACGCTCGTATCGTCAAAGGCTGGGTGAAAGCCGTAGGCCTTGATCCAGCCATGTATGGCACTCACACAATGAGACGTACGAAGGCATCACTAATCTATCGCAGAACGAAGAACCTACGGGCGGTTCAGTTGCTGCTCGGCCATACGAAGCTGGAGAGCATTGTTCGATATCTGCGGATTGAGGTCGATGACGCACTGGAGATGGCGGAACAGACTGAAGTTTGATCATGCATAGCGACGGTCGAAGTCAGGCCGTCGCTAACCGGCCAAAAGCGGCAGCTGCACCCTATAGATTTATGCCGATGATGGATTGGAGCAAATCTTCTTGGAAAGCCCGAATTTATTAACCTCTAGCAGGGAAAATTTCTTCCAGTACAACTTCTGTACCACCTGCCTCCGTTGTCTCTTGATCCCTCTTCCATTGAGGTAGCCGGAAATGGCAATATGCCCCTATTAAGTCTACACATCGCTAGAGTGCAGTCAGGAGAGCAAGGATGCCTAGGAAAACTTTAATTTTTGGAAACGGACTTGGGATGGCACTTGATCCCCGCCATTTTTCATTAACAAATGCAATGGCCGACGTATGGAATGATCCCGTTGCCGTTTCGGACGTTCACAAGGAATTGATCAGCCAATGCATCGGAGGCAACGGTGCGATACCTCAGCGCGAAGACCAACTCGACCCTCTCCACCTAGTGATCTCTGCCTGTAAGACGCTTAACAGCATAAACATGTCGCAGAGAATGAACGTGCATTGGCTTTCGCAAGAAGGACAACAGTTCCCTGTCGCTGTTGGTAATTATATACACAAGGTTGCTACCAGGTTGCATTTGTATAATGGCGGACTTCCTCAAACGTTTTTGGATCCGCTGATTAGATTCGTCCGCCAGACGAAATCCCATATAGCTACGTTGAACTATGACAAATTGCTGTATGGGGCTTTCCTAGACGCAAACCTAATGGCTGGCTACTTCGACACTACTCTAGTTGATGGCATGGTCACTTCCGGCTTCAGCCCTGATGCTCTTGTACGTCTATACAACAACAATTTTGGATATTATCTGCACCTTCATGGGTCCCCGCTTTTCTTCGATCATCATGGTTTGGCCCGAAAAAGAGATAGACACGAACTCAACCCCTTCTCCCCTGAAGGATCTGACCATATAGTTTTGACACATGTACGCCATAAACGCTCAGCTATCGGAGCATCGATAGTGCTATCCACATACTGGAACTATTTGAATCTCAGTCTTAATGAATCTCAAGAGATTATCGTCTTTGGCTATTCTGGTGATGACGATCATCTGAATGATGTAATAGCAGCGCACGCACAATCTAAGCACATTATGATTGTTGAATGGAGTGGCTTGAACCAGACTCAGGAGCAGCGAATAGCCTATTGGTCTAAAAAGTTTAAGACAATCAATTTTCATCATTTTTATTTGCAAAATATTTTAGATTTCAATCAATGGAATCTCATTTATTAGTTTGAGAGTCGCAAAAGCTATAAATATGAAGATTTCTAGGAAAGCCAATGGCTCGAGTTTCTAGATAAGCACTAATCAAAATAACTCGAGATTAATCTCGGGGTCGCGTATATATCAACAGGCGAGATGCGCAATCCCTATCACTACTCTTGCTGAAAAGAACATAATGATTGAAAATATTCGTATAGAATGGAAAAAAGATATCGTTTTAGCTCGTCAACGATCTCAAAAACCTGAAAATCTTCGGAAGTTCAAAGGGCTTCATCGCGACCAAGCTGCACGAGCGTCATATTTTTCGGAAATAAACAATGTAATAGCAAAATTGGGAATATCAAACCCGCACGAGAAAACGGCACTCACTATCGAACCTACCCACCCTGTACAGTCTGAGTTTCTCGAAAGATCGTTAGAGAAACTGAGGATCAATTCACTTGTTAGCTCTAAATACAAGCATTCTAAGCTCTCGCTATTGTCGCTAAAGATGCTGGCGTGCTACGCGCCAAATTCTCTTTCAGTGCTGCAAAAATTAAAAGAACTACAAGAACCTCTGTGTCTATTAGATCCGCTCTACGGGTTTATTTTCTGGAAGGAAAATGACCGAATACGTAATTATTGCTTTGCAATTGATATTTGGATCACGCACCTCCAATCGATGCCCAGAAAATTATCTCGTGAACTTTGGGGCGAACGATCTGACAACCTGCTCTCTGGAGGTGCTTTAGCAGGAAGATATCTCTTCGACGACATACTCGCTCCCGAGAGCGACCCCTTAAAACGTAGTATCACGCCAGAAGTTCAGGTAGGGTCTGAAGATGAACTCATAGATCTCATCAACCGATTAAACAAATCCGCAAAAAAAGTGCCAGAAGTTGAGCTTTGGTTTCGAGGGCAGAATAAAGACTACCTTACTCCAGACCGTTTGGAGCTAGCTAAAGTAGGAGTTACTCCATATTCAAATATTAGGGAGTCCGATTTTACACCTTCTCTTTATCGAAAATATGACAGCTATTTAGATGATATTGATAGCTTTGAAGGTTTGATTGTTGAGTTGGCAGAATGGGTCCATTGCGCAAAAAATCTCGTTCCGCATCATATTGACGGCCAAACGGAAGCTCCAGCTAAAGGGGGAGCTTCCGTAACGAACGAAGGGCTTACCTCCTATCAAAGAGGATTGCTTCTACAACAATACGGAGCCCCCTCCGCATATTTAGATATCACCAGCGACCCCGAGATAGCGACCTGGTTTGCAACTCACAGATGCACTAACAATGCACAAGGGAAAATGCAATATGAGAACTATTCTTGGAATAGCTCAGACCCCGAGAGCTGGCCAACCATATTCTTATTTCCATTGGTTAAGGGGGTGCACCCGTATATGGACCTAGCATCTATACTTTCAACTAATGACGCCCTGAGGCCCGCAAGACAAAAATGCGGCTTACTTGGTGGTGCAGGCAATCTTGCTCGCAACTACTGCGCTAGATACCTAAGTTTAAAAATTCGCCTCAAGCCGGGCTTCACTCTGTCAAATCCAGTATCTGCTAGGGAACTGTTCCCATCAGCCTCTGAAGATGGCGCTCTTAATTTTCTAAAAGAACAAGGGCTGGGAAATTCTGGAAGACATTTTGCCGTCTCAGAACTAGCTTGAATGGACGTCATAGAATTAACCACTTTAAATTGAAAGTGGTTGTACGATCTACATCTTCTCTAAGTCGAAACGTGCCTTCCAAATGAACCGATACGTTCGCCCTGAATCGCTTCTGATTTCGTAGACAGCATTCCAGGCCGGATCGGGATCAGAAACGGTCTGCTTCGAACTTCTGCTTTTGGCCGATTGCCGCCTGTCGTGAGGAGCATGGCGTCACTGCTTGGAAGTAGTATTGGTACGAAAGTGGTACTCAGCTTTCAGGTCGGCTCTGCAGAGCAAGGAATACGTGGCCTATAGGATTAGTAATTCCAATCCATCATGGGGCGACGGAGAAGCGGCGGGAGAGGGGAGCGGATTGTAGGGGTATGGAGGGGCTGAATCAGAGAGGCGAAGGTGCGTAGTCTATCAGGGATGGATCTTTGGAGAGATGTGTGGTGCGCTTCTGATCACATTCTACGTAACGTTTCTCCGGATGGGATATGCCGAGGATATGAAGACGGCCATTGAGCCAGATATTTTCTTGATCTATTTGTGTTGGTAAGGTGTGCTTTTGCGTACTTGAGTTTTTACTGGGATATGAGGGTTCTATGTCACTCTTTCACTACACTGATGCTGCCGCTGTACTCTCAATTATCGGAAATAGAAAGCTTTGGCTTACTGATATACGCTTCATGAATGACTCGGATGAGGCGTTAGATGGCGCGAGATATGTAGTTAGAGAAATTCAAGATCTAATTGGCGCTGGCGATGTTGTTACTGATCAAGCACTGTTTCACCTGCAGGGTTTTACAGTTGATAGTGTAAATGGGTGGCTTGCTGAACAGCATGCTTTTATTGGATCATTCAGCACGGTTGGAGATCATTTGGTTCAGTGGCGCTCATATGGGAGTTATGCTATAGAATTTCATGAGACGCTGAAAGCTGACCTCGCCCCGGTGCAAGCGTGTGTTTATGATATCGAAACTAAGATTCAATTGGCCAAAGATTTGGTAGCTGAGGCGCGTAAATCAATTACAGAGGAACTGATGAAATATGACGACATGGATGGGTATGAGATTGCTAAAGCACTCTGGAACTTAGGTGATGCCGTGAATTTATTCAAGCACCCGAGTTTTATAGAGGAGAATGAGATGCGGATTTGCCGATTGGAAACAGCACATTCGAAACTCATCAAGTATCGCGTCCGTAGTGGGATTGTTGTTCCATACCTAGAAGTCGATATTGAACCTCGCCATATTAAGTCTATACACGTGGGCCCGATGAAAAATCAACATCTCGCTGTTGCGTCGATGCGGTCATTTATTAATAATTTTGAGCTGGCGAACGAAAGTCGGGACTATTGGAGTGATTTCAGAATTAAAGTTGTTCCATCTTCTATCCCATATAGAGAGTTATGAGGACTATAGTGGGTTCTTGGGGGTAAAGATTTTTGTGCTGGTTTGTCGATGATGGCGTCCGAGAAGTCGTCAGCTGCCCTTGGATTTTCGAGAGTGGTGTAGTTTGCTTCGTCTTCCAGATTTTTGAGCGCTTTTTCAAGCCACTCAACCCACATTCAGGCTCCAGCGCCTAGCGCGCATCGCTGCCACCTGGTCATCGGTGGCGAATTTGCCTTGATCGGCTTCTTTTACTGCCAGCTCAATCTGAGCGGTCAGCGTTTTTTCGTTTTCGATGTAGTCGCGGAGGACGTCCATCGCCAGATAGGTCGCAGTCTGGCCGTTGGTTTTGGACAGGTCTTCCGGGAGGTTTAGGGAGATTCCAGTCATGGCGCTCTCGATGGTGGATGGTTGTAGGGCATCTTACACCGCGGAGCGCTGGCTTGGATCAGCAGGTCGTCGCTGTGTGTATCTGGAAGTGATTTGTTCCACCTCACTGCCGGAGTATCGTGGTCTGACCCCGATATCTTCTAATAACTCATTGGGTGCTCTAACGAGTAAATGATGTTTCCATGGGTGTCGTTGATTATGTTGGTATTTTGCTCAAATAAAGGAACCGCGTACTCTTTAAATTCGGGTAAAGAATTAATGTCTGCAAGTAGAGCTCTCATTACTCCAGCTTGGCAACGTGTCACTGCAAAAGTCATGACTATTTTGAATTGGTCAAGCTTTTCTTTTGTGAAATCCATGCTTCTAAAGCCAGAGTGTACTGAGTCGTTACGAAAGTTTCGGATTTCTATAACAATCTCAAATAGTTTTTTTTGCCAGTACTTATACCTCTCATGATTTTCAAGTAGTACTTTTGTGTTGGCTGATAGTAAGCTCAGTTGGATGCCGTTTGGGAAGCCCATGAATAAACGAATGTAGCTCTCGACTGAGTTGTCATTGTCATCGGCCTTCAAAAGAGCCTCTAAGGCGAACCATGAAAATATAATTCTCAGTTGAGGGTTTACTTCGTTCTTGCTGTTTCGCGCCCAGTGGAGAGAACGCTTGTATCGTTCGCTTAAATCGCTTTTTATAGAAAGCACATAGTTGGTGCTGTCGAAGGACTGGATGCTACCTGGTCGAACAACAAAAGACATCGATTGTTCAAATCCGGATTTCTTTATTGGAGCTATTTCTCCAGAGACTAAATTTTTAATGAAACCTATTTTCGAAGTTTTTATATTGGATACGGCGAACTCTGTAGACTTAAAATCTAGGACTTCAAGGAATTTATTGTCAGCCTGTTGGACTGCTTCGTTAGATGTGTCGCATTCTACGATAGTGGCAATCCTGGCGCAGACTTTATGTTTGTCAAAGTCCAGGCCTCCTTCAGAAGCGGATGACTCTAGTGCTTCTGTCTCTAGTTTAGAGTCGGCTGTGAAGGATCTAAGTTCCACGCTCCCATAAACCATTGTGCAAGGAATTGATATACTTCGGTCGTCAAGTATTCTAACTACTAAGAAGTGAGTCATCTATATTTCCAGAAGGTCTCAAGCAGTTTTGTAATAACTATATGCAGCAACCATGTGTCAGTCGGGGGGCGTAAAAATAAGCGATTTTTTGCTAAAAATTGAGCTAGGTGCTCAGCGATTACATAGCTTTTTCTCTCTATGCATACCTCAATTATGATAGGTAAATACTTGTTGTCTCGCATTTTTTTGAGTAGTTCACAACTTACCCGTTCACATGCGGAGTTATTGTTTAGTGAGTGGTAGTACCTTAACTGGAACCATAGTAACTCGTTGATGTCTGGGTTGGAGTCAGCAAGCAGCTTGTCGTATTTAGAGACTCCATCATTATCAAAAAGAGATATCGCTATGCTGTAGCCTAGTCTGATTGTTTTTTCATGAGATGGATTAATCTTGCAAAGTTCTAAAAAGAAGTAGTGTGCCTCTAGGTTTCGCCCACTTTCAAGTAGTTTGGTGATGTAGTCGGTAAGTCTCTTGAGATGTTTTCTACTAGTAGTCGGTGTGTCTCTATAATTTCGTTCAGAATTGTCCATGATTTTAAGCTCTCCTCTAGTTGCCTATCAAATAGGACTGACAGCGAGTTTTAGATTGTACTGCATGACGCTCATTTTGTTTGCCTGAACAATGAGTTACGAGGCGAGCGGGCAAGGGCTCTGTCGAGGAGAGGATAACAGTGTCCTCGTAGAACGGAACGGGCATCAGTTGCCGTACTGTTTGCACGCGGAGACTTCCTGCCGATATCGAATGTGCCCGATAGTAGCGGCGTCCATTGGCGATTCACAACGTCTCCCGTCCCAAGTCGTTCCGTCCTGCCCAGATAGGCCGTGGTGCGCCCGCAGCCCTCCCGAGAGAGGTTCCAAGCGAGCTTCAGGGCAGTAGCGTGCCACAATCTCAGCGTGGGGAGTTGACGTGCCACATCTGGAGGGACAGGCGTACTTCAACTCGGCGCGCGCCGTCGCCCCCCCACCTCGCCTGCGGGCTAAATGGGTCGTTTTTCTGCGCCCCTGCGGACCGCTCGCAGCGGCTGAGGCTGGGCGCTTGGTTTGCGTTTTAAGAGGGGTAAAAAACTGCGGAACCCTGCGAAGGGTAGGGAAATATCTGAAGAGGTTTGCTGATCGTTGCAGGTGTTTTCAGGAAAGGCATCGGAAAAAGGTAATAAGGTAACGGGGTGTTAAGCAAGTGCATGGAAGCCCCGGATTCATTGAGGTTCAGGAATTACTCAGGTAAGTAATTTCAGGTAATTCTTTAAGTAATAAGTTTATAAGATGCTGATTGATAAGGGTTTATATTTATTTAAAGGGTAATCGGGGTCAGACCACGATATACCATAGGAACCTTCCCACACTTTTCTCAGCTTGCCCGTCAGACCACCCACCGCTAACCTCCTCAAGCCGCCGCAAACCCAGCGGCCGGAGGTGGAAGTCCGTATTGCTAAGGCGTTTTAACTCCCGAAAATATTTGGAGCTTCGCCCATGCCTAACAAATCACGCAATCCTTATGTCGATCACAACGCTGCACCCGTCGACGCCAAGCTTCACGCAGCGGCCGAACGAGCTATTCACCATTACTTGCCGCCATCTGACCACGATGCAATCTCCGAACCCGCCCCCGGCAACCTTTTCCACGTCAGCCCCAACATCGACACCGAAACCCTCCTAGCCAACGCTTCCGAGCACCTCGATTCCGCCAACCAAATAACCGCCACCCTGGCCTTCGACCTAGAAGACCCGCACCGCGCCATCATCCTCGGCATCCAGCAACTCATCGACCTAAGCGCTCTACTCGTCGCCCGCGCCCAAGAGCAAGTCGCCCCTGCCGCCAGCCCAGCCACCGCCTGAACCCCAACCCCGCCGCCTTACCCAAAGGCGGCAACCTGAACCCATGCTGTCACCGCGCAAAATTTCATAATCCCCAGCGCCTTTGAGGTCTACGATCCTCTTCAAGAGAGGCCCCCGCACCTCCAGCCCACAGGGAACTGAAAACATGATCTCGAATCTGGTTAAAGTCGCGCTGATTGCTGGCACGTTGCTGTTGGGCGCTTGTTCGACGGAGTCGTCGGGCGGGAGCGGTGACCCTTGTTTTACTGGCGGATGCCAGGCGTTTGGGGACCATAGCCCGAGCAAGGCGGCCAAGATGAGTTTTGGCGGGAGTGGGTTGGGGAGTAGTTATGGGGAGTATGGGTCGGGGTTGTTGCATGATAATTGAGTGGGCGAGTGGGCAGTCGTTGATTTGTTGACTGGCCCACCGTTATCGCGGGCAAGCCCGCTCCCACATTGGTACTGGGCTCCCACATTGGAGTAGGGGTGGCCTGATATTTCAGTGGCCGCCTTTCATGCGGCGGGCGATGAGGTAGATGCCCAGGCCGACCAGCGCTGTGGCGGCGCCGATGTAGCCGGTGCTGGTCCAGCCATATCCCGCTGTAATTGCCATCCCGCCGAACCACGGCCCTAGCGCGTTTGCCAGGTTGAACGCTGCGTGGTTGGAGGCTGCCGCCAAACTTGGGGCTTCGTGGGCGATGTCCATCAGGCGGATTTGCAGCGGCGCTGCCATGGCAATCATGGTGCCGACCAGGCCGATGCCCAGCAGTACGCTCCACAGCGAGCTGGCGGCGAAGGTGAAGAAGATCAGTACGGCCATCGACCACACCATGATCCAGCCCACGGCGCGAAATTGCAGGCGGTCGAACAGTTTGCCACCGGCGATGTTGCCAATGATGCCACCGACGCCAAACGCGGCGAGGCCGAAGGGGATCCATTGGGGCGAGACTTTGGTCACTTCGAGCATGGTCGGGGCGAGGTAGCTGAACACGCAGAACATGCCGGCAAAGCCAATCGCACCGATGGACAGGGCCATCCACACTTGGGGTTTGGTGAAGGCGCGCAGTTCTTTGCGCGGGTCGCTGCGCGGTTCGTCGTGGCGGTCGGGGACGAATTGCCAGACGAGGGCGATAGTGCACAGGGCGATGGCGCTGACCAGTGCGAACGCCGAGCGCCAGCCCAGGTGTTGGCCCAGGAAGGTGGCGATGGGGTTGCCGAGCAGCATGGCGAGGGTGAGGCCCATCATCACGCGGGCCACGGCGCCGGCGCGTTTGTCGTTGGGCACCATGCTGGAGGCGACGACGGCCGCGATGCCGAAGTAGGCGCCGTGGGGCAGGCCGCTGATGAAGCGAAAGGCCACCAGCGAGCCGAAGGTCGGGGTGAAGGCGGTGGCGAGGTTGCCCAGGGCGTAGAGGCCCATCAGCAGTAAGAGCATGTGTTTGCGCAGCAGTTTGGCGCCGAGGATGGCCAGCAGTGGCGCGCCGACCATCACGCCCAGGGCGTAGGCGCTGATGGCGTGGCCGACTTGGGGTTCGCTTAAGCCCAGGTTTTGGGCGATGTCGGGCATCAGGCCCATGATGGCGAATTCGCCGGTGCCGATCGCGAAGGCGCCCACGGCCATGGCCGCTTCCATTTTGGCGGCGCTGCGCGCGGGCAGTACGTGCCCGGGTGTTTGCTGGATAGTCATGGGTAACTCTGTAGGAAAAAAGTGCACGAAGGACAGTGGCGATGCTACGCAAGCCGCCACGAAGGTGTCTAGAACAGCGTTTTGCGCGAGGGTTCAGTTTGATTAAACGCCCTGTGACCCCAGGTCGCGGCTGCGATGCTTGACACGTGCGCGTTAAAAGCCGCGATTTAGAGCTGTCAATTGGCCAAACGGCGCATAAATGCGGTTCAGCGTGATATTCTGCGCGCCGTCTTGGTCTAGTCTTTCCCCGGTGCGTACACCCGTATACGTCCCGGCGGTCGGCTGTCGCCCAGGTAGCTGAAGCCAATAATGATAAGAAGTCAGCGCAGAAGGGACAAAAACAGTGAGGTCGCTACGTCGGCCTTGTGTGCCCACCCTACGGCCTGCAGAGTCAGGGGCGGTAGGGCGGATGGCGTTTTATCATAGGTGCTACTGATGTTTAAAAAAGTAAACACTGCCCTGCTGGGGCTGGCTTTGTCGATGGGGATCACGTCCGTTCACGCGGAAGAGGCAAAGAAAGTCGATGTGCTGCTGATCGGCGGCGGCATCATGAGTGCGACCCTGGGTGTTTGGCTCAATGAGCTGCAGCCGGACTGGTCGATGGAGATGGTCGAGCGCCTCGATGGCGTGGCCGAAGAAAGCTCCAACGGCTGGAACAACGCCGGTACCGGTCACTCGGCCCTGGCCGAGCTGAACTACACCCCGGAAAACAAGGACGGCACCGTTGAGATCCCGAAAGCGGTCGAGATCAACGAAGCGTTCCAGATTTCCCGTCAGTTCTGGTCCTGGCAGGTCCAGCAGGGCGTGCTGAAGAACCCGCGTTCGTTCATCAACTCCACACCGCACATGAGCTTTGTGTGGGGCGATGACAACATCAAGTTCCTGAAAAAACGCTACGAAGCCCTGCAAGCGAGCCCGCTGTTCGCCGGTATGCAGTACTCCGAGGACCCGGCGCAGATCGCCAAGTGGGTTCCATTGATGATGGAAGGCCGTGATCCGAAGCAGAAGATCGCCGCCACCTGGACCCCGATCGGCACCGACGTGAACTTCGGCGAGATCACCCGCCAGTTCGTCGCTCACCTGCAAACCACGCCGAAGTTTGATCTCAAACTGTCGAGCGAAGTGCAGGACATCACCAAGAACGCCGACGGTTCGTGGCGTGTGAGCTACAAAAACCTGAAAGACGGCACCAAGACCGAAACCGACGCCAAGTTCGTGTTCATCGGCGCCGGCGGCGGTGCACTGCACCTGCTGCAAAAGTCGGGCATTCCTGAAGCCAAGGAATACGCAGGCTTCCCGGTGGGCGGTTCGTTCCTGGTGACCGATAACCCGGCCATCGCCGAGCAGCACATGGCCAAGGCCTACGGTAAGGCTTCGGTTGGCGCGCCACCGATGTCGGTTCCACACCTGGACACCCGCGTGCTGGATGGCAAGCGTGTGATTCTGTTTGGCCCATTCGCAACCTTCTCTACCAAGTTCCTGAAGGAAGGCTCGTACCTGGACCTGCTGACCAGCACCACCACCCACAACATCTGGCCTATGACCAAAGTCGGTATTCGTGAATACCCACTGGTCGAGTACCTCGCCGGCCAACTGATGCTGTCTGATGACGACCGCTTCAAGGCGCTGCAAGAGTACTTCCCGAACGCCAAGCAGTCCGACTGGCGCCTGTGGCAAGCCGGTCAGCGTGTGCAGATCATCAAGCGTGACGAAGAGCAGGGCGGCGTCCTGAAACTCGGCACCGAAGTGGTCAGCTCCGCCGACAACACCATCGCCGGCCTGTTGGGCGCATCGCCAGGCGCGTCCACCGCGGCTCCGATCATGCTGACCGTGCTGCAAAAAGTGTTCAAGGACAAGGTCGCGACGCCTGAGTGGCAGGCCAAACTGCACCAGATCGTACCGAGCTACGGCACCAAGCTGAACGACAGCCCTGAGGCTGTTGCCAAGGAATGGGCCTACACCGCCGGTGTCCTGCAACTGACGCCTCCGCCTGCGATCCCGCAGTTGAGCGCACCAAAGGCAACCCAGGCCACCGAGGCTGCCAAGCCTGCGGCTGAGCCGAGCAAGCCGACGTCTGACCTGGCGCTGTAAGCCAAGCCTGATGTTAAAAAGCCCGCTGAACCGGTAACGGTCAGCGGGCTTTTTTGTGGGCGTGTGTTCAGGTGCGGGAGCGTTCGGCTGGCGGCAGTTCCACCGTGCGTTCGGCGGCGGCCAATGCGGCCTTTAAACCGGCTTTATCCAGCGGCACGCAGTACGCAGGCTTGGCCCGCTCAAAGCGCCAGCTTTCATCCAGCGTTCCCGCGTCCACGGCGTCGAAACCCAGCTCGTCGAGCAGCGTGATCACATGCGCCTTTGCCGTCGCATCATCGGCGGCCACCGGCAGGGCGCGACGGTCAGGCGCACCGTGGGGGCGTGCATCGCGATTGATGTCTGAGTCAAAGATCGCATTAAACACTTTGACGACCTTTGAGTCGGCAAAATGCTCGGCCAACAGGCGGCTGGTGGTGGTTTCAAAACGGTCCAGCACCGGGATATGCCCATCGCGGTCAGGGTAGTAATTGTTGGCGTCCAGCACCGTTTTGCCTGCCAGCCACTGCGCGGGCACGCTGCGGTAGTGTTCAAGCGGGATCGCCACCAGCACCACGTCGCCAAACTGGGCGGCATCCTGCGCGCTGCCCACTTGCACACCGGGTATGCCGCTGCGCACGCTGCTCATGGTCTGCGGGCCACGGGAGTTGCTCAGCATCACCGCGTGCCCGGCAGCCAGGGCCAGTTGGGCCACGGCGCGCCCGATAAAACCTGCTCCAATCACACCAATCTTCATGGCCTTGCTCCTGCGAAGTGGGGGAGTGGCTATGATGATTGGCAACCATTGGGTGATAAATGTGTGGTTTGGAGTCAGTGTAGTTACTAGGAGTAGTTAATCGTGGACCGTCTAACCAGCATGAGTGCGTTTGTAACGGCCGCCGAGCTGGGCTCTTATGCCCGCGCCGCCGAGCGCTTGAACCTGTCGCCGCAGATGGTGGCCAAGCATGTCACCGCGCTGGAGCAACACCTGGGCGCCCGCTTGCTCAACCGCACCACGCGCCGGCAAAGCCTGACGGAGTTGGGTAGCGCGTACTACGAGCGCTGTAAACATATCCTCACGGAAGCCGAGGCGGCCGATTCGCTGGCGCAGATCATGAATGACACCCCGCGCGGCAAGTTGAAGGTCACCGCCCCGGTCACGTTCGGCTCCTACAGCCTGATGCCGCTGATAACCGGGTTTTTGCGTGACAACCCGGATGTGGAAATCGACTTGCACCTGACCGACCGTTTTGTCGACCTGGTGGAGGAGGGTTACGAAGCGGCTTTTCGCATCGGTCCGCTTGCAACGACCGGCCTTACGGCTCGGCCGCTGGCACCTTATCGCCTGGTGGCCTGCGCTGCGCCTGCCTACCTGACCGCACGGGGCGTGCCTTTGGTGCCGGCAGACCTTGAGCATCACGAATGCCTGGGTTATGCGTTCTGGTCACGCCCGGCAGAGCGTGAATGGGTCTTTTACCAAGGCACCACTGTGCACAAGGTGCAGGTTGCCAGCCGTTTGCAGGTCAACGAAAGCCGGGCGTTGATGACGGCGGCACTGGATGGTTTCGGCATCGTGCTTGGCCCTGAAGACTTCTTGCGCACGGCACTGGCCAAGGGCGAGTTGGTGCGGGTGCTGCCAGGCTTCGAGGCGCCGAGCCGCTCCATGCACCTGGTCTACACGGCGAACCGCCAGCGCACGGCCAAGTTGCGGCGCTTTGTCGAGGCGGTGCTGGGGCGTTTCGGACCCGCTTGAGCGCTCAAATACCGGCCCTGTGGTGCGAATACCTCAGGTTCAGCAACCTGACAGACACCACCTGTTAAAAATAACCCAGAGCCAAGCAGGAGCGAGGCTGCAGCAAGGGGGCATTTTTTACCGGTGTATTCGTTGGGCGCTGGCGCCCGAGGGGTGTGTATGTTGCTACGTTATGCGGCATTGGCGGCGTTTGTCGTCGCGGCGTCCGGGTGTGTACAAGAGCGCGTGGTGCACGAGCGCGGGTCGGTGCAACGAGAGTATGTCGAGGTGGTGGCGCCGCAGCCGCCGCCGGTGCAGGTGATCGAAGTCGAGCCAGCGGCTCGCTACGGTTATGTGTGGTCACGCGGCTACTGGCGTTGGGAAGGTGGGCGCTATGTGGCGGTGCACGGCCATTGGGAGCAGGTGCGCGAAGGTTATCGTTATGTGCATCCGCACTGGGTGCAGCGTAATGACGGTTATCACTGGCAGGGCGGTGGCTGGGTTCGCTGAACCTGGCACCTGACAAAACGGCTAGCTCGGCTTTTGGGTGCCTAACAGCTTGACCTCGCGCAGCAGCGCGGCACCGAGTTGATCGCTGCCCAACTCCTGATAGCCAACTATCTGGGTGTCGCCGTGTTCTTCGGCCTGGATGATGATCACCGGTGTTTCCTTGCCGGTGGCTTCATCCACATGCAGGGCGTACTGCGGCACATCCACCTTGATCGGTGAACCCGCGGGCTTGCCTTGCACATTCAGCGTAAACGCCGCGCAGCCGCTGTCGATATCCACGCTGGTCGCGGAGCGGCCGCTGACGAAGCAGGTTTGGGGCAGGTCGGGCCAGGTGATGGTCTCGGCCAGGGCGAGGGTGGGCGCCAGGGCCATGGCAACAAGAAGCAGCATGCGCACGTGGGGAGTTCTCTTGATCAAGGGCAGTGGCGTTTTTTACCAAAGCCCGGCATGCGTCGCAATGCGGCGGCTCAAGCCAGGCGCTTCATTCCCGTGGCTTTTGCCGCATCAAGGTCGAAGGTGGCGGTGTATTCACAGCCGGCTGCATGGGCGCAGCGTTCGATCAGGTAGTCGGCGAAGTCGGCTTTGCCGCCTGTGAATCGTCGCAGTGCCTGCCAGATAATCTCGGCGTGCTCGACGGTCAGTTCACGGGTGCGCAGCAGGGTTTCCAGCACGGTCACCACGTCGCTTTTGGCCGATTGGTAGCAGCTTTGCAGCACCCAGACCAATTCCACCACCGACACCAGGCTGACAAAGCCTGGTGACACGCTGGTGAGCGACTCGATCAGCGCCGAGGCCTTGGGCGATTGCACGGGGTCATCCTGGGTGACATAGCGCACCAGCACATTGGTATCGAGCCCGATCATCCGGCGTTTGCTCCTTGCGCGGCGATGGCGCGGTTCATGTCTTCGATCGACACGGCCTGCGCAGGCTTGCGGATCAGCCCCTTGAGGTCCTGCACGGTTTTGCTCGCGGCGATAATGGAAAACTTGCCGTCTTCCGTTTCGACAAATTCAACCCGGTCGCCTGTTTCCAGACCAAGCGCGGTGCGCACTTGCACGGGGATAGTGATTTGCCCTTTCGAGGTGAGTGTGGCGGTGGCCATAGTGAAAATCTCCATCGTGATATTCCTTACGTTAAGGTAAGGATTGATGAAGGACAAGATCCGTTGGTCCATAGGGTGCTCTGCTGGTGTGAGTGAGTGGGAACAGGTAAAACCCTAGCTCGAACTCTGCGCGCTCACACGCCCGCCTGCGACCCAAAGAGATACAAGCTATGACCGAACGTCAGCTCATCATTCCTGCCGCCATGCAACCCATTGTCGAGCGCGCCGGCTACGTGCCTGCGGTAAAAGTTGGCAACACTCTTTACTGCGCAGGCCAGGTCGGCCGTACACCGCAGCTGGCCGTGATCGAAGACCCCGAGGCGCAATTTATCGCGGCCTGGGAAAACCTGAGGGAAGTATTGGAAGAGGGCGGTTGCAGCTTCGATGACGTGGTGGACATGACCACTTATCACGTGAACATGCGCCAGCACATGGCGGTTTTTCGGGAGGTGAAAAACCGCCTGTTCCCGCGCGGGCATTGCGCCTGGACCACGATCGGGGTGTCCGAACTGGCACACCCCGGCCTATTGGTGGAAATCAAATGCGTGGCGGTGCAGCGCTAGTTACTGCACCACGCGATAGCACGGCACATAGGCTGCGCCGCCCGGCAACTTCATGCGGTGCTGGGCGACAAATGCCTGCAACAGCTCGTCCAAGGGTTTCATGATCGCCGGGTCACCGTGAATCTCATACGGGCCATGCTGCTCAATCAGGCGAATACCCTTGTCCTTGACGTTACCGGCCACAATCCCCGAGAACGCGCGGCGCAGGTTGGCCGCCAGCTCATGGGGCGGCAGCGCGTGGCTCAGTTGCAGGCTGGCCATGTTTTCGTGGGTGGGGTCGAACGGGCGCTGGAAGCCTTCGTCGATCTTCAGCAGCCAGTTGAAGTGGAACGCGTCGTTGCGCTCGCGGCGGAATTGCTTCACGGCCTTGAGCCCGACGGTCATCTGGCGGGCCACTTCGGCCGGGTCGTCGATGATGATCTGGTAGTGCGCCTGCGCCGCTTCGCCGAGGGTGGCGCCGACGAACGCGTGCAGTTGTTGCAGGTACGGCGCGGCCTGTTTCGGCCCGGTGAGGATGACCGGGAACGGTACATCGCGGTTATCCGGGTGCATCAGGATGCCCAGCAGGTACAGGAACTCTTCGGCCGTGCCGGCGCCGCCCGGGAAGATGATGATGCCGTGGCCCACGCGCACAAAGGCTTCCAGGCGTTTTTCGATGTCCGGCAGAATCACCAGCTCGTTAACGATGGGGTTCGGTGCTTCGGCCGCGATGATGCCCGGCTCGGTCAGGCCCAGGTAACGGCCGTTGGTAATGCGTTGCTTGGCGTGGGAAATGGTCGCGCCTTTCATCGGGCCTTTCATCACGCCGGGGCCGCAGCCGGTGCACACGTCAAGGCTGCGCAGGCCCAGTTCGTGGCCGACTTTCTTGGTGTATTTGTATTCTTCGGTATTGATCGAGTGCCCGCCCCAGCACACCACGATTTTCGGTTCGACACCCGGGCGCAATGTACGGGCGTTGCGCAGCAGGTGGAACACGTAGTCGGTGATGCCCTGGGAGTTGCTCAGGTCGATGCGCTGGCTGTCCAGCTCGTTCTCGGTGTAGACGATATCGCGCAGGGCGCTGAAGAGCATTTCGCGGGTGCTGGCGATCATCTCGCCGTCGACGAAGGCATCGGCGGGGGCGTTCAACAGTTCCAGGCGCACGCCACGGTCTTGCTGGTGGATACGCACTTCAAAGTCTTTATAGGCGTCGAGGATGGTCTTGGCGTTGTCGATATGCGCGCCGGTGTTGAGGATGGCCAGGGCGCACTGGCGGAACAACGTGTAGATGCTGCCGGAACCGGCTTCACTCAGTTGCTGGACTTCACGTTGGGACAGGGTTTCGAGGCTGCCCTTGGGGCTGACGGAGGCATTGATGACTTGACGTTGGGGCATTCTGATTCCTTGAAAGCACAGCCATCGCAGCCGCCAGGGGCGGCGATGGCTGGAGAATGGTGAGC
Organism: Pseudomonas sp. WS 5146; assembly: GCF_012985495.1. NCBI lineage: Bacteria > Pseudomonadati > Pseudomonadota > Gammaproteobacteria > Pseudomonadales > Pseudomonadaceae > Pseudomonas > Pseudomonas sp. WS 5146. The sequence continues at coordinate 583,769 of NZ_JAAQWL010000002.1, forward strand.
GCCGAACTCGGTCGCACTAGACAGTTAGTTTGGCCGCCAGAAGGGCAGGGCGCAAACGCCGTCAACACCATCATGCCGCAGAACTTACTGAATCAGCTTCCAGTTTTTGTAGAAAACCCGACGCAGGGTAAACACCAACCCGGCAAAACCCGAAATCACGGCGTTGAGCACTGAGGGCAGCAAGGTCGGCCGCACGATGTCAATGAACAGGCAGTAACGCTTTGCGTCGTTTTTGTTGAAGGAGGCATGCATCAGCGTGTCATCGAAGATGAACAGCGGGTCATCGTGCCAGTAGTGCTTGTGCTTGCCCACCTGGATGTAAACACCGTCGTGATGCGGCGCCGGCGCCATGTTGTAGAGCACGCGGAACATCATGCGCAGCGGGCCGAAGTGGAAGGACGTGGAGCGGTTTTCGTTGAACACCGAGACGCCGATGGTCTTCACAAACGGCAGTTTCTTGCGCAGTTGCGGGATGTCCAGGGTGGTTTCGATCGGGCGACCGTACCACTGGAAGAACAACATGCCGCGCTTTTTCTCGGCCATGCGCTCGTCCAGGTAGCTGATGATTTCGTCCTTGTTGGCCATGGCGTCGTCGATGACTTGTTGCAGGTCTTCGCGCCAGGCGGGCGGCAGGTCGCGCATGGTGTAGACGTGGCGGTTGCGCAGGCTCAACAGGTCGAACAGGGTATTGAACGGCGCCAATATCCAGGTGTTGCGGCCGTTACCGACGAAGTATTTCTTGATGCTGTCGCGGTCGTACAGGCCGTTGCGCAGGAAATCATAAATGCCGCAGAACAGCACCAGCAGCAGAAACACCAGGCTGGTACGTGGGAAGCAATAGATGAACAGCAGAACGCCGAGTACCCAGGCGACTGAGACCAATTTTTTTTGCACAGCACTTTTACTCATGAAGCGAGGCTCCGGACCTGAAACAAAGCGAAACAATCCCGCCATGATAGTGGGTTATCACGGTGCCGGGCGTTTTAAATATTGCGAATTTGTGAACGTTGAACACAGTTTTTAACCAGGCGGTGCTGCGCGCCAGCTGTTTTGCCGATTGGATTTTGTAAACAGAAGATTTGCGTCTATCGTGACGCTTCGGTTTTTCGCGCGTCATAGACCGGTACGATTGAAGTTGAATGGCCACCACTGGCCGTCGACCCCTTGGAAGAGGCAGAAATTTTATGATCATCAAACCGCGGGTTCGTGGCTTTATCTGTGTGACCGCTCACCCTGTTGGCTGTGAAGCGAACGTCAAAGAGCAGATCGACTACGTAACCCAGCATGGCGCCATCGAAGGCGGCCCAAAGAAGGTGCTGGTCCTCGGCGCTTCCACCGGTTATGGCCTGGCCGCGCGCATCAGTGCTGCGTTTGGCTGCGGCGCCGACACCCTGGGCGTGTTTTTTGAGAAAGAAGGCGAAGAAGGCAAGCTGAGCTCCGCCGGCTGGTACAACAGCGCGGCGTTCGAGAAGTTTGCCGTGGAAAAAGGCCTGTACGCCAAGAGCATCAACGGCGACGCGTTCTCTGACGAGATCAAGCGCCTGACCATCGAAACCATCAAGAAAGACCTGGGCAAGATCGACCTGGTGGTTTACAGCCTGGCCGCGCCGCGCCGTACCGACCCGCAAGGCGTGGTGCACAACTCTACCCTCAAGCCGATCGGCAAGGCCGTGACCCTGCGCGGTATCAACACCGACAAAGGCGTTGTGGTCGACACCACCCTTGAGCCTGCAACCCAGGAAGAAATCGACGGCACCGTGAAAGTCATGGGCGGCGAAGACTGGCAGCTGTGGATCGACGCCCTGCGTGACGCCGACGTGTTGGCCGAAGGCGCCAAGACCACTGCGTTCACCTACCTCGGCGAGAAGCTGACCCAGGATATTTACTGGAACGGCTCCATCGGCGAAGCCAAGAAAGACCTCGACAAAAAAGTCCTGACCCTGCGCGACAACCTCGCTGCGCTGAAGGGCGACGCCCGTGTGTCGGTGCTCAAGGCCGTGGTTACCCAGGCAAGCTCCGCGATCCCGATCATGCCGCTGTACCTGTCGCTGCTGTTTAAAGTGATGAAAGAGCAGGGCACCCACGAAGGTTGCATCGAGCAGGTTTACGGCCTGTTCAAAGACAGCCTGTACGGCAGCGAGCCGAAGCTGGACGCCGACGGCCGCCTGCGCGCCGACTTGGCTGAGCTGGAGCCGAAGGTTCAGGACGCCGTGGCTGCACTGTGGAATCAGGTGACCGATGACAACGTCAACGAGATCAGCGATTTCGCTGGCTACAAGGCGGAGTTCCTGCGTTTGTTCGGGTTTGAAATCGACGGCGTGGACTATGAAGCTGATGTGAATCCGACTGTGAAGATCAAGGGCCTTATCCAGGCCTAAACACGGTCAGAAAAAAATGTGGGAGCCTGGCTTATGTGGGAGCTGGCTTGCCTGCGATACAGTCACCTCGGTATATCAGTTACACCGAGGCGATGCTATCGCAGGCAAGCCAGCTCCCACATTTGCCTTGGGTTAATTCAGAACCCTCCTACATTCCCTCGCGCTCCCACCCTTCCTCACAATCTGCCAGACTCCTTGCGCTATCAAGCCACGCTAACGGAGGATCTGATGACGATTCGTGCAGTAGTTTTTGATTTTGGCGGTGTCCTCTTCGATTGGAACCCGCAGCACCTTTACCGCAAGCTGATTGCCGACGACGCCGAACGGCAACACTTTCTCGACACCATCTGCACCCAAGCCTGGAACACCGAGCAAGACGCCGGCCGCAGCCTGGCCGAAGGCACCCGCCACCTTATCGAGCAATACCCGCAGCATGAACCCCTGATCCAGGCCTATTACGACCGTTGGCACGAAATGCTGCGTGGCGCGTTGCCCGATGGCGTGGCCATTCTTGAGGCGCTGCATAAGGCCGATATGCCGCTGTTCGGGCTCACCAATTGGTCGGCTGAAACCTTCCCTTACGCACGGGCCAACTACCCGTTTCTGCAGCACTTGCGCGATATCGTCGTGTCTGGCGAGTTGAAGTTGATCAAGCCGGACCCCGCGATCTATCACGCGAGCCTTGATCAGGTTCGCGCTCACTTGCCGGATATCCAGGCCAGGGAAGTGGTGTTTATCGACGACGTTGCCGGCAATATCGAGGCCGCTGAAGCCCTCGGCTGGCAGGGCATTCACCATGTGTCGGCCGAGCGCACTGCCGCGCGTTTGCGCGCGTTGGGGGTGAGCTTTTAGCGCGCCCACTTTTCCATGGCGAAATCCACAAAAGCGCGCAGCTTGGGCAGGCGGTAGCGGTCCTGTCGGTAGAGCAGGTGCATGGGGCGGCTGGGCAGTTGATAGGTGGTCAGCAACGCCACCAGCTTGCCGCTCTCCAGGTCCGGCTGCACCAGGGCATCGGCCAGCATGATGATGCCCATGCCGTTCACGGCTGCCTGGCGCAAGCCTTGGGAGCTGTTGATGGTCAATGCTCCGGCCACCGGCACCTCCACTTCGCCTGCATCGCCGGTCATGCGCCACAGTTTGCTGGTGTCTCGCCAGTTATCGTTCGCCGGGTAGGCAAACGCCAGGCAGTCGTGCTGGCGCAAGTCGTCGGGCGTCTGCGGAATGCCACGTCGCGCCAGGTACGCCGGTGACGCACAGAGCGTCAGGGTATAGGCCTGCATCGGCCTGGCGATCAGGCTTGAGGTTTCCAACTCGCCCAGGCGGATCGCAACGTCGAAGCCGCTGTCGACCAGATCCATGCGCTCATTGCTGAGTTCGACATACAGATTGATCTGCGGGTAGCGCTGGGCAAATTCGCTCAAGGCCGGTGTGAGGCGTTCGGTGCCGAACACCGGTGGCGCGGTGATGCGCAGGCTGCCTTTGGGCGTTTCGCTGTGGATCTGCTCTGCCAATAGTTCAGAGTCGGCCACCAGCCCCAGCACCTCCAGGCAACGTTGGTAATACTGCCCGCCAAATTCGGTGAGGCTCTGTTTGCGCGTGGTGCGCTTCAGCAAGCTGACCCCCAGCCGTTGCTCCAGCGCGCGCAAGTGGTTACCGACCATGGTGGTGGACAGCCCGCATTCCTGCGCGGCGGCGGTCATGCTGCCGGCCTCGACCACTTTCACGTACACCGACATCGACTGGAACAGATCCATTATCAAGCCCTGATTTAAAGTCATTGCAGGAATGCGCAGTTTATCCAGCTCAGGTGGCTAACGATACTGGCAGCATCACAACGATGCACTGGAGCCTGCCACCATGACCGCCGCCTGCCTGATGACCACCTATCAACCCATGGCCCTGAGCTTTACCCGTGGCCTGGGCACGCGCCTGTGGGACCAGCAGGGCCGTGAATACCTCGACGCCGTGGCCGGTGTGGCGGTAACCAATGTCGGGCACTCCCACCCCAAATTGGTCACGGCGATCAGCGAGCAGGCGGGCCTGTTGCTGCACACCTCCAATCTCTACAGCATCGACTGGCAGCAGCGCCTGGCCGAGCGCCTGACGCGGTTATCCGGCCTGGACCGTGCGTTCTTCAATAACTCCGGCGCCGAAGCCAACGAGACCGCGCTGAAACTGGCGCGGTTGCATGGCTGGAAAAAAGGCATTGAAGAGCCTTTGGTGGTGGTGATGGAGAACGCGTTTCACGGGCGTACGCTGGGCACTATGGCCGCCAGTGACGGGCCTTCGGTGCGCCTGGGTTTCCAGCGCCTGCCGGGGGACTTTCTCAAGGTGCGCTTTGGCGACTTGGCCGCATTGGCGGCCATTACCGAGCAATTCGGCACGCGCATCGCGGCGATCTTGCTCGAGCCGATCCAGGGTGAAAGCGGCGTGCTGCCCGCGCCGCCCGGTTACCTGAAGGCGCTGCGCGACCACTGCACGCGCCACGGCTGGTTGATGATGCTCGATGAAATCCAGACCGGTATCGGCCGCACTGGCGCCTGGTTTGCGTTCCAGCACGAAGGCATCGTGCCCGACGTGATAACCCTGGCCAAAGGCCTCGGCAACGGCGTGCCCATCGGTGCCTGCCTGGCCCGGGACGCCGTGGCCCAGTTGTTCACGCCAGGCAGCCACGGCAGCACGTTTGGCGGTAACCCGCTGGCCTGCCGCGTGGGTTGCACGGTGTTGGACATCATTGAGGAACAAGGCTTGCTGCACAACGCCGCGCTACAGGGCGAGCGCCTGCTGGCTCGGTTGCGGGTGGAGTTGAGCGAGCACCCGCAGGTGCTGGCGATTCGCGGCCAGGGCTTGATGGTCGGCATCGAGTTGGCCAGGCCTTACCGTGACCTGGCCCAGCGTGCGGCCCAGGAGCATGGGCTGCTGATCAATGTGACGCGGGGCAAGATCATCCGCCTGTTGCCGCCGCTGACGCTGGATGCCAAGGAGGTTGAGATGATTGTGCGGGCCATCACCCGTCTCCTGGATTGAAACCGGATCAAACTGTGGGAGCTGGCTTGCCTGCGATAGCGGTGTGTCAGCCACTGTAGTTGGCACAGACAGTCCGCTATCGCAGGCAAGCCAGCTCCCACATTGGATCGGCGTGATATTCAGAGATCCGGGCCATTGAGCCATTCCTGGTTCATGGTTTCGGTATCGCCCAGGTACTCCAACAACCAACTCATCGCCGGCGACAACTTATCCTGCGCCCACGCCACACACGACGGGCTGGCCGGAAACGGTCGGCTCAGTTGCAGCGCCACCAGGTCGCCACGCTCGACCCACGGCAATACCTGATGAGCCGGCGCCATGCCCACGCACAGCCCATCGCGCAGGCAATCGAGTGCCGAGGCCCAGTTGGGCACGACCAAACGGCGCTGGTTATCCAGGGTCCAGGTGTCACGCTTGGGCAGGTTGCGCGAGGTGTCGGTCATGCACAGCGAGGCGAACGGGCGCAGTTGGTCGTCACTGAGCAAGCCGTTGACGCTTGCCAGCGGGTGCTGGGCGCTGACCACACACAGCCAGTTGAGCAGGCCCATGTCCCGAAACGTGAAGCGGCTGGCCACCGGCACTGCGCTGGTGGCACCGATCACAATGTCGGTGCGCTCATCGGCCAGGGCGTCCCACACGCCGTTGTACACCTCGTATTCGAGCAGCAATTCCACCTCAGGGAATTGCCGATAAAAATCCAGCACCAGTTGCCGGCAGCGCTGGGGTTTGACGATGGAGTCCACCGCGACCTTCAACTGGCCGCTCCAGCCATTGGCCACCTGTTGGCACAAACGCCGGGTACCGAGCATTTTTTTCATCACCCCGCGCGCTTCGTCTATGAATAGACGGCCGGCGGGGGTCAGCTCCACATCGCGATGGCGGCGCACAAACAGCGGCACCGCCAACCATTCCTCCAACTGGCGCACCGTATAGCTGATGGCTGACGGCACTCGGTGCAATTCCTGGGCAGCGGCGCTGAAGCTGCCATGGCGTGCCACGGCATCGACTACATCCAGGGAGTATTCGGACCACATAGCGGTTGCCTTCAAAATATTTGATTCAAGTGTCCAATTATTATCGCTTCACACACAGCCTGTCAGCTTCATAATGGGCGCCAGTCAGCAAATAGTTTGATGGCAGCATCCACAAGGCTTCAATGAAAAATTCTTTTGGTTTCACCTGGTATTTGGCGGGGCTGAGCATGCTCGGTTATCTGGCCATGGACATGTACTTGCCGGCGTTTGGCGCCATGGGCGAGCAGTTGCAGATCAGTGCGGGCGCGGTGGGCGCCAGCTTGAGTATTTTCCTCGCCGGCTTTGCGCTCGGGCAGTTGCTGTGGGGGCCATTGTCCGATCGCCTGGGGCGCAAGCCGGTGCTGCTCGCCGGGCTGAGCCTGTTTGTGCTGGGCTGCGCCGGGATGTTCTGGGTCGAGACGGCGCCGCAGTTGTTGGCGTTGCGTTTTATCCAGGCGATTGGCGTGTGTTCCGCCGCTGTGAGTTGGCAGGCGCTGGTGATTGACCGTTACCCGGCCGACAAGGCTCACCGGGTGTTCGCCAGCATCATGCCGTTGATGTCGCTGTCACCGGCGTTGGCGCCGCTGTTGGGCGCGATGGTGCTGAACCACTTTGGCTGGCAGGCAATTTTCGCGGTGTTGCTGGTTGTGTCAGTGCTGTTGCTGTTGCCGACGTTGTTGCTGCGCAAAATGCCGAAACGTCTGGCCGAGGAGGGCGAACCTTCGCGCCTTGGCTACGGGCAGTTGCTGACCTCCCGCGTATTTACCGGCAATGTGATGATCTTCGCCGCCTGTTCGGCCAGCTTCTTTGCCTGGCTCACCGCGTCGCCGTTCATCCTTGGCGACATGGGTTACAGCCCGAATGACATCGGCCTGAGTTACGTGTTGCCGACCTTGTCCTTTCTGGTCGGCGGTTACAGCTGTCGCAGTGCCTTGCAGCATTACCAGGGCAAAACCCTGCTGCCGTGGTTGCTGGTGGCCTATTGCATCAGCATGGTCGCGTTGTACCTGGTTGCGACCTTGACCGTGCCGACCCTGACCACCTTGTTGATTCCGTTCTGCCTGATGGCGTTGGTCAACGGTGCGAGTTACCCCATCGTGGTGGCGAATGCGTTGATGCCCTTTGCGGAAAATTCCGGTAAGGCGGCGGCGCTGCAGAACACCCTGCAGTTGGGCCTGTGCTTTCTGAGCAGCCTGCTGGTGTCGTCGTTGATCGACCAGCCGCTGTTGATCACCGTGATTGTGATGCTGGCGACTGCGCCGCTGGCGGTGTTGGGTTACTGGCTGGCGCGGCCGAAAGCCGATAAGTCGGAACTCGCAAGCGCCTAAAACTGAAACCCAAGCAAAAATGTGGGGGAGGGCTAGTGTGGGAGCTGGCTTGCCTGCGATGGCATCAACTGGGTGCACCTGATGTACCGAGTTGTCTGCATCGCAGGCAAGCCAGCTCCCACACAAGCCAGCTCCCACAGTTAATCGGGTTTCTTCAGTTAGAAGGTGACTTCCAGGTTGACTGTCGGTGTGGATGTACGGGTGCCCATGCCACCATCCACCCCGAACTTGTTATGCCAGTACTCGTAACCCACCCCCAGGTACAGGTTCGGCTTCACGCTTTTACCCGGCCGCACCGCCACCATCAGCGCGGTGCGCATCAGGGTTTCCGGCGCGGTGTCGCGGCCGTGATAATCCTCGCCCTTTTCCCCGACGTAATTGATAAACCCCTGAAACTTCGCCGCATGGTTGGCGATGTCGAACGGGCGCATCCAGGTCAGGTTGAGCATGTAGGTGTCGTCGAAGGTGTGGTTCGACTCTTTCGCACCGGGGATGCCGGTGTGGTTCTTTTCCTTGTAGTACATCAGGCTCAAATCCAGCACGCCGACGGTGTTGAACTTCAACGTCGGGCCGATCACCAGCGCGCGTTTTTTGGCTGAGGCGAAGTTGTTGTTGCGGTTGGCGTCGAAGCCCAGGGTCAGGGCGTAATCCTTGACCAGGCCGGTGCCCAGCGGCACATCGAATACCCGTGAGGCGTACAGCTGGTGTCGGTACACGGCGTAGACCTCACTGCCACCGTGGTCGGTGCCCTTGCGTGGGTCGCTGCTGTCGGACAGAAACACATCGAGGTTCAGGTAGTTGCTGCCGTACTGGTAGCCGCTGGCGTGGGTAAAGCTGTAGATGCGCTTGCTGAAGTCGTCGGGGTTGTTGGGGTTGGTGAAGTGCTGGCCGTAGCGAAACCCTACGCTGTTGTTCATCCATTCCAGCGCGACGGCCTCCCCACCGCCGAGAAGGGTCAATGCAATGGTGGCGCCCTGTAATGCCTTTTTCATTGTTCTAGGTCCTTTGGCGTTCTGGCTCATGACGGCCGGATAGTTTTTGTAACGCCGATGGAGGGTATCTTGTTCGATTGATTGTATACAACTCTATGGACATCAAGTCCAAACATTGCATACAGTGTTCGCACAACAAAAACAGAGAACCCCTCACCATGACTATCCCGAAGGCGTCACCGCAGCGGCCAGAAGACGAGAATCTCGGCGTCGCGGCCAACATGGCTTACGGCCTGCAGCATGTGCTCACCATGTATGGCGGCATCGTTGCCGTACCGCTGATCGTCGGCCAGGCGGCCGGGTTGTCGCCGGCGGATATCGGCCTGCTGATCGCCGCCTCGCTGTTTGCCGGTGGCCTGGCCACGTTGCTGCAAACCCTCGGCCTGCCGTTTTTTGGCTGCCAGTTGCCGCTGGTGCAGGGCGTGTCGTTTGCCGGTGTAGCAACCATGGTGGCCATCGTAGGCAGTGATGGCGCGGGCGGGGTGCCGGCGATTCTCGGGGCGGTGATGGCCGCGTCGTTTATCGGCTTATTGATCACGCCGGTATTCTCACGGATCACCAAGTTCTTCCCGCCGCTGGTCACCGGCATTGTGATCACCACCATCGGCCTGACGCTGATGCCGGTGGCAGCGCGCTGGGCCATGGGCGGCAATAGCCGCGCAGCGGACTTTGGCAGCATGGCCAACATCGGCCTGGCGGCACTGACCCTGGTGCTGGTGTTGCTGCTGAGCAAGATCGGCAGCGCGACCATCTCGCGCCTGTCGATTCTGTTGGCCATGGTGATCGGCACCGTGATCGCGGTATTCCTCGGCATGGCGGACTTCTCCAGCGTCGCCCAAGGGCCGATGTTCGGCTTCCCGACACCTTTCCATTTCGGCATGCCGACCTTCCATGTGGCGGCGATCATTTCCATGTGCATCGTGGTGATGGTGACGTTGGTGGAAACCTCGGCGGACATCCTCGCGGTCGGCGAGATCATCGACACCAAAGTCGACTCCAAGCGCCTGGGTAATGGCCTGCGTGCCGATATGCTGTCGAGCATGTTTGCGCCGATCTTCGGTTCATTCACCCAAAGCGCCTTCGCCCAGAACGTCGGCCTGGTGGCGGTTACGGGGGTGAAAAGCCGCTTTGTAGTGGCCACTGGCGGTGTATTTCTGGTGGTGTTGGGCCTGCTGCCCTTTATGGGGCGGGTGATTGCGGCTGTGCCGACTTCGGTGCTTGGCGGCGCCGGTATTGTGTTGTTCGGCACTGTGGCGGCCAGCGGGATTCGCACGCTGTCCAAGGTGGATTACCGCAACAACATGAACCTGATCATCGTGGCAACGAGCATCGGTTTCGGCATGATCCCGATTGCAGCGCCGAACTTTTATGATCACTTCCCCACCTGGTTCGCGACCATTTTCCATTCGGGCATCAGTTCGTCGGCGATCATGGCGATTCTGCTGAACCTGGCGTTCAACCACTTCACCGCCGGTAACTCGGACCAGCAGTCGGTGTTTGTGGCCGGGACTGAGCGCAGTTTGTGCTTCCACGACGTGGCGGCGTTGCGCGATGGCGATTACTTCAGTGGCGGTAAATTGTTTGATGCTGAAGGGAAGGAGATTCCAGTGGTGGCTGAGGTGCCAAGGAAGGCCGCAAAGCCTGAGACCACCGAGGTCTAAAACTGTGGGAGCTGGCTTGCCTGCGATGGCGGCGAGCCAGTCACTGCACCTGTAACTGATGTACCGCTATCGCAGGCAAGCCAGCTCCCACAGTTGAACTCAGCCAGCCTTGAGTGCTCGGTGCGGCAGCGAACACGCCTCGTCCAGAAACTTCACCACAGTCCCCATGCACGCCTGGCGTTCTTCCACGTGGGGCATGTGGCTGGAGTCTTCAAACAACGCCCAGCGCACGTCAGTGATTTCATCCAGGAACGGCTTGACCACCAAGGGCGTGGCTTCGTCGTGGCGTCCTGATATCACCAGCGTCGGCACATTGATCGCCGACAGGCGCCCGATCACGCTCCAATCCTTCAAGCTGCCGATGATGTGAAATTCGGTCGGGCCGCTCATGGCGTGGTACACCGTCGGGTCGGCGTCCACCGCTGCAAAGGTGCGCGCCACTTCTTCCGGCCATGGGTTTACTCGGCACACGTGCTGGTCATAGAAAACCCGCGCCGCTGCCAGGTATTCCAGGTCTTGGTAAGTGCCGGCCTGTTCGTGTTTGAGCAGGGTTTGATGCACGCCTTCGGGCAACAGTTGGCGCAGGCGGTTGGCTTCGCTGACCCAGGTGCGCATGCAGGTGGGCGAGTTGGCCGGGATAAACGCGCGCAGGCCCTTGGGTCGCAAAATCGCGTGTTCGCTGCCGAGCATGCCGCCCCAGGATTGCCCCAGGATCGCGTAGTTGTCACTGATCTGCAGGTGGTCCAGCAGGTTGTTCAGCTCGTCGAGGAACAGGTCGATGGTCCAGAACGACGCGTCCTTGTCCGGCAAGTGCGTAGAGCGGCCATTGCCGATTTGATCGTAGTGAATCACCGCATGGCCGCTGGCGGCGACGTCCTTGAACGCGTCTACGTAGTCATGGGTGCAACCGGGGCCGCCATGGAGGATCACCAAGGGCGTGCGGCCGGTGCCCAGGTCGCCAGTGACGCGGTACCAGGTCTGGTAGGCGCCGAAGGCCGCGTAGCCTTCGCGGACTTTCTCGATGAATTCCATTTCGTACCCTGCTCTGAAAAAAAAGGATCAGGGATACGATAGTCGGCACGCAGCGTTTAAGTAACTAGCAAAACAGCTAGGTTTTACCGACGGATCAATCTTCGAGCAGGCGGTAATGGGTCGCGCGCACCACCGCCTGTACGCGGTTCTTGGCACCCAGTTTGTGCATGGCCGAGGCCAGGTGCAGGGTGACCACCGCCAGTGAGCGGCTTAACTGCGTGGCGATCTCGGCGGCGGTCAGGCCCTCCGCCGCCCATTTAAGGCACTCGCGCTCGCGTTTGGTCAGATGGATGTGCGGGTAGGTGCGTAGCTCTTTGCTCAGCAGCGGGTAGGCCGCTTCCTGCAAGGCATGGGTGATCAGGCTGAAGTCTGTCAAGGTTTGCTGGGCATCTTCCAGCACCGTGCTGGCCTTGCCGGTGCGCAGGCCGGTCAGCGACGCGAAGCCGCCACGCGGCAGGTGGATCGGCACGGTGACGCCGCAGGTCAGTTGGCGTTCATGCAAATAAGAGGACACGGGCGCATGGCACGGGTCGATGATCTTTTGCAGCGCAGTGTCGGCTTTGGCCTCATAAGACCACACGAACGGCGACACCGTGCTCAAGGCCAGGTGCTGCACCGGGTCGATCTGGTAAAAACCTTCGCTGCACCATAACGCGTGCCAGTCCGACGGCGTGTTGCGCGACTCCAGCACCGAAGGCGTGATCAGCGAACCGTCCTGGTCGATGGGCACCGGCGTGTAGTCATACACCAACGCATCAAAGCCCAACTGCTGGGCGAGGACAAACGTGTTGTCCACCTGTTCAACCAGGCTCCTGCCGGGCATGAGGCGGTTGTTGAAGGCAGTAAGTTTGGACAGCATCCGTTCTGCTCCCGAATTCATTTGAATCTCGACTTGCGGCAAGTAGAATGCCACGCCCCGGCGAAGGACTGCCAGGCCAAACCTATAAGAACTACTAGGTTATGGACGCGCGGCATCCTCGGTAGTGTTGGCCCTCTAAACGGCCGCTACCTGCCAGGCCGATACAACACAAGGAATGTATGCATGTGGCGTGAAATTGCCCCCGACCAGCAATACAACGTGCAGGTCGATGGCCATAACCTCGTGGCCTACAGCTTTGGCGACGGCGATGAGGTGCTCTTGTGTCTCAACGGCGGCCCGGGCCTGCCGTGTGACTACTTGCGCGACGCCCATGGCTGGCTCAAAGAGCATAACCTGCGAGTGGTTGCATTCGATCAGCTTGGCACGGGCGCATCAGCCAGACCATCAGATGTTTCCCTGTGGGAAATTGGCCGTTATGTCGAAGAAGTCGAAACCGTGCGCCAGGCACTGGGCCTGGGCCGCGTGCATCTGCTTGGGCATTCGTGGGGCGGCTGGTTGGGCATCGAGTACGCCATCCACTATCCCGACGCCCTGAAAAGCCTGATCCTGGAAAACACCGTCGGCGATATTCCGCACCTGTCCCAGGAGCTCGAACGCCTGCGCGGTGCCCTCGGCAGCGAAACCGTGGCCATGATGCAGCGCCATGAAGCCATGGGCACACTCGATCATCCGCAGTATCAGGCCGCTATCACCTTGCTCAACTACCGCCACGTCTGCCGTCTGGACGAATGGCCGGAGCCGGTCAAGCGCTCCCTGGGCGACTGGAACATGGGGCCTTACGAAACCATGCAAGGCCCCAACGAGTTCCTCTATATCGGCAACCTCAAGGACTGGAACCGCATCCCGGAGATGGCCGATTTCAAGATGCCGATCCTGATCACCACCGGCCAGCACGACGAACTGACACCCGCTTGCGCCCATCGCATGAAACTCGCCGCCACACACGCCGAGTTGCATGTATTCCCCAACAGCAGCCATATGCCGTTTTATGAGGAACCCCACGCGTACTTCCCGGTGCTGCTGGACTTCCTCGCTCGCCACCGAGGCTGACGGATGAATCTTGCGCGTTACCGTTTTGTGCTGTCCCGGCCGCTGCAATTGCTGCCGGTGTTGTTTGGCATCAGCCTGATCACCTTTGTGCTGGTGCGCTCGATCCCCGGCGACCCGGCGCGGGCCTTGCTGGGCTCGCGCAGCACGCCGGACGCGCTGCTGAAAATCCGCGCCCAATACGGCCTGGACCAGCCCTTGTGGCTGCAATATTTCTACTTCCTCAAGAACCTGCTTAAGGGCGATCTCGGCCAGTCACTGCTCTATAAGGTCGACGCGTTGAAACTGATCGTCACCCGCATCGAGCCGACGCTGGTGCTGGTGCTCGGCAGTGTGCTGCTGGCGCTGTTGATCGCGGTGCCGCTGGCTACCGTGGCGGCGCGCAACAAAGGCGGTTGGGCGGATAACCTGATCCGCGTGTTCACCACGGTCGGCCTGGGCATGCCGGCCTTCTGGCTGGGCTTGATGCTGATTCTGTTGCTGAGTGTGAAGTGGGGCTTGTTCCCGGTATCGGGCTACGGTCGCACGTTTACAGATAAAGCCCACCACATGGTCCTGCCGTGCTTGACCATTGCGCTGGCGCTGGCGGCGGTGCTGGTGCGCAACCTGCGGGCGAGCATGCTGATGGAGTTGCAGGCTGACCATGTCACCGCTGCCCGCGCACGCGGATTATCCGAGGCGGCGGTGTTTCGTCGGCATGTGTTACCCAATTCCCTGGTGCCGGCGGTCAACCTGCTGGCGGTGAATATAGGCTGGCTGATCAGCGGCACGGTGGTGATCGAAAGCCTGTTCGCGATTCCCGGCATCGGCCAATTATTGGTGCGCGGTATTTTTACCCGCGACTACATGGTGGTGCAGGGCGTGGCCATGGTGCTGGCGTGTGCGACGGTGGTGGTCAACTTCGTCGCGGACGTGGCGACCGTGGCCCTCGACCCACGGGTGAAGATGCAATGAGCAGCCGACCACTGATTGCGCCGTGGCGTTTGCGCCTGCGGTTTGGTTTTCGCAACGGCCGGCTGACCGCTGCGTGGGGGCTGTTGATCTTGTTTATGTGGTTGGCCCTGGCGTTGTTCGCGCCGTGGCTCGCGCCGTATGACCCGATTGCGCAGAACACCGATCTGAGTTTGCTGGCGCCCAGCCTTGCCCACCCATTTGGCACGGATAACTACGGCAGAGACATCCTTTCGAGGGTGATATGGGGCGCGCGGATTGACCTGCAACTGGCCGTTATCGGCGTGATCTTCCCGTTCCTGATCGGCACTTTTATCGGCGCTGTTTCCGGCTACATCGGCGGGCGCTTCGACAGCGTGTGCATGCGCGTGATCGACGTGGTGCTGGCGTTCCCGTTCCTGGTGTTGATGCTGGCGATCATGGCCATCCTCGGGCCGGGCTTGCAGAGTTTTTATATCGCCATGGCGTTGGTGGGCTGGGTGTCGTATGCGCGGTTGATCCGCTCGCAGATCCTGGTGCTCAAGGAAAGCGACTTCGCCCTGGCCGCCAAGAGCCTGGGCTTTGGCCATGGGCGCATTCTGTTCCGGCACTTATTGCCCAACGCGATGTTTGGCTCGATTGTGTTTTCGATGTCCGACGCCGTGCTGGTGCTGCTCAACGGCGCCGCCGTGAGTTACCTGGGCCTGGGCGTGCAACCGCCGACGGCGGAGTGGGGCACGATGGTCGCCGAAGGGCAGGCGTTTATCACCACAGCCTGGTGGCTTTGCACCTTCCCTGGCCTGGCCATTGTGACCCTGGCCATGGGTTTCAGCCTGCTCGCCGATGGTGTGGCGCAAGTATTGGGGGATCGATCATGAGCCTGCTTCACGTGCAGGACCTCAGCGTGATCGCCAACAATGGTGGGCGAGAGGTCACGCTGGTTGATCGTGTGTCCTTTGATTTGGCCGAAGGTGAAATCCTCGGCCTGGTGGGTGAAAGCGGCTCGGGCAAAACCCTGGCCTGTCGCGGCCTGATGCGCCTGTTGCCGTCGCCCAACCTGCGGGTGCAAGGCGGCGCTGTGCGCCTGGCCGGTCGCGACCTGTTGCAACTCGATGAGGCTGGCATGCGCGCCGTGCGCGGTGGGCAACTGGGCATGATTTTCCAGAACCCCAGCAGTCACCTTGACCCGTTGATGCGCATCGGCGAGCAGATCGCCGAAGGCATCCGTTTGCATCAGGGTGCGTCGAAAAAAGACGCGCGCCTGCAAGCCATCGAGGTGCTGCGCCAGGTCGGTATTCCCGATCCCAAGGCGCGGGTCGACAACTACCCCCATGAGTTCTCCGGCGGCATGCGCCAGCGCGCGATGATCGCCGTGGCCCTGGGCTGCAACCCGCAAGTGCTGATTGCCGACGAGCCGACCACCGCGCTGGACGTGACGGTGCAGGCACAGATCCTGCGCCTGCTGCTGGAGCTGCGAGACCAGCGTGGCCTGGCGATCATCATGATCACCCATGACCTGGGCGTGGTGGCGCAGACCTGTGATTCCATCGCGGTGATGTACGCCGGACGCCTGTGCGAGCACGCGAGCAAATACGACGTGCTGGCCCATCCACAACACCCGTACACCGCTGGCCTTATCGATTGCCAACCCGCCCACAGCAGCGGCCACGCCTTGCTGCGCACCATCCCTGGCCAGCCGCCGTTACTGGATGCCTTGCCCGACGGTTGCCGCTTCAACCCGCGCTGCCCGCAAGTGGCGGCGTTGTGCACTGAGGTGCTGCCCGAAGGTGCGCGCGTAGCCTGCCACTATCCGCTGGGAGAGCGCCCATGAGCCTGTTGCAGATCAAGGACCTGGAGGTGCGGTTTGCCGCGTCCGGCACGGGTGTGTTGGGCCTTAATAAACAGTGGGTGAGGGCGGTCAATGGTGTGTCGCTCAACCTGGCCGCAGGTCAAACCCTGGGGTTGGTGGGCGAGTCCGGCAGTGGCAAAAGCACGCTGGGGCGGGCAATTCTGCACCTCACCCCGATCAGCGCCGGGCAGGTGTTGTTCGATGGCGTCGACATGGCCCGGGGCAGTGCTATCGACATCGCCCGCCTGCGGCATGAAACCGCAATGATTTTCCAAGACCCCTACGCTGCCCTGAACCCGCGACACAGCATTGGCGAAACCCTTGCCGAAGTGCTGCGGGTGCAGCGCAAGGTCGCCCCGGAGCAGATACCGGCTCGCGTGGTCGAGCTGCTTGACCTGGTGGGCCTGCGCCCTGAACTCGCCAGCCGTAAACCCGGCTCCCTCAGCGGTGGCCAGTGCCAGCGCGTCGGCATCGCCCGCGCCCTGGCGGTGGAGCCGCGTCTGATCATTGCCGATGAATGCGTGGCGGCACTGGATGTGTCGATTCAGGGCCAGATCATCAACCTGTTGCTGGAGCTGCAACAGCGCATGAACCTGGCGATTCTGTTTATCGCCCATGACCTGGCCATCGTGCGGCGCCTGTGCGACCGCGTGGCGGTGATGTACCTGGGCAAAATCGTCGAAGAAGGGCCAGTGGAAGCAGTGTTTACTGCGCCACGCCATCCGTATACGGCGGCGTTGATCGAGGCGATTCCCGAGATCGATCCGCACCGGCCGTTGCCCGCAGAACCGTTGCCCGGTGAGCCCCCGAGCCCGCTGAAGTTGCCCACCGGCTGCGCCTTTCACCCGCGCTGCCGGCATGCCCGGACGATGTGTTCCGTGGTGTTGCCGCCGACCCATTACCTGCACGAGCATCGGTACAGTTGCGTGCTTGAAGAACCTCTGTTTTGACCCACTTCTGCCATTCATGAACAAGGAGTTATGACATGCAATCGCGCCACTTGAAGTTGCTCGCCGCCGCGACACTGACCGCCTGGTCCCTCACTGCCGGGCTGGCCCACGCCGCCGGCGTGCTGACCATCGGCTGCCGTGAAGACAGCACCACGTTCGACCCGATCAAAAGCGCACAGAACCGCGATACGTGGGTGTTCGCCAACGTCTACGACACCCTGGTGCGCGTGGATAACCTGGGCACCAAGATGGAACCGGGCCTGGCCGAAAGCTGGGAGATTTCCAAGGACGGCCTGACCTACACCTTCAAGCTGCGTGACGCCAAGTTCTCCGATGGCTCGGCGATCACCGCCGATGACGCGGCGTTCAGCCTGTTGCGCATCCGCGACAACAAGGCGTCGCTGTGGGCAGATCCGTTCAGCCTGATCAACACGGCCAAGGCCAGCGACCCGCAGACCCTGGTGGTCACGCTGAAAACCCCGGCTGTGGCCTTCCTCTCGCAACTGGCCTCGCCGACGGTATCGATCCTGTCGCAAAAAGCCATGACCACGATGGGCGAAGACGCCTACTCGGAAAACCCGGTGACCTCCGGCGCGTTTACCGTGGAGGAGTGGCGCAAGGGCGACCGCGTGATCCTCAAAAAGAACCCGAACTTCTGGCAGGCCAGGAACGTGAGCCTGGATGGCGTGGAGTGGGTCTCGGTCACCGACGACAACACGCGCATGCGCATGGTGCAGAACAACGAGCTGGACACGGCGATCTTCGTTCCGTTCTCCCGCGTGGAAGAGCTGAAGAAAGACAAAAGCGTGGTGATCCATGCCGACCCGTCGACCCGCGAAGATCACCTGCTGATCAACCACGCCCACGGCCTGCTGGCCAAGCCGCAGGTGCGCGAGGCGCTGGACATGGCCATCGACAAGCAGTCGCTGGTCAAGAGCGCCACGTACGGCCAAGGCACCGTGGCCTATTCCTACATCCCCAAAGGCTCGCTGTACCACTACGCCAACAACCTGCAACGCCCGTATGACCTAGCCGCCGCCAAGAAACTGCTGGAAGAGGCTGGTGCCAAGGACTTGAAACTCAACTACGTGGTCAACGCCGGCAACGAAGCTGACGAGCAGATTGCGGTGATCATCAAGGACCAGTTGGCCAAGGTCGGCGTGACCGCCAACCTGCAAAAGGTCGACCCGACCCAAAGCTGGCAGATGCTGGTGGACGGTGAGTACGATATTTCGGTGATGTACTGGACCAACGACATCCTCGACCCGGACCAGAAGACCACTTTCGTGCTCGGCCATGACACCAACCAGAACTACATGACCCGCTACAAGAACGATAAGGTTAAAGAGTTGGTAGCGCAGGCGCGGATCGAGGCCGACCCGGCCAAGCGGGAGCAGATGTATGTGGAGTTGCAGAAGCTGGCGAAGCAGGATGTGAACTGGATTGACCTGTACTACAGCCCGTACATCAACATCTCACGCAAGAATGTGAGTAACTTCCTGCAGAATCCGCTGGGGCGTTTTACCCTTGAGGAAGTGGTGAAGAACTAATATTTCCAATACGCCAAAAATCAAATGTGGGAGCGGGCTTGTGTGGGAGCTGGCTTGCCTGCGATGCGGGCAACTCGGTCTATCTGTTAAACCGAGTTGATGCTATCGCAGGCAAGCCAGCTCCCACACAAGCCAGCTCCCACATGAACCCAGTTTCACATTAGGTTCTATGTTGTTTCAGGTGAACAGTGTCAGTGCTTACTGCGCATCAAACGCCTGCCCATTGATCCCGGCACTGTCCGGCCCCATCAGGTACAGGTACACCGGCATGATGTCTTCCGGTGCAGGCCTTTCCATCGGGTTTTCCCCCGGATACGCCTGGGCACGCATGCTGGTGCGTGTGCCGCCCGGGTTGATGCTGTTGGAGCGTACCGATGCCACATCTTCCAGCTCGTCGGCCAGGGTTTGCATCAAGCCTTCGGTGGCAAACTTCGACACGCCATAAGCGCCCCAGTACGCACGGCCCTTGCGCCCGACGCTGCTGGAGGTGAACACCACCGACGCATCCTGGGACAGCTTGAGCAGTGGCAATAATGTACTGGTCAGCATGAACATCGCGTTGACGTTTACGTGCATCACGCGCATGAAATTCTCACCGGACAACTGCTCGATCGGCGTGCGTGGGCCAATGATCGAGGCGTTGTGCAGCAGGCCGTCGAGGCGACCGAATTCTTTTTCGATCATAGCTGCCAGCTCATCGTATTGATGGGGCAGGGCGGTTTCCAGGTTGAACGGGATCACCACCGGCTGCGGCTGGCCGGCCGCTTCGATCTCGTCATACACCTGGGCCAGGTTGGCTTCGGTCCTGCCCAGCAACAGCACGGTAGCGCCATGGGCGGCATAGGTTTTTGCCGCCGCCGCGCCGATCCCGCGACCGGCACCGGTCACCAGGATCACCCGGTCTTTGAGCAGTTCTGGACGTGCGGAGTAATCAAACATAAAAAACCTCGACAGAATTCAAGCTGAAACAGGCCTTGAAGTGGAATCCATTTCATGTGGGAGCTGGCTTGCCTGCGATGGCGGAGTATCAGTCACCGCAAGTGCTAGCTGGCAGACCGCTATCGCAGGCAAGCCAGCTCCCACAGTGATCTCAGTGCTAGTGGGTATCTCGAACAATCAGCAACTGCACAGCGCGTTATCCAGCACCTTGCGCAGCTCCAGCGGGTGGTCCACTACCACGTCGGCGCCCCAGTTGCGTGGGTTGTCGTCCGGGTGGATGTAGCCGAAGGTGACCGCCGCAGTGCGGGTGCCAGCGTCGCGGCCAGACTCGATATCGCGCAGGTCATCGCCCACGAACAACACGCTGGCCGGGTCAAGGTCGAGCATCTTGCACGCCAGGATCAGCGGCTCGGGGTCGGGCTTGCTGTTCTTCACGTGGTCCGGGCAGATCAGCAGTGCCGAACGCTCGGCCAGGCCCAGTTGCTGCATGATCGGTTCGGCAAAGCGCAACGGTTTGTTGGTGACCACGCCCCAGACCAGTTTGGATTTCTCGATGTCTTCCAGTAACTCGGCCATGCCGTCGAACAGTTTGCTGTGGATTGCGCAGCCCTTGAGATAGCGCTCCAGGAACTCCAGGCGCAACGCTTCAAAGCCAGGGGATTCGGGGTCCATCGAGAAGGTCACGGCGACCATCGCCCGTGCCCCGCCGGAAATTTCATCGCGGATGTGCTGGGGGTTGATCGGCTCCAGGCCTCGGTCGGTGCGCATGGCCTGGCAGATCGCGATAAAGTCCGGCGCGGTGTCCAGCAAGGTGCCGTCCATGTCGAAGAGAACTGCTCGCAACTTCACAGGCTTACTCCTCGCGCAGGGTCTGGATCATGTAGTTGACGTCCACGTCGCTCGCCAGCTTGTAGTGCTTGGTCAGCGGGTTGTAGGTCAGGCCGATGATGTCCTTGACGGTCAGCCCGGCCTGACGGCTCCAGGCGCCCAGCTCGCTCGGGCGGATGAATTTCTTGAAGTCGTGGGTGCCACGCGGCAGCAGCTTCATGATGTATTCGGCGCCGATGATCGCGAACAGGTAGGCCTTGGGGTTGCGGTTGATGGTGGAGAAGAACACCTGGCCGCCCGGCTTGACCATACGGAAGCAGGCGCGGATCACCGAGGACGGGTCTGGCACGTGCTCGAGCATCTCAAGGCAAGTAACCACGTCGAACTGCTCGGGCATCTCTTCGGCCAGGGCTTCGGCGGTGATCTGGCGGTATTCGACGCTCACGCCGGATTCCAGCTGGTGCAGTTGGGCCACGGCCAGCGGTGCCTCGCCCATGTCGATGCCCATCACGGTAGCGCCGCGCTGGGCCATGGCTTCGCTGAGGATGCCGCCGCCGCAACCGACGTCCAGCACCTTCTTGCCCGCCAGGTTGACGCGCTCGTCAATCCAGTTGACGCGCAGCGGGTTGATGTCGTGCAGCGGTTTGAACTCGCTTTCGCGGTCCCACCAGCGGTGGGCCAGGGCTTCAAACTTGGCGATTTCGGCGTGGTCGACGTTGCTCATGGTGAATCCTCTAAATCTGATAAATCGGTTATTCAGTCCTGAACGGCGCGGTTCAAGACCTTCGTTATTCGCTGTGCCCGCTGATCCGTTGGCCCCAGGCGATGGCCGTGGCGGTCAACTGTTGTTCATCCATGCGGGTCAATCGCCGGTCGTCGAGCAACTGCTTGCCGGCGACCCAAAGGTGTTTCACACACTCGCGTCCGGTGGCATATATAAGCGTTGAGACCGGGTCGTAGATCGGTTGTTGCGCCAGCCCCGAAAGATCAAAGGCAACGATATCCGCCGCCTTGCCGACTTCGAGCGAGCCAATCTCGCTGTCCAGGCCCATGGCACGCGCCCCATTGAGCGTAGCCATGCGCAGGGCGCGATGGGCGTCCAGGGCGGTGGCCGAGCCGGCGACGGCCTTGGCCAGCATCGCTGCCGTGCGGGTTTCGCCCAGCAGGTCGAGGTCATTGTTGCTGGCCGCGCCGTCGGTGCCGATGGCCACGTTCACGCCAGCCTGCCACAGACGCTCCACCGGGCAAAAGCCGCTGGCCAGTTTCAGGTTCGATTCCGGGCAATGAATGACGCTGGTGTTGCTTTCTACCAGCAAAGCCAGGTCGTCCTCGCTGATTTGGGTCATATGAACGGCCTGGAAGCGTGGGCCGAGCAGGCCCAGACGGCCCAGGCGCGCCAGTGGGCGTTCGCCGGTCTTGTCCACGGCTTGTTGCACTTCGAAGGCGGTTTCGTGCACATGCATATGGATGGCGGCGTCCAGTTCTTCGGCGATCACGCGGATTTTTTCCAGGTTCTCATCGCTCACGGTGTAAGGCGCGTGAGGGCCGAAGGTGATCTTGATACGCGGGTGGTGCTTGAGGTCGCCGAACAGCTCCACGCCCTGGCGAATCGCCTCATCAGCGCTGCTGGCGCCTGGGATCGGGAAGTCGAGGATCGGCAGCGCGATCTGCGCGCGCATGCCGCTGTTATGTACGCAGTCGCTGGCGACCTTGGGGTAGAAGTACATGTCCGAGAAGCAGGTGATGCCGCCCTTGAGCTGTTCGGCGATGGCCAGGTCGGTGCCGTCGCGCACGAAAGCTTCATCGACCCATTTGGCTTCGGCGGGCCAGATGTGTTTTTCCAGCCAGGTCATCAGCGGCAGATCGTCGGCCAGGCCGCGAAACAGGCTCATCGCCGCGTGGCCGTGGGCGTTGATCAAACCGGGGCTGAGCAGCATGCCCGGCAGCTCGCGCACTTCGCTGGCTGTCAGCTTCAAGGCCGCCGCCCGTGGCCCGATAAACGCAATGCGCCCGTCACGGATGCCCAGGCCGTGCTCCTTGAGCACCACGCCAGCGGGTTCGACAGGTACCAGCCAGGTTGGCAGCAGCAATAAGTCGAGCGGGGCGGCAGTGGAGGTCATCGCAGGCTTCTTCCCAGGCAGCTATAAAAGAAGGGCGAAGTATACCCGAGCGTCCTGGCTGGCGGATCGCTATAATCGGCGGCTTTTGTTCATGAGTGCGGGGTAAGGGATGCGCGACCGACTGTTAGCTGCAGAGAAAGTGAAGGCCATCGATTGGCGTGATGGCGCACTGCACCTGCTCGATCAGCGTGCCTTGCCCTCGCGGGAAACCTGGGTGGCCTGCACCACGGCGGCTGAAGTCGCCCAAGCCATTCGCAGCATGACTGTGCGTGGCGCGCCGGCTATCGGCATCAGTGCTGCCTACGGCCTGGTGCTGGCCGCCCGCGAACGGATCGCCGAGGGCGGTGACTGGCAGGCGGCATGGGAAGAAGACTACGCATTGCTGGCCGATAGCCGTCCGACCGCCGCGAACCTGTTCTGGGCCTTGAAGCGCATGCGTGACCGCCTGGATCGGGTCAAAAAACACGCCGACCCGCTGGCGGTGCTGGAAGCCGAAGCCATTGCGATCCATGAAAGCGACCGCGAAGCCAATCTGGTCATGGCCCAATTGGGCCTCGAACGGATTCGCAAGCACCAGGGCAACGCCCAGGCGATCCTCACCCATGGCAATGCGGGCGCCCTGGCCACTGGCGGCGTGGGCACGGCCCTTGGGGTAATCCGCGCAGCGTTCCTCGAGGGTTTGGTCGAGCATGTCTATGTCAACGAAACCCGCCCGTGGCTGCAAGGTTCGCGGCTGACGGCCTGGGAGTTGGCGGGCGAGGGTATCCCGGCCACGGTCAATGCCGACTCGGCGGGGGCGCATATCCTCAAGACCAAGGGCGTGACCTGGGTCGTGGTCGGCGCCGACTGCATTGCGGCCAATGGTGATGTGATCGGCCCGATCGGCACTTATCAATTGGCGGTGTGTGCCATGCACCACGGCGTGCGTTTTATGGTGGTGGCGCCCAGTTCGACGCTCGATTTGATGATGGCCACCGGTGATGATGTCAGCCTGGAAGAGCGTGATGCCGCGGAGTTGCTTGAGGTGGGCGGGCAGCGGTTGGAGGTTGCGGCGTTTAATCCTGTCTTCGATGTGACGCCGGCGGACCTGATTGATGTGATCGTGACCGAAAAAGGCATTGTCGAACGGCCCGATACTGCCAAGCTGGCCAAGTTGATGTGCCGTAAGCGCCTGCATTGAGGGCTTTGGTGGCTGTAGGATCGCCATCGCAGGCAAGCCAGCTCCCACACTTACGGTGCTCGCAGGCCAACATGTGGGAGCGGGCTTGCCCGCGATTGGCCCTGTAAGTCAATAAAACCCTTGGATCCAGCCTCAAAAAACAGCACCCACCCCGCTCTGAGCCTCTCTCGTCCCTCTCAAGCCTGTCATCCGTCAAATTACTAGCCTCCATGCGCATCAGGGGGATAGGTGCGTGGCGGCGATTGTGATAACATCCGGCGGTTTCCAGGGCCGCCCCGAGGGGTTGCCCATAACGTGCAGATCCGTGTCATAACTCGTTGATTTGTCGTAAGTCGTTGTCAGGCACTCTGCCAGCAACGGCGAGCTTCGTTCGTCCCATATGGATGTGACGAGGTTTCACCCGAAAAAGGAATCAGGCTTCTCATGGGCGAACTGGCCAAAGAAATCCTCCCGGTCAATATCGAAGACGAGCTGAAACAGTCCTACCTCGACTACGCAATGAGCGTAATTGTCGGTCGGGCACTGCCTGATGCGCGCGATGGCTTGAAGCCCGTGCACCGGCGTGTGCTGTTCGCGATGAGCGAGCTGGGTAACGACTGGAACAAGCCGTACAAGAAATCTGCCCGTGTTGTCGGTGACGTGATCGGTAAGTATCACCCTCACGGCGACACTGCGGTGTACGACACCATCGTTCGGATGGCCCAGCCGTTTTCCCTGCGCTACCTGCTGGTAGACGGCCAGGGCAACTTCGGTTCGGTCGACGGCGACAACGCTGCGGCCATGCGATACACCGAAGTACGCATGACCAAGCTGGCGCACGAGCTGCTGGCTGACCTGCATAAAGAAACCGTGGACTGGGTGCCGAACTACGACGGCACCGAAATGATCCCGGCCGTCATGCCAACCCGTATTCCCAACTTGCTGGTCAACGGCTCCAGCGGTATTGCCGTGGGCATGGCCACCAACATCCCGCCGCACAACCTCGGTGAAGTCATCGACGGTTGCCTGGCCCTCATCGACAACCCTGAGCTGACCGTCGATGAGCTGATGCAATACATCCCCGGTCCGGACTTCCCGACTGCCGCGATCATCAACGGCCGTGCCGGCATCATCGAAGCCTATCGTACCGGCCGTGGCCGCATTTATATGCGCGCCCGCTCGATGATCGAAGACATCGACAAGGTCGGTGGCCGCCAGCAGATCGTCATTACCGAACTCCCGTACCAGCTGAACAAGGCGCGTTTGATCGAGAAGATCGCCGAGCTGGTTAAAGAGAAGAAGCTCGAAGGCATCACCGAACTGCGCGACGAGTCTGACAAAGACGGTATGCGCGTGGTGATCGAGCTGCGTCGTGGCGAAGTGCCTGAGGTGATCCTCAACAACCTCTACGCCCAGACCCAGCTGCAAAGCGTGTTTGGTATCAACGTAGTGGCCTTGATCGACGGCCGCCCGCGCATCCTGAACCTCAAGGACCTGCTCGAAGCCTTCGTGCGTCACCGCCGCGAAGTGGTCACCCGCCGCACCGTGTTCGAACTGCGCAAGGCCCGCGAGCGCGGCCACATCCTGGAAGGCCAGGCGGTAGCGCTGTCGAACATCGACCCGGTGATCGCGCTGATCAAGGCTTCGCCGACGCCGTCGGAAGCCAAGGAAGCGCTGATCAAGATGCCATGGGAATCCAGCGCCGTCGTGGCGATGGTTGAACGTGCCGGTGCCGATTCGTGCCGCCCGGAGACCCTGGACCCGCAATACGGCCTGCGCGACGGCAAGTACTTCCTGTCGCCGGAACAGGCCCAGGCCATTCTGGAACTGCGTTTGCACCGTCTGACCGGCCTGGAGCACGAGAAACTGCTGGCCGAGTACCAGGAGATTCTCAACCAGATCGGCGAGCTGATCCGCATCCTCAACAGCGCTGTGCGCCTGATGGAAGTGATCCGCGAAGAACTGGAAGTGATCCGTGCCGAATACGGCGACGTGCGCCGCACCGAAATCCTCGATGCGCGCCTCGACCTGACCCTGGGTGACATGATCCCGGAAGAAGAACGTGTGGTGACCATTTCCCACGGTGGCTACGCCAAGACCCAGCCATTGGCTGCGTACCAGGCTCAGCGTCGTGGCGGTAAAGGTAAATCGGCTACCGGCGTGAAGGATGAGGACTACATCGCTCACCTGCTGGTTGCCAACAGCCACACCACGCTGTTGCTGTTCTCCAGCAAAGGCAAGGTGTACTGGCTCAAGACCTACGAGATTCCGGAAGCCTCCCGCGCTGCCCGTGGTCGTCCGTTGGTCAACCTGCTGCCGCTGGACAGTGATGAATACATCACCACCATGCTGCCAGTCGAGGAATACACCGAAGGTCACTTCATCTTCATGGCCACCGCCAAAGGCACCGTGAAGAAGACTCCGCTGGAATCCTTCAGCCGCCAGCGCAGCGTGGGCCTGATCGCCCTGGAGCTGGACGAAGGCGACGTATTGATCTCTGCGGCCATCACCGATGGCGAGCGTGAAGTCATGCTGTTCTCCGATGGCGGCAAAGTGACACGCTTCAAGGAATCCGACGTTCGCGCCATGGGCCGTACCGCTCGCGGTGTGCGCGGTATGCGTCTGCCGGAAGGGCAGAAGCTGATTTCGATGCTGATCCCGGAAGAAGGCAGCCAGATCCTCACCGCTTCGGCGCGTGGTTATGGCAAGCGGACCGCCATCAGCGAGTTCCCGGAGTACAAGCGTGGCGGCCAGGGCGTAATCGCCATGGTCAGCAACGACCGCAACGGCCGTCTGGTTGGCGCGGTGCAGGTGCTTGATGGTGAGGAGATCATGCTGATTTCCGACCAGGGCACTCTGGTGCGTACCCGTGTGGCTGAAGTGTCGAGCCTGGGCCGTAACACCCAGGGCGTGACGCTGATCAAGCTGGCCAGCGACGAAACGCTGGTAGGCCTGGAGCGCGTTCAGGAGCCATCGGAAGTCGAAGGCGAAGAGCTGGAAGGCGAAGACGGTGCGGTGTTCGATGGCGAGGTGATCGCAACCGGCGATGACAACGTCGACGAGCCAACCCTCGATGCTGCCGCAGACGAAGAAGAACCGCAGGAATAAGCGGACACACAGGGGGCGGATGAAGATTCGCCCCCTTGTTGTTTGTGTCCCCTTTGAAACACATGTCCTTGGTCTGGCTTCGATCCCTGTGGGAGCTGGCTTGCCTGCGATAGCATCACCGCGGTATCACTGCAACTACCGAGGTGCCTGTATCGCAGGCAAGCCAGCTCCCACAAGGGCTCGCGCCAGCGCAAGGCCGTTGCCGAACATGATTGCAGCCCCAACCAGATCAGAGTGAGATTGGATGTGAGCAAGAGAGCCTATAACTTCTGTGCCGGTCCCGCGGCGCTTCCTGAAGCAGTCCTGCAGCGTGCGCAGGGTGAACTCCTCGACTGGCATGGAAAAGGCCTCTCCGTGATGGAAATGAGCCATCGCAGCGATGAGTTTGTGTCCATCGCCACCAAGGCCGAGCAGGATCTGCGCGACTTGCTGGACATCCCTTCCAACTACAAGGTGCTGTTCCTGCAAGGCGGCGCGAGCCAGCAGTTCGCCCAGATTCCGCTGAACCTGCTGCCGGAAGACGGCACTGCCGACTATATCGACACGGGTATCTGGGGTCAGAAGGCGATTGAAGAGGCCTCGCGCTACGGTCACGTCAACGTGGCGGGTACCGCCAAGCCGTACGATTACTTCGCCATTCCGGGTCAGAACGAGTGGAAGCTGTCCAAAGACGCGGCCTACGTACACTACGTCGCCAACGAAACCATCGGCGGCCTGGAGTTTGACTGGGTGCCGGAAGTGGGTGACGTGCCGTTGGTGTGCGACATGTCTTCGGACATCCTCTCGCGCCCGATCGATGTGTCCAAATACGGCATGATCTACGCCGGTGCGCAGAAGAACATCGGCCCGAGCGGCATCCTGGTCAACATCGTCCGCGAAGACCTGCTGGGCCGCGCGCGTTCGCTGTGCCCGACCATGCTCAACTACAAGGTCGCGGCCGATAATGGCTCGATGTACAACACGCCGCCGGCGTTCGCCTGGTACCTGTCGGGCCTGGTGTTTGAATGGCTGAAAGAGCAGGGCGGTGTGGCCGCCATGGGCAAGCTCAACGAAGAGAAGAAGCGCACCCTGTACGACTTCATCGACGCCAGCGGCCTGTACAGCAACCCGATCAACCTCACCGACCGCTCGTGGATGAACGTGCCGTTCCGCCTGGCCGATGACCGCCTGGACAAGCCATTCCTGGCCGGTGCCGACGCACGTGGCCTGCTGAACCTCAAGGGCCACCGTTCGGTCGGTGGCATGCGCGCCTCCATCTACAACGCTGTCGACATCCACGCGATCAACGCGCTGGTTGCCTACATGGCAGAGTTCGAAAAGGAACACGGCTAATGTCTGAGCAAGAACTCAAGGCCCTGCGTGTACGCATCGACAGCCTGGACGAGAAAGTCCTGGAGCTGATCAGTGAACGTGCGCGCTGCGCCCAGGAAGTCGCCCGCGTGAAAATGGCGTCCCTGGCTGAGGGCGAAGTGCCGGTGTTCTACCGGCCTGAGCGCGAAGCCCAGGTGCTCAAGCGCGTGATGGAGCGCAACAAAGGCCCGTTGGGCAACGAAGAGATGGCGCGGTTGTTCCGTGAAATCATGTCGTCGTGCCTGGCGCTGGAGCAGCCACTTAAGGTGGCGTACCTCGGCCCGGAAGGCACCTTCACCCAGGCAGCGGCCATGAAGCATTTTGGCCACGCGGTGATCAGCAAACCGATGGCGGCCATCGATGAAGTGTTCCGCGAAGTGGCGGCCGGTGCGGTGAATTTTGGCGTGGTGCCGGTGGAAAACTCCACCGAAGGCGCGGTCAATCACACGCTGGACAGCTTCCTTGAGCACGACATGGTGATCTGCGGTGAAGTCGAACTGCGTATCCACCACCACCTGCTGGTGGGCGAGAACACCAAGACCGACAGCATCAGCCGTATCTACTCCCACGCCCAATCGCTGGCCCAGTGCCGCAAGTGGCTGGACGCGCATTACCCGAATGTCGAGCGCGTGGCGGTGTCCAGCAACGCCGAAGCGGCCAAGCGGGTCAAGGGTGAGTGGAATTCGGCGGCCATCGCCGGTGACATGGCTGCGGGCCTGTATGGCCTGACGCGCCTGGCCGAAAAAATCGAAGACCGCCCGGATAACTCCACGCGCTTCTTGATGATCGGCAGCCAGGAAGTGCCGCCGACCGGCGACGACAAAACTTCGATCATCGTCTCCATGAGCAACAAGCCCGGCGCGCTGCATGAGCTGCTGGTGCCGTTCCACGATAACGGGATTGACCTGACGCGAATCGAAACTCGCCCTTCGCGCAGCGGTAAATGGACGTATGTGTTCTTTATCGACTTCATCGGCCACCACCGCGACCCGCTGGTCAAAGGGGTGCTGGAGAAAATCAGTCAAGAAGCCGTGGCACTCAAGGTGCTGGGCTCTTACCCGAAAGCGGTTTTGTGAGGCTTTAACATGAGTGGCAACTTCCTCGCCCTGGCTCAGCCGGGCGTGCAACAACTGTCGCCTTACGTTCCAGGCAAGCCTGTGGACGAGCTGGCGCGTGAGTTGAACCTGGACCCGTCGAAGATCGTAAAACTGGCCAGTAACGAAAACCCGCTGGGCCCAAGCCCAAAAGTATTGGCGGCGATTCGTGAGGAACTGACTGAGCTGACCCGCTACCCGGACGGTAATGGCTTCGCCCTCAAGTCGCTGCTGGCCGAGAACTGCCGCGTCGAACCGAACCAGGTAACCCTGGGCAACGGTTCCAACGACATTCTTGAGCTGGTCGGCCGTGCGTACCTGGCGCCAGGCCTGAATGCGGTGTTCAGCGAGCACGCGTTCGCCGTCTACCCGATCGTGACCCAGGCTGTGGGGGCTGACGCCCGCGTCATTCCTGCCAAGGATTGGGGGCATGACCTGCCGGCCATGCTGGCGGCCATCGACGCGCAAACCCGCGTGGTGTTTATCGCCAACCCGAACAACCCGACCGGCACCTGGTTCGACGCCCAGGCGCTGAACGACTTCCTGCAGGACGTGCCCGAGCACGTGCTGGTGGTGCTGGACGAAGCCTACATCGAGTACGCCGAAGGCAGCGACCTGCCGGACGGCCTGGACTTCCTGGCGGCTTACCCGAACCTGCTGGTGTCGCGTACCTTCTCCAAGGCCTACGGCCTGGCATCGCTGCGCGTGGGTTACGGCTTGTCCACCGCGGTGGTTGCCGATGTGCTCAACCGTGTGCGCCAGCCGTTCAACGTCAACAGCCTGGCGTTGGCGGCGGCGTGTGCGGCGGTCAAGGATGCCGAGTACCTCGAAGAGGGCCGTCGCATCAACGAAAGCGGCATGCTGCAGCTGCAGGAAGGTTTCCGTGAGCTGGGCCTGGGCTGGATTCCTTCCAAGGGCAACTTTATTTGTGTGGACCTCGGCCAAGTCGCCGCGCCGGTGTTCCAGGGCCTGCTGCGCGAAGGCGTGATCGTGCGCCCGGTGGCCAACTACGGCATGCCGAACCACCTGCGTATCACCATTGGCTTGCCGGCCGAAAACAGTCGCTTCCTGGAGGCGTTGGCCAAGGTTCTGGCTCGTGGTTGATGTCACTGCATTGCAACCTGCTGTGCCTATGATCGGTCGCCTGGTGGTGGTCGGCCTGGGGTTGATCGGTGGCTCCTTCGCCAAGGGCCTGCGTGAAAGCGGGCTGTGTGGCGAGGTGGTCGGTGTGGACCTTGACCCGCAATCGCGCAAGCTGGCGGTGGAGCTGGGCGTGGTGGACCGCTGTGAGGCAGACCTGGCGCTGGCGTGCCAGGGCGCGGATGTGATCCAGCTCGCCGTGCCGATTCTGGCGATGGAGAAGTTGCTGGTCTTGCTGGCGGATATGGACCTTGGCCAGGCGATCCTCACGGACGTCGGCAGTGCCAAGGGCAATGTGGTGCGCGCCGCCAAACTCGCATTTGGCGGCATGCCGGCGCGTTTTGTGCCGGGCCATCCGATTGCCGGTTCCGAGCAGAGCGGCGTCGAGGCGTCCAATGCGCAGTTGTTCCGTCGCCATAAGGTGATTCTGACCCCGCTTGAGCAGACCGATCCGGCGGCCTTGGCGGTGGTGGATCGTCTGTGGCGCGAATTGGGCGCCGATGTCGAGCATATGCAGGTCGAGCGCCACGACGAAGTGTTGGCGGCGACCAGCCATTTGCCGCACTTGCTGGCCTTTGGCTTGGTGGATTCTCTGGCCAAGCGCAACGAAAACCTTGAGATTTTCCGTTACGCCGCCGGTGGTTTTCGCGATTTCACGCGGATTGCCGGCAGTGACCCGGTGATGTGGCACGACATCTTCCTCGCCAATCGTGAAGCTGTGTTGCGCACCCTGGACACCTTCCGCAGTGACCTCGACGCCTTGCGCGATGCGGTTGATGCGGGTGATGGCCATCAATTATTGGGCGTGTTTACCCGTGCGCGGGTGGCGCGTGAGCATTTCAGCAAGATCCTGGCGCGCCGGGCCTACATGGAAACCGCTGTGAACGCCGATGAGCAGACCTTTCTCGCCAAACCGGGCGGCCGCTTGAGCGGGCAGATCCGGGTGCCGGGCGACAAGTCGATCTCCCATCGCTCGATCATGCTGGGCTCATTGGCCGACGGCGTGACCGAAGTCGAAGGTTTCCTCGAAGGCGAAGATGCCCTGGCAACCCTGCAGGCGTTTCGTGACATGGGCGTTGTGATTGAAGGGCCGCACCACGGGCGCGTGACGATTCATGGTGTGGGGTTGCACGGTTTGCAGCCGGCGCCGGGGCCGATCTACCTGGGTAACTCCGGTACGTCGATGCGTTTGCTGTCCGGGTTGCTCGCGGCGCAGCGCTTTGACAGTGTGTTGACCGGTGATGCATCGCTGTCCAAACGCCCGATGAACCGCGTGGCCAAGCCACTGCGGGAAATGGGCGCAGTGATCGAGACCGGGCCGGACGGGCATCCGCCGTTGACAATTCGCGGTGGCCAGGCGCTCAAAGGCCTGGACTATTCGATGCCGATGGCCAGTGCGCAGGTGAAGTCCTGCCTGTTGCTGGCCGGGTTGTATGCCGAGGGCAAGACCTCGGTGACCGAGCCTGCGCCGACCCGTGATCATACCGAGCGGATGTTGCGTGGGTTTGGTTATCCGGTTGCCGTGGCGGGGGCTACGGCGTCTGTCGAGTCGGGCCATGCATTGAAGGCTACACATATAGAAGTGCCGGGGGATATTTCCTCTTCGGCGTTCTTCCTGGTGGCGGCTTCGATTGCTGAAGGCTCCGAGTTGCTGCTGGAGCACGTTGGCGTTAACCCGACGCGCACTGGCGTGATCGATATCCTGCGGCTGATGGGCGCGGATATCACCCTGGAAAACTCGCGTGAAGTGGGCGGTGAGCCAGTTGCCGACCTGCGCGTGCGCGCCGCTGAGTTAAAAGGCATCGAGATTCCCGAGGCCCTGGTGCCGCTGGCGATCGACGAGTTCCCGGTGTTGTTCGTAGCGGCGGCCTGCGCCAAAGGGCGCACCGTGCTGCGTGGCGCCGAAGAACTGCGGGTCAAGGAGTCCGACCGCATCCAGGTCATGGCCGATGGTCTGTTGGCCCTTGGCGTGAAGTGTGAACCGACACCTGATGGGATTATCATTGACGGTGGCCCGATGGGCGGTGGCGAAGTGCAATCCCATGGTGATCACCGCATCGCCATGGCGTTCAGCGTGGCCTCCCTACGGGCGGCCGCGCCGATTCGTATCCGTGACTGCGCCAATGTTGCTACGTCTTTTCCGAATTTTCTTACACTGTGTGCCCACGTCGGCATCCGTGTTGCCCAAGAGGCTCAATTGTGAATATCAAAGCACCGGTGATTACCATCGACGGGCCAAGCGGCTCGGGCAAAGGCACGATCGCCGGCATTCTGGCCAAGCGCCTGGGCTGGTGCCTGCTGGATTCCGGCGCGCTTTACCGCCTGCTGGCCTTTGCCGCACGCAACCATGGCGTCGACCTGACCAACGAAGAATCCCTGAAGCTGCTGGCGGCGCACCTTGATGTGCAGTTCGTCGGCGCGACGGAAGGTCATCCGCAGCGCATCATCCTTGAGGGTGATGACGTGACCGATGACCTGCGCAACGAACAAGTCGGCTCCTGGGCCTCCCAGGTTGCCGCTCTGCCGGCCGTGCGTGACGCATTGCTGCAGCGCCAGCGGGCGTTTCAGGAGCCGCCGGGCCTGGTCGCTGATGGCCGTGACATGGGTACCGTGGTGTTTCCCGAGGCGCCGCTGAAGGTTTTCCTGACCGCCAGCGCCGAGGAGCGTGCTCGCCGCCGTTACTTGCAGTTGAAGGGCAAAGTCGATGGTGTTAGTCTGTCGAGTCTGCTAGATGAGATCCGTGCACGCGATGAGCGTGATACCCAGCGTGCGGTAGCCCCGCTAAAGCCGGCGGCTGACGCCATACAGCTGGATTCCACGGAGTTGTCCATCGAGCAGGTGCTGGAACGCATCTTGAGTGAAATCGCCATTCGCGATATCGCCGGGTGATCAAGAAGGCCGCAGGGGACCAGTCATAGTCCTGCGGTGGCTTCTTTTAACTGAAACTGACCCACACCGTCTGGGGTGTGGAGATGGGCGTATTCTTCGCCCTTATCAACAGGAATTAAAATGAGCGAAAGCTTTGCGGAACTCTTTGAAGAAAGCCTAAAAACCCTGAACCTTCAGGCAGGCTCCATCATCACCGGTGTTATCGTTGATATCGATTACCAAGCTCGCTGGGTAACCGTTCACGCTGGTCTGAAGTCTGAAGCTCTGATCCCGCTGGAACAGTTCTACAACGATGCTGGCGATCTGACTATCAATGTCGGTGACGAAGTTCACGTTGCTCTGGACTCGGTTGAAGACGGTTTCGGTGAAACCAAGCTGTCCCGTGAAAAAGCCAAGCGCGCTGAATGCTGGATTGTTCTCGAAGCAGCCTTCGCAGCTGAAGAAGTGGTCAAGGGCGTTATCAACGGTAAGGTTAAAGGCGGCTTCACTGTCGACGTTAACGGCATCCGTGCGTTCCTGCCAGGTTCTTTGGTCGACGTTCGTCCTGTGCGCGACACCACGCACCTGGAAGGCAAAGAACTCGAATTCAAGGTCATCAAACTCGACCAGAAGCGCAACAACGTTGTCGTTTCCCGTCGCAGCGTCCTGGAAGCAGAGAACTCCGCCGAGCGTGAAGCTCTGCTGGAATCCCTGCAGGAAGGCCAACAAGTCAAAGGTATCGTCAAGAACCTCACCGATTACGGCGCATTCGTCGATCTGGGTGGCGTCGATGGCCTGCTGCACATTACCGACATGGCTTGGAAGCGTATCAAGCATCCTTCCGAAATCGTCAACGTTGGCGACGAGATCGATGTCAAGGTTCTGAAGTACGATCGTGAGCGTAACCGCGTTTCCCTGGGCTTGAAGCAGCTGGGCGAAGATCCATGGGTTGCTATCAAAGCTCGTTACCCAGAAAGCACTCGCGTAACCGCGCGTGTTACCAACCTGACCGACTACGGCTGCTTCGCAGAGCTGGAAGAAGGCGTGGAAGGCCTGGTACACGTTTCCGAAATGGACTGGACCAACAAGAACATCCACCCTTCGAAAGTCGTACAAGTCGGCGACGAAGTGGAAGTTATGGTTCTGGACATCGACGAAGAGCGTCGTCGTATCTCCCTGGGCATCAAGCAGTGCAAATCTAACCCATGGGAAGATTTCTCTGGCCAGTTCAACAAGGGCGATAAAATCTCCGGCACCATCAAGTCGATCACCGATTTCGGTATCTTCATTGGTCTGGACGGCGGCATCGACGGCCTGGTTCACCTGTCCGACATCTCCTGGAACGAAGTGGGCGAAGAAGCTGTTCGTCGTTTCAAGAAGGGCGACGAGCTGGACACCGTTATCCTGTCGGTTGACCCAGAGCGCGAGCGCATCTCCCTGGGTATCAAGCAACTGGAAAGCGATCCGTTCTCCGAGTACGTTCAAGAGAACGACAAAGGCGCAATCGTTAAAGGCACTGTGAAAGAAGTTGACGCCAAAGGCGCCATCATCGTTCTGGCCGACGATATCGAAGCGACTCTGAAAGCCTCCGAAATCAGCCGTGACCGCGTTGAAGACGCGCGCAACGTTCTGAAAGAAGGCCAGGAAGTAGAAGCCAAGATCATCAGCGTTGACCGCAAGAGCCGCGTGATCCAACTCTCCATCAAGTCCAAGGACGAGATCGAAGAGAAAGAAGCAATTCAGAGCCTGCGCGACAAGCCAGCTACCTCTGACATCGCTTCGGGTCCGACCACTCTGGGCGACCTGCTGCGTGCACAAATGGAAAAGCAGAACTAAGTTCTGTCAGACCATAGAAAAAGGGCGACTTCGGTCGCCCTTTTTTGTGCCTGAAATTCGTTGAATCAACAAGTTAGAACCAAGGCGTGCAGCCCAGTGTCAGAGCTGACTATAGTTCTTAACAAATGCTCCGCTGTGTTGTTGTTTCAATAAGGATTTGAATGAACAGGCTTATCGTTTTATTTGCAGTGGTGCTGCTGGCAGGCTGCACTGCCACCAGTGCCAAAACCCACGCCAAGCGCGGCGTCAGCGGCATTGAGATCGATTGCTCGGGCCTTGGCAGCAACTGGGACAAGTGTGAGAAGCGCGCTGCCCGGGAGTGCAAGATGCAGGGCTACAAGGTCATCACCCGATCCAGTGATGCCAAGGACGAGGAGGGTGACTATCTGTTCGGCTGGAACCCTGCTGGCGCTGTCACTCGTACCATGTTGGTGATCTGTAATTGAGGGGGTCAAGCATGTGTTCCGGGTATCCGTTTATGCTGCAGATAAGTTGGCAGGTGGGCTGTTCAAATTCACCAAGTCATGCTAAAACCTTCGAAGCGCTTTTCCTAGCTGCTTGAAAAAGAAGGGAAAAATATGACGAAGTCGGAGTTGATCGAACGAATTGTCACCCATCAAGGGCTGCTTTCATCCAAGGATGTAGAGCTGGCTATCAAGACTATGCTTGAACAGATGTCCCAATGCCTGGCTACCGGGGATCGAATTGAGATCCGTGGTTTTGGCAGTTTCTCCCTGCACTACCGTGCACCGCGAGTGGGTCGCAACCCGAAAACCGGGCAATCCGTCAGCCTTGACGGTAAGTTTGTGCCTCACTTCAAGCCGGGCAAGGAATTGCGCGATCGAGTTAATGAGGATGAAGACGAGGTTTGATACTCGTGAGGGAGTGGGCATGAGTAGATTGACGCGTGTTATTGCAATGCTGGTAGTGTTGGTGCTGCTGCTGTGCATCGTGGCATTTGTGCTGGAAAATCAACAGTCGGTTTCTCTGCAGTTCCTGAGTTGGGCAGCCCCGCAGTTACCAATTTCTGTTTTCGTAGTGCTCGCTTTATTGGTCGGAATGCTTGTTGGCCCACTGATGGCGTGGGTTGCCAGGGCGCGGCGCAAGACTCGAGTTTGATCCTGGCCACTATTGATGAGTGGAAGGAAGGGGAGGCGATCGCCGCCCCTTTGCACTGGTTCAATTCGGTTCTTTCTCTCCAGCCCTGAACTTTACGGCCAACGCTATCAGCGGCAGATAGGCCACCAGCAGTCCCAGAAAGCCATCCACCGTGCCGTTGCCCACGAGCAGCGCCATAGGTAACAGCCATCCAATGTTGATTGCCGCTACCACCAGGGTAACGGGTGCGTGTTTACCGAACTGGCGAGAAGCGAACTGGTAGGCGTGGCTGCGGTGGGCCTCATAGACTTTGTCGCCTCTGAGCAGGCGGCGCAGCAAGGTCCATGTCGCATCAGTGATAAACACACCCAGCAGGATCAGCCAGCTCCACAGTAGCTGCGGCGAGACCCAGGCCGCTTGCAGCGACAGCACCCCCAGCGTGATGCCGAGGAACCCACTGCCCGCATCGCCCATGAAGATACGGGCTTTTGGGAAGTTCCAATACAGAAAGCCAACCACTGCAAACGCCAGTAATAACGGTGTAAACGCGATCAGCTCATGACCTGTTAGCCAATAGAGCAGCGCACTGCCAAGGCATACGCAAATAGCCTCGACGCTGGCTATTCCATCAATTCCATCCATAAAGTTATACAAGTTCAGCAGCCATACCAGGTAGACCGCTGCCAGCATATGGCCGATCCAGCTCAAGTCGACGGCGAATCCCGCCACCACCAGCGGCGGCAGGCCACCGATCCAGAACAGTGCCCATGCCGCGGCTATAAAGTGCCCTAGCAGGCGCCAACGTGCGCTGATATGGCCATGGTCGTCCAAAAAACCCAATACCGCGATGCCGGTCCCGGCGCCGAATAATGCGTACGTGAGTGGCCATGTAATCAGGCCAAGGCTGGCAGTCAGCAATAGCGCTAACAGAAAGCTGACGACGATCGAGACACCACCGCCCCTGGGCGTAGGCACGACGTGCGAGCTGCGCGCATTCGGGATGTCGATCAGGCTTCGAGCCAGAGCGTAATGACGCAAGGCCCCCGTTAAAAGGAGTGCGACAATCGTCACAGCCGGTAACAACCACCACATATTCATTTAGTTTGCCGTTCCAAAAAGTGTTTACCTGTTTTACTCAGTGCCTGGTCAACGCTGCTCGGCGGTGTCCAGCCCAGCAGTTCGCGGGTCTTGCCAATATCGACCTGCAGGGAGCCGCATAGCCTTTGAGCGAGTGCCCGGCGACCCAGCGCAGTGGCGCCGGTTTGCAGCAACCAACTCGGCACAGGTAGCAAGCGTGCGGGCTTGTTCAGAGCCGTTCCCATTCGACGCAAAAGCGCTGTGGTCGAGAGGTCCTCCCCGTCACTGACCAGGAAGGTTTGATTGGCGGCAGCGGGGTGCTCGGTGCACGTCACAATCAAATCAATCAAGTTGTCCAGGGCAACCAGGCTGCGTCGATTGTTCACGGCGCCAAAGGGCAAGGGCAGGCCTTTATGCAACCAGCGCATCATGCTCAGGAAGTTCGCTTGAACGCCGGGTCCGTAGACCAATACGGGACGAATGATCACCACTTCCATGCCAGTTTCAGAAGCCAGTTTTCGCAGGCCTTGCTCTGCTTCCTTTTTGGAGATGCCGTAAGGGTCGGTAGGGGTTGTGGGACCGTCAGCCGTATACGGCGCGCCAGTCGCCGTGCTCTCGCCATTGACCTTGATCGAGCTGATAAATATAAAGCGCTTAACCCCGGCAGCCGCCGCTTGGCGGGCCAGGTTTAAGGTGCCTTCGACATTGATCCGCCGGTATTCGGCAAGTGGATCGGTGGATGCGTCACTCATGACATGGACCCGGGCGGCCAGGTGGATCACCGTTTCTTGGCTCTCGAGCAACAGCTGCCAATCCTGATCGTCGGATAGCCCGCCGATAAGGCGCTGGTTGACGCGCGTATCAAGATCGGCCTTGAGCTCGCGTACAGCAGCGGTAATCGAGTGCTGGCGTTTAAGCAGTGGCGCGATTAACCCGCTACCGACAAAGCCACTCGCTCCCGTCAGGAGGATTTGCATAATCAAGGAGTTCCTGTGAGTGAAAGAACATCTTTCGCCATTTCGCGCATGATGCGGCCACGCGCGAAACGCTCGACGAAGGCATGGCGCGGGCGCGTCATAATATTGAGAGTCTTGAAGGACTGGATCCCTGCGGCGGCGTCACACGGCGCAAACACGGCAGCGTTTTCAATATGTTCAGAGACAAAACTGGCTGCGTAACCAGAGATGCCCGCCCAGATCGGTTTGCCCAGTGCAGCGTATTCAAAGACTTTTGATGGCAAGACCTTGCGGAAGGCGTCGTGGTCGTTCAAATGCAGGAAAAGCACATCCGCCGACTGATAAGCCTCGATCAATTGTTCGCGCTTGACCGGTTTCAAGAGTTCAACGTTAGTACAGGCGTGAGTGACAATGGCTTGTTTTAACAGCTCGATCCGGCCTCCGTCGCCGATCACGCGGAATCGCACCTTCCCTTCAAGTTGTTTGGCCAGTTGGGGGATAATGTTGTGCAGCCCCTGGCCTTCACCGATATTTCCCGCATAGACAATGTCCAGGATCGGGCTGGGCACCTTTTCTTCAGCGACGGGTTGCGCATCCAGGAATTCGCCATCGATGCCATTCGTATAGGTGGAGTAGCGTTGGTCGGGATAGCGTGATTTGAAGTAAGGAAGAAAACCCTCAGAGACCAGGTTGACCTTTTGCGCCGAGTGAATGGTAAAACGTTCAACCAGCGATAATAAGGGTTTAAGCAACCAGACTTTTTCTTTGGACAGCACATCCTTGATCGTGTCGACAAAGATGTCGCGTATATCCAAGTAGAGTGGCGTTCGTTTTGTGCGTGCGATCACCGCTCCCAGCGTAGCGGTCATCAGGCGTGAAGAAGTCGCATAGACAAGATCGTAGTCTTGGTTTCGCACAATCTTGCGTGCAGCGTTGGCATACACCAGAAACGCTCTTGCTTGATCGACCATCCCGCTCTTGTGGCCAGGCAGGGCCACTCGGCGGATGGTGAGCCTCGGGTGCTTCTCCAGTTCCGGGGCTTGACTGCTGAAGGAGCTGTAGCGATTCGGCAGGGTTGTGATCAACTCAATATGGGCGTCTGCAGGGAGTTGCTCCAGAAGTGCGTCTACCAGTGCTGTCGTGCGGAATGAACCGGCTGACAGATCAGGCTGGTAGTAAAAGCTCAAAATCAAAAGTTTCACGTAAGCCTCACCAGGTTATGCGGGTGGTCAGTTTGTCTGTCGACATTTCAGCGACGATGCACTGATTGGGAACAGACTTGCCGAATTCCGGATGCCATGTGGAAGACACCACATTGATCCGGGTTGCGCCCTCTAGTGTCGCGACAGCGACCTGACCGCCGGGCAGGGTGATCGTTACCGTGTTGCCTTGTTGAGTGGTGCGGATATCAGGGTGTAAAAATAGCCTTGATACAGCTTGATCAAATGTGCCGGAGACGGAATCTATCACCTGTAATTCACCGGCCATCGCAACCCACTCGCGAACGTGCAGGTTTTTCCCCGGTAGACGCAGGTAGCCGTCATGGCTGCCACTGACACGTACGGTGTCGACTGTGTGTTCCAGCTTACCCACGCAGGTGCGTGCGCGTCGTGCGACCCTGAATCCGGCCCAGACTTCAGATGAGTTTTCACCGTTCACTTCTATTGTGTTGTGCGCTGCCGTGCTGCGTTGCCGTTGACGTTCCGCGTCTTCGCCGTATTGAGACGTTCCAGAGTTGACGAACACGCGCTGTCCAAACAGGCTGAGTTCGAAGCTCAGGGTGTCCGCATGGGTATGACCTGGCTGGTAATCAGGCGCAACCTGCGCAAGGTTCAACAATGCTTTGCACTGATCGCCAAAATTGATCGCCACGTAGCCACTTTCAGCCTGGTGTACAGCTGCAATCGTAGCAGTGGGCATGTCATTGGGCGCACGGCATCCCAATTCAAACGCGTACGCCTCTATATCGAGCAGTGTGGGTGCAATGCCGAATGCCGAGTCATTAAAGAACGCAATGCCACCATCCGGGTGCTGGAGGCTGCGTAACCAGACCAGGCCTTGCTCGATCTGGTGCTTCCATTGGTTTTTGCGAATGTTAAGTTCCGGCAGCTCGGAGTGAGTGGCCAGGTTCAGCAGGTCGCAGATGTCCCAAAGAAGAGACGCGTGGTACATGGGTGAAAGTTCGAAGTGCGCACCGTCCGCCAGAAACTGCTCCTTGATTTCCTCATCAAGGATCTTCAAACCCTTGGACAGCCAGCTGTCTGCCCGATCGCCGTTCAGAAAGCTCCCGGCAAACACCAGTGCCTTGCCATTCACGAACAAATGGTTAGCGAGAATGTGATATTCGATCTGTTCAGACAGCGCGTGGGCCTGTGTAGCCAGGCTGTCCAGCCAGTGCGGTTCCAGGGTCGGTTGTTGTTGCATCCACTTGATCAGATTTACGATGCGCAAAGAGAGCGTATAGGGTTCCCAGCCGCATCCGTGAAAGGGGGCGTTGTTTGTGATCCAACTGTTGACCAGGCGCGTGTCGAAGTCTCTTCGGTCTTCGCCTGAAGAGGCCAGATGATCCAGATAATGCAGGTTGTATTGCCAAATTTTCGGGCGTGTCTGATCGTGCCAATCAATCGGCGCCGTCAGGCCCATGAATTCAAACTGTTCGTCGGCACCGAAGCGCGAGGCACACCAATGGGGAGCCTTCGCCAGGTTAATTCCGGGGCGCCGGGTAAAGCCTTGTGCCGAAAAAGGCCGAACTTTAGCGAAGCGATAGTAAAGACGGTAAACAACCTGCTTCAATCGCAGCATTTTAACGGTGTGGTAGAGCTTGATTATTCGTTGCATCAACGTCCTGCTTAGGTCAGTCACTTGAAAGTTAAAGTAGTGAGTATTGACTGACGCCAGTTAAGGGAAATTTATTTTCAGCCAGCGCTCGAAGTACAACACCTGCCAGAGTTTGTAGGTGTTGTTTGCGCTGCCTGAAAAATGATTGTTCACTAATTTTTCCACCTCTCCTCGGGCCACATAGGTGTAGATGCGCTCGAACTCGGCGAGCAGGCGTTGTTGGCCTATGCGTTGAATAATGCCATCCAGAGGTGGGTTGAAGCCTGTTTTGGGGCGATCAACCAATGAGGCGGGAAGCAGGCTTTTCAGGAGCTGTTTGAGTGGGGCCTTTGGCGCTCCGCCTTTAAGCAAATCTGCACTTGAGGTTGCAAGACCGCTGGCCACCACACGCTCGTCCAGCAACGGAACGCGCAGTTCGATACTGGCCAACATACTGGCCTTGTCCGAGACACTCAGGTTATG
This sequence comes from Pseudomonas sp. WS 5146, assembly GCF_012985495.1. Lineage (NCBI taxonomy): Bacteria > Pseudomonadati > Pseudomonadota > Gammaproteobacteria > Pseudomonadales > Pseudomonadaceae > Pseudomonas > Pseudomonas sp. WS 5146. Next base: position 625,279 of record NZ_JAAQWL010000002.1, read on the forward strand.
GCTCAAGAAGCCTGTCTGGTCAAAATGCTGTGCACATTTGACTTTGTCTTCAACGGCGCCGCTGTACTGATCCATTACGCCGGACAGGCGTTGCTTGTAGTGTCGTTCAAGCTCGTTGTAGTCACGAAAAAAGCCCTGCAACTCTTGGCGGGAGAAGTACCCCAGCATGCGCGAATACGCCAGGGGCCAATAGTTTTCCTGAGCATAGGACACCAACCGTTCGAACTTTTTGTCGAGCCGCTTTGGAAATAACTTGAGTTTTAGCAGTGCACTTAATACGGGATACAGCAGCCTGATGAGTGTGTGATGCTTGAGTACTGTGTAGCGTGGGTAACCTGCAAACGCCTCATCTCCGCCCATGCCACTGAGCATGACGGTATATCCACTTTTCCTGGCTTCGGTGGACAAGCGGTAGGTTGCCCAGAACGTATAGTCGGATACCAGTTCTTCGGTGTTGGCAGCGACGAAGTCGATGGACTCGAAGGGGTCTATATCTGAGTCGAGAATCTCCGTGACCACCAGCTTTTTGCCAAGGTGTTCGGCGATCCTGGCGGAAAACTTCGTATCGACAGCGGAGTCGTCCGTTGCGTCGTACTGTGCAAAAAATAAGTCAGCATCACCGGTGAAACTTGCCAGGATGCTGGAGTCTGCGCCACCACTGAAAAATACCCCGACCGGGACGTCCGCTTCCAATTGGCGCGTCACGGCAGAACGCACATCCTGCACGAGGCTTTGCTCGGTCTTGAAGTTCATGGCGCTCTGGTAACGCTGGGTTGTCATCTTGCCGGTTGCCAGGTCGAACGCCAGGTAACTACCGGGCATCAGTTTCTTGATGGATGTGTAGCCCGTGTTGGGCTCGTAGAGAAAGCCGTTGTTGAAAAACTCAAAGACATCATCAGGGTCTATGTCGGTGTTTACCTGCGAAAAACATTTCAGGCCGCGGATTTCTGAGCAGGCGTAGAAGCCGTCGACGCCGGTGTAGCAATACACCGGCTTGATGCCAACGACGTCCCTTACCAGAAAGGTTTTTTGGCGCGGCTCATCCAATATGACAAACGTGAACATGCCTTCAAGCAGTGCAAAGGCCTGCTCTTGATGTTCTACGTACAATTGCAGGATAACTTCGGTATCGGAGGTGCCTTTGAAGGTATAGCCTTTTTCGATCAGTTGCCGGCGCAATTCGTGATGGTTAAACACCTCGCCATTGAACACGATACTTACACCATGATTGTCGGCAAACATCGGCTGGCTGCCAGTCGGTGACAAATCCAGGATGCTCAGCCTGTTGTGTCCTAGCCCTACCTGATAGCCCGCGACACTGGCGAAATAGGTACCGGATGCATCCGGGCCACGGTGCCGTGTAACCGCCAGGCTTTTTTCCATTTGGGCCTGGGTCTCGGGTACACCGTCTTTGACTGCAAAAAAGCTGAGGCCACACATTATACCGACGTCTCCCTGGGGTCTTTGACGACCGTTTCCGGCCTGGTGTTGGAGAGTGACGCTGTATGCCCGTCAGGCAAGGCGGTACCCATCATTTGATTTGAATGCTTATGCGCCAGCATTACGCCCCAAGCTGCTGCGAGCAGTAAGTTGAAAGAGATCAGGCGAAACACCGCGAAGAACAACCCGTAGATCGCCAGCGTTATGACCGCCGTGCGAATCACGGTGAGGTGAGCGGGGTCGGACTTTAGAGTGGTGAACCGATATAAAACGGGAGCACCGAGGACAGTGATGTACATCAGCAGCCCTAAGACGCCGCCGACCATCAGCATGTACAGTGGCCAGTTATGGATATAGCCAACTGACTCCGTGAATGAATCACCGCCGGGCTTCTCCCAGCGCATCTCGTGTTTGATCCCGATACCATTGCCCAGCGCGGGGTGGTCCTGAAACATGCGCCAGGCGATTTTATATTCCTGTACCCGGGAAGAGACGTTGAAGTCCTGCTTCTCGTTGGCAGCGGGCTTGGACTCGGAGACTACAGGCGCCGTAGCGTCAGGCTGCGTGTGTTTCTCTCCCATGGACGCAATGGAAGAGGTTGCGATAGGTAATGCAGTATTCGCCAGGGAGTTCATGCGCCCGAGCCATACGTCTTGCATGCCGGTGGCAAAAATAAACACAAGGCAAAACAGCGCTTGAATGACAATGCCGGATACCACTTTTAGCCATAAGTGCCTGCGCGCGAAAAAGGTATAGAGCGCGAACAAGCCAATGACGAGAAGTGCACTGATCAGCATGCTTCGTGTGAATGTGATCAGCACGGCGGCTGTGCACAGCAGCGATATCAGGCCACTGATCCATGCAACCCTTCGGTCAGGGGTCAGCGTGCCGACGACATAGCCGAGCACCATGCCCAGCGGCAGGATCGCGTCGGTTGCTTGCGCCAGCACCATGGTGATGCGATCACGCATTGGGCCCTGTGCGTTAACGTTGCGCAGCGCTTCTTCATAAGGGATTTTTACCATCTCCCCGTTGACCTCAAGGGTCCAGTACGGCTGCCACAGACCGTGATAGAAGTAATAGAAAACGATGTAGCCTGCGGTCAATAAAATCAGGGTTCCCACCGAAGCGCCGAGCCAACGAACGTTGTTTTCTTCGCGGCCTACAAGAGCGCAGATCGGGATCAGTGCATAGATAAACAGAAAGGGCACTACCCCTCTGAGCCAATCAGTCATCGGAACATGGTGGTACATCGCTACAACCAGGTTCAGCACTAGAAACCCAAGGCCTATTAGCAATGGCGCGGCGAACAGGCGCAGGACCGATGTAAAACCCAGAGTACGGAGCAATTTGATCAATGCGCTGAGGAATACCGCCACCAGCAGGGCAGCAAACGCCACTTCCTGAGCGCCCAACGAAGTGGGCGCGGGGTGGAGAGCAAAGGCCAATGGGAATAGCGCCAATAAACCCAGCCAAGGCGACATGATGGCCGTCAATACCAATAAAGCGCTGCCGATAATGGCCGTGTAGAAAAGCACGCCAGGATCCAGCATAAATAAAATGGCGATGAGCGCTGCCGCCGTGATCGCCATGGAATTTTTTACGCAGTCAGGTTGACGCATTGCGGTACTCCATTGTTCAAGGGCGTATGGCTTTATAGTCGCTGGCTGTTTGTCCAATCACTTTTGCGGGTATTCCCACAACGATTGAATTATCAGGCACGTCTTTCAATACGACCGCTGAAGCGCCAATTTGACAGTTATTGCCGATGACGATATCGCCAATGATCTTTGCCCCGGCCCCTATGTAGCAGTTGTCACCGATGACGGGGCAGCGATTGATCTCGCTGGTGACATAACCCTCAGCGGCGCCGATGGTGATGCCTTGGCCCAGCACACAGCCGTCGCCAACCTTGGCATTTGCGTGCAGTACAACGCCGATCGCGCCATAGGCGAATATCGTGCCCCTTCCGATCGTTGCGGTAATTGGAATGTAAGAGTTGAACAGTAGGAAAATCACATTTCGAACAAGGCCTGGTAATAACGGCACTCGACGCCGGTGCAGCCAGTTTCCAACTCGATAAAGTTTTACTGCGTTCACGGTTAAAACCTCAGCGTGCGAAGATCAGCGGGTCGAAGCTGGAGTGCTCCCACTGCAATGATCATGAGCGAGCACATATACAGCACGGCCCAGACCAGGCTGATGTGTGTCAAAAAGATAGTCAGGGGAGAGAGTAAGGCGACCCAAAAAACTACCGGCAAGCGAATGCCTGGACGGCAGCTTATGTGCAGGAACAACAAGTAGGCCGAGAACCCGATAGCGTAGAACAACTGTGCCTGGTTCAAGTCTTTGACAAACAGAATCATGCTCGTTATGGCCAGTGGGGCAATGACAAGGTTTGCCACGATGACTTTACGGTGCAGGCCGGAGGCGACCAGATAGCGCTCTGTTACCACTGCCCAGTACAGCACTGGCAGGCAGGGCAGCATCACCAGATAGTTCGAGTACTGAGGGAACAGCCAAACCGCTGCGTACCCCGATAAGCCTACCAACGCGAAGTAGAAAATAGCGATCGACGTGATGATTCTATATTGCGCTTGGCGTTGCCCGCCCGAGACGAAGGCGACAAACACTGCCCTGACGTTGATGGGGAACAGGCTGGTAGCGGATTGAATGATCGAGACGATGACCCTGAACAATCCAAGGTCGCGCACGGGCAGGCTCTTGGAAAGAATGAAGGGCAAGATGTTGGTGAACAGATTGAACACCAGGGTGATGGATATCATTCTGGGTAATAACAGCAGCACACCTTGGCAGGTCTGCAGCAGCTGTTTGCCGACGGGCAGTTTCGCACCTTTGAAAAACAGCACCGCTACCGCAAACGCGCACGGAATCAAGTTGGTCAGAATCAGTATGTCGACGATAGTCAGCGAGACTATTTGTTGGTAGCTGATAAACAGGAGCGTGAAAAACACGCCAAGAAATAGCACCAGGTAGGCCACGATCCAGCGTTGCAGGCGTAGCCCGAACAGCGATAACAGGCATGCCGAGCTCAAAAGCATCACCCCAAGCAGGAGTGGGTTGCCAATGTGGTCAATCAGGTTCACAGCGCTGAACAGTACAAAAATCAGTACGGCCATAAATAATGAAGTCACCAGAATGTACTCGGCCTCCACGGTGGCAATCAGCTGCTCATTGACGATATCCAACAGTTTTTGAAATAAAAATACCAGCACGTTGGCCTTGATGAATGCGCCGTACGCTTCCAAGCCGTAAAGTCCGGGAATCACAAAGTTAACAACCAGGCCACTTATCAGTGTCAGCACCTGGATCAATAAATTGACCATGCCAGAACCTCTTGAACCTCATCATGACAAATGCAATTGCATGATCATTTAACAAACGTGCCCAGCTCGGTGCTCGGAAACCGACGCAATACTAACGGCTTGCGTCGATTTCCAAGCGGTATTCATCAAGCTTTTTTCAAGCCCACACACCGCGTGTGTCGATGACTTTGAGCGAGGACAGGCGTGCGCCCGGGATTTTCTTGAATACGCTGTGATCGACCAGCAGGACAATCACGTGCGCAGATGACAGCGCCTGATCGATTCCGCTCAGGGTTGCAATACCTTCAAGGCGAGCCGGCAGGTGCGCGATATTCGGTTCAATCGCCAGAACAGTACCGGGATGGGACTGGGCAATGTGTGCGGTGATCTCTAAGGATGGACTTTCACGCAAGTCGTCGATGTCCGGCTTGAAGGCCAGCCCGAGGCAGGCAACCGTAACGTCCTTGGCGGTTTTCGACGGGTGTTCCTGCAGGAATTGACCGATAGCCAGTTGAACCTGCTCCAATACCCACTTTGGCTTGCTGTCATTTACTTCCCTTGCGGTGCGGATCAGGCGTGCCAGGGCGGGCGTTTTGCTGACAATGAACCAGGGGTCGACAGCGATGCAGTGACCGCCCACACCGGGGCCAGGTTGCAGGATATTAACGCGAGGGTGGTGATTCGCAAGGCGGATCAGCTCCCATACATTGATGTTGAGTTCGTCGCAGATCATCGACAGTTCATTGGCAAACGCGATATTCACGTCGCGAAAGCTGTTCTCTGTGAGTTTGCACATTTCGGCGGTGCGGGCGTCGGTGATGATGCATTCACCCTCAACGAATGTTTTATATAGAGACCGCGCAGCTTCTGAACATTTGCTGGTAAGCCCGCCGATGATGCGATCGTTTTCGATCAACTCCCGCAGTACGTGACCCGGCAGCACGCGCTCGGGGCAATGCGCTATGCGGATGTCCGACTCTGCGCCATGGGTTTGCGGAAATGTCAGGTCCGGACGGGCTTCTGCCAGCCAGGCAGACATTTGCTCGGTAGCCCCGACTGGGGAGGTTGATTCCAGCACGACCAAGTCACCCTTTTTCAGGACGGGAGCAATGGCTCGGCTGGCTGATTCGATGTAGGAAAGATCGGGTTCGTGATCGCCCTTGAACGGTGTCGGGACGGCAATCAGGAAGGCATCGGCCGGCTCTGCGGTTAGAGTTGCCCGCAAATAGCCTTCGGTAACGGCGGCCCGTACGACGATATCCAGATCCGGTTCGATAATATGGATTTCGCCGCGGTTGATGGTTGCAACTGTGTTCGGGTTGACGTCGACGCCAATGACTTTTTTCTTACGTGCAGCGAAAACAGCTGCCGTCGGAAGCCCTATATAGCCGAGGCCGACTACAGAAACAGTTTCAAAGCTCATGAATTAGCCTTTTTAATTCGTGAAAGTACATCGAGAATTCGTGCGGATGCTTTTCCGTCACCATAGGGGTTGTGAGCGAAGCTCATCTGGCCATAGGCTTCAACATCAGTCAGCAAGACTCTCAAGTTAGAGGTAATGGCCTCAATTTCAGTCCCGACAAGTTTGACTGTGCCCGCGTCAACCGCCTCTGGACGCTCTGTGGTGTCACGCATCACCAGCACAGGTTTACCTAAAGAGGGGGCCTCTTCCTGAATGCCACCTGAATCACTCAAAATTAGATAAGAGCGATCCATCAAATACACAAAGGGCAGATAATCCAGGGGTTCGATCAGATGGATATTCTGGATGTCGCTGAGCAGGCGATTGACTGGCTCGCGTACATTCGGATTCAGGTGAACGGGGTACACAATCTCGACATCGGGGAACTCCAGGGCCGTATTGATCAAGGCCTGGCAGATATTCTCAAAGCCACCGCCGAAACTTTCGCGGCGATGACCCGTGACCAGGATCACTCGCTGGCAATCGCCCAGAAACGAGAACTGCTGGTGAAATTGCTGTTGCAGGGCAGGACGGGTCTTGATTCGGCCCACCACATCCAGCAACGCGTCAATGACAGTGTTGCCGGTCACATGGACGCTTTGGCTTGCGACCCCCTCTCTCAGCAAATTCTGCCTGGACGTTTCAGTGGGTGCGAAGTGCAATGCCGCAAGAGCGCCAGTCAGCTTGCGGTTTGCCTCTTCAGGCCACGGAGAATAGAGGTTTCCGGTGCGCAGGCCGGCTTCGACGTGAGCCACAGGAATTTGGTGATAGTAAGCGGCCAATGTGGTGGCGAACGTCGTCGCTGTGTCGCCATGGACCAGGACAATATCCGGTTTGAAGGTTGCGAAGACAGTTTTCATTCCCTGCAAGATGGCACTCGTGACATCGGTCAGATCCTGGCCGGACTTCATGATGTTCAAATCGAAATCAGGCTTGATTTCAAAGAGACTGAGCACTTGGTCGAGCATTTCTCGGTGCTGTCCAGTCACGCAGACCTTGGCAGTGAAGCGCTCATCTGCTGCAAGGCTCAACGCCAAGGGAGCCATTTTGATTGCTTCAGGTCGTGTGCCGAATACACACAGGGTTCTTAAAGTCATCGCAACACCGCTACTTAAAGTAAAAATCAATGCACGCTTACGTCATAATCCGCGGATTAGGGTGCCGTCAGTTGTGATACGTTTTTGCACACGCTATGCCAGGGCGCAGGGCCGCGGGACAGCACAATCAGATAGTGGAAACATGACATCTGATAGTTGTGCATGCGTTATTTTTTGGAATTCCACTCGCAGGCAGTTGCAGGCCCGTGAGTTGAGGTTCGTGCGAATTCCAAGCCATTTGCCTGGGTCTAGTGAAAATTCTCGGGCGTCCTCCTTTCGTCCCGTTTGGCAGTGCGTATGTACACCTGCGATGATCACTCAGCAAGTAGTGCGCATACTCTAAAGTATCCCTCCCATTCGGCTCCAAGGCAAAAATTGGCTTGCATTGGGGCTGGTTAGTTTCGTTAAAACATGATCGCGGATTAGCATCTCTATGATTAAAGTCAACCGTCAAGTGCGGGTGATCCGGTCATTATTTTGTCGCGGCGGATGCTTACAGATTTTTCCTACAGCGCTTTCCGCTGTAGCGGCGCAGGTGAACGCGTTGCGGAGTATAGCCTCTTTAGGCGTGTTTTTTCCAAGATTGGAATGGAACAGCTGTTCGACTGGCTCTAAAAGGGCATTCGCGGGACGTTCTAGATTAAGGGACTTAGAGTCCAGCTATACCATTAATGAACATCGACGGTGGCATCAGCCTCTCTCGTATTGTTTTAAGGGTGACCATTTTTGTTACATTTTGCTATACGATACTGTTGCTGTGCTAGCTAATGATACGGCTGCAACTCAACGTCTCGGGCCAAGCCTAGCAGCTTGTCAGGTGTTCGCCATTTTTTGTTCGTGAGCGCTCGAACCCCGCGGTTTCGTAGGGGTCAGTGCCTACCCGTCCTGGTTTTTTTTGGGGCTGAGAAAGGATTTCAAAGGATTTCCGACACAACAAGGGTATCATCCCATCTATGGTGTTTACTGTAGGTGTCGAGTACCACCGTGGTATTTTCTGTACAGAATAGGGGTTATTAACCCAAGGAAAGGTCGTCAAAGGAGTGCGATTTTTCTGAAAGGAGATTTTCATGCAGTTGCCACGTCTGTACGATTTTTGTTCAGTGCGGGTTATTCATTGTGGATCGCTATTTTCGTCTATTCGCGGGCAGGGTTTTGATTCTAGGAGCGTGGAAAAGTGTTGGAGAGGGGCATGGATAAGATGAGAGTTTTTTTATTAAATCTGCCGCGCCGCCACAAGCGCATTCTTCAGGTGCTTGTCGATATTGTACTGGTGTGGATTTCATTATGGTTGGCCTTCGTCGTACGGCTTGGAATTGCCGAGATGGAACAACCGATCCAGCGATACTTATGGCTGTTCGTGAGCGCTCCGGTTATTGCCATTCCCCTGTTTGTTCGCTTTGGCATGTACCGCGCCGTCATGCGTTACTTTGGTAACGATGCACTTATTACTATTATCAAGGCGGTGAGCCTTTCTTCACTTATTCTTGGCTTGGCTGTCTATCTTTACAGCAACCATCAATACGTTGTTCCACGCTCGGTTATTTTCAATTATTGGTGGTTGTGCCTGGTTACCGTAGGCGGGTTGAGACTAGCGATGCGCCAGTACTTCATGGGGGATTGGTTCTCTGCAGCACAGCATGTTCCCTTTACCAATCGTGATGATGGCTTGACGAAAGTTGCCATTTACGGAGCCGGCTCGGCGGGTAATCAATTGGTTGCTGCGTTGCGCATGGGGCGTGTCATGCGGCCGGTCGCCTTTATCGATGACGACGGGAGTATCGCAGGTCGTGTCATCTCTGGGCTGCAGGTGTTCAAGCCCAAGCATATTCAGCAGATGATCGACACAACAGGCGCTCAGCAGATATTGCTCGCAGTGCCTTCGGCGGGCCGCGGGCGCAGGCGTGAGATTCTCTCGAACTTGGAGCGTTTTCCGCTGCATGTGCGCAGTGTTCCGGATTTTATGGACCTGGCCAGTGGCCGCGTCAAGGTCGACGATATTCAGGAAGTCGATATTGCCGACTTGCTGGGGCGTGATGCAGTGCCAGCCCAGGAAGACCTGCTTGCACGTTGTATCGTTGGCCAGTCGGTCTTGGTCACGGGAGCAGGGGGGTCGATCGGGTCTGAGCTATGCCGGCAGATTTTGACGCAGAAACCCAAGACCTTACTCTTGTTCGAACACAGCGAATTTAACCTCTACAGTATCCTGTCCGAACTTGAACACCGCGTTGCGCATGAGTCAATGCCCATTAAGTTATTGCCCATTCTGGGTTCGGTACGCGACGAGAATAAATTACTTGATGTTATGAAGAGCTGGCACGTCGACACGGTTTATCATGCGGCTGCGTACAAGCATGTGCCGATTGTCGAACACAACATTGCCGAAGGTGTCTTGAATAACATCATTGGTACTTTGAATACCGCCCAGGCAGCCTTGAAGGCCGGTGTGGTGAACTTTGTGCTGATTTCCACCGACAAGGCTGTTCGCCCCACTAATGTGATGGGGAGTACCAAGCGCCTTGCAGAATTAGCCCTGCAAGCCCTCAGCGTTGAAAAAGCGCCGGTGATGTTTGGCGACAAGTCTGGCGTGGCCCGCGTAAACAAAACGCGCTTCACGATGGTCAGGTTCGGCAATGTACTGGGTTCTTCCGGCTCAGTGATTCCGCTTTTTCACCGGCAGATCAAGGCCGGCGGTCCATTGACCGTCACACACCCAAAAATTACGCGTTATTTCATGACCATCCCCGAAGCGGCCCAACTGGTGATCCAGGCCGGTTCCATGGGGCAGGGGGGGGACGTGTTCGTTCTGGACATGGGTGAGCCCGTAAAAATTGTAGAGCTTGCGGAAAAGATGATTCATTTATCCGGGCTGAGTGTACGCACGGATAAAAACCCTCTCGGGGATATCGCGATTGAGTTCACCGGATTGCGGCCAGGCGAAAAGCTTTACGAGGAGTTGCTGATCGGCAACAACGTCGTCGCTACCCAGCACCCGATGATTATGAGCGCCAACGAGGATCACCTGGCGTGGGACGTACTCAAAAGCAAACTGAGCGAATTGCTCGGCGCGGTGAGTGAGGACGACTACACCCGTGTGCGTCAGATCCTGCGCGAGACAGTCAGTGGCTACTCGCCCGACGGCGAAATCGTCGATTGGATCTACCAGCAGCGCCGTTTGGAGCCGTGAGTTAACACCCTGTTACTCACCCGTTTTTGACTCTCTCCCCACATCGCCTAAGTTAGAAAAGCAGCTTTTGGAAAGCTGCTTTTCTTCTACCGATGTCATGGAGTGTCACCAATGCAAAACGCCTATATCTCTTCCCTGATCTTTGCAGTCCTCACCAGCCTCTCCGTAGCAACCACCGCAGCCCCCTCCATCAAACCCGAAGCCCCGGCGCCTATCACGGCCCAGATGGCTAACGTCGAGCAATCCACCAAGGTCAATCTCAACACCGCCGACGCTGAAGTCCTGCGCCGCGACCTGTTCGGTATTGGCGCCGCCAAGGCCAAGGCGATCATCGCCTATCGCGACAGCAACGGGCCTTTCACGGCGGTAGACGAGTTGCTGGAAGTCAAAGGCATCGGCAAGGCGTTGCTGGAGAAAAACCGCGACAGGCTGGCAATCAACTAAGGGTGTAAATCCTGGGCAAGAGGCCGGTCATTGACCGGCCTTCTGTTTGTCCGAGACCTGTTCTTTCAAACACCCGCGTACCACTTCCATGATATGGGCTGCCAGTCCCGGGTTTTCGACGCTTCTGGCCAACACCAATGCGCCCACCAATGTCGACATCAGTACCAGGCTCTCGTGTTCCCCCTTTGGGTGCTCCAATGCTGAGTCGATCTGCGTCAACCTGGCTTCAAGTACCGCATCCGTTACCGGACTATGCTGCCCTCGCAGGCCCAGCTCCGACGACATCGTGGGCAGCGGGCAGCCTTCACCCGGCGAGGTCTGGTGCCATTGCGAAAGGTAACTGTCGATGAACGCATCCAGCGGCCGTTTCTGGCTGAACAACATTGCGCAATGGGCATCCAGCTCTGCGGCGGCGGCCAGAAGGGCTTTGTCCACCAGTTCATCCTTGGACTTGAAATGCGCGTAGAACCCGCCGTGTGTCAGGTTCAACGCTTTCATCAAGGGCTGCAGGCCGGTGGCGCCAATACCATCGCGGCGAAATCGTACGGAGGCTTCCTTGATGATGCGTTGGTGAGTCTGGGCTTTGTGGTCTGTTGAATAACGCATAGGACGGCCTCGAGAACGAGTGCGCATTTTAGCGGAGTCGAACCTGTTTACCCATAGAGACAGTATTCAGCGGGCTTGGCATGAAAAGTGATTACATCCGTTGCATGAATTGTTCAACAATCGAGGTGCCATGATGACGCTCAGCTTGTCTCTAGCCGATCAGATTGCCCTTGAACTGCGCGCCGACATCATGGGTGGGCGGCTGTTACCGGGGATGGCGCTGGTCGAAGTGGACCTGGTCAAGCGCTACAACGCCTCGCGCAATACCATTCGCGAAGCGTTACACCGTTTGGGGCAGGAGGGGCTCACCCGTTATGTGCGCAACAAGGGCGTGATGGTCCGGCGTGTGGCGCGCGACGACGTGCGTGACCTGTTTGTGGTCCGCCGTACCCTTGAGCTGCAGGCCATCGCCCAGAGTGGCACGCTGACGGGCGACCACGACGTGCGTATGCAAAATGCCATCGACGCCACCACGCTGGCGCGAGAGCGCGAAGATTGGCGCGCCGTTGCCACTCATAGCCTGGTGTTCCACCAGCACATTGTCGGGTTGATGCGCAGCCCTTTATTCGATGAGTTTTTCGCCCAAGTGATTGCTCAATTGCGCCTGGTGTTTTGTGCGGCGCCCGATGAACAACGTTTTCAGTCGCCCTGGCTGGAGCGTGATCGTGAGATCTACACCTTGCTGGCGCAGGGCAATAAACCAGCTGCGCAGGAGGCGATGAGCCTCTATCTGCACGATTCTGAACAGCTGTCCCTGGCGCTGTTTGACTACCCTTGATGGAGGATTGCACCCATGTACAAAGACTATCCGGCTGCCTATCAGGTCAGCAAAGGCTCGGCGCTGCAAGTGGACAAGGCCTTCTACGCACGTATTCGCGACCAGGCGGGTAAACGCACATTGATCGAGCAGTTCGAAGTGCCGATTCGCACGGGCAGGGCGTGGAAAGTGCCGGCCGGGCATGTGTTTCGCGTGACAACGCCGGTAGGGCCACAGGTCGGCGATTTCAACGTGTGGAACGCCAATGACCCGCGCGAACGCCTATGGGCGGCACGCACGCGGCAGTTGCAGGGCGCCCATGTCAGTACCCATGACCGGCTATGGTCGAACCTGCCGTTTCTGCGCCCCTTGGTAACCATCACCGATGACAGCCTGGCGGGCTATGGCATCGATGAACACGGTGGGCGCCTGCACGATTTGCTCGGCACTCGCTGTGACCCGTATGTGAACCGCATGCTTACCGGCGAAGACTTCCACCACCATTGCCATTCCAACTTGACCCGCGCCGTTTTGCCCCATGGCCTGACCGAATTTGACGTGCACGATGTGCTGAATATTTTCCAGTGCACCGGTCTTAATCATGACGACATGTACTTCATGAAAGCCTGCCCGGCGCAGAAGGGCGATTACCTGGAGTTTTTTGCAGAGATTGATTTGCTCTGCGCATTGTCGACGTGCCCGGGTGGGGACTTGTCGCTACCGATGTGGGGGCCGGACGCACAAGACCCATTGACCGTGTGCCGCCCGCTGGGCGTAGAGATCTATCGCTTGGAGGCGGAGTTGCTCAACGGCTGGAGCCAGCCTGAGCGTGCTGCCTACAAGGGGCAGCACGGCTTGCATATTGCCAAGGCAGCCTGGGAATAACCTGCTTCAGCGGTCCTGCGCATCCTTGGCGTCCGCCTGGGCGTTGCGCTCGACCACGCGTTTGCGTTGTTCGTCGGTGAGTTCCACCTTGTTGGCGCTGTCACGCAGCATCAGCAGCCCACCGACGATCGACCCGATCGCTACCACTAAAATCAACCACGCATACCACGGCATAAGGCTCTCCTTGAGGCGGACCAGCGTCGGAGGATGTTCCCACGCTAATAACGGCTTTGAGTAACAGGCGTTCTGAGTAGTTCATTGTAGGCCTGTTCCGCCTCGTTAACCTTAGCGCCCGGTCAACATCGCATCAGCCGGTGCGTCGGCACGGTCTTGGGCGGTCAGCTGGAAGTAGATGAACCCCGCCAGCATAAAGCCCAGGAATATCAAGCCGATCAGCGCATTGAACCAGGCCATGGCCACCAGGCACACCAGCGCCAATACCAGCGCAATAGCTGGCACGATCGGATAGCCCGGTGCGCGGAAGGTGCGCTCCAGCAGCGGTTCGGTCTTACGCAGCTTGAACAGGCTGAGCATGCTCATGATGTACATCACAATGGCGCCGAATACCGCCATGGTGATCATCGCTGCGGTCAGCGTCATGCCACCCAGGTTGATCAGGCCGTCGCTGTAGATCGCGGCGATACCGACCACACCGCCGGCGATAATGGCCCGGTGCGGTGTCTGAAAACGCGATAGTTTGGCCAGGAACGGCGGCAAGTAACCAGCACGGGCCAGGGCAAAGAACTGCCGCGAATAGCCGAGGATGATGCCGTGAAAGCTTGCCACCAAGCCAAACAGACCAATCCACACCAGCATGTGCAGCCAGCCAGAGCCGGTGCCCACCACACTTTTCATCGCCTGCGGCAGCGGGTCGTTGATGTTCGACAGGGTGCGCCAGTCGCCCACGCCACCGGCGAAGAACATCACGCCCATGGCCAGGATCACCAAGGTCAGGATGCCGCTGATGTAGGCTTTTGGAATAGTGCGCTTGGGATCTTTCGCCTCTTCAGCTGCCATGGCTGCGCCCTCGATGGCGAGGAAGAACCAGATGGCGAAAGGAATGGCCGCAAACATCCCGGCAATGGCCGGTGCGCCAAAGGTGTCGGAACCCGCCCAGCCGTTCAGGGCAAAGTTGCTGAAGCTGAACGCCGGCGCGACCACGCCCATGAACACCAGCAATTCAGCGACGGCGAGCACGCACACCACCAGTTCAAAGGTCGCGGCGAGCTTCACCCCCAGGATATTCAGGCCCATGAACACGATGTAGGCCCCCACAGCCGCGTGTTTCGGGTCGAGTGCCGGGAACTGCACGTTCAGGTAAGCGCCGATGGCCAAGGCAATCGCGGGTGGTGCGAAGACAAATTCGATCAAGGTCGCCAGGCCCGCGATCAAACCGCCTTTCTCGCCAAAGGCGCGACGGCTGTAGGCGAACGGCCCGCCCGCGTGAGGAATCGCGGTGGTCAGTTCGGTGAAACTGAATATAAAGCAGGTGTACATGGCGGCGACCATCAACGAGGTCACCAAAAAGCCCAGCGTGCCGGCCACGCCCCAGCCATAGCTCCAGCCAAAGTATTCGCCGGAAATCACCAGCCCGACGGCAATGCCCCATAAATGCAGGGTGCCCAAGGTGGGTTTGAGTTGTGTGTTCATCGTGTGGCGCTCCCTGAACGGGTTGGAATGATTACTGGGTGTTGCAGCGGCCATGCCATTGCGCGAACTCATGTCGTAAAGGCGCCGAACTGTCGCCATGGGGACGGTTTGGCGTTTGAATTTTTTCGGCGTCGCACCAGATGGGTGCGGTGGTGGCCTCACCGACGCCATCGCGGGCAAGCCCGGCTCCCACAGGGAATGCATTTCAATGGTGGGAGCCGGGCATGCCCGCGATGAGGCCCGCCCAGGCGCTGAAAATCCCCCTGTAAACCCCGCATAAACCCACTCTTTACGCCGTCTTTACGCCCCGCCCATACCCTCGCTCTCGTTCCTTTACGCCACTCCTGCCGACAATTGCCCCACACGCGGCAATCGCCGCAAAACGGAGAGACTTCCATGAGCGTTCTGGACGGGGTGTCACTGCTATTGGCCGTGGCGCTGTTCATTTATCTGCTGGTTGCGCTGTTACGCGCGGATCGGAACTAGGAGCAGGCTATGCACAGTTATGACTATTGGCTGATCATCGCCTTCTTTGCCGTGGTGCTGGTGCCGGCACCGTTCCTGGGGCGGTTCTACTACAAGGTGATGGAAGGCCAGCGCACCTGGCTCTCGCCCGTGCTCGGCCCTGTCGAGCGCGGCTGTTATCGCCTGTCCGGCGTGGACGAGCACCAGGAACAGAGCTGGCAGAAGTACACGCTGGCACTGCTGGCGTTCAACCTGGCCGGTTTTGTGTTGCTGTTTACCGTGTTGTTGTTCCAGGAATATCTCCCACTGAACCCGCAGAAATTGCCGGGTCAGGAATGGACGCTGGCCTTCAACACGGCGGTCAGTTTCATGACCAACACCAACTGGCAGAACTACAGCGGTGAAGCCTCGCTGAGCTATCTCAGCCAGATGATCGGTCTCACCGTGCAGAACTTCGTCAGCGCCGCCACTGGCCTGGCTGTGCTGGTCGCGTTGTGCCGTGGTATCGGGCGTAAATCCACCAAGACCCTGGGCAACTTCTGGGTCGACATGACCCGCGCCACCCTCTACGGCCTGCTGCCGATGTGCCTGGTGTTCGCGTTGTTCCTGGTGTGGCAGGGCGTGCCGCAAACCTTCGCGCACTATGTGAATGCCGTGACGATGCAGGGCGTGGACCAAGTGATCCCACTCGGCCCGGCAGCCAGCCAGATTGCGATCAAGCAGTTGGGCACCAACGGTGGCGGGTTCTTCGGTGTCAACTCGGCGCACCCGTTTGAAAACCCGACTGCCTGGGCCAACCTGTTCGAGTTGTCGGCGATCATCCTGATCCCGGTGGCGCTGGTGTTCACCTTCGGCCATTACGTGAAAGACCTGCGTCAGAGCCGGGCGATCCTCGGTTGTATGCTGGCCTTGTTCCTGATCGGCGGCGCGACCTCGCTGTGGGCCGAATACCAGCCCAACCCCACCCTGAACAACCCAGCTGTTGAGCAAACCGCGCCGCTGGAAGGTAAAGAGGTGCGCTTCGGTACCACTGCCACCGTGTTGTGGTCGGTCACCACTACAGCGGCGTCCAATGGTTCGGTCAACGGTATGCACGACAGCCTCAACCCGCTGAGCGGCATGGTGGCGCTGGTCAACATGATGGTCGGCGAAGTGATCTTCGGCGGCGTCGGCGCCGGTATGTACGGCATGTTGCTCAACGTGTTGATCGCGGTGTTCCTCGCCGGCCTGATGATCGGCCGCACCCCGGAATACCTGGGCAAGAAGCTGCAGGCCAAGGAAGTGCAATTGCTGGTGGTGACTTTGCTGGTGATGCCGATCGGCACCCTGGTACTGGGCGCCATCGCCGCCAGCCTGCCGGGTCCGGCGGGGGCCATCAGCAACCCCGGCCCGCACGGTTTCAGTCAATTGTTGTATGCCTACACCTCGGCCAGTGCCAACAACGGCTCGGCGTTCGGCGGCTTCAGTGCCAACACTACGTTCCACAACCTGATGATGGGCCTGGGTATGTTGATCGGCCGCTTCGGCTACATCCTCCCGGTACTGGCCCTTGCCGGCAGCCTGGCGATGAAGAAAACCGCACCGATTGGCCAGAACAGCTTCCCGACCCATGGCCCACTGTTCGTGACCCTGTTGACCGTGACCATTTTGCTGGTGGGCGGCCTGACTTTCCTGCCGACGCTGGCACTGGGCCCAATTGCTGAACACCTGAGCATGGCTGCTCCTAAATAAAGAGCTAGAGGGGATATGAAAATGAATATGCCTGCAAAAAATGCGGCCCCTGTGAGTTCTCAGGAACCGGCCAAAACCGCCATCTCCGCTCTTTGGCGTCCGGCGCTGGTCCAGGCTTTCGTCAAGCTTGACCCACGCCAACTGCAACGCTCGCCGGTGATGCTGGTGGTCGAGTTGACCGCCATCCTCACCACCGTGTTGTGCTTTGTGCCGGACACTGCGGTGCCGACCTTTGTGGCGGTACAAATCGCCGTGTGGCTGTGGTTCACCGTGCTGTTCGCCAACTTTGCCGAAGCCTTGGCCGAAGGTCGCGGCAAGGCCCGCGCCGACAGCCTCAAAGCCGGCAGCGAAGGCCTGAGCGCTCGCCGCAAAGAGGCCGACGGCAGCTTCAAGGTCGTGCCGGCCACCAGCCTGCGCAAAGGTGATGTGGTGCGCGTCGCGGCCGGGGAGATGATCCCCGGTGACGGCGAGGTCATCGAAGGTATCGCGGCCGTCAACGAGGCGGCGATCACTGGCGAATCCGCACCGGTTATCCGTGAATCCGGCGGCGACCGTTCGGCCGTCACCGGCAACACGCGGCTGGTGTCGGACTGGTTGCTGATCCGCATCACCGTCAATCCGGGCGAGTCCACGCTGGACCGCATGATCGCTCTGGTGGAAGGCGCCAAACGCCAGAAAACCCCGAATGAAGTGGCGCTGGATATCCTGCTGATCGGCCTTACGCTGATCTTCCTGCTGGTGGTGGTCACCCTGCAGCCGTTCGCCCACTTCGCCAATGGCAGCTTGCCGCTGGTGTTCCTGGTCGCGCTGCTGGTGACACTGATTCCGACCACCATCGGCGGCCTGTTGTCGGCCATCGGTATCGCCGGCATGGATCGCCTGGTACGCCTCAACGTCATCGCCAAATCCGGGCGTGCGGTGGAAGCGGCGGGTGACGTGCATGTGCTGCTGCTGGACAAGACCGGCACCATCACCTTCGGCAACCGTCGCTGTGCAGCCGTGATTGCAGCGCCTGGCGTCAGTGGTCGCGACCTGGCTGAAGGCGCGTTGCTGGCGTCCCTGGCGGACGACACGGCGGAAGGCAAATCCATCGTCGAATACCTGCGTGCTTTGCACCCTCAGGCCGAGCCAACCGTGGAGGAGCTGACCTCCGTGCCGTTCAGTGCCGAAACGCGCTTGTCCGGTGTCGACTACCAAGGCCGTGTGTTCCGCAAAGGCGCGGTCGATTCACTGCTGGCGTTCATCGGCCAACAACGCCGTGACCTGCAGCCGGCACTCTCGCGGGAAATCGACAAGATCGCCCAGAGCGGCGGCACGCCATTGCTGGTATGCGCCGATGGCAAACTGCTCGGCGCGATCCACCTCAAGGACGTGGTTAAACCCGGCATCCGCGAACGCTTCGCCGAACTGCGCAAACTGGGGATTCGCACCGTGATGGTCACCGGCGACAACCCGTTGACCGCCGCCGCGATTGCCGCTGAAGCGGGCGTGGACGACGTGCTGGCCGAAGCCACGCCAGAGAAGAAACTCGCCCGCATCCGCCACGAGCAGAACGACGGTCGCCTGGTTGCCATGTGCGGCGACGGCGCCAACGACGCTCCGGCGCTGGCCCAGGCCGACGTCGGCATGGCGATGAACGACGGCACCCAGGCCGCTCGCGAAGCGGCCAACATGGTCGACCTCGACAGCGACCCTACCAAGCTGCTGGACGTGGTGCAGATCGGCAAGGAACTGCTGGTGACCCGCGGTGCGTTGACGACCTTTTCCATCGCCAACGACGTGGCTAAATACTTCGCGATTTTGCCGGCGCTGTTTGCCTCGATCTACCCGCAGTTGGGCGTGCTCAACGTGATGCATTTGCAAAGCCCGCAGAGCGCGATTCTCTCGGCGATCGTCTTCAACGCGCTGATTATCGTGGTGTTGATTCCCCTGGCACTGCGCGGTGTGCGCGTACAGGCAGCGAGTGCGGCGGCGTTGCTGCGCCGCAACCTGCTGATCTACGGGCTGGGCGGGCTTTTGGTGCCGTTCGTGGGCATCAAGGCGATCGACATGCTCCTGACCGCGCTGCACCTGGTGTAACTGGATCGCACTTTTTGTGGAGAGGGAGCAAGCTCCCTCGCCACAGTGGTTACTCGATTTATTGAGGATTTAAAGATGACTAACATGATCCGCCCGGCCCTGAGCCTGCTGGTCCTCATGACCCTGATCACCGGCGTTGCCTACCCGCTGGTGGTCACCGGTGTCGCCCAAGTTGCGTTCCCCGACCAGGCCAACGGCAGCCTGGTGCGTGACGCCGAGGGCAAAGTGCGCGGCTCCAGCCTGATCGCCCAGGATTTTACCGGTGACAGCTGGTTCCACCCACGCCCATCGGCTGGCGCGTTTGCGACGGTCTCCAGCAGCGCCAGCAACCTGGCCCCAAGCAACCCGGCATTGGCCACGCGTATTTTTGATGACGCGAATAAACAGTTGGTGCCAGGTCAGGGGCCGGTGCCTTTGGCCTCCCTGACTACCTCCGGCAGCGGCCTTGATCCACACTTGCCTCCGGCGGCGATTGCCTATCAACTGGCGCGAGTGGCGGCGGCGCGAAATGTGCCCGTGTCTACACTGCAGCGCTTGCTCGATGAGCACATCGAAAGCCCGCTGGTGGGGCCGCCGGTGGTGAATGTGCTGGCGCTGAACATGGCGCTGGAAACGTTGTAAACCGTGGTGCCGTCATCGCGGGCAAGCCCGCTCCCACAGGGAAATGCATTCCAAATATGGGAGCGGGCTTGCCCGCGATGACGGCCTGAAGGATTCCAAATAAACACCTGAAGGAACTCCAAAGCATGAGCGACTCCGGCCGCGCCGATGCCCTGTTAGCCGATCTGCCACGGGACGGCCGTGGCCGGCTCAAAGTCTTCCTCGGTGCGGCGCCCGGTGTGGGCAAGACCTACGCCATGCTCCAGGCCGCCCACACTCAACTGCGCCAGGGTGTGCGCCTGATCGCAGGCGTGGTTGAAACCCACGGCCGCGCCGAGACCGAAGCCTTGCTCAGCGGCCTGCCGCAGCAACCCTTGCTGCGCAGCGAATACCGTGGCGTGATGCTCGAAGAAATGGACCTCGACGGCCTGCTCGCCGCCAAGCCCAAGCTGGTGCTGGTGGATGAGCTGGCCCACAGCAACGCCCCCGGCAGCCGCCATGAAAAACGCTGGCAAGACATCCAGGAACTGCTCGCCGCCGGCATCAACGTGTTCACCACGGTCAACGTCCAGCACCTGGAAAGCTTGAACGATCAAGTGCGTGGCATCACCGGCGTGCAAGTGCGTGAAACCTTGCCCGACTGGGTGCTGCAAGAGGCCGACGAACTGCTGCTGATCGACCTGCCGTCCCGCGAGCTGCTCGAGCGCCTGCGCGACGGCAAGGTGTATGTGCCGGAACAGGCCCGCGCCGCCATCGACGCATTCTTCACCCAGACCAACCTGATGGCCCTGCGCGAGCTGGCCATGCAAACCGCTGCTGCGCATGTCGATGACGATTTGGCCCAAGGCTACCGCCAGCTCGGCCAGGCCGCCCCGGCGGTGCGCGGGCGTTTGCTGGTGGGCGTGGACGGTGATGCGCAGGCCGAACGCCTGGTGCGTCACGCCAGCCGCGTGGCCCAGCGCCGGCATTTGCCGTGGAGCATGGTGCATATCGATAACGGCCGTGCGCACGACGAGCAATCGCGCCTGCGCCTGCAGAACGCCCAGCAATTGGCCGAACGGCTGGGCGGCGAAGTGGTGTTGCTGCGCGCTGGCGAAGTGGCCAAGACGCTGATCCAGCATGCCGCCGAACGCCGCGCCAGCCTGCTACTCGTGGGGCAGTCGCGGATGCGCTGGCGGCGCAGGCTGTTCGGAGGTGGCTTGGCGGCACGCTTGCTGCGCAATGCGCGGGGTTTGGAGATCAACGTGCTCGACAGCGACGACATGCCCGCGCCGCCACGCCTGCCGGATGTGCGCGGGCTGGTGTGGTTCGACTATGGCCTGGCGGTGGTTGCAACCATCGTCGCGGCGGCGCTGGCCTGGGCGGTAGCCAGTGTGTTGCCGCTGCCGAATATCTCATTGGTGTTTCTCGCTGCGGTACTGCTGGTCGGTGTGCGCAGCAGCCTGGGACCGTCGCTGGTGTGTGCGGCGCTGTCGTTCCTGAGCTACGACTTTTTGTTTATCCCGCCGAAATTCTCCTTCGCCATCCAGCGTGAAGAAGACGTGCTGACCCTGTTGTTTTTCTTGCTGATGGCGGCGCTGACCGGCAACCTCGCGGCGCGTCAGCGTCGGCAGTTGCAGGCCTTGCGCGACACCCAGGAAGAAACCAGCGAACTGCTCGACCTGTCACGCAAGCTCACTGCGGCCACCGACCGCCAGGCGGTGATCAGTGCAGCGGCCCATCATCTGGACGGCTGGAGTGATCTGGACCTGTGTCTGCTTAATCGCGACGGCCAGGGCGGCTGGAAGGTTGAAACCGGCACCGCGCTGAACCTCACCGAAGCCGAACGCGCCGCCGCCGATTGGGCCTGGCAGCATGATCAACCGGCTGGCATGGGCACCGGCACGTTGCCGTTTGGGCGTTGGTGGTGGTGGCCGCTGTCTGGCGAGGAGGGGCCGTTGGGTTTGCTTGGCGTCAGCCCCAAACCCGGCCTGGAATTGAGCGGCCAACGCCGTCGCCTGCTCACTGCATTGAGCCAGCCATTGGCCCAGGCTCTGGCGCGCGCACAGCTGGCGCAGGAGCTGGAATCGGCGCGCCTGCACGGCGAAACCGAACAACTGCGCAGCGCCTTGCTGGCCTCGGTGTCCCACGATTTGCGCACGCCGTTGACCTCGATGCGCGGCAGCATCGACAGCCTGCTGGCGCTCGGTGAAGCCATCCCGCTGGAAGACCGCCGCGAATTGCTGGAAGGCACTCGCGATGAAGCCGAGCGCCTGGACCGCTATATCCAGAACCTGCTGGACATGACACGCCTGGGTCACGGCGCCCTGAAGCTGGCACGCGATTGGGTCTCGCCGGGTGATATCGTCGGCAGCGCCCTGGGCCGCTTGCGCGCGGTACTGGCGCCGTTGCAGGTACACACCGACGTGCCGGCGCAGTTGCCGTTGCTGTATGTGCACGCCGCGTTGATCGAGCAGGCCTTGGTCAATGTGCTGGAAAACGCCGCGCGGTTTTCACCGCCCCACGGCCGTTTGCAGGTGAGTGCCGGCGTGGCCGATGAGCAGCTGTTTTTTGCCGTGGCCGACGAGGGGCCGGGGATCCCCGAGGACGAGCGTGCGAAGATTTTCGATATGTTCTACACCGCCGCCCGTGGTGATCGCGGCGGGCAGGGCACAGGCCTTGGCCTGGCGATCTGCCAGGGCATGGTGGGCGCACACGGCGGGCATATCCGCGTCGAGGATGGTATAGAAGGGCGCGGCACCTGCATCAGCTTGTTCCTGCCGTTACCGACGCAACCTGGCCCGGAGCGCGAGCCTTGAGCTACCCTCTTTTTTCCACGGATTTTGATTGGACACCATGAGCCAGACCGCGACGATTTTAGTCATTGATGACGAACCGCAGATCCGCAAATTCCTGCGTATCAGCCTGGCCTCCCAGGGCTACAAGGTGATCGAGGCCGGCACCGGCAACGAGGGCCTGGCCCAAGCGGCATTGAGCAAACCGGATTTGCTGGTGCTCGACCTTGGCCTGCCCGACATGGACGGCCAGCAAGTGTTGCGCGAGTTTCGTGAGTGGTCGACGGTGCCGGTATTGGTGCTGTCGGTGCGCGCCAGCGAAGTGCAAAAAGTCGAAGCCCTGGACAGCGGCGCCAATGACTACGTGACCAAGCCCTTTGGCATCCAGGAATTTCTTGCCCGTGTGCGCGCCTTGTTGCGCCAGGCGCCGGCGGGAGAAGCTCAGGAAGCGGCGTTGAGTTTCGGCCCGTTGACCGTGGACCTGGCCTATCGCCGGGTGCTGCTGGACGGTGCCGAGGTGGCCCTGACCCGCAAGGAATACGCGGTGCTGGCGCAACTGGCGCGGCATCCTGGGCGGGTGATCACCCAGCAGCAATTGCTCAAGGATATCTGGGGGCCGACCCATACTGAAGACAGCCATTACCTGCGCATTGTGGTGGGCCATCTGCGTCAGAAGTTGGCGGATGATCCGACGCAGCCACGGTTTATCGTGACCGAGGCGGGTGTGGGGTATCGGTTGTTGAATGCCTGAATGTTGCAGTGCCTGAACGGGCCTCATCGCAGGCAAGCCAGCTCCCACCTTTTGATTTGTGAATACATTCAAAGGTGGGAGCTGGCTTGCCTGCGATAGGGCCATCAACCACGCCGCCTATCTCAATGTTGCTCACTCTCATACCGATCCAAGGTATCACTGGCAATTTCGCGCCCCAACGCGATCAACTCCGGCGCCTTGTAGAACTCGAAAAACCGGCACACCCGCTTCGGCACGTTGATCAGCACGTCCGGCGGGTAACCGGCAATCTTGTACTGCGCCAACGAGGTCTGCATCACTTCGAAGCTCTGGTTGATCAGGTCCAGCAGTGACGCCGGCCCGACGTTATCGATAATGAACGAGCCGGTTGCGGACTTCGGCGCACCTTGTTTTTCCGGGGCGGCCGCAGGTTGTTGGGCTTCGGGTTCGGCCGACTCCAGCCACGGGTTGATTTCGGCGGCCTGGGACTGCAAGGCTTCCTGTTCCAGCTTCATCAGTTGCTCGGCCTGTTTGCGCCGAAACGGCAGGTGCGAACCCAGTGATTTGGCCAAGCTGTTGAAGCGGCTCTTGAACGCCGGCGGGCGCTGGATCACTGGCAGGTGGTAGTGCTTCTGGTTGGTGGCGTTGAGGTTGACTGCGATGATCAAGTCGCAATGGCTCGACACCACCGGCACGATCGGCAGCGGGTTGAGCAGGCCGCCGTCCACCAGCATGCGGTTGCCTTGCATCACCGGCGTGAACAGGCTGGGAATCGCCGCCGAAGCGCGCATGGCCTGGTGCAGGCAGCCTTCCTGGAACCAGATTTCCTGTTGGTTGGTCAGGTCGGTGGCCACGGCGGTGTAGGGAATCCGCAGTTCTTCGATATTGATCTCGCCGACAATCTTGCGGATTTGCCCGAAGACTTTTTCGCCACGAATCGCCCCCAGTCGAAAGCTCACGTCCACCAGGCGCAGCACGTCCAGGTAGTCGAGGCTCTCGATCCAGTTGCGGTATTCGTCGAGCTTGCCGGCGGCGTAGATCCCGCCGACCACGGCGCCCATGGAGCAGCCGGCGATACAGGCGATGTCGTAGCCGCGCCGTTCGATTTCCTCGATCACGCCGATGTGGGCGTAACCGCGGGCGCCGCCGGAACCGAGCACCAAGGCAACACGTTTTTTCATGAGCTGATCCTTCGCAAAACAGTGGCCCACAATGCGCTTACCGGCCGAGGGCATCAAAATATTTTTCCAGAATAGCCATTACGCTCGGGTATGCTCTGGCGGTAGGCATTTCTGAGCAAGCACTTCTGAAAGCACTTTTGAATGGACACTTCTGATTTCAGGCGGCCCCCAAGGCACTTTTCCTTGGAGGCAACGTCTACAGCCTACGACTGTTTTTCTATATTTGAGGTGTCATTGATGAAAGCCTGGATGTGTGTGCCTGTGATCGTGTTGGCCCTGGCCGGTTGTGCCGGCAAAACCGCATACCGCGACAGCTGTGGCACGCAATTGGATGCGGCCTGGCACGAGTTGGATTTGGCCAAGGCCGAAGGCTTTGCCGGCACCGTGAGCTACTCTAAGGCTTTGTCGCTGTTAACCGGCGCCAAGACCCAGCAGCAATTCGAAGCGTTTGAAGGCTGTTCCAATAAGGCCGAGAAAGCGCGCTTCTACATTCGTGAGTCCCGCGCCGGGCGTTGATCGGTAAGCGGGGACTAGGGTTTCATCGTTAAGGGGGAAGGGATGTCAGCGCTGGTTGATCAGTTAGTCGCTCAGGTCATTGGCCTGGAAGTAGGGTTACTGAGCTGCCAGGCTCGCCTCGCCGCCGTTACCGACGATGAAGCCTTGCATGACCTGCGCACCACCGTGCGGCGCCTGCGCAGTTTATTGCGCCCCTTGCGTGGGCTACCGGGTGTCGAGCAGCTGGAATTGGCCGCCAGCACGGTCGGCCAATTGACCACGCCGCTGCGTGACCGTGAGGTACTGGCGGCGTATTTGCAGCAGCACGGCCATCACGCGGCGGCCGACCGGCGCCTGCGTTTGCAGGCCGATGCTTACCGCCAGGTGGCGCAAAGCCCGGAACTCGCGCATTTGCTGCTGATCCTGGATGCCTTCCCGCGTTTTATCCGCGCCTCCCAACACCAGAGACTGCTCAAAGGCCTGCGCCCGCGCATCGAGAAGCGTCTGGCCAAGCAGTCGCAGAAACTCGATGACGCCCTCAAAGACCCGGATCATGACCGCCACCGTCTGCGCCTGCTGATCAAGCGCGTGCGCTACGCGGGCGAAGCCTACCCCGAACTGGACAAACTGCCGGCCAAGGCGATGCAACGCCTCAAGCAAGCGCAAGGCGCCCTCGGCGATTGGCACGATTGCTGGCAATGGCTGGCCCAGGCTGAACATCAACCCGACCTGCAGCCGTGTGTTGCGGTTTGGCAGCGCACCATGGCCAAGGCTGAAGGCCAGGCGGATCGGGTGCTGGACAAGCTCAGCGCGGATTGTTTCTAAACCGGTCCGGCTTTTGGCCGGAATAGGCGCTGTGCCTGCTCAACCTGCTGGTTAAGATCCCGACATCGGTTTTCTGGATGTGAGGTTGCCATGCGCTTTTGTGATTTGCTCGATGCCGCCCGTAACAACCCGCTCGAAGTGAGCATCCCTGCCGAGTGGGCGCAGGGCCGCGCAACCTTTGGTGGCCTGGTGGCTGCCTTGCAATACGAAGCCTTGCGCGCCCAAGTGCCGGCGGATCGGCCTTTGCGCTCGCTGGCCATCACCTTTGTCGGCCCGGTAGCGCCGGATGTGCCCGCCAGTTATCAAGTCGAAGTGCTGCGCGAAGGCAAGGCGGTCAGCCAGTTGCTCGGCCGCGTGGTGCAGAACGGCGAAGTGGCGACCTTGGTACAAGCCAGCTTTGGCGCGGCCCGTGAGTCGGTAATTGATGTGTCGAGCGAAGCGCCGCCGGTGTTCAAACACTGGGATGAGTGCCAGGAACTGCCCTATATCAAGGGCGTTACCCCCGAATTCATGCGTCATTTGGCGATGCGCTGGAGTGTCGGCGGCCTGCCGTTTACCGGTAATAAATCCCGCGACATGGGCGGTTGGGTGCGTTTGCGTGGGGACGTGAAGGAAGAGCCGCTGACCGAGTCGCATATTCTTGCTCTGGTCGACGCCTGGCCACCGGCCTTGCTGCCGCACCTGACCAAGCCCGCGCCGGGCAGCACCTTGACCTGGACCATCGAGTTCATCCAGCCGCTGCAAAGCCTGACCACCCTTGACTGGTGCCAGTACTACGTCAACATCGAGCACGCCCGCGACGGCTACGGCCATGCCGCTGCCGCGCTGTGGAGCCCGAGCGGCGAGTTGATCGCCATCAGCCGCCAGACCGTGGTGGTCTTCGCCTGAGCCTCAGAAGTGCTGGCTGCCCTGGGCTTCCAGCGTGCGGCCGTGGCGTTGCAGCGCCACGCCCGCCAACACGCCGACGACGCCGATGGCAAAACTGGCCAGGCTGAAGCTGAATACGCCAGACACCATCAACAGAAAGCCAATGATCAGCAAAGGCACGGCAATCAGTTGCAGGCCCAGGTTGGTGGGGTGCTGGTGAGCCTGTGGCTGAGTGCGCCATTGCCAGGCGGGGAAGTTGGGGTGACGTTTGCCCATGATGATCAATCCTCTGTCCGTTGAAACAACATGGACAAAGTTTAGGTCGCAGGCACCTGGGACGGCGAATCAAGGCTCGCTATGGAGGCCATAGCCAGCCTTGTTTGGCTTATAGCTTCAATTGCCCGATCGCCTTGCTCAACTCCCCGGCCAAGGTCGCCAGCTGATTGCTGGTGGTGGCCGACTCCACCGTCTGCTGCACGGTGTTCTCGGTCACATCGCGAATGCTCACCACCGCGCGGTTCATCTCTTCGGCCACATGGCTCTGCTGTTCGGCGGCCACGGCAATCTGGGTGTTGCTTTCGCGCATCTGGGCCACAGCACTGGTGATTTCGGCCAGTGCGGCACCGGCATCCTGGGCTTGTTGCACACAGTCGTCGGCCTTGAACGAGCTTTCCTGCATGAAGTCCACCGCGTCGCGGGTGCCGGCTTGCAGCGCCGACACCATGCGGGTGATTTCATCGGTGGAGCTTTGCACGCGCTTGGCCAGGTTGCGTACTTCGTCGGCGACCACGGCAAAACCACGGCCCATTTCGCCGGCGCGGGCGGCTTCGATGGCGGCGTTGAGGGCGAGCAGGTTGGTCTGTTCGGCAATGCTGTGGATCACGCCGACCACACCGTTGATTTTCTGACTGTCTTCGGCGAGTTTCTGGATCATTTCAGCCGTCTGCTGCACGCCGGTGGACAGGCCGGCGATAGAGCGCTGTACCCGGGTGACCACTTCCTGGCCGCTGCCGGCGAGGGTGTCGGCGGTCTGGGACAGGTCGCGGGTAGCGCCGGCATGTTGAGCGATATGGTAGACGGTGGCGGTCATCTCATTGATGGCGGTAGCCGCCTGGTCGGTTTCGCTTTGCTGGCCGAGCATGCCGTGCTGTACCTCGTTCATGCTGCTGGCCAGGCGCGCGGCGCCGTCATCGAGTTGCTGGGCGGTGCGCGCCACGGTACTGACCACGCGCTGATAGCCGGCCTGCATGGCGTTGAAGGCGCTGGCCATCTGGCCCACCTCGTCCGTGCAGGCCAGGGGCACGCGGGCCGACAGGTCGCCGGTCTTCTCCACGTGCAGCATTACGTCCTTGAGGGTGTTGAGTTGGCTGAGCAGGAAGCGGATCAACAACTGCGAGGCACCGAGCATCGCCAGCATGAGGATCAACACGGCCACGGCGTAGTTGGCGAAGCGTTCGCTGAAGACCTGGCTGAGGCTGCGGCCATAGGCCAACACGGCGATCTGTTGGCCATCGGCCCGTGTGACGACGTCGGCACCGATCAGTGGGTTTTCCCCGAGCAAGGGCATGTGATTGAGTTCGACCCAACCGCTGGCGGTGCTCAAGGCGGACAGATCCTGATCAGCCAACGATGGGATTTGGCCGCGGGCAAAGGTCAGCCAATGTTCATCTTTGGGTAATGGGGTGTTGGCCGGCCAGGCACCGAGTAATCGCGCCTGGGCCTGTGCCGAGGCCCGAGATGCATCGCTGCGGGCCTGTTGCTCGAGCTGCACGGCGTAGAGCACCAGCAGTAAGGTGGTGATGAAAGCGACCGCATTCACGGCCCAGAATTTGTACTTCAGCGAGATATTGCTAAGCCAGGCACCCATGGAAGGTTTTCTCTGATAGCGGAAACAGCATTGGCAAGGTGCCATTATTGTGCCGCTACTCAGGAAAGCGTTTTTGACATGGGTCAATGCGCCGCATCATGTGTGAGCTGGCTTGCCTGCGATGGCATCAACTCGGTACACCTGACATACCAAGGTGCCTGCATCGCAGGCAAGCCAGCTCCCACATTTAATCGGGTATGGCTTCTGAGCTCACGTCGAACCCTGCGTTGCCACCGAGGGCAGCCCAAAAAACGCACGGGAGCAGGCGGTGCTGTGCTCGGCCAGGTCTTCCGGCGTTTCATTGCGATGCAGTGCCACTTCACGCAGCACTTCGGGCAAATAAGCCGGTTCATTGCGGCCATTTTTCGGTTTCGGCCGCAGGGTGCGCGGTAGCAAGTACGGCGCATCGCTTTCCAGCATCAGGCGGCCACGGGGAATTTCTTTGACCAGCGGATGCAGGTGTGTGCCACGGCGCTCGTCGCAGATCCAGCCGGTGATGCCGATATGCAAGTCGAGGTCCAGGTAGCTGAACAGCGCCTGTTGCTCGCCGGTAAAGCAATGCACCACGGCGGCGCTGAGGTGGTCGCGGTAATCCTTGAGGATCTCCAGCAGGCGCTGGTTGGCGTCACGTTCGTGCAGAAACACCGGCAGTTTCAGCTCAACCGCCAGTGCCAGGTGCTCTTCAAGGACTTTTTCCTGCTGCGGACGCGGGGAAAAGTCGCGGTTGAAGTCCAGCCCGCATTCGCCCACCGCACGCACGCGGCTTTCGTTGAGCAACCCGCGCAAACGTTGGGCGCTGTCGCCGTTCCAGTCACTGGCCGAGTGCGGGTGGATGCCGGCGGTGCTGAACAGGCGTTGGCCGCTGTCAT
Source organism: Pseudomonas sp. WS 5146 (assembly GCF_012985495.1). Taxonomy (NCBI): domain Bacteria; kingdom Pseudomonadati; phylum Pseudomonadota; class Gammaproteobacteria; order Pseudomonadales; family Pseudomonadaceae; genus Pseudomonas; species Pseudomonas sp. WS 5146. Next base: position 654,613 of record NZ_JAAQWL010000002.1, read on the forward strand.
CGAGGTTTACGCACAGTTCCAGGGCTTGCTCGCTGCCTTCGACGCTGGTACCGGTGAGCACCAATTGTTGCACGCCGGCGGCGTAGGCACGGTCGAGAACGGCCTGGTGCCTCTCGTCGAAACTGGGGTTGGTCAGGTTGACGCCGATATCAATGAGTTGCATGGTGCTAGCTCCGCCTGCGGCCGGAAAGCATATCAGAGCTGTAGATTTATAAGAAAAACTAAGAACTACAACGCGTTATAGCTGTCTTTGAACGTCGCAAGTGACATTGTGGCTGGCCCGCCGCCTGCCCCGACGCCACCGTTGCGTGCCTTGCCAGCGCTTGAAGCGCTCTGTTTCTGACCTCCAGCTTCTCGTCTTTCACGAGATGGCTGGCCAGTATTCTTTCCGGAGAGCGGATGATCCGACCCTCGGCGTTGCTTATGTTGTGCCTGACGTTACTGCTGCCCATGGCGGCGGTCGCACGTCTGGACGGGCCGCTGGAAGTGACCAAGCCCGGCAAGGTTCGTGATTTGGCGCAGATCCGTTCCAGCCGCACCCTGCGTGTGCTGGTCAACCAGAGCCGTAACAGTTCCGGTGAGGTCCAGGGCCAGGCCATCGGGGTCGAATACCATCGTCTGCGAGCCTTCGAGCAATACCTGAACGGCCATGCCCGGGATGGAGAAGCAATCAACCTCAAGATTATTCCCAAGGCCAAGGACCAATTGCTCGGCGCGTTGGCCCGTGGCGAAGGCGACTTGGTGGCGCCGGGTGAATTACTCGATGTGAAGGCCGCGCACAAAATCAGCACCAGCGACCCGATTGCCAGTGGTGTGCCGCTATGGCTGGTGGGCGTGAAGGGTGAGCGGCGGTTTACCAAGCTGGAGCAATTGTCCGGGCGCACTCTGGCGTTGACCACCGGCAGTGCGGCGGCGGACGCGATCAATCAGGTCAACCAGCAACTGGCGCTGCACAAGCGCCCGCCGGTAAAGGTGGAGTGGGTTGACCCGACGCTGGCCGTGGAGGATGTGTTGGAGATGGTCCAGGCCGGGATCTTCCACCTCACCATCGTTGAAAAACCGATTGCCGAACGCTGGTCGAAAATCCTGCCCAAGTTACGCTTTGATCGGCAAGTGGTGATCAGCGAGCCGGGCGACGAATACTGGTTTGTGCGCCAGGATGCCTCGATGCTGCGGGCCAGTATCGATCGCTTCCTCAAGACTTACCACACGCCGTCCGACCAGGACGTGGCGTTCCAGCGGATCTATCGACGTCTCTACCAAGTGCGCAACCCGCTGGCCCGCGCCGACCGCCAGCGCCTGGAGAAACTGCGTCCGGTGCTGCAAAAGCACGCCCGTGAGCAGGGCATGGACTGGCTGAACCTGGCCGCGCTGGCGTTCAAGGAATCCGCACTCGACCCTGGCGCGCGCAACAGCGGCGGGCCGACCGGGCTGATGCAGATCACGCCATCGGCGGCGCAGCGGGTGGGGGTGAACAATATCGAGAGCCTGGACAGCAATGTGCAGGCCGGTGCGCGCTACCTGGCGATGATCCGCCGCAAGTTCTTCGCCAGCCCCAAACTCAACGAGCGCGAGCGCATGGCCTTTGTGCTGGCGGCTTATAACATGGGGCCGGAGCGGGTCCAGGGTATGCGTGCAGAAGCTCGCCGGCGGGGCTTGAACCCCAATCAGTGGTTCTTCCAGGTCGAACGTATTGCCATGGAACAGGTGGGAATGGGCGGCGTCAGCTATGTTAATAGCGTGAACAAGTATTACTTGGCGTTTGATCGGGAGCGTGAATCCCTGGAGCCGTCGGCGCCGAAAATTGCCTCACGAAAATAATCGGTTTTATCGATAAGTATTAGGCGATTTTTGCGCTTTTATCATTGTCTGATCCGATTAATATAGCGGCCAACCAACCCCTACTTTGAAAAGGATTCTCTCCATGAGCCCACTGATCACTCGCATTCTGTCCACTCGCGCCGGTTACGGCCTGACCATCCTGCGAATTTTTGTCGGCATCGTTTTCGCCGCTCACGGTTCGCAAAAGCTCTTTGGCTGGTTTGGCGGCGGCGGCTTGGCCGGTACTGCGCAATACATGGAAAGCCTCGGCCTGACCCCAGGCACGCTGATGGCGGTGTTGTCCGGCGGTACTGAGTTCTTCGCCGGCCTGGCCTTGATCATCGGCTTGCTGGCGCGTCCAGCGGCTTTGGGCCTGACCTTCCTGTCGCTGGTGGCAATCTTCTCGGTGCATATCCATAACGGCTTGTTCATGGCCAACAACGGTTATGAGTTCGCCTTGGCCTTGCTCGGTGGTGCGTTGGCGGTACTGTTCGAAGGTGCTGGCAAACTTTCGGTCGACCGCGCCATCGCCCACTGATGACCCGCGTTACCTGCTGAAAAAGCCCGCCATGAGCGGGCTTTTTCATTGCTCGGGATTCTTGACATCGCCCCACCGGCTTCTCTAGGATGCTGCTCATGCGCCGATTTAAACAGCTAATTGCGGGGCGCCACTGGGACTCAATGCAGCCCGACAGAAGCATGCACTCATCAAGAGTCAGGTTTCGAAATACCGCTAAAGCGCTGGTTCGGTGTTGCCTCTCACCTGCCCGCAGACTTTTGAGGCAGAGACACGACACGATGAATGCACCACGCCCCCTCATACGCCTGGCTCCGATCACCGCGGACCTGACTCAACGCAACCCCAAAATCCTCTTGGGTGGCAAGCATCAGCCGACCTTGCTGCGTTACCTCGACGGATGGCCGCGCCGCACCGGGCGCCCTTCAGCGTTTCTGATCCAGTTTGTGGAAGATGGCGACTCCCTGGCGCGTTTTGCCAGCAACAGCTTTGATCTTGCCGTTATCCAGGCACCCAGCGCGGGCGATGCCGAGGAGGTGATCCGCCAACTGACGCGCATCGCCCGGCAAGGGCTGATTGCGCGTCGTTGACGGCTGATCAGTGAACGACAGCCGCCGATCGACGACGCCGGTGGTAGAGGAACACTGCACAGGCGATCAGGCATAACGGCAGCGGTACTGCGCCAATCATCAGCAGCTTGAGGTTGCGTTCTGTTCGATGCACCGATGCATACGCCTGGACCTTGAGTGCCTGCAACTCCATGGGCAGCCGCAGGCGTTCCTTGTTGAGCGCCTGCAACTGGATATTGGTGTCCACTGCACGGGTGCCGAAGCCAATACTCGGTGGGTTCAGGCGTTGCCATTCTTGCTCGGTTTGCTCCAGCCGTTTTTGCAGTTCCCCGGCCTTTTGTGCATAAGCCTGTGCGGCCGCCTCGCGCAGTTGCTCCAGTGCGTGGGTGGACTGGCTGCTTGCACGGGGTTGAATGCTTGCGAGCACGTCGGGAGCCGCAAGGTTATCCAAGGTGTTCAAGACAAACATCACGTTGTTGTTGGGCGCAGAGTTGATCACAGCGTCCATCAGTAAATCGGTGTCCGCGACCACCACCACCTCGATCTGTGCGGCCTTTTGCAAGCCTGCAGGCTGCCCGTCAATGCCGTCTGGAAAGGCCGAGTAGGCGGGGCCTTCGAGGCGCGCCGCGATCACGTGGGGTTGCGTGGCAGCCGGTATCCTTTCAGCCAGTAAGTCGTCTGCAGACGTTGCTGCAAAGCGGCCTGCGTCCAGCAGGGTGGAGCGCCTGGAGCTTTGTAACAGAGGCGTGAGTGTGGTGCGGCTTTTCCTCACGCGCGACAGCGCACCGCTGCTTGATACGATGACTGTATCCAATTTCCAGGCACTCACATCGTTGGCCGCCATTGCTTGCCGTGGCAGGTTCAGCTTGGCCGGGTGCAGTACTGCTGGCGCACCTGAACCAAATGCGTGATCGACCAGCAGTTTGTCCGCCGGCATCTGTATGCCCCAAGCCGCCAGTAGCCCGTCCAGCCTTGTGTCGACGGGTTTGGCGTCTGTCTCGGCCTCGCTCACCGGGTCAATAAAGAGCATCAGTTTGCCGCCCCTCAATACAAACTGGTCAATTGCATACAGGGTTTGTTCCGGCAGGGCGCGCGGGTGCACAACCATCAGGGTTTTGATCGATTCGGGCACTGTCGGAGTGCTTGATGCCAGGCCTGTCAGATCAAAATGCTGATGCATCTGTGCCAGCAACTGTTCACCGGACGCGTTCAATGCCAACCCCGTCAATACGCCGACGGTGGGGGGCTCGGGGTGCATCAGTTGGTGGATCAGATGGCTGATTTCGTACTCAAGCAAGGGCTCGTCATCCAGGCGCAGTACATTGATACGTTGCGCGGGCTGGCCTGGGCGGGTGCCGATGAGGCCAAGAAAGCCTTGCTTGTCATCCAATCCGAACAGGCCGGCCTTGTAGGCATCCTCTGAATAAGGAGTAGGATCTATAACATGTAGGTTAATCATGGTTGCTGACGCTTTTTCGAACTCTTTGAGTAAATCTTCCACTCGTTCGCCGAAGCGGTTTATTGCCTGGCTTCTTCTTGGGTCATTACTTGAGTTGAAGTAATACAAATCCAGTGGGTGTTCCAGAGAGGCAAGCAGTTGTCGCGCAGGGGGCGATAACGTGTGGATTTTCTGCTGTGAGAAGTCCCAGCGGATATTCGGTAGTTTGCCGACCCACGCGAGATTGAATGCAAGGAAAAGCAGCAATATGACCACCAGTGTCATACCCGTACTCAGAGTAGAACGCATCGTTTGCTTTCCTTCTCAACTGGTTTTGTAGTTGAGCGTGACGGTGGATGCCGAGAGAAAGGCAAGGATCATGCTGATGTAGTACAAGCCGTCATGCAGCGTTAGTTTGCCGTTGTCGATAGCCCCGAAACGTGAAATCGGGTTAATCGAGACCAGGCTGTCTACGACCCAGATCGGCGCCTGATGCTCAAGTGCGTCGAGAACCGATGAAAGTCCGCTGGCGGCCAGTAACATCACCACCGTTATCAGGAAGACAGCCAAACGTTGGTGGGTCAGGGTAGACGTAAAGCATCCGACAGAAAGATAAGCACCGGCCAGCAACCAACTGGCTAGAAACTGTGAAGCGATAACACGGTTGTCGGCGGTGCCGAGGTAGTTGGCGAGGATTACCAGTGGGAAAGTAAGCAGCAATGCGATTGCGCACACGACCCACGCAGCCAGAAACTTTCCGATGACCCGCTCTGCGCTGGTGATAGGCAGGGTTTTCATCATGTCGCGCATGCCGGCGTGGTGTTCGTCCGACCATAATTGTGTCGACAACATGGGAATCAGCAGCAGGTAGAGCCAAGGGTGCAATTGGAAAAACACCTGCAGGTCGCCGCTTTCCTGTTCCAGCCATTTGCTTGTGTACAACCCCAAGGTGGCGCACAACACTAGAAACGCGGCAATACCGAGGTACGTGCTGGGTGTACAGGCATAACTGGCCAGTTGGCGCTTGAAAATGACAGGCAGCAGTTTCAAAGAGTGACCTCGTGGCTCAGATGCTGAACGACTTCGTTCAGGCGACCTGGCTCCAGATTCAGTGACGTTATGTTCCAGCCGCGGCTGGCGATAAGTGCGTTGATATGGGGGTAGATGGCGTGCCCGGGCATCGCCAGAACCGTTACGGTGCCGGGCGCATGCCGGTCCTCTTCTATACCTGCCACGCCGGGTAATACGGCAAGGGCGAGTAAATCCAGGGGTGTTTCTGCGGCCAGCGTGACAGCTCGGTAATGCCGGGAGTTGCGCTGCAAATCGGGCAGCGGGGTGTCTGCCACAAGGTGCCCTGCTGCGATAACCAAGGCGCGCGTGCAAAGGCTCGACAGGTTGTCGCAATGCCGGGAGGCGATCAGGACCGTCATGTCTTCGGTCAGCGACTGGATCAGGGTCTTGAACTTGAGCAGTTGATCCGTTGCCAGCCCCTCAATCGGTTCATCGAGCAGCAGCAGGCCGGGGGTGTGCAGGATCGCCTGGGCGATAGCGACTCTGCGCTTCAAACCGACGGAAAGCGTATCGATCGGTGCATCGAGTACACGTGATAATTCCAGGCGCATGGCTGCTCGATCAACCCGGCTGCGTTTTTCAGCACCGCTGAAGCCGCGTACGGCGGCAATGAAATTGAGCACGCCTTTGACCGACATCGTTTGATGGCTAAGGCCGTCCTGGAGTTGATAGCCGAGGGCTCTTCGCGCTTGCAGAGGATGAGCCTGGGTATCAAAGCCTTCGACAGTGACATGCCCGGCCGAGGGGCTGGCCAAACCGGAGATAACATTCAGCAGTGTGGTTTTGCCTGCGCCACTCTCCCCGAACAAGCCGATACATTCCTGGCGTTGAGCGCTGAACGAGAGATTAGTGATGACGTTTCTTTTACCCAAACGCTTTGTCAGGCTGCTTATCTCGAGCATCTTTTTACCGAATAAGTTTTGCGAGGCGTAAGAACTTGTACCGTCATGCACGGTAAGCGCCGAGAAAGATACGTTTAATCATTGGACTTGGGAACAAGGGGACATACTTCTCAGATAATTCCTACGCCGAATCGGATAACTTGCTGAAACAATTGCGTTGTTCCGAGGTTAGTTAATGGCCGGGTATTTATCTGGCGCTTATATAAGGTTTACTCTTTCGCAATAAGGCCTGAATATCATGATGCTTCTTCGCACGCTTGTTCTTGAACGCAGCGGTCAGGACACGCCGGTCAACGGTGCACTGCTTTGTGGGTTTGCCGTTGCACAGACCGATTCCAATTTTTTGGTCTATAGCCTGGATGAAGAGACCGAACCTGGTAACTCCAGGGTCTACATCGCGGCGCTACGCAAGAAACTCGACCGGTACTTCCTCGGCGGGGTCGAGTCCAAGGAAGACCTGCAAGTTGCCATGCAAGTGTTCAAGCAAATCCTGATTGTGGCCGCCGCTTCCGGGACTAAGAACGGCACCGTTATCGAATCCTCGGTGCCTTTTCATTTCATTGATTTGAAAGGCTGCAAGTTACCGCCCGCCAGGCCTGAGGACCATCACTCGATGATCATCAAGAAGGCATTGGTCATGAAGGTCATTACCCTGGGCATGTCCGCACCCGTACTGCCGGCCATCGAAAGTGCTTCGTTGATCGTGCCTTCGATTCGCTTCTCGTCGCAGATGATTTCGCCGCCCAGGGCCACGAACCCAGCCAGGCCCGTCGAGCCGCCCGTTTCAGAGCCGGCCCAGGCTCAACCATTGGAGGCTCCCGCCGCGATAGCCCCTGCGCCAGAACCTGAACCTGAACCAGAACCCGTGCCAGTGCCAGTGCCAGTGCCCGTCGAGCTCAGCGCGCCACCTGTTCAGGTCGAGCAAGCAGCGCCTGCACCGCGCCCACCTGTGCCGAAGATGGAACATGCCTCGTTGGTTGAGGTAGACAGCACGTTGTCCAGCCTGGCAAAGGTCGCCCAAGAGCTGTCGCAACAGCAACTTGCGGTGAACGAGCGCGAGGAAATGCTAACGCAGTGGCAGGCACGACTCGAGCAGGAACAGAGTGAGCTGGACGAAAGGAGCCAGGAGTTGCAGCAACAAGCAACGCAGTTGCAGGCGCGAAACCTTGAGGTTGGCCAAAAGGCTGAGAAGTTGACGCTGGCGCTGTCGCAGGTGGCGGGAATACGCCAGCGCCTGCAGAGTGTACTCCTGGAGCTTGATCAAACCCTGGACGGCCAGGCTTGAAGCTGATGTGTTCTACGGTCTGGCTACTTTTCAGGGTTCATTTATCATCAACCCCAGCCGGCCGGCGCCAGGGCATGACGCCTTGGCGTATCGGCACCATTGGACACTGTCTGGGGATGCACGCGTTTGAGTACCAAGCTGATAACCAAAGAAGGTCATGAGGCGCTGAAAAAAGAGCTGGATTACCTGTGGCGTGAAAAGCGTCCAGATACCACCCGCAAGGTGACTTGGGCGGCGTCCCTCGGTGATCGCAGCGAGAACGCGGACTATCAATACAACAAGAAACTGCTGCGTGAGATTGATCGGCGTGTGCGTTACCTGCGCAAGCGCCTGGAAGACATGCGGGTGGTGGAGTACATGCCCGAGCAGGAGGGCAAAGTGTTTTTCGGCGCCTGGGTCGATATCGAAAATGAGCAGGGCGAGACCAAGCGGTTTCGGATCGTCGGCTATGACGAAATTTATGAGCGCATGGATTACATCTCCATCGACTCCCCGATGGCCCGGGCGTTGCTGCGCAAGGAAGTCGACGATGAAGCCATGGTGCAGACGCCAACCGGCGAGGTGTGCTGGTGGATTACGGGTATCGAGTATGTGAAGTAAACGCTGGCCGGCACGCCGTCGGGCGTGCTGGCCAGCGCTGGTTTTCAACCTTCGCGTAACACCGTCAATGGGCTGGCATTCAACGCGCGACGCGTACCGAATACACCAGCGCCGCCGATCAGCACGGCACCGATCACTGGCAGCAATAGCAACCACGCGTGCGGATGCCACGCCAGGTCAAAGGCGTAACGGTACAGCACCCAGGTCACCAGCTCGGTGCCCAGGGCTGCCAGCAAGCCGCTTACCGCACCCAGCAAGCCGAACTCGATCCGTCGCGCCTTGACCAGCAACTTGCGCTCGGCCCCCAGCGCACGCAACAGCGCGCCTTGGCGAATTCGCTCATCCAGAGTGGCCTGCAGGCCCGAAAACAGCACGGCCATGCCCGCCGCCAGCACAAACAGCAACACGTACTCCACCGCCAGGGTCACTTGGGCGAGGATGCTGCGCAGCTGCTCCAGCAAGGCTTCGACCTGCAGGATAGTGACGGCCGGGAAGGCCCGGGACAGGTCGACGATCTGTTGGTCATGCCCCGGCGCCAGATAGAAGCTGGTCAGGTAAGTAGCGGGCAGGTCCTTCAAGGTGCCCGGCTGGAAAATCATGAAAAAGTTGGGCTGGAAGTTGTCCCAGTTGATGGTTCGCAGGCTCGTCACCCGTGCTTCGCGGTTCTCGCCACCGACGGTGAACACCAGGTGATCATCGAGCTTCAGCTTCAGGCTTTCAGCGACCTTGGCTTCTACCGACACCCCTGGGATGCCATCGCCCGGTTGCTGTGACCACCAAGCGCCTGCGGTGAGGACATTGCCCGGTGGCAGGTCGGCTGCCCAGGTCAGGCTCAGGTCGCGCTGCACAGCGCGGTCACCGCTGGAGTCTTTGCTGACAATCTCCTGCACTGGCGCGCCATTAATGCTGATCAAGCGGCCCGGCACCACCGGGTACAGCGGCGCCGCTTGTGCTTGCAACTCCAGCAGGCGGGCGCCAAAGGCGTCTTTGTCGGCCGGCAGGATGTTCAGGGCGAAATAGTTGGGGGCGTCCTTGGGTAGCTGGTTTTGCCAGGTGTCGAGCAATTCGCCGCGCAGCAGGGCGATCAAGCCCATGGACAACAGGATCAAGCCAAATGCCAGGGACTGGCCGGCTGCGGCCAAGGGATGGCGCAGCAACTGGCCCAAACCCAGGCGCCAGGGCAGCGAGGCGCGAGCCAGTAGCCGGCGCAGGCTTTGCAGTAACAACAACAGCAGGCCGCCAAGGATCAGCGCGGCCATCACGCCACCGCCGAGCAATGCGAAGGTCAGCACCAGATCGAGGCTCAGGCGCCACATGATCAGGCCGAGGGCGAACAGCGCAGCGCCATACACCATCCAGGTGCTGGAAGGGATCGGCAGCATGTCACGTCGCAATACCCGCAGTGGCGGCACCCGGCCCAACGCTGCCAGGGGCGGCAATGCGAAGCCGGCGAGGGCGACCAGCCCGGTGCCGATGCCGGCCACTGCTGGCAGCAGCCCGCCGGGCGGCACGTCGGCCGGCAGCAAGTCATGCAGGAAATAGAACAGGCCAAATTGCGCCAACCAGCCGAGCACGGCGCCGGTGAGGCTGGCCAACAGGCCCAGTACGCTCAGTTGCAGGCTGAACAGCAGCATTGTTTCGCGGCGTGACAAACCCAGGCAACGCAGCAGCGCGCTGGCGTCGAAACGGCGGCTGGCGAAGCGGTTGGCCGACAGCGCCACGGCCACGCCGGCCAGCAGCACTGCCACCAGGCTGGCCATGTTCAGGTAACGCTCGGCCTTGCCCAGGGCTCCGCCGATCTGCTGGTTGCCGTCACGCGAATCCTGCAAGCGCTGGTTGGCGGCAAGGCCCGGCTTGACCAGGTCGCGATAGGTTTGCAGTGCCGTGCTGCCCTGGGGCGCACGCCACAGTTCGCGGTAGCTCACGCGGCTGCCGGGTTGCACCACGCCGGTGGCATCGAGGTCGGCGAGGTTGATCATTACCCGTGGCGTGAGGCTGTAGAAGTTACCGGCGCGGTCGGGCTCGTAGGTCAGTATGTGCGTCAGCCGCAGGGTTTTCATGCCCACGTCGATGCTGTCGCCGACTTTGAGGTCCAGCGCCGTCAGCAGCCGTGCTTCCACCCAGGCTTCGCCGGGTTTTGGGCCGCCTCCTGCAGTTTCTGCGCCGAACGGCTGCGTGGCGCTTTTGAGTTCGCCGCGCAACGGGTACTGCTCGTTGACCGCCTTGATGCTGGAGAGCTGGATGCCATTATCGGTCGCGATAACGCTGGAGAACTCAACAATGCGCGCGTGATCCAGGCCCAGTTCGGTGCCTGACCTGATTTGCTCGAAGCGGGCCGGCGAGCTGCCTTCGAGCACCAGGTCGGCACCGAGGAATTCGGTGGCACGCAACAGCATGGCGCCGTTCAGGCGTGCACCGAAGTAGCCAATGGCGGTGCTGGCCGTGACCGCCACCAGCAGGGCGAAAAACAACACGCGCAACTCACCGGCGCGGGCGTCGCGCAGTAATTGGCGCATGGCAAGGCTGAACAGGCGCAACAGCGGCAAACGTGCCATCAAGGCTCCAGGGGCGCGACCATCAGGCCGGCTTCAAGGCGGATCAGGCGCCGGCAACGGTGGGCCAGGCGCTCGTCGTGGGTGACCAGCACCAGGGTCGTGCCGCTTTCTTTGTTGAGTTCGAACAGCAGGTCGCTGATGCGCTCGCCGGTGTGGCTGTCGAGGTTGCCGGTGGGTTCATCGGCAAACAGCACATCCGGTTCGGCGGCGAAGGCCCTGGCGATAGCGACGCGCTGCTGCTCGCCACCGGAAAGCTGGCGCGGCGAGTGGGTCAGGCGTTGGCCCAGGCCCACACGCTCCAGCAGGTGGGTGGCGCGCTCGCGGGCGTCCTTGCGGCCGTCCAGCTCCAGCGGCAGCATGACGTTTTCCAGCGCATTGAGGCTGTCGAGCAGTTGGAATGACTGGAAGACAAAACCCACGTGCTCGGCGCGTATGCGTGCGCGCTGGTCTTCGTCGAGGGTGCTCAAGGCTTGCCCGGCCAGCGTGACTTCACCGCTGCTGGGCAGATCGAGGCCGGCCAGCAGGCCGAGGAGGGTGGATTTGCCGGAACCGGAGCTGCCGACGATAGCCAGGCTATCGCCCTTGTTCAGTTCCAGGCTCAGTTCGTGCAGGATAGTCAGTTCACCTTCCGCGCTGGGAACCACTTTGCTAAGGTTTCGCGCGGTGAGAATGCTTGCGCCCATGGAGAATCCGATGCGAATGTGGTTTTTGAGTGCTGGCCTGGCCTTGATGTGCATGGCCCAGAACGCAGCGGCGGGTACAGTCCTGATCGTTGGCGATAGTATCAGTGCCGGTTTCGGGCTGGATACCAGCAAAGGGTGGGTAGCGTTGCTGGGACAACGGCTCAAGAGCGAAGGTTTCGACGATAAAGTGGTCAACGCCTCCATCAGCGGCGACACCAGTGCCGGAGGCCTGGCGCGGCTGCCGGCGGCGCTTGCAGAGCATAAACCGGATGTGGTGATTCTCGAGTTGGGCGGCAATGATGGCCTGCGTGGGCAGCCGCCAGCGCAATTGAAACAAAATCTTGCGTCGATGATTGACCAGTCCAAGGCCAAGGGCGCCAAGGTGCTGCTGCTGGGGATGCAGTTGCCCCCAAATTATGGCCCTAAATACACCACGGCATTTGCCGAGGTCTACGGTACCTTGGCCAAGGAAAAAAGCATCCCGCTGGTGCCGTTTTTCCTTGAGGGCGTGGGCGGCCATCCCGAGTTGATGCAGGCCGATCAGCTTCACCCGGCAGTCGGCGCACAGGGCAAGTTGCTGGAAAATGTCTGGCCGACGCTAAAACCGCTGCTATGACGCTTTTCTACCGGCAGGCTTTCGGCTAAGGTGGCGCCCCCCCGATCTGGAGCCCCCGATGTCGCGCCCTGCCTGGTCCCTGTTCAACTACCAACTGATCGAGCCTGACGAGCAGCTGGATCTGTTCGCCTGCCAGGAAGTCCGGGTGCATCTGGTTGCGCGTCAATTGGAGCTGGGTGGCTCGATCGACCGCACGCTGTGCGGCACTTTGTTGCCGGCGCAACCACGCTGGTCATCGGTGGACCGAGCGATTTTTCAGGACCAGCGCCTGTGCCCGCTGTGCCGGGCAATTCTCGAATCGCAAAAGCGTGGCACGCCGCTGATCTGGCCAGAGCTGCGCTTCGAGTAGCAGCGGGGCAGGTTGATGCCTGGATCGCGCTTCACGTATACAATCAGTGTTTTCCTACCCGTCGTTCTGCGAAGGATTTTCCGGATGTTGTCGCGCCTTTCCGTCGTTACCTGCTGCCTGTCTCTTGCTGCCTTGTGTGCAGCCGGTTCGGCGTCAGCCTTGCAGTTGCCCTTGCCCCCGCCGGGTGAAGACATCGTCGGTCAGGTCCAGGTGATCAAGGCCAAGTACGAAGACACCTTTGCCGACCTGGGCACCACCTATGACCTGGGCTATTCGGAAATGGTCGCGGCCAACCCCGGTGTGGATGCCTGGTTGCCCGGCGCGGGCACCGAGATTGTGCTGCCCACGCGGTTTATTCTGCCGCCCGGCCCGCGCGAAGGCATCGTGATCAACCTGGCGGAATACCGGCTCTATTACTATCCCAAGGGCCAGAACGTGGTGTACACCTTCCCGTTGGGCATTGGCCGTGAGGGCTGGGGTTCGCCGGTCGCGCACACCACCATCACCGGCAAAATCCCCAACCCGACCTGGACCCCGCCCGCCTCGATCAAGGCCGAGCACGCCGCCAATGGCGACCCGCTGCCCAATGTGGTGCCGGCCGGGCCGGATAACCCACTGGGGCCGTTCAAGTTCACCTTGGGTACGCCGGGTTACCTGATCCATGGTTCGAACATGAAATTTGGTATCGGAACGCGTACAAGCCACGGTTGCTTCCGCATGTTCAACAACAACGTGCTGGAGATGGCCGACATGGTGCCGGTCGGCACCTCGGTGCGCATCATCAACGATGCGTACAAGTTCGGCAGCAGTGGCGGCAAGGTCTACCTTGAAGCGCATACGCCGCTGAACGACGATGGCACGCCTTCGGTGGTCGACAAGCACACCGCGGTCATCAATGCCCTGCTCAAGCGCGAAGACCTGGCCAACAATTTGCGCGTCAATTGGGATCAGGTGCGTGATGTGGTGGCCGCCGAAGATGGCCTGCCCACCGAGATTGGGGTACCGGGTGCCAACACGCCGGTGGTGTCCAGCACGCCTATCGATCTGCAGCAATAAGCCTGTTCGATCAAAAGCCCGCCAAGGCCTTGCGCTATGGCGGGCTTTTTATTGCGCTGGATTCAGGGCTGAATTGCAGGCAATAAAAAAGCCGATCCAAGAATGGATCGGCTTGATAACAACCCCGAGGGATTATTACTTGCGGCTTGCTTTTTCAAGCATGCGCAGAGCGCGCTCGTTAGCTTCGTCAGCAGTCTGTTGTGCTTTTTGAGCAGCAGCCAGAGCTTCATCAGCTTTACGGTAGGCTTCGTCTGCACGAGCCTGGGAGCGAGCTGCTGCGTCTTCAGTTGCAGTCAGACGAGCTTCGGTTTCTTTGGAGACGCTGCTGCAACCGGTAGCCAGAACTGCGGCCAGAGCCAGAGCAGAGAATTTCAGAACGTTGTTCATCGTGTTCCCCTTCAAGGACTTTCTATTAAATGGCTACTTTCTCAGGGTGAGCTGATAGCCGGCGTACATACTACTCATTACTTGTAGTAAGTAAACTGACGTAGCGCAAGAAGCAAAAAAAATTCTTGTGCCGTATCTATTTTGGCTAATCTTTTGGAGGTTTGTATAAAAACTGCTCAAAAATTTTCATTTCGTCGGGAACTGGATCCAAGCTGAGAGGTCCGGCCAGCCTGTGTCAGGCTGGGTAAGCAGGTGTAAATTTATATATCTACGATGACACTTTTTTTCAGTTGGCCTTTGCCTGGCCCGGCATCTTTTGCGCATGTAGGCGCATCTAGAGGTGACTTTAAGAGCGGCAGTTCGTCTCAAGCTTCAACTGCCGGCAATGTTCAGGCTATCGATCATCGATTGATCGAAGCCCTTTCTGCAACCGCCAGCGGCAAGGGATGACGAGTGCGCCTTGAGCTATTGCAGCATTGGTGCCTACTATTCTCTACGTGCTGGTTGTGAGCGCTATAGGTTTTCTCGTTGTCGAAACCGGCACGGGGTGGCGTAGATGTTCCTTCGCCGGAAAAACATCGGTAAGGTAGGGGTCGAAATCCAAGACCCGCGAGGAGTAGTGATGAGCGAGGCGTTGTCCATCCACCATGACCAGGCTGGTCATCAGTTCGAGACCAATGTGGACGGTCATCGTGCCTATCTGACCTATATGGACCTGGGCAAACAGACCCTGGACATCTATCGCACCTTCGTGCCCAACGCATTGCGCGGGCGCGGCATTGCTGCTGCGTTGACCGAGGAAGCGTTGAAGTTCGCCGAAGAGGCCGGGTACACCGTGATCCCTTCGTGCTCTTACGTAGAGCGCTACATGGAGCGCCATCAGCGCCATGCCGCGAAGCTCTGAATATTGAGTGAGGCGGGACGCGGAGCGTCCATGGCTGCATTCCCACGCAGAGCGTGGGAACGATCAATCAGATGCCGCACACAAAAACGCCGGGCTAAGCCCGGCGTTTTTGTGTGCGCAGTGTAAGGTCAGGTGCGTTTGCGCTTGGGCAACACGTCCTTGAGCTTGGCATGCATGCTGCGCAGGGTGGTCTCGGTGGCTGACCAGTCGATGCAGGCATCGGTGATCGACACGCCGTACTGCAAGTCGGCCAGGTCTTTTGGAATCGACTGGCAGCCCCAGTTCAAGTGGCTTTCGACCATCAAGCCGATAATCGACTGGTTGCCTTCAAGAATCTGGTTGGCGACGTTTTCCATCACCAGCGGTTGCAGGGCCGGGTCCTTGTTGGAGTTGGCGTGGCTGCAGTCGACCATGATGTTCGGCTTGATCCTGGCCTTGTTCAGCGCCTGTTCGCACAGCGCCACGCTGACCGAATCATAGTTGGGCTTGCCGTTGCCGCCGCGCAATACCACGTGGCCATAGGCGTTGCCCTTGGTGGTGACGATGGACACGCCACCTTCCTGGTTGATACCCAGGAAGCGGTGTGGGCTGGACACCGATTGCAGGGCGTTGATCGCAACCGTCAGGCCGCCATCGGTGCCATTCTTGAAACCCACGGCCGAGGACAGGCCGGACGCCATTTCGCGGTGGGTCTGGGACTCGGTGGTGCGTGCGCCGATGGCCGACCAGCTGATCAGGTCCTGCAGGTACTGCGGGGAGATCGGGTCCAGCGCTTCGGTCGCGGTCGGCAGGCCCATTTCGGCCAGGTCCAGCAGCAATTGGCGACCGATGTGCAAACCGTCCTGAATCTTGAACGAGTCGTCCAGGTACGGGTCGTTGATCAAACCTTTCCAGCCGACGGTGGTGCGTGGTTTCTCGAAATAGACGCGCATCACCAGATACAAGGTGTCGGACACTTCAGCCGCCAGCACTTTAAGGCGCTCGGCGTATTCGTGGGCAGCCTTGAGGTCGTGGATCGAGCACGGGCCGATCACTACAAAAAGGCGGTGGTCGGTGCCATCGAGAATGTCACGAATGACTTCGCGGCCCTTGGTCACGGTCTGCAGGGCAGCATCGCTCAAAGGGATTTCGCGCTTGAGCTGATCAGGGGTGATCAGGGTCTCGTTGGATTCGACGTTAAGGTCATTGATCGGTAAATCAGCCATCGTGTTACTCGCCAGGGTCACGGGTGCCGGCCGCCTGCTATCCCCGTGCGGCGGGCACAGCATGATTTGAATGCAGGGGGGAGGAACCTTAGCGCGTAACACGGGGCCGCGACAATGGGCAAAGCCGGCTTTAATCCAGCACCGGCGCCACAAAGGTGTCGTGGGCGAACTCACTGGCATGGCGTGAAACCCACTCACGGGCCATGGTCTCGAGCTGGGCAGGGGTTGGCTCGGCGTCTTCGTGCAGGCGGCAGTAGCGTTCGATCTGGCACACTTGCTCGCCCATGCGCGCACCGAACAAGGCATGTTCATCGGTAAAGGAAACGCCGATACGGTAGCCATTATCGACTTTGCGACACCAGGCTACATAGCCCGGATAACGGGCGCTGGCACCCAGTGACGGGATGCGTAGATCAACCGCCGTGCCCTGGCGCCAGGCACGCGGGCAATTGCAGGCGACGCCGCCCAGGCCGATAGTGTGCAGGCGTTGGCGGGGAATAGCGGGGGCGGGACGTTGGATTAACTCGACAGCGACATCATCAGGGTGAGGTAAAAAACGACCCATGTACACGGACTCCGAGCACCGTCCAATTGACGGCAGTGGCAGCAGTATAGTGAAGGAACTGGAATTGACCGACCTGGATATTGACCAGCAATTGCTGGGATTGCCAGGTATTTCGCTGCTGGTGTTTACCAGCGTGGGCTGTTCCAGTTGCCGTTGGGCACGCCAGCAACTGCCCGGCTGGACGTTGCCGGTCGAGCGCGTGTGCTGGGTGGATGCCGGGCACAACGGCGGGGCGGTTGAGCGCTACCAGATCTTTCATTTGCCCACGTTGTTCCTCGTGTGCGAGGGTCAATTCCTTGGGCAGTTACAGGCGCGTCTTACCCGGCCCGACCTTGCGGACGCGATTAATCAAGCACTTACCCGTACTCCAGAGGATCTGCCATGACAGCACAGTCGCCCCGCATCGGCATTATCGGCACCGGCGCCATCGGTGGTTTTTACGGCCTGATGCTGGCGCGTGCCGGGTTCGATGTGCACTTTCTGTTGCGCAGTGAATATGCGGCGGTCGCCGAGCATGGCCTGCACCTCAACAGTACTGTGCACGGCAAGTTGCACCTGCACCCTGTGCAGGCCTATGCCCAGGCTGCCGATATGCCGGCGTGCGACTGGCTGCTGGTCGGCACCAAATCCACCGGCAACGTGGAGCTGGCCCCAACCCTTGCCCAGGTCGCCGCACCGGGCGCCAAGGTAGTGCTCCTGCAAAACGGCCTCGATGTTGAAGACAGCCTGCGCGAACACCTGCCATCGTCGCTGCACCTGTTGGGCGGCTTGTGTTACATCGGCGTGCATCGTTCCGGGCCGGGTGTCGTCGAGCATCAGGCGTTGGGCCGGGTGAATCTTGGCTATCACAGTGGCACGGCGGCCAACGATGAGGCGCAGCAGAAGGCCATTGTCGAGGAGGGCGCCGCGCTGTTTCACCAGGCCGGCATCGAGTCCCAGGCCATGGCCAACGTGCACCAGGCGCGGTGGCATAAATTGGTCTGGAATGTGCCGTTCAATGGCCTCTCGGTATTGCTGGGCACCGGCACCAGCGCGATGATGGCCGATGAGTCCAGCCGCGAACTGATCCAGGCCCTGATGACTGAAGTGGTGAAGGGCGCCCACGCCTGTGGCCATGAAATTCCCGGCAGTTACGTCGAGCAAATGCTCACCATGACCGACACCATGGCTGACTACCTGCCCAGCATGTACCACGACCACGTGCACAAACGCCCGCTGGAACTGGCGGCGATCTACGCCCGGCCATTGGCCGCTGCCAAAGCGGCGGGCTGTGAATTGCCATGCATGCAGGCGCTCTACCAGGCCTTGAGTTTTATTGATCGGCGCAATCGCTGAATTGGGGAGAAACACTATGGCGAAAGGATTGGGCGACAAACTGGTGCTGGCGATTTCGTCGCGGGCACTGTTCGACCTGAGCGACAGCCACAAGATCTACCTGAACGAAGGGGTGGAGGCGTATCGCAAATACCAGATCGAACACGAGGAAGAAACCCTCGAACCCGGCGACGCCTTCCCGCTGGTCAAAAAGCTCCTTAGCCTTAACGCCAGCCTCGGGCGTGCCCGCGTCGAAGTGGTGCTGGTGTCACGCAACAGCGCCGACACCGGTTTGCGCGTGTTCAATTCGATCCAGCATTACGGCCTGGATATTTCCCGCGCCGCTTTCGTAGGAGGGCGTAGTCCATATCCTTATTTGGCCGCGTTTGGTTGCCATTTGTTTTTGTCGAC
Organism: Pseudomonas sp. WS 5146; assembly: GCF_012985495.1. Classification (NCBI taxonomy): domain Bacteria; kingdom Pseudomonadati; phylum Pseudomonadota; class Gammaproteobacteria; order Pseudomonadales; family Pseudomonadaceae; genus Pseudomonas; species Pseudomonas sp. WS 5146. Next base: position 672,861 of record NZ_JAAQWL010000002.1, read on the forward strand.
CCATGCTGAAGATGTGCGCAGCGCCCTGGATGCTGGTTTCGCTGCGGCGACGATTCTGTCCGGCGGCGCGCGCCGGGCATCGAGTGAAGAACTGCGCATTGCATTCGACGGCGATGCGGTGCTGTTTTCCGATGAGTCGGAGCGCGTGTATCAGGTCGGTGGGATAGAGGCGTTTCATGCCAGCGAGCGCGAGTCGGCACGCGAGCCTTTGCACGGCGGTCCGTTCAAGGGCTTCCTGGCGGCGCTCAACCTGTTGCAGCGCGAGTTCGCGGACGACGCCTGCCCGATCCGCACCGCCCTGGTCACCGCGCGTTCGGCGCCGTCCCATGAGCGGGTGATTCGCACCTTGCGCGAATGGGACATCCGCCTGGATGAGTCACTGTTCCTTGGCGGCCTGGAGAAATCCGCGTTTTTGGAGGCGTTCGCCGCCGATGTGTTTTTCGATGACCAGGCCGGTCATTGTGAGAAAGCCAGGGAGGTGGTGACCACCGGGCATGTGCCCCATGGCATCAGCAATGAGTTGAAAATCCAGACCGAGAGCTAGCTGCTAAGCTCAATCAATCCCCGCCATCCTGGCAGTCCAGGAGGTTCTATGATTCGTTCGATGTTGTATGCCACGGACCTCGGTCTGTATGCGCCGTATGTCATGCAACATGCGCTGGCGCTGGCCCGGACGTTCAAGGCGGATTTGTATGTGATTCATGTGGTCGAGCCGATCGGGTTGTTCGCCGAATCGGTGTTGCAAAGCTACCTTGATGAGAAGGCCCTGAGTGAATGGCAGAGCCAGGGCCTGAACACGGTGATGGCGACCATCGAGCAACGGGTGCTCGACAGTTTCCGCGAGGAGTTGGGGGAGGGCGAGCAAGACCTGCAGTTGATTCGCTCGGTGCGCGTGATCCAGGGGGACCCGTGCGAGGTGATTCTCGATGAGCTGCGTAAACTTTCCGTTGACCTGTTGATCGTAGGTAGTCATAGCCACACAACCGCGACCGCCACACCGCTTGGGCGCACGGCGGCGCGGGTACTGCAACTGGCCACAGTGCCGGTTTACATGGTGCCGTCGCTGCAGCGTCGACGCACTGATGACACGTGATGGGTAAAAACGATAAAAAGTTCTAGATTTATCTGTCTGACCTTTAATATAGTTATATACCGTCGCTGATACCCGTGGCGTCTATCCGCTTTGAGGGACATATATGAAGCTTCAACAACTGCGCTACATCTGGGAAGTGGCGCACCACGACCTCAACGTTTCCGCTACCGCTCAAAGCCTTTACACCTCGCAACCCGGTATCAGCAAGCAGATCCGCCTGCTCGAAGACGAGCTGGGCGTCGAAGTATTCGCGCGCAGCGGCAAACACCTGACCCGTGTGACCCCGGCCGGTGAGCGCATTATCACCACCGCCGGCGAGATCCTGCGCAAAGTCGAAAGCATCAAGCAGATCGCCCAGGAATTCTCCAACGAGAAGAAAGGCACCCTGTCGATCGCCACCACCCACACCCAGGCGCGTTATGCCTTGCCGCCGGTGATCCGCGATTTCATCAAGCAATACCCCGATGTGGCCCTGCACATGCACCAGGGTTCGCCGATGCAGATCGCCGAGATGGCCGCTGACGGCACCGTCGATTTTGCCATCGCCACCGAAGCCCTTGAGCTGTTCGGCGACCTGGTGATGATGCCGTGCTACCGCTGGAACCGTTGCGTGGTCGTGCCCCAGGGCCACCCGTTGGCCAAGCTGCCGAAGCTGACCCTCGAAGCCCTGGCTGAATACCCGATCGTCACTTATGTGTTCGGCTTTACCGGCCGCTCCAAGCTCGATGAAGCCTTCAGCCATCGCGGCCTCACACCGAAAGTGGTGTTCACCGCCGCTGACGCCGACGTGATCAAGACCTACGTGCGCCTGGGCCTGGGTGTGGGTATCGTCGCTAAAATGGCGGTCGACACCAACCTCGATAAAGACCTGGTCGTGCTCGACGCCAGCGAATTGTTCGAGTCCAGCGTGACCAAGATCGGCTTCCGCCGTGGCACCTTCCTGCGTGGTTTCATGTGCGACTTCATCGAGAAGTTTGCACCGCACCTGACCCGTGAAGTCATGGCCAAGGCGATCCAGTGCCATAACAAGCAGGAACTGGAAGAGCTGTTTGACGGCGTTGAATTGCCCGTCCACTGATATTGATTATTGCAGGTGTGGCGAGGGAGCTTGCTCCCGCTGGGCTGCGTAGCGGCCCCAAAAAGCTTGCGGGCGCTGCGCACCCGAGCGGGAGCAAGCTCCCTCGCCACGGTAAGCCCCCGTGCTTAGAGTGGTTTACTTGGCCTCGGTAACCGTGAAGTGTTGCCGGGCGCCCGCCACCAGAATCTCCACCTCATCACCCTCGAACTTGCCCAGCAGGCTTTTGCCCAGGGGCGAGCGCGGGGTGATGACGGTCACCGGCTGGCCCACCACATCGACTTTCAAGCCTGCCGCATCCGGCGCCAGGAACAGCCACTGCTGGCGGCTGTTCTCGTCCTCCAGGCCTAGTAGCGTGCCGACCTCAATCCCGCGTTGATCATCGTAGGCGCGTAGTTGCAGGTTCTGGCACAACGCCAGCGCTTGCTTGATCTCTTCGACGCGTTTGGCTTGCCCGGCCGCGAGGTAGGAAGCTTCCAGCCCCAAGGTGTCGTACTTGTTCTCCGCGATGTTTTCTTCGTGGGTCGCGGTTTCGTAGGCGGTCTGTGCGGCACGCTGAGCGATGTCGAGGTCGACGCTGAGTTTTTCCAGGATCAACTGGTGAACGGCATGTTTATTCATGGGTGTGCTGGGTCATTCGCAAAATTGCAGGACATTCGCCTTGCTCTTTTCATTGGGCGCGTTCTGGTCTTGTTGCAGCCAGAACTGGCATTTGGGGTTAGACAGGTTGCGCGCATTGTTGCGCGCCTGGTCCAGGGTTTGTTGTTGTTCCTGCTTGCGCAGGTTCTCGGTGTATTGCTCGAACATACGGTTCGGCGGCTCCGGCGCCACAGCGGCCGGTTTGCCCATCTGTTGAACGGCTTGTTGAACCGCTTGAGCCACGGGTGCGAGGCTTTGCGGGAACAGGTAGCGCGAGGCCAGCCAGGCGGTCAGCACAATGGCGATAAACCCCAGCCACAGGCCAAAGGCCACGGCAGCACTGAGCTTGAACAGCGACAACGGACGTTCGGACATGTTGGCCTCCTGGCAGGCATTGACGGCGTGGCGGCGATTGTCGCACAGCCACTGTGCAGAATAATCGCGATCAAGCCTTCTGCATCGGCGCATTTATGCGGACAATCGAGCCTTTGAATGTTGGAGCCCGGAATGAAAGCCCGCTGGGATATTTTTTGCAGCGTCGTCGACAACTACGGCGACATCGGCGTGACCTGGCGCCTGGCCCGGCAGTTGGTGGTTGAGCATGCGTGCGAAGTGCGCTTATGGGTCGACGACCTGCGCGCCTTCGAACGCATGTGCCCCGAAATCGAGGTGCAGCGCGATCAGCAATGGCAGGAAGGCGTTGAAGTGCGTCACTGGGCGGCCGACTGGCCGCAGACGCTACCCGCCGACGTTGTGATCGCCGCCTTCGCTTGCCAGTTGCCGCCCGATTATATGGAGGCCATGGCCGCGCGCGAACGCACGCCGTTGTGGATGAATCTGGATTACCTCAGCGCCGAAGACTGGGTGGTGGGTTGCCACCGTCTGCCGTCGGTGAAGTTCAAGGGCGTGCAAAAGTACTTCTTCTTTCCGGGGTTTCGTCCGGGCACGGGCGGGCTTTTGCGTGAAGGCGGGTTGTTGGAGCAGCGTCAGGCATTTCAGCATGACGGCGCAGCGCGACAACAATTCCTGCAGTCGATAGGCGTCGTTCCGGCAGCCGGTGCGCGGCTGATGTCGTTGTTTGCCTATGAAAATGCCGGGCTCGCCAGCTGGCTGGACGTGTTGGCGACGGATGGGCATGCCACTCATCTGTTGGTGCCGGAAGGCCGCATCCTCGGCGACGTGCAGCGCTGGCTCGGTGTCGAGGCGCTGGCGGTGGGCGATGTGCATCAACGCGAGGCGCTGACCGTGCAGGTGCTGCCGTTCGTGCGCCAGGAACAATATGACCGCCTGCTGTGGTGCTGCGACTTCAACGCCGTGCGCGGCGAAGACTCGTTCGTGCGTGCCCAATGGGCGGGGCGGCCGTTGCTGTGGCACATCTACCGCCAGGACGAAGACATCCACCTGGACAAGCTCGACGCCTTTCTGGCGCTGTACACCGCCGCGTTGTCGCCCGCCGCCAAGGTCGCTGTGGTGACCCTGTGGCAAGCCTGGAACGCTGATGGCGATATGGCACAAGCGTGGAAAATGCTCATGGAACACTGGCCGGAGGTACACCTGCACGCGCAAACCTGGTGTCTGGAACAAGGCTTGCAGGCCGATCTTGCGACGGCGCTGGTACAGTTTTATGAAAGTTGGATATGATACGCCACCTTGAATTTTGTAAATCCCATCCAAATTTCGGATATATGCAATGAAAACTGGTAAAGAACTGAAACCCGGTACAGTGATCCGTCTCGAAAACGACCCTTGGCTGGTTCAGAAAGCTGAGTTCACCAAGTCTGGTCGTAACAGCGCAATCATGAAGACCAAGCTGAAGAACCTGCTGACCGGTTACAAGACCGAGATCGTCTACAGCGCCGATGACAAACTGGACGACGTGATCCTCGACCGCAAAGAAGCGACCCTGTCCTTCATCAGCGGCGACACCTACACGTTCATGGACACCACCGACTACACCATGTACGAGCTGAACGCTGAAGATATCGAAGCCGTTCTGCCGTTCGTGGAAGAAGGCATGGAAGACGTCTGCGAAGCGATCTTCTTCGAAGACCGTCTGGTTTCCGTAGAGCTGCCGACCACCATCGTGCGTAAAGTTGCCTACACCGAAGGTTCCGCTCGCGGCGACACTTCGGGCAAGGTGATGAAGCCTGCCAAACTGGCTAACGGTACCGAGCTGCAGGTTGCTGATTTCATCGAAATCGACGACATGATCGAGATCGACACCCGTGAAGGTGGTTCGTACAAAGGTCGCGCCAAGAAGTAATTCTGGCCAAACCGTACGACAAAAAAAGCCCGACCTGGTGTCGGGCTTTTTTGTGCGCGCTTGTAAATCAGACCGTCACGTGCAGGCGCACATCGACGTTGCCACGGGTGGCGTTGGAGTACGGGCAGACCTGGTGCGCGGCGTCGACCAGGCTTTGCGCCTCGTCTTGTGCCAGGCCCGGCAGGCTGATGTGCAGGTCGATGTCCAGGCCGAAACCGCCGGGGATTTGGCCGATGCCGACGTGGGCGGTGATCGAGGCGTCATCCGGGATTTTGCGTTTTGTCTGGCTGGCGACGAATTTCAGCGCGCCGATAAAGCAGGCCGAATAGCCGGCGGCGAACAGTTGCTCGGGGTTGGTGGCCTGGCCGCCAGCGCCGCCCAGTTCTTTTGGGGTGGAGAGTTTGACGTCGAGGATGTTGTCGCTGGAAACAGCGCGACCATCACGGCCGCCGGTGGCGGTGGCTACTGCGGTATAGAGCGTTTGCATGGTATCGTCCTCTTGTTGTTTAGCGCTAAATGTTTGCGCGCTAAGTAGTTGGTGAGGCGAATATATAGCGCTAATATTTAGCGCGCAAGATAAATATAAAAAATGTTTTGTTGAGTACAAAGATCCCAAAATGTGGGAGCGGGCTTGCCCGCGATGGCGGTGAATCAGTTAGCACATCTGGCGACTGACACAACGCTATCGCGGGCAAGCCCGCTCCCACATTCAGATTTTTAGTGTTTGGAAAATCGCGTCAGACAGCGCCCTGCAAATTACTACGCAACGCAATCAGATCCGCCTGCAGCTTGCGCAACTGCTCAAGCTGCATACCGCTCGCCCCCAGAATGCACTGCGGAATCCCCATCGCCTTTTCCTGCAAGGCACGTCCCGCTTCGGTCAGTTCCACCACCACCACCCGCTCATCTTCACGCTTGCGGGTGCGGCTGAGCAGGCCTTCGGCTTCCAGGCGTTTGAGCAATGGCGTGAGGGAGCCCGGGTCGGTGAGCAAGCGGTGGCTGATTTCGCCGACGGTCAAGCCATCCTCTTCCCACAGCACCATCATGGCCAAGTACTGCGGGTAGGTCAGGCCGAGGGCTTGTAGCAGCGGCTTGTAGACTTTGGTCATCAGCAACGAGGTGGAGTGCAGGGCGAAACACAGCTGGTTGTCCAGCATCAGGTTTTCGCACGGGTTGGGATTTTTACTCATGGTGCTGCCTTAAAAAGCGTGTATGCCCAGGAATCTAGCGGGCAAACCTTTAATGCGCCAGATAATTCTGGCGCACCGGTCAGACCAGGCCGCTTTGCAGCGCCAGATCCCATGGCGGCACAGGGCTGAAACGCGATTTGAGGTATTCCAGCAGCAAACGGCTGCGCGCATTCGGTTGCTGTTCCAGGCGCAACGCGTAGATGCCAGCGGTTTCCGGGCTGGGCAGGCCTTTTTCGCAAAACAGCGGCAGCAACTCGCCGCGCACCAGGTATTCGCTGGCCAGCCACGTGGGCAGGTGGGCGATACCCAGCCCGGCAAGGGCGCCAGACAGTAGGGCTTCGGCGTTGTTGGCGCTCATGCGGATACGCCGCGGCCGGTAGAGGGTGCGGCGCCCATCCAGTTCGAAGCGCCACGCGAACATCGGCGCCAGGCCGTCCCAGTCCAGGCCATCGTGCTCGCTCAGCTCGCGTGGGTGGCTGGGCGTGCCATGGCTTTTGAGGTATGCCGGGCTGGCACAGGCGATGCGCACAATGCTCGCCAGGGGCGTGGCCACCAGGCGAGTGTCAACGATATGCCCGGCGCGCAGCACCAAATCGACTTTGCCCAGGTGCGCGCCCTGCATATCGACAAAGCTGTCGATCAAGTGCAGGTGCACATCGAGCCCAGGGTACACATTCAAAAAGTCGGCAATTACCGGCGCCAAGTGCCGTCGACCAAAGGCGGCCGGGGCGTCCACCCGGATCAAGCCTTCCGGCGCATGGCTCAAGGACACGGCTTCGGCACGGGCCAGCTGCAATTCGCTGACGATCCGCCGCGCCCGCTCGGCGAAGGCCAGGCCCGCCGGCGTGGGCAGCACCGCGTGGGTGCTGCGCTGGAACAGGCGGCTGCCCACCGAGCTTTCCAGGCTGTCGATGCGCCGCGCTACCGCCGAGGGTGTCAGTGGGTGGCGGCGCGCGGCGGCGGAAAAACTGCCGGTCTCCAATACATCCAGAAACAGGCTCAGTTGCTCGGTCAGAGTGTTGGGGTTCATGGGTGTGCGCTTATGCGAGATTGGCACAGCCATTGTGCGTTGCTGTGCGTTTCCACGCTATAGCCGACTGCGTAGCATGCAAGGCCTGGGCTTCTGGAGTGGTGAGCGGTGATGGATTTGGCGATGTATCTGGTATTGGGCGCGGCGCTCGGTACGGTCGGCGGGTTGTTTGGCATTGGTGGCGGGCTGATCGCAATTCCGGTACTGGGCGTGTTGTTCGGCCTGGATCAACAGATTGCCCAAGGCACGGCCTTGGTGATGGTCGTGCCCAACGTGATGCTGGCGTTGTGGCGTTACCATCAACGCAACCGGATTGAATTGCGTCACGCGCTGCCGCTGGGGGTCATGGGCTTCAGCTTTGCCTGGCTGGGTTCGATCTGGGCGGTGGGCCTGGACGCCGGGGCCATGCGCATCGGCTTCATCGCGTTCTTGCTGACGCTGGCGGCGTACAACCTGCTGCGCCTGTTCACCCGCAACGCACCGCCGACTGCGCAAATGCGTTATTCCTGGCCATGGCTCGGCGTGCTGGGTGCTGCGTCCGGTTCCATGGGCGGCTTGTTCGGCGTGGGCGGCGCGGTGGTTGCCACGCCGGTACTGACCAGCCTGTTCGGCACCACCCAAGTGGTTGCGCAAGGCTTGTCGCTGGCCCTGGCATTGCCCAGTACCAGTGTGACGCTGGTCACCTACGCCTGGCACCATGAAGTGGACTGGATGATCGGCGTGCCGCTGGCGGTGGGTGGCCTGCTGAGCATCAGTTGGGGCGTGAAAGTCGCCCATGCGTTGCCGGAGCGTGTGTTGCGCGGGCTGTTCTGCGCTTTCCTGGCGGTGTGTGCGGTGATGTTGACCTTTAAAGTCTGAAGCCTTCGACGATGTATTGCGCCAGGCATTCGGTGATCGGCGAGGTCATTGCCGGGTTGCGTAACAAGTGCAGGTTCATCGAGGGCAGTGGCGGGAAGCCGTCGTCGCTGCTCAGGATTCGCAAGTCGTCGGTCACCAGGCTTTCCATGCACACCATCACGGCCAGGCCCGCGTTAACCACCGCCTGGATCGCTGCCACATTAGAGCTGTGGTAGGCCATGCGATAATCACGCCCGGCCGCATCCAGCGCTGCGCGGGTCCACTGGTAGTAAAGGCAGTCAGTACCGGAACCGGCCAGGGGCAGTGCCTCGTGCTCGTCCACGCAGAAGCACGGCGCGGCCGCCCACACCATGCGCTCGGTGCGCAACAACTCGCCGATTTCCTTACCGGGTTCACGGCTGATGACGGTCAGCGCCAAGTCTCTGCGCTGCATCAACACCGATGACGACTCGCAGTGCATCTCGATCTGGATCAGTGGGTAGGCCTTGGAAAACTGTTTGAGAATGCCCGGCAGAAAGCGCATCACGTAGTCATCCGGCGTGCCGATGCGCACCAATCCCACCATATGCGGTTCGCGCAGGGTGTTGAACACTTCACTGTGCAGTTTCAGGATGCGCCGTGCATAACCCAGTAATACCTCGCCTTCCGGCGTGAGCCTTACTTGGCGGCCATCGCGCTCGAACAACTTGCGTTGCAGCACGTCTTCTTCCAGCCGCTTCATCTGCATGCTCACCGCCGATTGCGTGCGGTTGACCAACTCGCCGGCGCGGGTAAAGCCGCCCTGGTCGGCGATGGCGACGAAGGTGCGCAGTACGTCGGTGTCAATGCTTGGGTAGCTGGACAATTGATCAATCTCAGAGATGTATTGCATAAGAAACATTCGTTGGATTGATCATAAGGCCAGGCACACACTTGCGCCATCCCCACTGGAGGGCGAGAAGATGAAAGGTCAGAAAGGTTTTGTGTTGCTGGGCAAGCGCCCGTTTTCCGTGCTGCTTCGCAGCATTGCCCGCTGGCAGGCGCTGCATGAGGAGCGCCATGCCCTGGCAAGCTTGAGCGATGAAGCGCTTAAGGATATTGGGCTTAACCGCAGCGATGTCGAGCAGGAGCGTCATCTGCATTTCTGGCAAGACCCGCTGCGAAAATAAGCCAGGATGCAGTAGGGTGGTCGGCGAGCTCACACGGAGAGACCCATGCCCGTCGACCTGTCGTTTTCCCTCAAGCAAGCACGCCGCATGGCGCTGGTGGCCCAGGGATTTTCCGGGCGCCAGGCGCCAGCATTGATCAAGGCTGCGCACCTCAACCGTTTGATTGAGCGGTTGGGTGTATTGCAGATCGATTCGGTCAACGCCGTGGTGCGTTCCCATTACCTGCCGCTGTTTTCGCGCCTGGGCCATTACTCCCCGTTGATCCTTGAACACGCTGCCTGGAGCCAGGGCCGGCGCCGCTCGTTGTTTGAGTATTGGGGCCATGAGGCCTCCTTGCTGCCCATGGCGCTGTACCCGTTGATGCGCTGGCGCATGGAGCGGGCAAAGATGGGGCAGGGCATCTATTCGCAGATGGCGCGCTTTGGGCGTGAGCAGCAGGCCACCATTCAGCGCGTGCTGCACACCGTCGAGCAGCAAGGCGCATTGGGCGCGGGCAGCTTGTCGACCCGCGAGGAGCGTGCCGGCCCCTGGTGGGATTGGAGTGAGGAAAAACACGCGCTGGAATGGCTGTTCGCCGCCGGTTTGGTCACCGTCGCGGGGCGGCGCGGTTTTGAGCGGCTCTATGATTTGCCGGAACGGGTCATTCCCGCCGATATTCTTCAAGCGTCTGTGAGCGAAGCCGAAGCTCAGCGCGGTTTGCTGCTGCACAGCGCGACTGCATTGGGCGTCGCCACCGAAAAAGACCTGCGCGACTATTTCCGCCTGGACCCCGCCGACAGCCGTGGCCGCCTGGCCGAGTTGGTCGAGGATGGGCAGTTGCAGGTGTGCCAGGTGCAGGGCTGGAAGCAGGCGGCTTACTGCCTGCCTGAACCCAAAGTGCCACGCAAAGTGCCCGCAAGCGCCTTGCTCTCGCCGTTCGATTCATTGATCTGGGAGCGCAGCCGCACCGAGCGTCTGTTCGATTTTCGTTACCGGCTGGAGATCTACACCCCGCAACACAAACGGGTGTATGGCTACTACGTGCTGCCGTTTTTGCACAATGAGCGGATTGCCGCGCGGGTTGACCTGCGCGCCGAACGCGCCAATGGGCGCCTGGCAGTGCACGCGGTGCACGAGGAAGAACCGGGGCTGGATGAGGAAGGGATGCAGGCGTTGGCCCTGAATCTGCGGCAGATGGCGGGCTGGCTTGGGTTGGAGCAGGTGCAGCTCAACTGCTAGCGGCCGAGTGCGGCGCGGCTTCGGGTGGCGATGCTCAGCTTGGGTGTTGAACTTTAGGACGCCATCGCGGGCAAGCCCGCCTCCCACATAAAAATTGCATTCCCCTGTTGGAATGCATTCCCCTGTGGGAGCGGGCTTGCCCGCGATGGCGTCGGCCCAGGCAACTAAAATCTCAGCGTTTGACTTGCTTTAAGGTTTCGGCAATCAGAAACGCCAATTCCAGCGACTGATCGGCATTCATCCGTGGGTCGCAATGCGTGTGATAACGGTCAGACAAGCCATCTTCGGTAATCGGCCGCGCGCCGCCAATGCATTCGGTGACGTTCTGCCCGGTCATCTCGATATGGATCCCGCCGGCATAGCTGCCCTCGGCCTGGTGGACCTGGAAGAACTCCTTCACCTCGCCAAGAATCTGCGCAAAGTCGCGGGTCTTGTAGCCGCTGCTGGCCTTGATGGTGTTGCCGTGCATCGGGTCCGAACTCCACAGCACCTGCTTGCCCTCGCGCTGTACCGCACGAATCAGGTTGGGCAGGTGGTCGCCGACCTTGCCGGCGCCCATGCGCGCAATCAGGTTGAGGCGGCCTGGGTCGTTGTCCGGGTTGAGGATGTCGATCAGGCGGATCAGGTCCTCAGGCTTCATGCTCGGGCCGACCTTGACCCCGATCGGGTTGTTGACGCCGCGCAGGAACTCGACGTGGGCACCGTCCAGCTGACGGGTGCGGTCGCCGATCCAAAGCATATGGGCCGAGCAGTCGTAGTAGTCGTTGGTCAGGCTGTCGCGGCGCACGAAGGCCTGTTCATAGTTCAGCAGCAGCGCTTCGTGGGCGGTGAAGAAGCTGGTTTCGCGCAATTGCGGCGAGCTGTCCATACCGCAGGCGCGCATGAACGCCAGGGTTTCGTCGATGCGATCGGCCAGTTGGCTGTATTTTTCGGCCAGCGCGGAGTTGGCGATAAAGTCCAGGTTCCACTTGTGCACCTGGTGCAGGTCGGCAAACCCGCCCTGGGCAAACGCGCGCAGCAAATTCAGGGTGGCAGTGGACTGGTGGTAGGACTGCAGCAGGCGGTCCGGGTCTGGCACGCGGCTCTTTTCGTCGAAGCCGATACCGTTGACGATATCGCCCCGGTAGGCGGGCAGGGTGACGCCGTCGATGGTTTCATCGTTGGCCGAACGCGGCTTGGCAAACTGGCCGGCCATGCGTCCAACCTTGACCACCGGGCAACCGGCGGCGAAGGTCATCACGATCGCCATCTGCAGCAGCACCTTGAAGGTGTCGCGGATTTTTGCAGCAGAAAACTCGGCAAAGCTTTCGGCGCAGTCACCACCTTGCAACAGGAAGGCGCGGCCCTGGGTCACTTCGGCAAACTGACGGCGTAATTCGCGTGCTTCCCCGGCAAATACCAGTGGCGGGTAGCTGGCCAGGCTTTGCTCCACTTGCAGCAAGTGCGCAGCGTCCGGGTACTGGGGTTGTTGCTGGATCGGCAGGGCGCGCCAGCTGTCGGGGCTCCAGGGTTGGCTCATCATGAACTCGATAGGTTGATTGACGGTCGGGCGCCAATGTTAGCAGCAATTAGTGCGTGACCTGTTGCCGCCGCTTGGCCGACAATCGCGCCTTTGCCGTGCGGTAAACCCTTTAGGAGTAGTGATGAGCGAGGAGCGTGTCGAGCGCCTGCTGGCTGAAGTCCATGATGATTTCGGCATGATTCGTGTGCTCGAAGTGGCCGATTACCGTTTTCTCGAGTTTGGCGATGCCATCGAGCAAAGCTGCGTGTTTACCGCCGACCCGAGCTGGCTGGAGTACGACTACACCCGCGCGATGTTGATTGGCGCGTTGTGCCATGAGCAACCGGAAAGCGCGCTGTTCCTCGGCCTGGGCGCCGGTACGCTGACCCAGGCGTGCCTCAAGTTTCTGCCGCTGGAAGACGTCGAGGCCATCGAGCTGCGCCCGGATGTGCCGCGCCTGGCCATCGAGTACCTGGGGCTGGATGACGACCCGCGCTTGTACATCCGTATTGGTGACGCGTTGCAATTGCTTGATACCGCCGAGTCGGCCGACTTGATTTTCGTCGACTTGTATACGGATGTTGGCCCAGGCGTCGGGCACCTGGCCTGGACCTTTCTGGAAAACTGCCAGAAAAAACTCAACCCGGGTGGCTGGCTGGTGATCAACCAGTGGGCGACCGATGACGGTAAACCATTGGGCGCGGCGTTGTTGCGCGGGTTGTATCACCGGCATTACTGGGAACTACCGGTGAAGGAGGGCAATGTGATTTTGCTGGTGCCTTCGGAGCTGGATCAGGAACTGGATATGGCAGCGTTGTCGGACCGCGCCGAGGCGTTGGCGCCGCGGTTGGGGTATTCGTTGCAGGCGTTGATCAAGGCGATTCGGCCGGCGACCTAGTTGCCTGTACTGACGCCATCGCGGGCAAGCCCGGCTCCCACAGTTGAATAGCATTTTCCGGTTGAAATGCATTCCACCTGTGGGAGCGGGCTTGCCCGCGATGAGGCCCGCACAGCCTACTCAAATCCCCTTGAACACCCCCGGCCGCTTCTCAACCATCGCCCGCACACCTTCTTTGGCATCTTCACTGTTCAACAGTTTCTCCACCACCACCTGCAACCCGGCCGCCGCCACGGCTTCACCTTCCATGCGTGCCTGGCGCGCCGACATCAACGTCGCCTGCACGCCCAGCGGTGCCTGGCGGGCAATGCGGCTGGCCAGTTCGATGGCGCGCGGCAGCAGGTCTTCACTGGCCATCACTTCCTGCACCAGCCCCAGACGCAGCGCCTCATGGGCGTCGAACTCATCGCCGGTCAGCAGCCAGCGCATCGCGTTGCCCCAGCCGGCGATCTGATGGAAGCGCAGGGTCGCGCCGCCAAACGGGAAAATCCCGCGCTGCACTTCCATCTGCGCAAAGCGCGTATTGCTGGCACAGAGGTTGATATCCGCCGCCAGCATCAATTCGATGCCGATGGTCAGGCAGTAACCCTGGGCCGCGACGATCACCGGTTTATTGACGCGGGGGCCGGCAAACACGCCCCACGGATCGCAGCCGCCCAACGGTGGTTGCCAGCCTCCCGACATCACGCCACTGACATTGGCCAGGTCCAGCCCGGCGGTAAAATGCTCGCCGTGGGCAAATACCACGGCCACCCGAGCGTCGTCGTTTCGATCAAATTCGCCATAGGCCAGGCTCAACTCATTGAGCAGGTCCAGGTCAAAGGCGTTGCGCTTGGCCACTCGATCCAGCCCCAACAGCAGGACATGACCCTGTAATTCACGGCTGACGCGACTGCTGCTGGCTTGATTCATCGGGGGTGGCCTCGGGGGCTTGGGTAGGGTTTTAGACCAGTGGGCCTTAATGGGCAGGTGAACCGTTTAAGTGTTGTGACCAACAGGGCCGGGCCTTTGAAAAATAGACCTTGGCGCGGGTATACGCAAAGAAGGTGACGCAGCGCGGTATATCGGCACTTTCGGATAAAAAAAGCTCCCTTTTTCAGCTATTTCCGGTATAGTGCGCGCCGGCCTTTAACCGGGCCGCGTTTAGGTAGCGCAATTCCCCGAAGTCAGCTTCGGCTGCACGTCCGCACAGCGGACTCTCCCTTGACGAATCTTTTTCATTCATTCGTTTTCGCAAATCCCCGCCGACAAAGCAGCCAGGGCGACTCTTGAGTCTCAACACGGCATGCGCAGCTTTGGAGCATGGGTCTTTGCGGATGCACTTAGAGGCAGACCCATGACCCAGGAAACCGGCGGCTTCGCCGCTTTTAATCTTAACCCGAACATTCTCGCTGCCGTCATCGCGACCGGCTACGAAGAACCTTCGGCTATTCAGCAGCAATCGATCCCGATCATCATGGCCGGCCAGGACATGATTGGCCAGGCGCAAACCGGTACCGGTAAAACCGCCGCGTTCGCCCTGCCTATCCTGCACTGCATCGATCCTGCCAAGCGCGAGCCGCAAGCCCTGATCCTGGCGCCAACCCGTGAGTTGGCGCTGCAAGTAGCAACCGCTTTTGAAACCTACGCCAAGCAAATGCCAGGCGTAACCGTTGTGGCCGTTTACGGCGGCGCGCCTATGGGCCCACAACTTAAAGCAATCCGTAACGGCGCACAGATCGTTGTCGCCACGCCGGGCCGTCTGTGCGACCACCTGCGTCGTGACGAGAAAGTGCTGTCGACCGTGAACCACCTGGTTCTGGACGAAGCTGACGAAATGTTGAAGCTGGGCTTCATGGATGACCTGGAAGTCATCTTTAAAGCACTGCCACCGACCCGTCAGACCGTACTGTTCTCGGCCACCCTGCCACAGTCGATCCGTGCCATTGCCGAACGCCACCTGCGCGATCCGCAACACGTGAAGATCCAGACCAAGACTCAGACCGTTACCGCGATCGAACAGGCTCACCTGTTGGTTCACGCTGACCAGAAGACCTCGGCTGTATTGAGCCTGCTGGAAGTCGAAGACTTCGACGCCCTGATCATGTTCGTGCGCACCAAGCAAGCGACCCTGGACCTGGCCAGTGCCCTGGAAGCCAAAGGCTATAAAGCCGCTGCGCTGAACGGTGACATTGCCCAGAACCAACGTGAGCGCGTGATCGACTCCCTCAAGGATGGCCGTCTGGACATCGTTGTGGCGACCGACGTTGCCGCCCGTGGCCTCGACGTTCCACGTATCACTCACGTGTTCAACGTTGACATGCCTTACGATCCAGAGTCCTACGTTCACCGTATCGGCCGTACCGGCCGTGCGGGTCGCGAAGGTCGTGCACTGCTGCTGGTGACTCCGCGTGAGCGCCGCATGCTGCAAGTGATCGAGCGTGTAACCGGTCAGAAAGTTGCCGAAGTCCGCCTGCCGGATGCCCAGGCCGTTCTCGATGCTCGCATCAAGAAACTGACCAACAGCTTGTCGCCGCTGGTGGCTGACGCTGAATCGACCCACGGCGACCTGCTGGACCGCCTGACTGCCGATATCGGTTGCACCCCACGTGCCCTGGCTGCAGCTCTGCTGCGCAAAGCCACCAACGGTCAGGCCCTGACCCTGGCAGCGATCGAGAAAGAACGCCCACTGGTACCGAACAACGCGCCACGCGGTGATCGTCCAGAGCGTACCGGTGACCGTCCAGACCGTGGTGATCGTGAGCGTCGCGCTCCGGTTCCATTGGCTGAAGGTCGTGCTCGCTGCCGTACCGCGCTGGGCGCGCGTGATGGCATCGCTGCCAAGAACCTGCTGGGCGCTATCCTCAATGAGGGTGGCCTGGCACGTGAAGCCATCGGTCGCATCCAGGTTCGTGACAGCTTCTCCCTGGTGGAGCTGCCGGAAGACGGCCTGGAAAAACTGCTGGCCAAGCTCAAAGACACTCGCGTTGCCGGTAAGCAGCTGAAGCTGCGTCGCTACCGCGAAGATTGATCCGCCCTTGGGCTGATTGATCGCAGATAAAAAATCCCCGACTGGTTCGGGGATTTTTTTTGCCTGGCATTTCTTTCGGATCAGCACCCGATCAAATGTGGGAGCTGGCTTGCCTGCGATAGCGGTGTATCAGTGGCAAATAGGCTAACTGAACCACCGCTATCGCAGGCAAGCCAGCTCCCACCTTTAGATCTCTGTTAGCCGAAACGATAGATGTCCATCCCCAGCGCGCCCAAGGTGAACCCCTGATGCGCCACACTGAAATCCCCTCCGGCGCCCCGTGCAAAGTACAACGGCAACAAATGCTCATCGCTGGGATGGCTGCGCACGGCATGCGGCGCCTGGCGGCGGTAGTCGTGCAGGGCCGCTTCATCGTTGGCGGCAAGTTTATCCACCACCCAATCGCGAAAATCCCGCGCCCACGGCTCGATGCTCTCAGGGCCGGCGCGCCAGTTCAGCTCACCCAGGTTATGGGTGATGCTGCCGGAGCCGATCAGCAGCACACCCTGTTCGCGCAGGCTCGCCAGGGCATGCCCGACTCGGGTTTGCAACGCCGGGCCCATGCGGCTAGGCAAGGAAACCTGCACCACCGCAATATCCGCCGCCGGGTACATCAGTGACAGCGGCACCCAGCTGCCGTGGTCGAAGGGGCGGCGTTCATCGAGTTGCGCGTCGAGGCCATCGGCTTGCAGCAGCCCGACGATTTGCGCGGCCAACTGCGGGTTGCCCGGCGCCGGGTACTGCACGGCAAACAGTTCGGGAGGGAACCCACCGAAGTCGTGCCAGGTTTGCGGGGCGGCGCTGCCAGTGACGAGTAATTGGTCGCTTTCCCAGTGCGCCGATACCACCACAATCGCCTTTGGCCGTGGCAGTTCAGCCGCCAAACGGCGCAGCGCCGGGCCACTGGCACCGGGTTGCAGGGCGAGCATGGGCGAACCGTGGGAGATAAACAGGCTGGGGAGCATAAGTCGGGTCCTGAGGGTTAACATAGGCCCATCTTCAATCAGATCATTGATCTAAATCTAATATAAGTTTTAGCGCCTTTTGATCGAATTTTCAGGGTGATTTATGGAGCCTAAGTTTTGGCAAGAGCGCTGGGCGCGCAATCAGATTGGCTTTCACCTGCCTGACGTCAACCCTTACCTGCAACGGCATTGGCCGAAACTGGTACTGCCGGTTGGCGCAAAAGTGCTGGTGCCGTTGTGTGGCAAGAGCCTGGATATGATCTGGCTCGAAAGCCATGGGTATCGCGTAATGGGCGTGGAATTGTCGGAGCAGGCGGTTGAAGCCTTCTTCAATGAGCAATCGTTGACGCCGCATATCCGCCAGCAAGGCGCGTTCAAGGTGTATGCGTCCGGCTTGATCGAGGTGTGGTGCGGCGACTTCTTCGCTGTCGACGCCGAGGCGGTGAGCGATTGCACTGCACTCTATGATCGCGCGGCGTTGATCGCTCTGCCGCCACTGATGCGGGCGCAATACGCTGAGCACCTCAATACGCTTCTGCGTCCGGGTTGCAAGGGGCTGCTGATCACCCTGGACTATGATCAGACGCAGAAGGCTGGACCGCCGTTTGCGGTGACTGACGAAGAAGTCAGGGTATTGCTGGGCTTGCGTTGGAGCCTGACTGTACTTGAAGAGCAAGACATCCTGGGCGAGAGCTGGAAGTTTGTGCAGGACGGCGTTACGCGGCTGGAGGAGCGTGTGTATCAACTGACTCTGCGTTGACTATTGCATCGCCATCGCGGGCAAGCCCAGCTCCCACAGTGAATGCGTTCCAATGTGGGAGCCGGGCTTGCCCGCGATGGCGTTATCAGCACCTACAAAAAGGGGCGATCAAATCGCCCCTTTCTGTGTCGCATCAGCCCCGACGACGCAGCGCGTCGATACGCTCCTCCAGTGGCGGGTGGCTCATGAAGAAGCGGGCAAAGCCTTGCTTGATGCCACCGTTGATGCCAAACGCGGTCAGGCTGTCGGGCATGTGTACCGGCAGGCCCTGTTCGGAGCGCAGGTGTTGCAGCGCTGCGATCATTGCACCGGTGCCGGCCAGGCGGGCGCCGGCTTCGTCTGCGCGGAACTCGCGTTTGCGTGAGAACCACATGGTGATCGCACTGGCCAGGAAGCCCAGCACCACTTCAGCAAAGATGGTCGCCACGAAGTAAGCGATACCACGGCCTTCTTCGTTCTTGAAGATCACCTTGTCGACAAAGTTGCCGATGATCCGTGCGAAGAACATCACGAAGGTGTTCACCACGCCTTGTACCAGCGCCAGGGTGACCATGTCGCCATTGGCTACGTGGCCGATCTCGTGGGCCAGCACGGCCTTCACTTCGTCGTAGGAGAAGCGTTCGAGCATGCCCTGGCTCACCGCAACGAGCGCGTCGTTCTTGTTCCAGCCGGTGGCGAAGGCGTTGGCTTCATAGGCGGGGAAGATCCCGACCTCAGGCATCTTGATGCCGGCCTCGCGGGACAGTTGCTCAACGGTTTGCAGCAACCATTGTTCATGCCGGGTGCGTGGCTGGGTGATGACCTGGGTGCTGGTGCTCATCTTCGCCATCCATTTGGAGATGAACAGCGAAAACAGCGAGCCGGCAAAACCAAAGACCGCACAGAAAACCAGCAGCTGATTGAGGTTCAGATCAACCCCGTTGGCCGCCATGAACCCGTTGAAGCCGAAAAGGCTCAGGGTGATGCTGGCAATCAGCACGACCGCCAGGTTAGTGGCCAAGAACAGCAGGATGCGCATCATGGTTGTAGAGTTCTCCTCATGCTTAATATGTCGCGTACTGCGGGGTATATAAGGTGCGGCCTAAGGTGATTCAACCGAGCGACTATTTCAAACTGTGTCCTACAGCATCAATGTAGAGCCTTGAAGGGAATTTCTGACCTGGAAAGTGACGGGTGATCACCCCGCTCATGGCTTGGCGCCCTGTAATTACAAGGGGTTGACCGGTGCGTGGTGTGCAGCGGCGAGCGAGGAGGGAAGGCAGGCTAGAGAAGTGTTGCCAGATACTCGCTGTACGACCGAATGGCGGTCGTACCGCGACTTTTAGGTTACTGGCGATAGGACTTGAGGAAGTTGCCGATGCGACCAATGGCCATGTCCAGGTCATCCACACGCGGCAAGGTCACCACGCGGAAGTGATCCGGCCACGGCCAGTTGAACGCCGTTCCCTGCACCACCAGCAGCTTTTCCGACAGCAGCAGGTCGAGCACGAATTTCTCGTCGTTGAGGATCGGGCAGACTTTCGGGTCGATGCGTGGGAAGGCATACAACGCGCCCATGGGTTTCACGCAGCTGACGCCCGGGATCGCGTTGAGCAGTTCCCAG
This sequence comes from Pseudomonas sp. WS 5146, assembly GCF_012985495.1. NCBI lineage: Bacteria > Pseudomonadati > Pseudomonadota > Gammaproteobacteria > Pseudomonadales > Pseudomonadaceae > Pseudomonas > Pseudomonas sp. WS 5146. The sequence goes on from NZ_JAAQWL010000002.1 coordinate 692,112, forward strand.
GTGCGGTTGCGTTGCTCCAATAGACGGCCCTGGGGCAAGACCAGGTCGTTGATGCTCTGGTAGCCGCCGAGAGCGGTTTGGATCGCATGTTGGCTCGGCACGTTGGCGCACAGGCGCATATTGGCGAGCATGTCGATGCCTTCGATGTAGCTCTGGGCATTGTGCTTGGGGCCCGAGATGGCGATCCAGCCGGAGCGGAAACCCGCCACCCGGTAGGACTTGGACAGGCCATTGAAGGTCAGGCACAGCAGGTCCGGTGCCAGGGAGCCGGTGCAGATGTGCACGGCGTCGTCGTAGAGAATCTTGTCGTAGATCTCGTCGGAGAACACCACCAGGTTGTGCTGGCGCGCCAGTTCGAGCATGCCCAGCAACACTTCTTTGGAATACACGGCGCCGGTGGGGTTGTTCGGGTTGATGATCACCAGGGCCTTGGTGTTCGGGGTGATCTTGGCCTTGATGTCGGCCAGGTCCGGGAACCAGTCCGCGCCTTCATCGCACAGGTAGTGCACCGGGTGGCCGCCGGCGAGGGTCACGGCAGCGGTCCACAGCGGGTAGTCGGGCGCCGGCACCAGCACTTCATCGCCATTGTTGAGCAAGGCCTGCATGGACATCACGATCAGCTCGGACACGCCATTACCCAGGTAGATGTCTTCGATGCCGACACCTTCGACCTGCTTTTGTTGGTAGTACTGCATCACGGCTTTACGCGCGCTGAACAGGCCCTTGGAGTCGCTGTAGCCCTGGGCTGTCGGCAGGTTGCGGATCACGTCCTGGAGGATTTCGTCCGGCGCTTCGAAACCAAAAGGCGCCGGGTTGCCAATGTTCAGCTTGAGGATGCGATGGCCTTCCTCTTCCAGGCGTTTGGCGTGCTTGAGCACTGGGCCGCGAATGTCGTAGCAGACGTTGGCGAGCTTGTTCGATTTGCTGACCTGCATGGCGATGTGATCCTGAAAATGAACGATCCAGACGGCGTGGACACTACCGTACTGCGAAACCTGCGGGGCTCGCACCCATAAATACGTTTGAATGCCGGTAGCGCGGGTGCCAGACTGGCGTTTTGAAGAGGCGCAATCATACGTGCCGCCTGATCCATGGAAAAGACACAGATCAGGGTTTTTCAGTTGCCGAGGTGTATCGATGGATAAGTTGCAGAAAACCGTTGAAGAATGGAAGGCGATGCTCGATCCGGAGCAGTACAACGTGTGCCGTCTCAAAGGCACCGAGCGACCTTTCAGCGGCAAATACAATGCCACCAAGACTGATGGCGTGTACCACTGCATTTGCTGCAATGAGCCGCTGTTCGATTCCACCACCAAGTTTGATTCCGGCTGCGGCTGGCCGAGTTTCTACGCGCCGATTGCCGACAGCGCGATGATCGAGATCCGTGACATCAGCCACGGCATGATCCGCACCGAAGTCACCTGTGCCAAGTGCGACGCGCACCTGGGGCATGTGTTCCCGGACGGTCCGCCGCCCACCGGCCTGCGTTACTGCATCAACTCGGTGTGCCTGGACCTCGTTCCACGCTGACTGATCGTTCCCACGCTCCGCGTGGGAACGCCTCCTGTGACGCTCCGCGTCACGACTTTAGAAGCGAACGCAGAGCGTTCTGGGCTGCATTCCCACGCGGAGCGTGGGAACGATCTATGTGCAGGCATCACTGCGGTCAATTAAATTGCACGCAATTGAATTGCCTACTACCTTTATAGCTCTTTATCCGTATCCGAGGCGCTGCCATGAGCGACAACCTGCTGAGCATCCCGTGCACCACCATCAAGGGTGAGCAAAAGACCTTGGCCGATTTTGCCGGCAAGGCCATTTTGGTGGTCAACACTGCCAGCAAATGTGGTTTCACCCCACAATACAAAGGCCTGGAGCAGGTTTGGCAGCAGTACAAGGACCAGGGTCTGGTGGTGCTGGGCTTTCCCTGCAATCAGTTCGGCAAACAGGAGCCAGGCAACGAAGGGGCGATTTCCGAGTTCTGCGAGCTGAACTTCGGCGTCAGCTTCCCGCTGTTCAAGAAGATCGACGTGAATGGCAGCGACGCCCACCCACTGTTCGTGCAACTTAAAAAACAAGCGCCGGGGATGCTGGGCTCCAAAGGTATCAAGTGGAACTTCACCAAATTTCTGATCGGCCGTGATGGCAAGGTGGTCAAGCGTTTTGCCCCGACCACCAAGCCCGAAGCCCTGACCCAAGAGATTGAAGCCCTGCTCAAATGACCGACTTGCCCCGCGTGTCCCTGGCGCTGGACGACCAGCTGTGTTTCAAGCTCTATGCCGCGTCCCGAGCGGTGACGCGGGCTTACAAGCCCATGCTCGATCAGTTGGGCCTGACCTACCCGCAATACCTGGCGATGCTGGTGTTGTGGGAATGGCACTGCGCGACCCCAACGCAACCCACGGTCAAGGCCCTGGGCGAGCGCCTGATGCTGGACTCTGGCACGCTGACGCCGCTGCTTAAGCGCCTGGAACAGCTGGCGCTGGTGCAGCGCCGGCGCAGCGCGCTGGATGAGCGCGAGGTGCATCTGAGCCTGAGCCCCGCGGGCGTACAGTTGCGCGACCAGGCCCATGCCCTGAAAACCCGGCTGCTGTGCGACAGCGGTGTGGACCTGAACCAGGCCGACGTGTTGCGCAATGGTCTGGACGAGCTGCTGGCGCAGATCAAAAACTTGTCGAGTTCGGCACCCACAGGTCCAGCAGGGCTTTGAGCTCTTCGCGACGAAACGGTTTGGCCAGGTAGTCATCCATTCCCGCCGCCCGGCAGCGCTCGCGTTCTTCCGCCAGGGCGTTGGCGGTCAGGGCGACGATAGGCAGCTCCGGCCAGCGCCCGCTGCGGCGAATCTGCCGGCTGGCCTCGTAGCCGTCCATCACCGGCATATTGCAGTCCATCAACACCATGTCGAAGCGCTGCTCCTCCAGCAACTTGAGCGCCTCGCCGCCATGGGCAGCCACAATCACTTCGCAGCCGAGCTTGCTGAGCATGCCCTTGGCTACCAATTGATTGACCGGGTTGTCCTCCACCAGCAGGATGCGCGCGCGATGTGCCAGGGGCACGGTTTCCATCTGGACAGGGTCGAGGATCAGTTGCGCCTCGCTGCGCAGGTTGCGCTGCAGAATCTGATACAGCGCGTTGCGGCTCAACGGGCGTGCCTGTTGCTGCAGCGGCATCAGAGCCGTGACTTCTTCGCTGGGCATGAAGTTGCCATAGGCCGTCACCAGCAGGATCGGCGCGCTGATGCCAGGGCGCAGGCGGAACAGGCACTCCGGGCAATCGGTGATCAGCAGGTCGGGGGCCAGCCCGGTCAGGTCGTCATCCTGGGAGTAACAGCGCAGCGCCAGCCCCCAAGCCGGCAGCAAGGTGCCGAGCAATTCCGCCAGGCCACTCCCGGTGTTGGTGATGGCGATGACTTCGCCCAACAGCGGCGCTTGTCGTGCGGCCGGCAAGTGTGTGGGCAGCGGCAGGTCGGCACAGAACTGGCTGCCAAAACCGACTTCCGAGCTGATGCTCAAGCGGCCCTTCATCGCTTCACACAGGTTATGCGTCAACGCCAGCCCCAGCCCGGTGCCGCCGAACTGGCGTGTGATACCCGCACCGGCCTGGGTAAACGGCTGGAATATTTTCACCTGCGCTTCCTGGGCAATGCCGATGCCGGTGTCACAGACTTCGATTTTTACCCGGCCACCCTCGGCACTGAGGCGCACATCCACACGCCCGAAGCGGGTGAACTTCAAGGCATTGGAAAGCAGGTTGCTGACGATTTGCCGCACCCGTGTCGGGTCGCCAATGACTTGCGCAGGAAACAGCGGGTCGATCAGGCAGGTCAACTCGACACTCGGCGCCGCGTTCTGCGACAGCAGGTTGGCGGTGTCTTCCACCAATGAGCCGAGGTCGAACGGGATGCGTTCGAGCTCCAACTGGCCGGCGTCGAATTTCGACAGGTCGAGGATATCGTTGAGCAGTTCCACCAGCACCTTGCCCGAATCGTGGGCGATGGACAGTTGCTGGCGTTGTTCGGCGTTCAGCGGGCTGTCGAGCGACAGCGCGATCATGCCCAGCAAGCCATTGAGCGGCGTGCGGATCTCATGGCTCATATTGGCCAGGAACGCGGCGCGCGCCTGGGCCATGGCCAGGGCGGTCAATTTGGCGGCTTCGAGTTCATCGTTGGATTGGCTCAAGCGCTGGTTGCTGGCCTTAAGCTCCAGAGTGCGTGCCGAGACGATATCTTCCAGTTGGCCCAGGTACTCGGTGAGGCGGTCCTCGGCATGGCGCCGTTGCTGGATTTCGGTCTGCATGTTTTCGAATTGCTGGTTGGCGACGTTCACCAGCACGCCGATTTCATCGTTTTCGTGACCTGGCGGGCAATCCAGGCGGGCCTGCTTGCTGGTGCTCAAGGCACGGATGATGCGCACCAGTGGCTGAGTCAGCATCACGTAGAACAGGCCCAGCAGAATGCCTGTCAGCAGCAGGCTGCGGGCGAACCCGTTGAGCAAGGTTATCTCGGCGCGGTGCAGGAAACGGCTGCCAAAGGCGTAGGTGTCGACGTCCAGGCGCAGCACGCCGAGGGAATCCTCGGGCATGTGGCTCAGGAACAGTCGATCTTCAAACAAGCGGTTGGCGCCAAACAGGAAGTCACTGATGGGCCGGTAGGCGCTCTCTTTGCGCGGCCGGTTCACGTCGGCCAGTACCACGCCATTGTTATCGACCAGTTGCGCGTGGGTGATGGCCGGCGAGTGCAACAGGCCCAGGGTCAGTTCCTGGGCAAGTTCGGCATCAATGTTGTAGGCGATACGTGAGGCAGGGTTATGGCTGATTTCGATCAGTGAGCGTATTTCACGGTTGATCGAGGCGTCTTCGCTGGCATAATCAATGCCGATTTGGATCAGGCTGAGCAAGGTTCCCAAGACGAAACCGACCAGCACAGTCAATCGAGCTTGTTTATAAGACAAGCGGTGGGCGAACTTGATATCCATCGGGTGTTGAACCACTTCACGTTTCCCTTCGCCCGGCAAGCATAGCTGAACATCCACAGGCTTTGGCTTGGCCGGCATGAATCGTTTTATACGCAGCCTCGTGGGGTCTGCCACAGGGTTGCCAATACGCCATCTTTTGCAAGAACTTGCCAGAGGAATAATCGTGGATTCTCGATTGAATGCCTTTCTTGAGCGGGCCGATGCGGTCCTTGCGCGCCTGGAACCGCTGTTACCTGCACCGCGCCAAGCCATCGATTGGAATAACTGCCTCGCCGCCCGTTGGCAGCGCGAAGGCCGTACTGGCTTTTTGCTCCCGCTGGAAGTGAGCCTGGACATGCGCCTGTCCGACCTTATCGGCGTGGACAAGCAACGTGAGCAACTGGCTCGCAACACTCAGCAATTTCTCGATGGCCTGCCCGCCAACCATGCGTTGCTGTGGGGCTCGCGTGGCACCGGCAAATCTTCCATGGTGCGTGCTTTGCTGGCCCAGCATGCCAAGGCCGGTTTGCGCCTGATTGAAATCGAGCGCGATCACCTGGCTGACCTGCCGCGCGTGGTCGAGCAACTGCTCAAGCTGCCGCAACGGTTCATCCTGTTCTGTGACGACCTGTCTTTCGAAGCGGGTGAGGGCGATTATCGCGTACTCAAGAGCGTACTGGACGGCTCCCTTGAGCAAGCGCCGGAAAATGTGTTGCTGTATGCCACCTCCAACCGTCGTCACCTGGTGCCGGAAAACCAGAGCGACAACGACAATTGGAAGCGCGTGGACGGTGAGTTGCACCCCAGCGAGGCGGTGGAAGACAAGATCGCCTTGTCCGACCGTTTTGGCCTGTGGCTGTCGTTCTATCCGTTCAGCCAGGAACACTTCCTGGACGTGGTCGAACACTGGATCGGCGAACTGGCCAGCAAGGCCGGCTTGCAGTGGCAGCGTGATGAAGCCCTCGACATCCTGGCCGTGCGCTGGGCCACCGGGCGTGGCAACCGCAACGGCCGTTGCGCGTATCAATTCGCCCGTTACTGGGTGGGTCTCAAGTTGTTGGAGCGTCAACCATGATCGATTTACAACAGGCCGGCACCGGCCTGGATGGCTACGCCATGCTCTGCGCGCAGCTGGAATCGCTGCTCGCCGATGAGCGTGACTTTATCGCCAACAGTGCGCAGTTCTCGGCGTTCCTGTTCAACCAGTTGGACGACTTGAACTGGGCGGGCTTCTACCTCAATCGCAATGAAGAACTGGTGCTTGGCCCGTTCCAGGGCCAGATCGCTTGCGTGCGTATTCCCTTCGGTCGTGGCGTCTGCGGTGCGGCGGCGGCATCCCGGCAAACCCAGCGGGTAGAAGATGTGCATGCGTTCCCAGGCCATATTGCCTGTGACAGTGCCTCCAACAGCGAACTGGTGGTGCCCTTGGTCAAGGATGGCCTACTGGTGGGTGTCCTGGATCTGGACAGCCCGTCGCTGGCCCGTTTTACCGCGCAGGACCAGGCGGGCATCGAGCAGTTGGCGGCGATTTTCCTGCGGTTGACCGACTGCTGATCCCGCAGGAGAGGGTCGGCCGCCGTTATTGGCTGTCCAGCTTATGCAGCTGCACTTGCAACGTCCTCTCCAGCTCCAGCATGAGTTTTTCCAGGGCCTTGACCCCCATGTCTATCGTGGGGCGCTCCTCGTTGCGGGCGCAGGCCAGCTCCAGTGCTTCGCATTGCGCGGCCAATGCACTTGCCTGGACGATGCGCGCGGCGCCCTTGATCTTGTGGGCTTGCTCAATGATCGCCTGGGGCGCTGCCTGGCGGGCCATCAAGGCCACCAGGTCCTCGCGGTCCTGACGGCTGCTGCTTAACAGTTGCGCAAGCAAACGCCGGCTCAGCTGCGGGTCGCCTCCGGTCAGTGCGTCCAGGCAATCGAGTTCCAGCCGCTGGCCGCTGGATCGGGGTTTGATCTGCGCCAGTTGCTGCTCCAGTGCAGTGAGGCTGATGGGCTTGAACAGGCAGTCATTCATGCCCGCCTGCGCACAGCGAAGTTTCTCCTCGGGTTGGGCATTGGCGGTGAAACCGAGGATTACGCAGGGCACCTGCTGTTCTCGCTGCTCGTATTCACGGATCGAACGGCTCAGCTCATAGCCATTCATGATGGGCATGTTGCAATCGGCAATCACCAGGTCGAAGTGCTCCTGGCGCCAGGCCTGAAACCCTGCGGCGCCATGTTGGGCTGCCGTGAACTGGTGCCCGAGGTAACCTAATTGCTGGCACATCAGCAAACGGTTCGCCGGGTGGTCGTCCACTACCAGCACATTGAGCACCGCCGCGGCTGTTGGCGCCTGAGACTTGAGCTCGTCCAGCGCTTCAATGGGCTTGAGGCAGGTCATCTTCAGGCTGACCTGCACTTGAGTGCCCACCATTGGCACGCTGCTCAGGCTCAGTTGCCCACCCATCATCTCGCACAGGCTGCGACAGATCACCAGCCCCAGGCCCGCTCCGCTCCTGGCCAGGTGCCCGGAGTTGTCCGCCTGGGCAAAGGGTTCGAACAGGCGCAATTGGTCGTCCCGGCTGATGCCGATGCCTGTGTCCTCGACCACCAGCTTCATCTGCACCTCTTGGGGCTGCTCGGTGGCTTGCACCTGCACCTTGATCTTCACCTGCCCGCGCTCGGTGAACTTGATCGCGTTGCTGACCAGGTTGGACAGCACCTGCTTGAAGCGCAGCGGGTCTATCAGCACGGCGGTGTTGTCGAGGTTGGGGTCGAATTCGAGTAACAGGCTGAGGGTTTTCTGGCGGGCCAGACCATCGAAGACGCGCACCACCGATTCGATCACTTCGCGCAGGTTCACGCGCTCGGGAGCCAGGCTCAGGCGGCCGGATTCGATACGTGCAATGTCGAGGATATCGCCGATCAGCTCCAGCAGGTCCTTGGCCGAGTTGTAGGCCACTTCGATAGCCGGACGGTCGAGATGGCCCTGATCGGCGCGCTTGAGCGTCAGTTCCAGCATCCCGATCACGGCATTCATCGGCGTGCGGATTTCATGGCTCATGGTGGCGAGGAAGGTGCTTTTGGCGCGGTTCGCCTCGTCGGCGCGTTCCTTGGCAGTGCGCAACTCGTCGAACAGTTGGCGCCGGTCACTGATATCGATCCAGCCACCGATGATGCCCTGGACTTCGCCGTCCGAGTCGCGATAGGGCAGGATCCAGTGGTAGATCGTGAGTTTTTTGCCGTGAATGTGCAGGGTGCGATCAAGGATCAGCGGAGTGCCTTCCACCACCACCCGTTGGTAGTCGGCATGGTACTGCGCGGCTTCAGGCGCCAGGGCCATGTCCATTTGCACCACACTCTTGCCGATGACCTCTTCGCGTTTGACCCCGAACACTTGCAGGTAGCTGTCATTGCAGGTCTGCAACAGGCCCTTGCGATCACGCACATAGATTGGGTGCGGTGTTTCATTGACCAGTGCGCGCATGAACTCGAACTGGTCATTGAGGGCGCGCTCGGCCATTTTGCGGTGCTTGATCTGGCGGCGCATGTAGGCGTTCCAGGTCAGGGAAATCAGCAGCAGCAACCCGGTGCCAATGATGATTTGCGCAATCAGTTGGTGGTAATTGCGCCAGTAACTGTCCGAGGCTGGCGTGTAACCGCGCCAGCGGCTGTTGATCACGCCCATTTCGTCCGGGGCAATGCTCAGCAGCGCCTTGTCCAGGATTGAGCTCAGTTCGACGGCACCGCGCGGCGTGGCCAGGGCGAAGGTGGCGGGCAGCGTGCCAATGCTGGCGCTGATCTGCAGTTTGTCCTGGAACACCTGGGAGGCCAGGAAATAGTTGGCGATGACCAGTGAGTTCACTGCCCCGTCCACGCTTCCCTGAGCCAGCATTTCCGAGGCCTTGAAGGTATCGCTGACTTCCACCAGGCGAATCTGTGGGAAGTTTTCTTGCAAGGTTTTTTCCAGCGGGTTACCGAGGGTGATTGCCAGGCGCTTGCCTGCCATCTGCTCCAGGTTTGTGGCCGCGTCGGGCTCCTTGCGGGTCAGCAGGACGTAGGAGTTTTCCAAGTACGGGCGGCTGAAGCTGAGCTGAACCTCGCGTTCGGTGCTGGGGACGATGGCCCCGATGATATCGGCTTTACCCGTGGTGAGCTGCTCGATCATCGTGCTGACTTCGCGACTGCGCTGTATTTCAAAACGCAGGCCGGTGCGCAGGCGGATCAGTTCCAGCAGGTCGGCGGTAATACCGCGAAAGTTGCCGTCGGCATCGAAGAACGTCAGCGGCGCGAACGTCTCATTGACCACGACTTTTACCACCGGGTGATCTTTGAGCCAGCGCTCTTCACGCTGGGTCAGTTGCAGTTTCTTGTCGGTCAGCAAGATGTCGCTGCCGGCGCTCCAGCGCTTGGCAATGCTGTCTCGTTCATTAACGGGGACGGCCGTCAGCACCGCGTCGACGATGCTCTGTAGAACCTCCTGATCGTGACGCAAGGCGAAGCTGAACCCATAGGCTTCATGCTTGCCGAAGTTGGCCATGTGGATATTTTTGAGGTAGCCCTTGTTGATCATGTAATGGGTGGAAATAGTGTCCCCCAGAAACACGTCCGCCTGATCGAACGCCACGGCATTGAGCGCGTTTTGATAGGAAGGAAAGGCGCGGATATCCGCCTGCGGGTATAACTTTTCCACTTCGTTCAGCGGCAGGTAGTGATAAACAAGGCTCAAGCGCAGGCCGGCCAGACCATCGCTTAAACTGCGCGTTTCACCTTCGCGGGTCACCAGTACGGGCTGGTCCACCGCATACGGCTGCGACAGGATGAGTTTCGGGTTGGCGGCCTCAAAGCCATTGGATGAGCCCAGCAGGTCGATTTCCCCGGTTTCCAGCGCATGGATCGCGGCGTCTCGTGTCGGATAACGCAATACCTTGACGGGCAGGGCCATGGCTTTGGCCAGCAGCCCTGCGTAATCGGCGGTCAGGCCTTCATAGTCGCGACCGCTGGAGGTGAGGTCGAAGGGCGGATAGTCGGGTGCCGAGGTGCCCAGTACCAGCTCACGTTTGTACATTAGCCACTGGCGCTGGGTCTTATCCAGCTGAATATCGAGTTGAACGGTACCCGCGCGGCTCAATAAGGTGAAGTGTTCCGGTCCGATTTGAGGGGCCGCGGGCACGGTAGTGCTCAAGCACAGGCCGGCCAATAATATAATCAGATAGTCCTTTATACGCCTTGGCATCCGCTTTCTCACACTAGCGCGTTTCGTTTTGCCATCTCGATAAGTTCTACCAAGGACTTGGCTTTAAGTTTTTGCATCAGCCTTTTTTTGTAGGTACTTACTGTCTTGTTACTTAGAAACATACCTTTGGCGATTTCTTTGTTTGTACGACCTTGTGCAAAAAGTTGCAGCACCATCAGTTCCCGGTCGTTCACGGCCTTGAATAATTCAAGTTCCAGTGCGTCCTTGCTGTCGGCGCCATTGGAATTGAGTGCCTGGCTGGGGAAGTAGTTGTAGCCAGACAGTACCGCACGAATGGCACTCAGCAGTTCGCTCAGGTCGCCTTCCTTGCACACATAGCCGTCTGCGCCCGAGCGCATGCAGCGGGTGGCAAACAACGTCGGGCTCTGGGCCGTCAGGATCAGGGTTTTCATCGAGGTGTTCATCGCGTTGAATCGGCAGAGCACTTCGAGGCCGTCGAGTTTTGGAATACTGATGTCCAGGATGATCAGGTCGGGCAGGCATTCGCGAACCATTTGTATCGCGTCACAACCGTTGTCCGTTTCGCCAACGATTTTATAACCTTCGTGTTCCAGCAACATGCGAATCGCCAGCCTGATAACCGGGTGATCATCAATGATAAAAACCGTGTTCATAATCATATTCCATGCAAGTGCAAATAAAGCGGGCACATTAGCTCAGAAGAAGAGGGAGGAGGACGAGCGTTGGGGGGAGTAGATATAAAACAGGAGAATTCCTACATAATAAAAGGTAACGACCTACGGTTCGATAAGGCTTTGCGTCGTCGGATGTAAGTAATAGTTGGATCAGTAAGCCTTGGAGCCGTGCCAGGGATTCGGCGATGGTTTTGCGGCGATTGTTTACCGGTGAACGGTGTTTATAGTCCTACAGTTATAACGAGAGCAGTGGCTCAATCAACTCTGTCAGTGCATCTTTATTCAGGGGCTTCAATAAATAACCAAGCAGGGGCAGCCCGCGCCGCCGGGCCTGGAGTGTCAGGTTGGACAACTCTGTTGCGGGCAGCCCGCTCAACAGGATTGCGCCGGTGATGAAGTGTTGGCGGCTGGCAATGTCTACCAGTTCCAGCCCAGGCAGGTCAGGCAGGCATTGATCGCACAGCATCAAGTCAAAGGGGCGGGTGGCGCAAGACATCGAGCGGATCGCCTGCTCGGCATTTTCCGCAAGGGTCAGTTGTTCGAAACCGAAGCTTTTGAGCAGGCACTGCGTGGCCAGGAGTTGAAAGGGATGATCCTCCACCAATAGGATTCGAAGACGGGGTATGGGCATAGAAGGCACATGGCTCAGTCAGAGGGGCGTGACGTAGGAATTGCGTGTCAGGTTCGCAAGAAGCGTGCGCGATTATTCCTCGAGCGGATGTGCGAATTCGATCAGGCCGCTCTGTTCCCGTCGTAGGTAAAGTCTGTACGGGACGCAGGCGGCATAACCTAAGGTTTTACTGTGGGCTGGAACGCCCGGTCATCTCCCGTGCCATTTCGGTGGCGTAGCTGTCGGTCATGCCGGCGATAAAGTCGATCATGCGCAGAAACGAAGCGTGCAGCGACCAGGCTGGGTTCGGCGCGCTGTTGCCCAGCAAGTCAAGGATGCGTCGGTTCTTGAACGACGGCGTACGCCCGCCATGCTGCTCCAGGGCGGCACCGCAAAACGCGTTCAACAGGATTTCCAGGGTGGTGTAGGCGCCGATCTCGTGCAGGGTCTTGCGTTTGTCCTGGAAGATTTTTTTGCGCGCCATGTCCTTGGCGTCCAGTACACAGCGCTTGGCCGGGCCGTGCATGTGTTCCACCAGGTCGCCTGGCAGCGTGCCGGCGAGCAATGCGTCCTGCTGCTCGACGAAGGCGCGTGCCGCCGCATTGGTCAGGTGCTCGATGGCCTTGCCGCGCAGGATCGCCAGCTTGCGCCGGCGTGAATCCTGCGGGCCCAGTTGCCGGTAGGTCTGGGGCAAATCATCACCCACCAGATCGAGCAGCAGCGACTCGACTTCGGCATATTCGAGCAGCTCCATTTCCAGGCCGTCTTCGAGGTCGATCAAGGCGTAGCAGATATCATCGGCCGCCTCCATCAGGTAGACCAGCGGGTGACGGGCCCAGCGTTGCTCTTCCAGCTGGGGCAGGCCGAGCTTGTGGGCGATCTGTTCAAGGATCGGCAACTCGCTCTGATAACAACCGAACTTATGCTTCTTGTAGCCCAACGAATCCGCGTGGCGGGCGGTCCAGGGGTACTTCAGGTAAGTGCCGAGGGTGGCGTAGGTCAGCCGTGTGCCGCCGTCGAACTGGTGGTACTCCAGCTGGGTAAGCACCCTGAAGCCTTGGGCATTGCCTTCGAAATTGAGGAAATCGTTGCGTTCGGCACTGCTCATGTCATCCAGCCAGCCGCGTCCGGCCGCCTGTTGGAACCAGTGGCGAATGGCATCTTCACCCGAGTGCCCGAACGGCGGGTTGCCGATGTCATGGGCCAGGCAAGCCGATTGCACCACCATGCCCAGGTCGCTTGGCTCGCACCAGTCGGGCAGGGCGCTGCGCAAGGTTTCGCCGACACGCATGCCAAGGGAGCGGCCGACGCAGCTGACTTCCAGGGAGTGGGTCAGACGTGTATGGATATGGTCATTACTGGACACCGGGTGCACTTGAGTCTTGCGGCCCAGGCGGCGGAACGCGCCGGAGAAAATAATCCGATCGTGGTCTTTGTGGAACGGACTACGGCCGAGTTCTTCCGGGCTGTGCAGGGGTTTTCCAAGACGTTCGCGGGTAAGCAGGGTGGGCCAATCCAAGGCGGTTACTCTCCGTGCGGTGAATGACCCTCCCAGCTTCCCGGTTCAGCGCGGCATCGGCAAGCAAAAATCTACAGGCCGGCCGCATCGATATCGATTAACAGCAAGCGCTGACCGTTATCGAAGAACTGCCCGGCGGTGAGGCAGTATTGGTTGGTAGTGGCATCGCGGTAGGTCGACGACAGCGTCAGGCGCCGCTCCTCCCAGCCTTCGGCGAGCAGGTGATAGAAGTATGGCCGCCATGACCAGTTGTGGCCCAGGTAGCGGCTGTCGGCCTGCCAGGCATCCTGGCGCCACTCGAAGTTGGGCGTCAGCTGGGTGCCATGGCGGTCGCACTGGTAAAAGCGCAGCAGCCATGGAAAGTCCGGCAATTGGGGCAGTTGATCGAGCGGCGCGCGGGCCTGTGCCCAGCGTTGGAGGATGCTCATCAGCTCGGCCAATTGCACGCGCAACTGCATCACACGGCCACGCTCGGCGAGTTTGTGTTGCACGTAAACCCCGCGCAGTTGGGCAAAGCGCGCGACGAACGCATCGGCCGCAAACCAGTCCAGTTGGGCCTGGGCAAACAGATAACCCTGCACATAACGCGCGCCGCACTCCAGGGCAAAATTCAGTTGCGCCTCGGTTTCCACGCCCTCGGCGATGATCCAGCAGCCGGTTTTTTCGGCCATTTGCGCCAGCGCCCGCACCACGTCACTGCTCGGCCCGCCTTTGGCGGCTTCCTGGAACAGGCGCATGTCGAGCTTGAGAATGTCCGGCTGCAGCGCCAGTACGCGGTCGAGTTGCGAATAGCCGGCACCGAAGTCATCGATGGCGATGCGTGCGCCAGCGTCGCGATAGCGTGCGACCACCTCGGCCAGGCGCTGGATGTCGCCGCCCAGCTCGGTGATTTCAAACACAATGCGCCGCGGATCGACATTGTGGGCCTGCACTTGTTTCAGGCTGGGCAAGGCTTGGCCAGGGCGCAGGCGGTTGATCCAGCGCGGTGAGATATTCAGGCTCAGAAACCAGTCGGCGGGGGCTTCATGCAGGCGGCTCAAGGCGTTTTCGCGGATCTGCCGGTCCAGACGGCGCAGGGCCACACCCGGTGTGCGTGGGTCGGCAAACAGCGGGCCTACCGACTGCAAGTGACCATCGGCCTGACGCAAGCGGCCCAGGGCCTCGACGCCGGCAATGCGCCCGGTGGCGGTGTCGATGAATGGCTGGAAACAGGCGAGCGGTTGCCCGTCGATCACGGGGCCTCCTTAAGAGAGCTGGCGAAAAAAAGGCCCGGCCCTCAGTGACGAGGGCCGGGCCGATTCTGTTTGCAAGAATGCAGCCAGCCAGCTTCAGCCTTTACGCTGCATGGCCAATTTGATCAGCGGGATCAAACCGGCACCCAGCCGCACCAGGCGCGTCAGGCTGCTGATGCCGCCGCCCTTGGCGCCCTTGCCGGTGAAAAAGCCCATCAGGGTCACCGCCGCCACGCCCCACAGCGGGGCGTGCTTGATGCCCAGGCTGTCTTGCCAGTTGTGGCGCATGTCGCGCATTTTGTTCAACGGCGCCATCAGTTGCTGGGACTCGTGACGGATCTCCTGGCGATGCATTTCCATGCGCAGGCGAATCAACGCCTTGCGCATTTCCCGGCGCGAGGTGTTTTGCGGGATTTCAGTCATGCTCATGGCAGCAGGCGCTCCCGATCATTGGCCAACTCTTCAAGGGTGGCGTGGAAGGGCGTGGACTCATCGAACACCGCCGCTTTCAAGCGCACCCCGCAGAAGGCCGCGGCCAGGCTGTAGAACACGCAAAGGCAGATAATCCCGGTGAGACGATAGCCGGTGTCCCACACCAGAATCATCACCAACGTCGACAACCCCACCAGCAATAACAGCGCAAACACCAGCGCCAAGCCTGCAAACAGCAGCAGGCTCACGGTGCGGGCCTTCTGTTCCTGCAACTCGATGCCAAATAATTCGACGTGGCTGTGCAGCAAGCCCAGAACGGCTGCGCCCAGGCGTCGTGAAGTGGAACTGGTGCCCGTGGACGAGCCGGTTTCGCCGATAGACATGATAGTTAGCGCCTTGTAGCCAGCAGACCGATCAAAAAGCCCACGCCGGCGGCAATGCCTACAGACTGCCAAGGGTTGGCCTGCACGTAATCTTCGGTGGCCGTGACCGCCGCCTGGCCGCGTTCACGCAGGGAATCTTCGGTCAGTTGCAGGGTTTCACGGGCTTTGAGCAGGCTTTCGTGAATCTTGCTGCGCAGCTCATCGGCCTGGTCACCGGCCAGCACGGCGGTATCGTCGAGCAACTTTTCGGTGTCACTGACCAGGGTTTGGAAATCCGCCATCAGTATTTCTTGAGCAGTCTTTGCAGTTCTTCTGGCCATGGGTATCTCCGTGATTGGCTGATCTGTTTGGTACGTGTGGTTTCGAGTCACCGGTTTCGGTGAAGGTTCACTTCAATTGTCTGGTACAGCTTTTGCTTTGCCTTGGTGCGCAGGCCCTGGGGCTTGCGCCGAGTCGGGGCGGATCGAGGCCAATGCCTGGAAAAACCTTACCCTAAATCACACAAACTCGCGGAAAAACCCTGTCGGCAACGGCCCATTGTGTTGATCGCTGCGCTAAAGCGGTTCACGCCCTCTCAAGAGGGGCGGTGCCGGTGGTGCCAATTTAGTGCGCGCAACCCTGGCTTGAACCGCTTTGGTGCTTTTTGCCTTGAATGCAGGCCTGCCAACCTCCATGGAAAATTTGCAAAGCGCAGTGGACACCCTCGTCCACAGCTCCAATACCCTGTTTATCCTGATTGGTGCGGTCATGGTCCTGGCCATGCACGCCGGCTTCGCGTTCCTGGAAGTCGGCACCGTGCGCCAGAAAAACCAGGTCAACGCCCTGTCGAAAATCCTCAGTGACTTCGCCATCTCGACCCTGGCTTATTTCTTTATAGGCTATTGGATCTCCTATGGCGTGAGCTTTATGCAGCCGGCGGCGGTGATCAGCGCCGATCACGGCTATGGCCTGGTGAAGTTCTTCTTTCTGTTGACCTTCGCGGCAGCGATCCCGGCGATCATTTCCGGCGGCATTGCCGAACGCGCCAAGTTCGCCCCGCAGCTGTGTGCCACCGCGCTGATCGTGGCGTTTATCTACCCGTTTTTCGAAGGCATGGTGTGGAACGGCAATTTTGGCCTGCAAGCCTGGTTGCTCGCGCGCTTTGGCGCCAGCTTCCATGACTTTGCCGGCTCCGTGGTGGTGCACGCCATGGGCGGCTGGCTGGCGCTGGCGGCGGTGCTGCTGTTGGGCCCGCGCAACGGGCGCTACAGGGAAGGGCGGCTGGTCGCGTTTGCGCCTTCGAGCATTCCGTTCCTGGCGTTGGGTTCGTGGATTCTGATCGTCGGCTGGTTCGGCTTTAACGTGATGAGCGCGCAAACCCTCAACGGCGTCAGCGGCCTTGTCGCCGTCAACTCACTGATGGCGATGGTCGGCGGTACGGTCGCAGCCTTGGTGATCGGCCGCAATGACCCTGGCTTCCTGCACAACGGCCCGCTGGCAGGGCTGGTGGCGATTTGCGCCGGCTCCGACCTGATGCACCCGGTGGGCGCACTGGTCACGGGCGTGGTCGCGGGTGGGCTGTTCGTGTGGTGCTTTATTGCCGCCCAGGATCGCTGGAAGATCGACGACGTGCTGGGCGTATGGCCGCTGCATGGCCTGTGTGGTGTGTGGGGCGGCATTGCCTGCGGGATCTTTGGCCAGACCGCATTCGGTGGCCTGGGCGGCGTCAGCCTGATCAGCCAGTTGATCGGCACCGCGCTGGGCGTGGCCGTGGCATTGGGCGGCGGCTTGCTGGTATACGGCGTGATCAAGCGCGTGCACGGGCTGCGTCTGAGTCAGGAGCAGGAGTATTACGGCGCGGATCTGTCGATTCACAAAATTGGTGCGGTCAGCCAGGATTGATCGACTGTCTGGCAACAGGCTGGCCCGCTCGCCACAGTCAGGTGGGTGGGCTTAGAATGGTTGCCTGTTTTTGATCGGGTCCATTCGCCATGCTTCCTGAATGCCAGTTGTTCGGCACCCTGGGTTGCCATCTCTGTGAGCTTGCTGAAGCCGAAATCATGCTGCTCGTCGAGGGCGGGTTGCTGGTGGAGTTAGTGGATATTACTGACCCCGACGACCTCACTGAAGTTTACGGGCTGCGCATCCCGGTGCTTCGGCGCGCCGATACAGGGGCGGAGCTGGATTGGCCGTTTGAGAGCGAACAGGTGGTCAACTTCCTTAAATAGCGCGAACCCGGTGGCTTGCCGACCACCAGGCTTTGGTTGTTCAAGCGCTTTAAGTGTTCTCCAGACCGCAGCGCTCATGCGCGATCAAGTCATCGTGGGTTTCGCGCCGCCGTATCAATTTGGCGTGTGCTCCCTCCACCAGCACTTCTGGTGGGCGCCCTCGGGAGTTGTATTGGCTGGCCATGCTCATCCCATAAGCGCCACATGAGAAAATCGCCAACAAGCTTGCGTCTTCCAGTACGGGCAAGGGCCGGCCTAATGCGAAGTGATCGCCGGTTTCACAAATGGGGCCAACAATGTCGACCTCTTCCAGAGGCGCGGCTCCCGCCTCACGGACGCTTTCGCTCAACGCCGTCCAATGGCCGGAAAAGTCGCCAAATCGGGTTGGCCAGATGACGTGATTCGCGCCGTATAAAGTGGGGCGCAGCAGGACGTTCATACCCGCATCAACAATCGCAATCTTGCGATCCCAGCCTTGTTTGATGTACTCGACCGTGGTGAGTAAAACGCCCGCGTTCGCGCTGATCGAACGGCCCGGCTCAATGATGAAGCGCAGACCACGACGTTTCAGTTCTTGCAGACGCTCACAAATATGCGCTCCCGTTTCAGCCAATGAACAGACGGGATTGCTTTCGGTGCCGTATTGCGCTGGAAACCCACCGCCGATATTGATGAACTCAATCGGGCAGTCAGCGGCCTGAAGCCGGTTGACCATTTCTTCAATCTTGTCGATGGCAGACAAGTAGGTGTGGGCCGATGGGATCGGGGACCCGAGATGTATATGGATGCCAACGACATCGACGCTCGCGTAACGCTTTGGGGCAAACAGTTCATAGGCGCGTTCAATCGGTATGCCAAATTTCGTCTGGCGGCCGCCAG
The DNA here is from genome assembly GCF_012985495.1 of Pseudomonas sp. WS 5146. Lineage (NCBI taxonomy): Bacteria > Pseudomonadati > Pseudomonadota > Gammaproteobacteria > Pseudomonadales > Pseudomonadaceae > Pseudomonas > Pseudomonas sp. WS 5146. The sequence goes on from NZ_JAAQWL010000002.1 coordinate 710,197, forward strand.
TGGCCGTTTTCTCATGGGTACCGGCATCCACCACATCCGGATTGACCCGAATGGCCACCTTTACACGCTTGCCGGCCGCCGACGCTACCGCATCCAGGCGCAGCAGCTCTGCCTCGGACTCCACATTGAAAAGGAATACGCCCACGTCAACGGCATAGCTGATTTCTTCGTGGGACTTGCCGACACCCGCGAACACTATCTTGTCTGCGGTCACGCCTGCCATCAGTGCCCGGTACAGTTCACCGCCACTGACCACATCGAGGCCGGATCCTTGGTCGACCAAGAGCTTGAGGACGCTGAGATTGCTGCAGCTTTTAACCGAGAAACAAATCAAAGGCGCCAGTGCAGAAAATGCGTTTTGTAGTACGGCATAGTGATTTTTCAGCGTCTGTGCTGAATAGAGATAAACAGGGCTGCCGTGCTGTTCGACAATGGCACTTACATCCACTTGCTCTACATGTAAATGGCCGTTGATAAAATTAAAATGGTCCATCTTCCTACCTCGATTGGATGACTCCGACTAAACGCACTGACAACTTTCTCGGCGCAGACGATGCAAGTGTGCATGGCGAAAAAATAAAGAAAAAATATCAAAATGATGGCCATCTATTCATTTCTGATATGGTTCGACCCATTCAATTCAGCGCGTGGGTGTGCTCATGAATTTCAGTTTTCGCCATGTGGAAGTGTTCTGGGCGGTCATGACCACCGGCAGTGCGACCGCTGCCGCGGCATTGCTGCATACCTCGCAGCCCACTATCAGCCGCGAGCTGAGTCGTTTTGAAACTTTGACTCAGTTGACCTTGTTCAAACGCGCGGGCGCGAAACTGATTCCCACCGAGCATGGCCTGATGCTCTTCGATGAAGTTCAGCGCAGCTATGTGGGCCTGGCTCGCGTCAAGAACGCCGCTGAGGCCATCCGGCACTTTCGCCATGGGCAAATTTCGCTGACCTGCCAGCCTGCGTTTTCGAATGCCTTGCTGCCACAGGTCTGCCAGGATTTTTGTATTAAGTTCCCGGGTGTCAGCATCAATGTCACGCCGCAGGAATCTCCTGCCCTGGAAGAGTCACTGACGGCTCAGCGTTATCATTTGGGGCTGACTGAAACCCTTGAGACACCACCTGGAACCCACAGCGAAACCTTGTTAAACCTTGATGTGGTGTGTGTATTGCCTTCTCATCATGTGCTCAATGCAAAAGCAGTCCTCACGCCAGAGGACTTCATTGGGCAAAACTTTGTTTACCTTGCGGCGGATGACCCCTACAGGATCAAAACCGACGCGATCTTTCAGCAGGCGGGCATTGAGAGACGGCTGGTGGTCGAAACGCATAACGCCAGCGCTGTGTGTGCGACCGTAAACCTGGGTGTGGGCGTAGCAATCGTCAATCCGCTCACCGCTCTGGACTATGTAGGCAGAGGTTTGCAGATCCGACGTTTTTCCCATTCGATTTCTTACTGTGTGAGTGTCGTGCGGCCGTTGCACCGCCCTGAATCGTCCAGCGTCATTCACTTTGTGGATGTGCTGCGCAGCCATTGTCAGCGCATAAGTGCTCAGTTGCAGAACCTCTGAGCAGGCCCACTGGTCGCGCACGGGTGGTCTTGATTGCACAGGCGCGTTTTCGCGATGGCGAGTTTCCGAATATTAAGTTACTGTATGTTTGTACAGCGATTGAATAGAGGGAACGCCCGTGGTGAATGTTGAACAACTGAAAAGCAGCGTCAATCGCATGTCCGCCGACGTCGTGCGCGACGCGGTGAATGAGCTGCGCCTCGACGGCCTGGTCACGGAAGGCAAGACGCCGTTTAACAAAGTGCATTTCAATACCTGCTTTGCCGAGATCGAGGCGTTGTTCCAGCGCGCCGGTTACCACAAGCAGTTGGACGTGGTGGGTTACCAGGGCTTGTTGTACGCGCTCTACGATCCCGGCCGCTGGGAAGCGGTGGACGTGTTGCGCTGGCTCAAGGAATTTACCGAGGCGGCCAGCGCCTCGCCGGTGTTGCGAGCGCAATTGGCCAAGGCCTGAGATCCGCCCTAGGCCCAATCGCGTTCCATGCGGGATAATGCCTGCCGGTTTATCCAGGTTTCGAGCATTGCATGTCCACATCCGCTTTCTCTGCGTCCCAGCATCAAGCCAGCACCTTGTACCTGCCGCCCGGCCCCTGGGCGACGGTGCTCGATTGCCTGTGCGAGCACTTTCCGGCGATCAGCCGTGAACACTGGCTGGACCGCGTCGCCCGTGGCCGCGTCTTGGACATCAATGGCCAGCCGATCAGCCTGGACCTCGCCTACAAGGAAGGCCTGTGCATTTATTATTTCCGCGAAGTGCCGAATGAGAAGGTGATCCCGGTTCAGGAAAGCATCCTGTATGCCGATGAGCACTTGGTAGTGGCCGACAAACCACACTTTCTGCCGGTGACCCCGGCCGGCGAATACGTCGAACAAACCCTGTTGCGCCGCCTGATTCGTCGCCTGGATAACCCCGCGCTGGTGCCCCTGCATCGCATTGATCGGCACACGGCGGGGCTGGTGCTGTTCTCGGCCAACCCGCAAACCCGGTCGGCGTATCAACAGCTGTTTCCCACACGGCGCATCGATAAATTCTACGAAGCCATTGCCCCGGCCTTACCCGACCTGACCTTCCCGCTGGTGCATAAAAGTCGCCTGGTCGATGGCCAGCCGTTCTTTCGCATGCAGGAAGGGCCGGGCGCCAGCAACACCGAAACGGCGGTGCAAGTGCGCGAGAAAAATGGCGATCTGTGGCGCTACGGCCTGTTCCCCGTGACCGGCAAGAAGCACCAGCTGCGGGTGCACATGACGGCGCTGGGGGCGAGTATCTGCAACGACCCGTTCTACCCCGATGTGCTCAAGGATGCCGAGGACGACTACGCCAACCCACTCAAACTGCTGGCCCAGGGCGTGCGCTTTATTGACCCGGTGACCGGTGAACAACGCCATTTTCGCAGCCGCATCACCCTCGACTGGTAACCGCCAGAAACGACAAGGCCCGCACATGGCGGGCCTTGTGGGCAAACGCTTAAGACTTACAGGTCTTTAACGGTGCGAACCTGATCCTTGTTGATACGGGTCTGCTTGCCGTCAAGTTGTTCGAACTCGTAGAAGCCCGAAGCCTTGTCGTATTTAGGGGTGTCGACGGCCTGGATTTCGCGACCGTCATTCAGGGTGATCACTGTAGGCGAAGCGCAACCGGCGAGAGTGGCGAGGCCCAGTGCAAGCATGAGAGCGGCGATGGTCCGTTGAGTCATGAGTTTGTCTCCAAGAGAATTCTTTTAAATAGCTGACCTTGTGACGCGCATGGCGTCGACAAAGTTCCTTGTGCGAGGTTCATTCTGACACGCCAGACCCAGGGTGCAACAGCTCGGGTGTATTCAGATTGGCCAGGCGTGGGTCGTCAGCTTGGCATTCCAGGCCCACACCGCCCAACTGCAGGAATATCTTGCGCGGGCTGCGCTCACCGGCGTCCCATGCCTGTTGTACCTGGGTTTTGAGGTGGGTGGGGATGATGCAGATCAAGGGTTCCCAGAACTCGCCATGGCGTACCATCACCGGCACCTGCGGGTTGCGGTGTGCCGTCTCACACAAATCGGCCAACAGTCTCACGTCGATGTTGGGTACGTCACACGGCAGTATCAGCACATGCGCATGGCGCGCGGCGGCCAGGCCCGCGCGGATGCCCGCCAGCGGGCCGGGGAAGTCCGGGCTGTCGTCGCTCACCAACTGGTCGGCATAGGGCGCGTACTGCTCATGGTTGCGGTTGCACGAGATGATCAGGTCATCGGTCAGCGGTCGGGTCAGGCGCTGCAAATGTGCAACCAATGGCTGGCCGTGCCAGGGCAGCAGGCCTTTGTCCTGGCCGCCCATGCGTTGGCCACGGCCGCCGGCCAGCAGCAGGATCGAACAAGGCAGGGGCGAAGAATCAAGCGACATGGTGGTTCCGCAGCGGCAGGCAAATAGGGGCCTGTGATATAACATCGGGCTGTTCATTCGACAACCGGACCAAGCCATGAAAGCCAAGGCTGATGCGCCCTTCGTACCCCTCAATATCGCTGTGCTGACTGTCAGCGACACCCGCACCCTGGACACCGACACCTCCGGCCAGGTCTTCGTCGATCGCCTGGCCGCCGCCGGCCACAACCTGGCCGAGCGCGTGCTGCTCAAGGACGACCTGTACAAAATCCGCGCCCAGGTCGCCCACTGGATCGCCGAAGACGTGGTGCAAGTGGTGCTGATCACCGGCGGCACCGGCTTCACCGGCCGCGACAGCACGCCCGAAGCCGTCAGTTGCCTGCTGGACAAGCAGGTCGATGGTTTTGGCGAGCTGTTCCGCCAGATCTCCGTGGCTGATATCGGCACCTCCACCGTCCAATCACGCGCCCTGGCCGGCCTGGCCAATGGCACGCTGGTGTGTTGCCTGCCGGGTTCGACCAACGCGGTGCGCACCGGTTGGGATGGCATCCTTGCCGAGCAACTGGATAACCGCCACCGCCCGTGCAACTTTGTGCCGCACCTGAAGCAGGCCGAACCCTGCGAATCCCGTGGATAAGCCTGGCAAGTCCGGTGCACTGATGCCGGTGGAACAAGCGCTGCAGCAACTATTGGACATGGCTGAAGCAACGCCGATTCGCGAGCACGACGTGCAGCCCTTGGCCGAGTGTGATGGCCGCGTATTGGCGCAAGATTTGGTCTCCACCCTCGACCTGCCGCCCTGGCCCAACAGCGCCATGGACGGTTACGCCCTGCGCCTGTCGGACTGGACCGGCGAGCCGCTGCCCGTGAGCCAGCGCATCTTCGCCGGCCAGGCACCGCAGCCACTGGCGGCCGGCACTTGCGCGCGCATCTTTACCGGCGCGCCCGTGCCCGAAGGCGCCGATTGTGTAGAGATGCAGGAAAACGCCGTGGTCCACGCCGACGACCGCGTGAGCTTCACCGAGCGCTTGCGGGCCGGCCAGAACATCCGCCCCCAAGGCCAGGAAACCACGGTCGGCGAGTTGGTGCTAAACGCAGGCACCCGGCTTGGCCCGATAGAGCTGGGCCTGGCTGCTTCCCTCGGGCATGACTGTTTAAGTGTGGTGCGCCGGGTACGCGTGGCCGTGCTGTCCACCGGCGATGAACTGATCGAACCCGGCCTGCCGCTGGGGCCGGGGCAGATCTACAACAGCAACCGGCGTGTGTTGTGCAGCTGGCTTGTGCGCATGGGCTGTGAAGTGATCGATGCCGGGATTCTTCCGGATGACCTGGAAAAGACCCGCACACGCCTGGCAAGCCTGGGCAGTGTCGACCTGATCCTGTCCACCGGCGGTGTCTCTGTCGGCGAGGCGGACTTTCTCGGCATCGCCCTGCGCGAAGAGGGCGAACTGGCCCTGTGGAAACTTGCGATCAAGCCGGGCAAACCGCTGACCTTCGGGCACTTTCGCGGTGTGCCGGTGATCGGCCTGCCCGGCAACCCGGCGTCGACTTTGGTGACCTTTGCGCTGCTGGCCCGGCCCTATCTGCTGCGCCGCCAAGGCGTGCAGGACGTGGCGCCGCTGCGCTTCGAAGTGCCGGTGGGGTTCGTGTGGCCTCAGCCGGGCAACCGCCGCGAGTACCTGCGCGGGCGTATCGAGCAGGGCCGGGCGATTATCTACCGCAACCAGAGCTCCGGCGTGCTACGCAGCGCGGCGTGGGCCGAAGGGTTTGTGGAGGTGTTGGAGGGGACGACACTCGATATTGGCGACCGCGTCAATTTCATTCCCTTGAGTGAAGTCCTGAACTGACAATAGAGACCGACTGTGGGAGCTGGCTTGCCTGCGATGCAGACACCTCGGAGTGTCAGGTACACCCGGTTGATGCCATCGCAGGCAAGCCAGCTCCCACATTTGGATTTGCGTGCAGCTAGTAATCATCCCCACGCGCAGTCACATCCCGCTCCACCGGCTCGGCATTCGGGTCATAGCCCACCGGGAATTTGCCCTTGAGCGTCCACGCAAACGCAATAATTTCGGCCACCGTGCGGTACAACTCCTCCGGAATGCTGTCGCCCAATTCCATGCGCGCCAGCAGTTTCACCAACTCGGCATTCTCATAGATCGGCACTTCATTTTCCCGCGCCAACTTCAAAATGGCTTCGGCCAGGGCATCGTCGCCCTTGGCCGTCAGGGTTGGCGCTTGCTGGCCGTCGTACTTGAGGGCAATCGCCTGGCGTGGCGGAAGGGAGTTTTTCATGCGGTTTCATCCACCCAGCGTTGCTCCAATCCGGTTCGTGGCCCACGTGGCGGCGTACCGAGGTGGCAGTCCAGGTCGCCGACATTGATGCCCGAGGTCACCAGGCGCTCGCGCAAGCTGCCCAAGTGGCTTTCGATCAGGCTGGCGGTAAACGGGCGCGAGGCCCACAGCTGGCTGGACAATTTGCCCTGGGTCAGTTGCGCCTGCACCTGCAACGGCCCCAGCGGCTCCATGTCGAAGGCCAGCTCGACGCGCCAGAGCATTTGCTTGGGGTCTTTCTTGTCCTTGCGCTCCGGTTGGTCCTTGTCCGGCGGCGGTTCTTCACGCTGGAACTTGACCTGCAACGGCACAATGTCCTGCAAGGTGCGCATGGGGATTTCCAACTGCCAAGTGGTTTGCAGGCGGCCATCGGCGGTAGTGCCGGTTTGCTCCAGGCTCGATAACTGGTGGCTTTGCAGCCGGGAAATGGCCCCGGCGGCCAGGCGCAGCAGGTTTTCCAGGTCGCCTTCGCCTGCAAGTTTGGCCATCAGCCGGTCCGGCAGCGGAAAGCCCGCCGGGGCTTGTCGTGCGCCGATCTGGCCGAGGGTGCTGAGCGGGTTGCGCACGAAGTTGGGCAGTACCTGGGCCAGGGTATTGGCGGCGAGGATGGCGTTCAGATTAGTGGCGGCGGGCAGCGCCGGCAGCAGTTCGGCGACCAGCCGCAGCAGGCTGCCTTTCATGTCCAGCGGTGGCACTTGCGGGTCTTGCCCGGCCAGCAGTTTGGCTTCAAGAAACACGCCGCTACTTTGTACCAACTGCGCCAGCACCTTGGGGTTGCTGACTTGCGCCAGGTCGGGCAGGGCGTTGAGCAAGCGCGCGGCGGCGGCGCGCAGGTCGCTGGAGGTGGTGTCGTCGGCAGGCAGGCTTTGCAGCGCGTTGAACAGCACATCCAGCGAGCCTTGGCGACTTTGCTGGGTCGACAACTGTTGCGCCACGGCCAGTTGATCCTTGAGACCGCTCAACGGCACGAAATTCAGGGTCTGCGCATTTTGCACCACGGCGCTGAGCAAGCTGCCGACCCGCAGCGGCTGCGGGCTTTCCAGACTCAACGTGGTGCCGGCCAGGGCGTTATTGAGTACGCTGACCAATGAGCGATAGATCGCCGGTTGCGCGGTGCCTTGCGGCAGCATCTGGGTGGTCAGCACCTTGGCCTGCAACAGCGTGCCCACCGGCAGTTGCGTGGTGTCGATCCGGGTCAGGGCGGCCACATTGGCACTCAGGGCTTGCTGCAAGGTGATGGTCAGGTTGCCGGTCGGCGTCTGGCTCACCGCCACGTTGCTGCCCAGCGGCAACGGCTGGGCGCTGCTGGCCTGTACCAATGTCTGGCGGCCGCTTTCGAGGGTCAACTTGAGCAACAGCTGAAATGCATCGCCGCCTTGTTTAAGCGCTATCACCTCGGCGTTCGCGGTTTTGCCAGGGTCGATCAGGCCGGTCTGCGGCTCCAGCAGTTTCAACAACTCGCCGGTCGGCGGCAGCGGGGCAGGCCCGGGCGTCGGTGCTGGCGGCAGCGTAGGAAGGTTGATCTCACCGGTCATCGTGCGCGTCGTCTCTGGGGAAATTGCCCTCTTTAGAGTAGGGCATCACATGTATAATGCCGCCCGTCTGCAAAGAGAGCGGTAAAAACCTCACAACTATTTGATCCAGCTCTCTAAAATCGGTCGCCAAAGCCGTTATTGTGCACTTCTCTATAACGGCCGCTGCACCGCCGACTTGAACCGTAAAGGCCCGCGATCTTTTGACCAGCCCTCTTCTAGAAGCCGTAGCGCTTGCCTGTGAACGCGACCTGCGCCTGCTGTTCGAGCACCTCGAACTGCGGCTGGCGGGCGGCGACATGGTGCAGATCAGCGGCCCCAATGGCAGCGGCAAGACCAGTTTGCTGCGCCTGCTGGCCGGGTTGATGCAGCCGACGGCCGGTGAGGTTCGACTCAACGGCAAGCCCCTCAACGAACAACGCACCGAGCTTGCGCGCAACCTGATCTGGATCGGCCACGCCGCCGGCATCAAGGACGTGCTCACGCCGGAAGAAAACCTCAGCTGGCTCAGCGCCCTGCATCATCCGGCGCCCCGCGATGCCATCTGGCAAGCCTTGGCCGCTGTTGGCCTTAAAGGCTTCGAAGATGTCCCTTGCCACACCTTGTCCGCCGGCCAGCAGCGCCGCGTGGCGCTGGCACGTTTGTATCTGCCTGGCCCGCCGCTGTGGATTCTCGACGAACCCTTCACCGCCCTCGACAAGCAGGGCGTCGCCCAACTCGAAGAACACCTGGCACAGCACTGTGAACAGGGTGGCCTGGTGCTGCTCACCACCCACCACACGCTGGCGCGCAGGCCCGCCGGTTACCGCGACCTGGATTTAGGGCGGTGGTCGGCATGAGTGTGTTCGCGCTGTTAGTCGCCCGTGAAGCCCGCCTGTTGTGCCGTCGCCCGGCTGAATTGGCCAATCCCTTGGTATTCTTCGCCATCGTTATCGCGCTGTTCCCGCTGGCAGTCGGCCCCGAGACTAAACTGTTGCAAACCTTGTCCCCGGGACTGGTGTGGGTGGCCGCGCTTTTATCGGTGCTGCTCTCGCTGGACGGGCTGTTTCGCAGTGATTTTGAAGACGGTTCCCTCGAGCAGTGGGTCCTTTCGTCGCACCCCTTGCCACTTCTGGTACTGGCCAAGGTGCTGGCACACTGGGTTTTTTCCGGCTTGGCGCTAGTATTGCTCTCGCCGCTGCTGGCGATGATGCTCGGCTTGCCCGTTGAGTGCCTGCCGGTGTTGCTCCTGTCCTTGTTACTCGGTACGCCGGTGCTCAGCCTGTTGGGGGCGGTGGGCGCAGCGTTGACCGTCGGTTTGAAGCGGGGTGGCCTGTTGCTGGCCCTGCTGATTCTGCCTTTGTACATCCCGGTGTTGATCCTGGGCAGCGGCGCCTTGCAGGCCGCGCTCATGGGCATGCCGGCGACCGGTTACCTCCTGTGGCTTGGCAGCCTGACCGCCCTGGCGGTAACCCTGACACCCTTTGCTATAGCGGCTGGCCTGAAGATCAGCGTCGGCGAATAATGAGGTCTGGCCAAGTGTTATGCCTTGGCCAGTAAAGACCCTGAGCTTTGCGCAATGACGCACAGCCACCGTGATGGAAACAGCAATGAACTGGACCTGGTTTCACAAGCTCGGCTCGCCCAAATGGTTTTACGGCATCAGCGGCAAATTGCTGCCGTGGTTGAGCATCGCCGCCATTTTGCTGATCGGCATCGGCCTGGTCTGGGGCCTGGCCTTCGCGCCGCCGGACTACCAGCAAGGCAACAGCTTTCGCATCATCTATATCCACGTGCCCGCCGCCATGCTGGCGCAGTCCTGCTATGTGATGCTGGCGGTGTGCGGCATCGTCGGGCTGGTGTGGAAGATGAAACTGGCCGACGTGGCCCTGCAATGCGCCGCGCCCATCGGCGCCTGGATGACCGCCGTGGCGCTGGTCACCGGCGCGATCTGGGGCAAACCCACCTGGGGTTCGTGGTGGGTGTGGGATGCGCGACTGACCTCCATGCTGATCCTGCTGTTCCTGTACTTCGGCCTCATCGCCCTGGGCAATGCCATCAGCAACCGCGACAGCGCGGCCAAGGCCTGTGCGGTGCTGGCGATTGTCGGCGTAATCAACATTCCGATCATCAAATACTCGGTGGAGTGGTGGAACACTCTGCACCAGGGCGCCACCTTCACCCTCACCGAAAAACCGGCGATGCCCGCGGAAATGTGGGCGCCGCTGCTGCTGATGGTGCTGGGGTTCTACTGCTTCTTCGGCGCCGTGCTGCTGATGCGCATGCGCCTCGAAGTGCTCAAGCGTGAAGCCCGCACCAGTTGGGTCAAGACCGAAGTGCAAAACAGCCTGGAAGCGCGCGGATGAACTTCAACTCGTTCAGTGAATTTCTCGCCATGGGCCATCACGGCCTGTATGTCTGGACGGCCTATGGCATCTGCCTGGCAGTGCTGGCCCTCAACGTTGCCGCGCCGATCCTGGCCCGCAAGCGTTACCTGCAACAAGAGGCGCGTCGTTTGCGCCGGGAGACCGATAAGTGAATCCGCTGCGTAGAAAGCGTCTGTTGATCATCCTCGCCATCATGGCCGGCGTCGGCATTGCCGTGACCCTGGCCCTGAGCGCCTTGCAGCAGAACATCAACCTGTTCTACACCCCGACCCAGATCGCCAATGGCGAAGCGCCTGTCGACACGCGCATCCGCGCCGGCGGCATGGTCGAGAAGGGCTCCTTGAAGCGTTCCGGTGATTCCCTTGACGTGACCTTTGTGGTCACCGACTTCAACAAAGCCGTGACCATCACCTATCGCGGCATCCTCCCGGACCTGTTCCGTGAAGGCCAGGGCATCGTCGCCCTGGGCAAGCTCAACGCCGACGGCGTGGTGGTGGCCGATGAAGTACTCGCCAAGCACGATGAGAAGTACATGCCGCCGGAAGTGACCAAGGCGTTGAAAGACAGCGGCCAATCGGCCCCAGCACCTGCCAAGGAGGGCTAAGCCATGACGTCCGCACTGTTTATTCCGGAGCTGGGCCAGTTGGCGATGATCCTCGCCCTGTGCTTCGCCATCGTCCAGGCCGTGGTGCCGTTGCTCGGCGCCTGGCGCGGCGACCGCCTGTGGATGAGCCTGGCGCAGCCGGCCGCCTGGGGCCAGTTTGCCTTTTTGGTGTTCGCGTTTGGCTGCCTGACCTACGCCTTTATGACCGACGACTTTTCCGTCGCCTATGTCGCCAATAACTCCAACAGCGCGCTGCCGTGGTACTACAAGTTCAGCGCCGTGTGGGGCGCCCACGAAGGTTCGTTGCTGCTGTGGGCCTTGATCCTTGGCGGCTGGACCTTTGCCGTATCGGTGTTCTCGCGCCAACTGCCGCAGGTCATGCTGGCCCGCGTGTTGGCGGTGATGGGCATGATCAGCATCGGCTTCCTGCTGTTTTTGATCATGACCTCCAACCCGTTCACGCGCATCCTGCCGCAGATCCCGATGGATGGGCATGACCTCAACCCGTTGTTGCAAGACATCGGCCTGATCGTGCACCCGCCGATGCTCTACATGGGCTACGTCGGTTTCTCCGTGGCCTTTGCGTTTGCCATCGCCGCCTTGCTCGGCGGGCGCCTCGATGCGGCCTGGGCGCGCTGGTCGCGGCCATGGACCATTGTGGCCTGGGCGTTCCTCGGTATCGGTATCACCCTCGGTTCGTGGTGGGCCTACTACGAACTCGGCTGGGGCGGCTGGTGGTTCTGGGACCCGGTGGAAAACGCCTCGTTCATGCCCTGGCTGGTGGGCACCGCGCTGATTCACTCGCTGGCCGTCACCGAAAAACGCGGCGTGTTCAAAAGCTGGACCGTGTTGCTGGCCATCGCCGCGTTTTCCCTCAGCCTGCTGGGTACTTTCCTGGTGCGTTCGGGCGTGTTGACCTCGGTGCATGCGTTTGCGTCCGACCCGGAGCGCGGCGTGTTCATCCTGATCTTCCTGCTGTTTGTAGTCGGCGGCTCGCTGACCCTGTTTGCGTTGCGCGCACCCGTGGTCAAGAGCCAGGTCGGCTTTAACCTGTGGTCGCGGGAAACCCTGCTGCTGGGCAATAACCTGGTGCTGGTGGTGGCCGCGTCGATGATCCTGCTCGGCACCCTGTACCCCTTGGTGCTGGACGCTTTGAGCGGCGCCAAGCTGTCCGTCGGGCCGCCGTACTTCAACGCGTTGTTTATCCCGTTGATGGGCCTGTTGATGGTGGTCATGGCCGTTGGTGTGCTGGTGCGCTGGAAAGACACGCCGGTCAAATGGCTGGCCGGCATGCTGATGCCGGTGCTGCTGGGCAGCGTGGCCCTGGCAGTGATCGCCGGGTTCGCCTACGGCGATTTCAATTGGGCGGTGCTCGCCACTTTCCTGCTGGCTGCCTGGGTATTGCTGGCCGGCGTTCGCGATATTTTCGACAAGACCCGTCACAAAGGCCTGATCAAAGGCTTGCCGACGTTGACCCGCAGCTACTGGGGCATGCAAGTCGCCCACATCGGCATCGCCGTGTGCGCCCTCGGCGTGGTGCTGTCCAGCCAGAACAGCGCTGAGCGCGACCTGCGCCTGGCGCCGGGTGAGTCCATGGACCTGGCCGGTTACCACTTCATTTTCGAAGGCGCCAAGCACTTCGAAGGCCCGAACTTCACGTCCGACAAAGGCACTGTTCGTGTCGTGCGCAACGGCAAGGAAGTGGCGGTGCTGCACCCGGAGAAACGCCTGTACACCGTGCAAAGCTCGATGATGACCGAAGCGGGTATCGACGCCGGTTTCACCCGTGACCTCTATGTGGCATTGGGTGAGCCGCTGGGCGACGGCGCCTGGGCGGTGCGCGTGCACGTCAAACCGTTTGTGCGCTGGATCTGGTTCGGCGGTTTGCTCACCGGTTTCGGCGGGTTGCTGGCCGCGCTGGACCGGCGTTATCGCGTCAAGGTCAAAAGCCGTGTGCGTGAAGCCCTCGGCCTGCAAGGAGCGGCGGCATGAAGCGTTGGTTGATGGTGTTGCCGCTGGCGGCCTTTCTGGTGATGGCAGTGTTCTTGTATCGCGGCTTGTACCTCGATCCGGCCGAGTTGCCCTCGGCGATGATCGGTAAACCCTTCCCTGCGTTCAGCCTGAAGACCGTGCAGGGCGACAAAACCCTGACCCAGGCCGACCTGCTGGGTAAACCGGCGCTGGTCAATGTGTGGGGCACCTGGTGCATTTCCTGCCGCGTTGAACACCCGGTACTGAACAAACTGGCCGAGCAGGGCGTGGTGATCTACGGCATCAACTACAAGGACGACAATGCTGCCGCCTTGAAGTGGCTGGCCGAGTTCCATAACCCCTACCAGTTGGATATCCGCGATGAGGACGGCAACCTCGGTCTCAACCTCGGTGTATACGGCGCGCCGGAAACCTTCTTCATCGATGCCAAAGGCGTGATCCGCGACAAGTATGTTGGCGTGATCGACGAAGTGGTCTGGCGCGAGCAACTGGCCGCCAAGTACCAGGCACTGGTCGATGAGGCCAAGCCATGAAGCGTCTGTTAGCCGCTGCGGTTCTTGCACTTGGACTGGTTGGCGTCGCCCATGCGGCCATCGACACCTACGAGTTCGCCAAGGACGGTGACCGTGAGCGTTTTCGCGAATTGACCAAGGAACTGCGCTGCCCCAAGTGCCAGAACCAGGACATCGCCGACTCCAACGCCCCGATCGCCGCCGACCTGCGCAAAGAGATTTTCCGCATGCTGGGGGAGGGCAAGGACAACCAGCAGATCATCGACTTCATGGTCGACCGCTACGGTGATTTCGTGCGCTACAAACCGGCCCTTACCGGCAAGACTGCGTTGCTCTGGTTCGGCCCCGCTGGGCTGTTGCTGGCCGGCGTGGTGGTGATGGCCGTGATCGTGCGCCGTCGCCGCGCTGCGCCTACTGATGGTTCCGATGCGCTCTCCCCGGATGAACGCAAACGCCTCGACCAATTGCTGGACACCAAGACTGATGATTGATTTTTGGCTCGCAGCAGGGTTGCTGCTCCTGATTGCCCTGAGTTTTCTGTTGATCCCTGTACTGCGCGGCCGCCGTGCCCAGCGTGAAGAGGACCGCACCGCACTGAACGTGGCGCTCTACCAGGAACGCGTAGCCGAGCTGCAAGTGCAGCAGGACGAAGGCGTGCTGAATGCCGCCCAGCTCGACACCGGCCGCGCCGAGGCTGCGCGTGAGTTGCTGGCTGATACCGAAGGCGTGGAAAAGCCGCGTGAATCGCGCCTGGGCAAACCACTGCCGTTGTTGGCGGCGTTTCTCGTGCCGGTCCTGGGCGTTGCGCTGTACCTGCATTACGGGGCGAGCGACAAGGTCGAGCTGACCCGCGAATTCTCCCAGCCGCCGGTGTCGATGCAAGACATGACCCAGCGCCTGGAGCGCGCCGCCGCCGCCCAGCCGGACTCGGCGGAAGGCTTGTACTTCCTCGGTCGCGCTTACATGGCTCAGGACCGTTCCGCCGATGCCGCGAAAATCTTCGAGCGCACCGTCGCTCTCGCCGGTCGCCAGCCCGAACTGCTCGGCCAATGGGCCCAGGCGCAGTACTTTGCCGACAACAAACAATGGTCGCCCAAGGTGCAGGCGCTGACCGATGAAGCCTTGAAGCTCGACCCCAAGGAAGTCACCAGCCTTGGCCTGCTGGGTATCGCCGCCTTTGAAGGTCAGCGTTATCAGGAAGCCATCGATTACTGGAACCGCCTGCTGGCCCAGTTGCCAGCGCAAGACAACTCCCGTGTCGCGCTGCAAGGCGGTATCGACCGCGCGGCCGAGAAGCTCAAGGAAAGCGGTGGCACCGTCGCGGCAAAAACCGTGATGAAAGTCCGTGTGGACCTGGCACCTGATGTGAAGGCCAAAGCCCTGCCCACCGACAGCGTGTTCATCTTCGCCCGCGCCGTGAATGGCCCTCCGGCACCGTTGGCGGCCAAGCGTGTCACCGTGGCTGAACTGCCGGTTACCGTCGAACTGGGCGATGCGGACGCAATGATGCCGCAGTTGAAACTGTCGAACTTCCCCGAAGTCCAACTGGTTGCGCGCATATCCCGGGCCGGTCAGCCGACCACTGGCGAGTGGATCGGCCGCAGCCAACCTTTGGCCAGCACTACCACTGCGCTGCAGCAACTGACCATTGACACTCCGGACAAGTAAATCGAGGAAACGCCTATGACCGCATTTGCACGTATCACCTTGCTCAGCCTGGTATTGGGGCTGAGCGCTTGTGCGGTCCATCGGCCTCCCGCACCCACCGGCCCGACCATCCCACCGTCTGGCCCGTCGACCCAACCGGGCACCAAGCCTTCCGGCCCGGTAACACCGCCGCCGAAACCTGTGCCAAGCAAGTCGCCGACCTTCGCCCCTCCACCGGGCGCCGCCAGCCACTGGGACGGCAAGATGCAGGTGTACGTGCTCGACGAACAGCCCGACACCTTCTACCGCCAACGCACCTACTACCGCTGGAGCAACGGCTGGAGCCGCTCCATCAGCCCGAACGGGCCGTGGGAAGACACCGATGTGCATGGCGTGCCGCCGGGGTTGAGCAAGCAATACGCGCAATAACAAAAGGCGACCTTTGAAAGGTCGCCTTTTTTATTACTCAACTTGAAATGCAATCCCCTGTGGGAGCTGGCTTGCCTGCGATAGCGGTGTATCAGCTACCCATCTGCCAACTGACTCACCGCTATCGCAGGCAAGCCAGCTCCCACAGTTTTGATCTCCATTTGATCTGAGATTTACGCCAGTTCTTGAATGCGGCGCGGCGCTCCGAGCCAGTGAATCACCCCAGCCACCACCCCCAACACCACCCCAAATTCCACAATCCCCACCCAACCAAACTGCGCCATCAACCACCCACTCACCGTCGCCCCAACCGCTCCACCCACAAACGTCGCGGTCATATACAAACTGTTAATCCGCCCCTGCGCCTTGAGGTCCACCGCAAACGCCCGCGTCTGATTGGCCACCAACCCGGCCTGCACACCGATATCCAGCACAACTACGCCCAGCACCAGCAAGATCAGCGAGGTCTGCGCCCCCGCCAGCAGCAAAAACGCCAAGGTCACAATCCCCACGCTGGCCCCGATCACCTTGCGACAACCCAGTTTGTCCGCCGCCCGGCCGCCATACGACGCCGCGAACGCACCCACCGCGCCGATAATCCCGAAACCACCGGCCCAGGCACTGCCCAGCTGCCACGGCCCATTGGCGAGCAACCCGGCCAAATTCACCCAAAACGCGTTGAAGCATGCCCACAACAACGCCTGCACCAACATTGATTGCCGAATCGGGCTGTTATCGCGCATCAACGGCCACAGTGAAGCCAGCAGGCGAGGGTAGGACAGGTTCGTACTCGGCACGCCCGGCGGCAGTAGCCTCGCCGCGATAAACCACACCGGGATCATGAACGCCGCCTCCATGGCGTACACCGCCCGCCAGCCATACGCCTCACCGACCACACCACTGATGGTGCGGCCGAGCAAAATCCCCAACATGATCCCGCTGACCACCGTGCCCACATTGCGCCCGCGTTCGTGGGGCTGCGACATCACTGCCGCAAAGGGCACCAGTTGCTGCGGAACGCAACACACCACGCCCAGCCCGAACGAGGCGCCGATCAACGCCCAGATACTCGGCGCAAAAGCCGCCGCCAAGGCAAAGCAGAACGCCAGCGCAATCTGCCCGAGTACCAGCTTGCGCCGGTCAAAGCGGTCGCCCATGGGCAATAAAAACGCCAACCCGGTGGCAAACCCCAGCAAGGCCGCGCCTGCCACCAGGTTGACCGTCGACACTGCGACGCCCATGTCCGAGGCGATCAACGGCAGCACCGGCTGGGTGCAGTAAATGTTGGTGACCACCGCGCCGGCGATCACCGCCATCATGATGATCTTGCCTCGCGGCGGTGCATTCTCGGATGTCATGGCGTTTGCCTCATGTCGCTGGGGGATGAGTCGCCAACCTTACGCAGTCGCGTTTATGTCGATAATCCCCTAGGATCGGGAATCATCCTTCCAAAAATTGATAGGGCGTTATGAACCGTCTTGAATCGATGTCGGTGTTTGTTGCGGTGGTGGAGGCGGGCAGCCTGTCGGCGGCTGCGCGCCAGTTGGGCATACCGCTGGCCACCGTCAGCCGTAAAGTCGCGGAACTGGAAGCTCACCTGAAATCCCGGCTGCTGCACCGCACCACGCGGCAGTTGTCGCTGACGGACGTGGGCGCTTCCTATCTGGCGGCGTGCCGGCGGATTCTCGAAGAGATCGGCGAAGCCGAACGGGCCGCCACCGGCGAATATGCCGTGCCCAAAGGCGAGCTCACGGTGACCGCGCCCATCGTGTTCGGGCGCCTGCATATCGTGCCGGTGGTGGCGGAGTTTCTGGCGCAGTACCCCGAGATCAGCGTCAACCTGGTGCTCACCGACCGCGTGGTGCACCTGATGGAAGAACAGTGCGACGTGGCCGTGCGCATTGGCGACCTGCCGGACAGCTCACTCAAGGCGGTGCAAGTCGGCACGGTGCGGCGGGTGGTGTGTGCCAGTCCTCATTATCTGCAAACCCATGGCGAACCGACCACGCCGCAGACGCTGACGGACCACAGTTGCATCACCTTTGAAGTGCTGTCCTCGGTGGGCGCGTGGGTGTTTGGGGCGGGTAAAGCGCAACAGAGCGTGCCCGTGCATTCGCGGCTGTCGGTGAACACCGCGGAAGCGGCGATTACGGCGGCAACGCTGGATGTTGGCGTGATTCGGGTGCTGTCGTATCAAGTGGCGGACGCAGTGCAAAAGGGTGATTTACAGGTGGTGCTGCAGCCCTACGAATCAGCGACGTTGCCGATCAGCTTGGTGCACAAAGGGCAGGCGCCATTGCCGCTGAAGGTGCGCGCCTTCCTGGATTTCGTCACCCCGCGACTGCGCGTGCGTGACGCAAATATCCCCTGATGTACGCACAACCAATGTGGGAGCTGGCTTGCCTGCGATACCGTTGGGTCAGTTGGCAGATGGGTAGCTGACACACCGCTATCACAGGCAAGCCAGCTCCCACACTAGATCGCCTCAGCCATCAGGCCACGGGACACTCCCGATTCAGCGCTTGATCCACCAACAATTGCGCAATCTCAACCATCTGCACCACTGCCAGCACCTGCTTGCGGCTTGATCCATCCAAGTGCTCGGCACAGTCGTAGGCACACACCGTCGCCGATTCCAGCATCTCGCTGGCATTGCTCAAGGCAACTTCGGTACTGAGGCCGGGGCGGACGGTGAAGATGATGTTCTTTGTGGCTTGTGAGGTTTCATCCGGGGTAGACGATATTGGGTTAGGCGTTACTTTTTTCATACGGATACTCCGTGAGTTATGAAAAAAGCGCTCACTTCTGTGGGCGCTAAGGCGCCTGGATCATTCGGGCTTCCACACCCGGTCGTTGATTTTGCAACGACTCGAGAAGGTTAGCGGTGAGCTATGTTCGGACGCAACCCGAAATCTGTGTAGGGCATGTCCTAACAAGAGGGCTGCTAAGAAGAGAGAGCCATACGCAGGCTACCGATCGTTCCCACGCTCTGCGTGGGAATGCATCCCGTGACGCTCTGCGTCACCGTTGCGCAAACCTTCGCCTGCTTCGGGACGCAGAGCGTCCCAGGCGGCATTCCCACGCAGAGCGTGGGAACGATCGGTCAACACTGAATACCTTAAGGCAAGCCAATCCCCTGTGGCGAGCAGGCTTGCCCTGCGTTGGGCTGCGAAGCGGCCCTAAAACCTGAGGACGCGTTCTGCCTGAATAAGCGCGGTGGTCTTATTGGGGCTGCTGCGCAGCCCAACGCAGGGCAAGCCTGCTCGCCACAACAAGACCTCTCAGGGTCGCATCCAACCTTTCACAAAACCTTCATCAATCCGCCCCCCGCCAGTCATGTGCAAGTAATAGCACTGACACCTCCCGCGCCTACTGTCGTTTGAACTCAACCGCAGCCCTTGTGTGGCTGTTCAAACCAGACAGAGAAGCCCATGACTCACGCTATCCATGTCGATCACTTGAACAAGACCTTTGCGAAGAAGTCCGCATTGGTCGACCTCGAACTCACCATTGCCGCAGGTGAGATGGTCGCGCTGATTGGCGCTTCCGGTTCCGGCAAGTCCACGTTGTTGCGCCATTTGGCGGGCCTGGCCTGTTGCGACAAGAGCAACGGTGGCAGCGTCAAGGTGTTGGGCCGGGAGGTGCAGGCCAGTGGGCGCTTGAATGGCAAGGTGCGGCGGTTGCGCGCAGACATCGGCTACATCTTCCAGCAGTTCAACCTGGTCAACCGCCTGAGCGTGCTCGACAACGTATTGCTCGGCTGCCTGGGCCGGATGCCGCGCTGGCGCGGCAACCTCGGTTTGTTCAATGCCGAGGAAAAGGCGTTTGCCCTCGAATCCCTCGCCCGCGTGGGTTTGGCCGATTTGGCCGGGCAGCGTGCTTCGACCTTGTCCGGCGGCCAGCAGCAGCGCGTGGCGATTGCCCGTGCATTGACCCAGCGCGCCGAAGTCATCCTCGCTGACGAGCCTATTGCCTCGCTGGACCCGGAGTCGGCGCGCAAGGTCATGGAGATCCTCGCCGACATCAACCGCCGCGACGGCAAGACCGTGGTGGTGACCCTGCATCAAGTCGATTACGCCATGCGTTATTGCCCGCGTGCCGTGGCCCTTAAAGGTGGGCGCATTCATTTCGACGGGCAGGGCAGCGCCATGAGCAGCCAGTTCCTCAACGATTTGTACGGTGCCGACGTCGACACCAGCCTGATGTTTTCCGACCACACCCGCACAGCCGTCGCCACGCCTCGGCTGGCCATGGCGCGCGCTTGAAACCCTACTCACGACCCACAGGAATCCCGTCCATGTTGAACCGTATCGGCCAAGTGTTTCTGTCTGCGGTGTTGCTGGCCGGCGCCGCCATGGGCACTGCCCAGGCCGCCGACAAAGCCATCAACTTCGGCATCATGTCCACCGAGTCTTCGCAGAACCTCAAGAGCATCTGGCAGCCGTTTTTGGATGACATGCACAAGAAAACAGGCCTGACCATCAACGCCACCTTCGCCTCCGACTACGCCGGTTTGATCCAGGGCATGCGCTTTAACAAGGTCGACGTGGCCTGGCTGGGCAACAAGGCGGCGATGGAAGCCGTGGACCGTTCCAACGGCGAGATCTTCGCCCAGACCGCCGCCGCCAACGGCGCCGCCGGTTACTGGAGCGTGCTGATCGTGCGCAAGGACAGCCCGATCAACAACGTCGACGACATGCTCAAGAACGCCAAGAACCTGACCTTCGGCAACGGTGACCCGAACTCCACCTCGGGCTACCTGGTGCCGGGCTACTACGTGTTCGCCAAGAACCATGTGGATGCCGCCACCGCGTTCAAACGCACGCTCAACTCCAGCCATGAAGTCAACGCACTCAGCGTGGCCAAGGGGCAGTTGGACGTGGCCACCTTCAACACCGAAAGCTGGGACCGCCTGGAAGTCACCCAGCCGGACAAAGCCGCAATGCTCAAGGTGATCTGGAAATCGCCGCTGATTCCGGCCGACCCGATGGTGTGGAGCAAGGCGCTGACGGACAGCGAGAAAACCAAGATCCGTGATTTCTTCGCCCACTACGGCGACACCGATGAAGAGAAGGCGGTGTTGAAGAACATGCAGTTGGGCAAGTTCCTCGCCTCCAACGACGACCAGCTCTTGCCGATCCGCCAGCTGGAGCTGTTCAAGCAGCGCACCACCATCAGTGCCGACAACAAGCTTGAGGCAGCCGACAAGGCCAAGAAGCTCGCCGACATCGATGCTGACCTGGCCAAGCTGCAACAGCGCATCTCCGAGCTGGACAAGAAAACTGCGGCAAACGGCTAACCCCAGTAGGAACCGGCTTTTGTGGCGAGGGAGCTTGCTCCCGCTGGGGTGCGAAGCACCCCAATAGCTGGCGACTGCTTCGCAGTCGAACGGGAGCAAGCTCCCTCGCCACAGAAAGCACACCTCACAACAACTGAGAGTGAACCCATGACTACCTTACACGCTGAAGCCGTCGGCAAGCGCACTTGGCCGCAATACCTCGGCTGGGGCCTGTTCCTGGTCCTGCTGGCCTGGGCCTGGCACGGCGCCGAGATGAACCCGCTGGCGCTGTACCGCGATTCCGGAAACATGGCGACCTTCGCCGCCGACTTCTTTCCACCCGACTTCCACGAGTGGCGCTCCTACCTCAAGGAGATGATCGTCACCGTACAAATCGCCCTGTGGGGCACGGTGCTGGCCATCGTCTGCTCGGTGCCGCTGGGCATTCTGTGCGCCGACAACATCACCCCGTGGTGGGTCCACCAACCGCTGCGCCGCGTGATGGATGCCTTCCGCTCCATCAATGAAATGGTCTTCGCCATGTTGTTCGTGGTCGCCGTCGGCCTCGGTCCTTTCGCCGGTGTTTTGGCCTTGTGGATCAGCACCACCGGCGTGCTCGCCAAGCTGTTTGCCGAAGCCGTCGAGGCCATCGACCCAGGCCCGGTAGAAGGCGTGCGAGCCACCGGCGCAAGTGCCTTGCAGGAAGTGATCTACGGCGTGATCCCGCAAGTGATGCCGCTGTGGGTGAGCTACGCGCTGTACCGCTTCGAAGCCAATGTGCGCTCGGCGACGGTGGTGGGCATGGTCGGCGCCGGCGGGATCGGCGTGATCCTCTGGGAAAACATTCGCGCCTTCCAGTTCGTACAAACCTGCGCGGTGCTGCTGGTGATCATCGTGGTGGTGAGCGGTATCGACGTGCTGTCCCAACGCCTGCGCAAGCAGTTCATCTGACGCCTGAGGGGTGCCCGCGCGGCGCTTTTTTTAAGCATGCAGTTGTCTAGACAAGATGAGCCGGTGTACCGCGAACTCGCGGATATTTTGCGCCGTGAATTGAGCAGCTACCAGGCCGGTGACTTCCTGCCCGGCGAGGTGCACATGGCCGAGCGCTTTGGCGTCAACCGCCACACCTTGCGCCGCGCCATCGACGAGCTGGTGTTTGAAGGCAGCCTGTTGCGCCGTCAGGGCAAGGGCACTCAAGTGCTCGACCGCCCGCTGATTTACTCGATGGGCGCCGAGACCTCCTACAGCCAATCGCTGTCGGCCCAGGGCGTCGGCGTGCAGGCGGTGTTGCTCAAGCGCCGCTATTGCTACGCCAGCCGCGACGAAGCCGAGCATTTGGGCATCGCCGAGATGGCCCCGATGATCGAGCTGCAAACCCTGCGCAAGCTTGATCACCAGCCCGTCAGCCTGATCCGTCATCGCTACTGCGCCAGCCGTGCGCCATTGCTGGCCGATTACAACGGCGGCTCTCTGCGCCAGTACCTGCGTGAACGAGCGCTGCCGCTGACCCGCACCCAAAGCCTGATCGGTGCGCGTTTGCCCAACCGTGATGAAGCCGCGCTGCTGATGATGCCTCGGCACTTGCCGGCCCTCACGGTGTTTACCCTTTCCTGCGATCGCGATGGCCGCCCGGTGGAGCTGGCGCAGTCCACCAGCCGTTCGGATCGCTTCCAGTACCAAGTGGTGACTTGAATGATGAGTGTGTCCCCGCGACAACATTGGATCGGCGTATTAGCCCGCGCCCAGCTCAATGAACTGCAACCCTTTGAGGCCGCGTTGAAAGACGCCGAGTACCAACTGATCCGCGCCCCGGAAATCGGCATGACTCTGGTGCGCGGGCGCATGGGCGGTGACGGCGCGGCCTTCAACGTCGGCGAAATGAGCGTGACCCGCTGCGTGGTGCGCCTGGCCGACGGCCGTACCGGCTACAGCTACCTGGCCGGGCGCGACAAGCTGCATGCCGAGTTGGCCGCGTTGGCGGACGCCCATCTGCAAGGCACGCAACCGAGCCTGTGGCTCAGCGACTTGATCACCGCCCTGGCCACTGCCCAAGCCAAACGCCGCGCCGAAAAAGAAGCTGACACCGCTGCCACCAAGGTCGAGTTCTTCACCCTGGTACGAGGAGAAAACTGATGAACGCTCAACTGTTGCAACCGGCGTTTGTCGAGCCGGTGCTGGATGCCCAGCGTGGTTTTCGTGCGGCCCTCAAGGCATTGGCCGAACCCGGTTTGATCCAGCATCTGCCGTCCGCGCCACGCCTCGACGGCCTGGCGCCCGCCACCTACGCGCTGTGCCTGGCCCTGCTGGATATGGACACGCCGCTGTGGCTGGCGCCGAGCTTCGACACGCCGCTGATCCGCGCCAACCTGGCCTTCCACTGCGGTTGCCCGCTCACCGATAAACGCGAAGACGCGGTGTTTGCGCTGCTTGGCGAGCAAGACCTGCTCGACCTCGGCGGCTTCGACCACGGCAACGACCGTTACCCGGATCAGTCCTGCACCTTGCTGGTTCAGCTTACCGACCTGGAATCCGGTCGCGGCCTGCACTGGCGCGGCCCAGGGATCAAAACCCAGCGCCTGGTCAACCTGCCGGTGCCGCAAGCCTTCTGGCAAGAGCGCCAACGCCGTGAAGCTTTCCCGCGTGGCCTGGACCTGGTGTTCACCGCCGGCCACCACCTGATCGGCCTGCCGCGCAGCAGCCGTATTGCACAGGAGCACGCCTGATGTACGTAGCCGTCAAAGGTGGCGAACAGGCCATCGACAATGCCCACCGCCTGCTGGCAAAAAAACGTCGGGGCGATACGGCCATTCCTGAACTCAGCGTGACGCAAATCCGCGAGCAATTGCCGCTGGCGGTGGCGCGGGTGATGACCGAAGGCTCGTTGTTCGACGAAGAGCTGGCTGCGCTGGCGATCAAGCAGTCAGCAGGGGATTTGGTCGAGGCGATCTTCCTGCTGCGCGCCTACCGCACCACGCTGCCGCGCTTCAGCCCGAGCCTGCCGATTGATACGTCGCAGATGTGCTTGAGCCGACGTTTGTCGGCCACGTTCAAGGACGTGCCCGGCGGCCAACTGCTCGGCCCGACCTTCGACTACACCCACCGCCTGCTGGATTTTTCGCTGCTGGCCGAAGGTCAATACCCAGGCCCGCAGACCACGACGGATGCACAAATTGACGCCTGCCCACGGGTGCTCGGTTTGCTTGCCAAAGAAGGCCTGATCAAGCACGAAGCCGACGACAACGCCAGCGTCGCCGACATCACCCGCGACCCCTTGGAATACCCGGCCAGCCGTGCCGAGCGCCTGCAAGCCCTGGCCCGTGGCGACGAAGGCTTTCTGCTGGCGCTGGGCTATTCGACTCAACGCGGTTACGGCCGCAACCACCCGTTTGCCGGTGAGATTCGCATCGGCGACGTCGAGGTGTGGATCGACCCCGAAGAGTTGGGCTTTCCCATCTGCCTGGGCAGCATCGAAGTCACCGAGTGCGAGATGGTCAACCAATTCGTCGGCTCGGCCACTGAGCTTGCGCAGTTCACCCGTGGTTACGGCCTGGCGTTCGGGCATGCCGAGCGCAAGGCCATGGGCATGGCGCTGGTCGACCGCTCGCTGCGCGCCGGGGAGTACAACGAAGAAGTCGTCTCACCGGCCCAACGCGAAGAGTTTGTGCTGGCCCATTGCGACAACGTCGAGGCGGCGGGGTTTGTTTCGCACCTCAAATTGCCTCACTACGTGGACTTCCAGTCCGAGCTGGAACTGATCCGCAAACTGCGCCAACCGGCCGAGGGCAACCGCCATGAATGACTTGACCCTACCGGCTGTGCGCGACCCGGCGTACAACTTCGCCTACCTCGACGAACAGACCAAACGCATGATCCGCCGCGCCTTGCTCAAGGCCGTGGCGATTCCCGGTTACCAAGTGCCGTTTGGCGGCCGCGAAATGCCGTTGCCTTACGGCTGGGGCACCGGCGGCATGCAATTGACCGCCGCGATCCTCGGTGATGATGACGTGCTCAAGGTGATCGACCAGGGCGCCGACGACACCACCAATGCCGTGTCGATCCGGCGCTTTTTCGCCCGCACGGCGGGGGTTGCCACCACCGAAGCGACGCCCGACGCCAGCGTGATCCAGACCCGCCACCGCATCCCGGAAACGGCGCTGCAGGCCGGTCAGATCATGGTTTACCAGGTGCCGATCCCCGAGCCGCTGCGCTTTATCGAACCCTCGGAAACCGAGACCCGCACCATGCACGCCCTCAACGACTACGGGGTGATGCACGTCAAACTCTACGAAGACATCGCCACCTTCGGCCATATCGCCACCAGCTACGCCTACCCGGTGATGGTCGATGAGCGCTACGTGATGGACCCGTCGCCGATCCCCAAATTCGACAACCCCAAACTCGACATGAGCCCGGCGCTGATGTTGTTCGGCGCCGGTCGCGAAAAGCGCCTGTACGCGGTGCCGCCGTACACCCGGGTCACCAGCCTGGACTTCGAAGACCATCCGTTCGAAGTGCAGCAGTGGGAACACAACTGCGCCATCTGCGGCAGCCACGATTCCTTCCTCGACGAGCTGATTCTCGACGACGCGGGAACCCAGAGTTTTGTGTGTTCCGACACCTGGTATTGCGCCCAACGCGTCAAGGAGAACAACCAGTGAGCCAGCCTTTGCTTCAAGTACGTGACCTGTCGTTGCTGTACGGCCCGGAGAAGGGTTGCCAGGGCGTGAGCTTTGATCTTTACCCTGGCGAAGTGCTGGGAATTGTCGGCGAATCCGGCTCAGGTAAATCCACCTTGCTCTCGCTGCTGAGCGGGCGTTTGCCGCCGCAAGCGGGCAGCATCGGCTACCGCAGCAAGGACGGCGAATGGCTGGATTTGTACAGCGCCAGTGAAGCCGAGCGCCGCACCTTGCTGCGCACCGAGTGGGGCTTTGTCGAGCAGAACCCACGGGACGGCCTGCGCATGGGCGTGTCGGCCGGTGCCAACATCGGCGAACGCCTGATGGCCCAAGGCGTGCGCAACTACGCGCAACTGCGCGGCGCCGGTCTGGATTGGCTCGGCCAGGTGGAAATCGACCCGCAGCGCATCGACGATTTGCCGCGCACCTTCTCGGGCGGCATGCAGCAGCGCCTGCAAATCGCCCGCAACCTCGTCTCCAGCCCGCGCCTGGTGTTTATGGACGAACCCACCGGCGGCCTGGATGTGTCGGTGCAAGCGCGCCTGCTCGACCTGTTGCGCGGCCTGGTACGTGAGCTGGATTTGGCGGTGGTGATCGTCACCCACGACCTGGCCGTTGCGCGTTTGCTCGCCGACCGCCTGATGGTGATGCGCCGCTCCCATGTGGTGGAAACCGGGCTCACTGACCAGATCCTCGATGATCCACAGCACCCTTACTCTCAACTGCTGGTGTCTTCGGTATTGCAGCCATGACAAATGCCTTGATCGAGGTCCGTGACCTCTCGAAAACCTTCACCCTGCATCAGCAACACGGCGTGGTGCTTAACGTGTTGCGCGGTGTGGCGTTCAGTGTGCAGGGCGGTGAGTGCCTGGTGCTGCATGGCCAGTCCGGCGCGGGTAAAAGCACCTTGCTGCGCACCCTGTACGGCAACTACCTGCCGGCGGGCGGCAGTATTCGTGTGCAGCATGCCGGTGAGTGGCTGGAGCTGGTCGGCGCCGAGCCGCGTGACATTCTCCAGGTGCGCCAGCAGACCCTCGGTTACGTCAGCCAGTTTCTGCGCGTCATCCCCCGCGTGGCCTGCCTGGACGTGGTGATGGAGCCGGCCCTGGCACGTGGTTGGCCGAAGGCCGATGCACAGGCCCGCGCCGAACAGCTGCTCACGCGCCTGAACATCCCGCAGCGCTTGTGGCAACTGGCGCCCGGCACCTTCTCCGGTGGCGAACAACAGCGCGTCAATATCGCCCGGGGCTTCATGGTCGCCTGGCCGGTGATGTTGCTGGACGAACCTACCGCGTCCCTGGACGACAGCAACCGCCAAGTGGTGCTGGAACTGATGAACGAAGCCAAGGCCGCCGGCGCGGCGCTGATCGGCATCTTCCACGACCGCGCCGCTCGTGAAGCGGTCGCCGACCGCCATTTCGACATGACCCCATCGCCCGTTGCTCAAGAGGAATACGCCCATGCCCGCTGAACAGATCCTCACCCATGCCCAGGTCGTCACGGCTGAGCGCATGTTCCTGGGCACGGTGGTGCTGCGCGACGGCAAGATTGTCGACATCGCCGAAGGCCGCAGCCAGTTGCCCCAGGCCCAGGACCTGGGCGGCGATTGCCTGCTGCCGGGCCTGGTGGAGCTGCACACCGACAACCTGGAAAAACACATGACCCCGCGCCCAGGCGTGGATTGGCCGTCGATCTCGGCGGTGCTCAGCCATGATGCGCAAATCATCGCGGCGGGGATCACTACAGTGTTCGACGCGGTGTCCATCGGCGATGTGAACCCCAAGGGCAACCGCATGAAAAAGCTGCCGGCGATGCTCGACGCGATCGCCCAGGCTGAAGACGCCGGCCTGACCCGCGCCGAACACCACCTGCACCTGCGCTGCGAGCTGTGCCACCCGGACACCCTCAGCGTGTTCCGCGACCTGGTGGAAAACCCGCTGGTGCGCCTGGTGTCGGTGATGGACCATTCGCCGGGCCAGCGACAGTTCGTGCTCGAATCCAAGTACCGTGAGTACTACATGGGCAAGTACCACCTCAACGACGAAACCATGGACGCGTTTATCGTGCTGCAAATGGCCAATTCCAAGCAATACAGCGACCGCTATCGCGCCGCCATTGTTGCGCATTGCCTGGAACGCGGCCTGTCGGTGGCCAGCCATGACGACGCGACGCTGGCGCATGTGGAGGAGTCGGCGGGCTATGGCATGACCATTGCTGAATTCCCCACCACACTTGAGGCGGCCAAGGGCTGCCAGGCGCTGAACATGAAAGTGCTGATGGGCGCGCCGAACGTGGTGCGCGGAGGGTCGCACTCGGGTAATGTGGCCGCCGCCGGCCTGGCTGCCGAGGGATTGCTGGATATACTTTCCAGTGATTACTACCCGGCCAGCCTGTTGCAGGCGGCCTTTGTGCTGGCCGATCAACAGGATGGCGGCGACCTGTCGCGGGCCGTCAAGATGATCAGCCTGGCGCCTGCACAAGCGGCGGGCCTCAATGATCGCGGTGAAATTGCCATTGGCCTGCGAGCGGATTTGGTGCAAGCCCGCCGCTGCGAGGGGCTTCCTGTAGTGCAACAAGTCTGGCGACAAGCGAAGAGGGTGTTTTGATGGCAGGCAGGTTGATCTATCTCATCGGGCCATCCGGTTCGGGCAAGGACAGCCTGCTGGATGCCGCACGCCCGCGCTTGGCCGAGCGCGGCTGCCGCATTGTGCGCCGGGTGATCACCCGCTCGCCGGAAGCGGTGGGCGAGGCCGCACAAGGGGTGAGCCCGGAGCAGTTCGCCGCGATGCAGGCCGAGGGCGCGTTTGCCCTCAGTTGGCAGGCCAATGGCTTGTGGTATGGCATTCCCAAGGCCATCGACGAATGGCTGGCGGCGGGGGACGATGTGCTGGTCAATGGTTCGCGTGCGCACCTGGCACAAACCCGCGAGCGCTATCCGAGCTTGCTGGTATTGCTGTTGACGGTGGATCAGGCCGTATTGCGCCAGCGCCTGATGGCACGCGGGCGCGAGTCCCAGGCCGATATCGAGGAACGCCTGGCGCGCAATGCGCGGTTCACCGCCGATTTGATCGCGGGTAATGGCGCCGGGTTGTTTGTGCTCGACAATTCCGGCCCGCTGGAAAACACCGTCGAGCGCTTGCTGTGCTGCCTCGATCACGGGCATACCGCATGCGCCTGACCTTGCTGGGCACTGGTGACGCGCGGCAAGTCCCGGTGTATGGCTGCGAGTGCGCGGCGTGCGGTTTGGCGCGCACCGATGCCAGCCTGCGCCGCCGCCCGTGCAGCGCGTTGATCGAGTGCGGCGAGCAGCGCTGGTTGATCGACAGCGGCTTGCCCGACCTCTGCGAACGCTTCCCGCCACGCAGCTTCAACGGGATTTTGCAGACCCACTATCACGCCGATCATGCGCAGGGTTTGTTGCACCTGCGCTGGGGCCAGGGCTTGATCATTCCGGTACACGGCCCCGCCGACCCGGAGGGTTTGTCCGAACTCTACAAACATCCGGGCATCCTCGATTTCAGCCAGCCGTTTGCCGAGTTTGAAACACGGCAGTTTGGTGAGCTGAGCGTCACTGCATTGCCGTTGCAACATTCAAAACCGACCTTGGGTTATCTGCTGGAAGGCGAGGGGCGGCGCATCGCCTACCTCACCGACACGGTGGGTTTGCCGCCGGCCACGCTGGCCTGGTTGCAACGGCAGCCGTTGGACGTGTTGGTGCTCGACTGCTCCATGCCGCCGCAGCCGCAAGCGCCGCGTAACCACAATGACCTGACGTTGGCGTTGCAGGGCATTGAGGAGACGGGTGCGCAGTTGGGCGTTTTGACCCATGTGGGGCACACCTTGGATGCGTGGCTGCTGGAGCACCGACGCGAGTTGCCACGGCATGTGACGGTGGCCTGGGATGGCCGGATTATTTGAACACCGCATAACCCTGTGGGAGCTGGCTTGCCTGCGATGGCATCAACTCGGTGTGCCTGATGTGCAGAGGTGCCTGCATCGCAGGCAAGCCAGCTCCCACATTTAGACTGTGTTGCATCAGGTAGATAGGCTTTTGCTTTGCACTTGATCTGGCTCTTGCTTCAACCACTCGACTCCAAAGCGCGCTGCAAACGCCTTGCGCCCCTTGGCGGTGACCCCCAGCGCGCGGCTGTCCAGATCCTGAGTCACCCACCCACGACGAATCACGCACTGCAAGACCGCTGCGCCCAATGCCCCGGCCAAATGCGGGCGGCGCATGCTCCAGTCCAGGCAGGCACAGGCGAAACGCCGACGTTGCGCGCGTAACGCAGGCATATTCAGCCCCAACGCGATCATTGCGGTTTCGCCGGGGGCCGTCAGTGCATAGGTGCCGTCGCCAACCAGCCAACCAGAGGCAATGAAATGGTCGTGCAGGTGCACCGCCAGCGTGCCGGCCATGTGGTCGTAGCAGGTGCGTGCGAGCTGCAGGCGGTTGGGCGTGCTGGGGACAAATGCTTGGGCGGTGTTGCGGCTGATCACCATCAACCCTTCGATGGCCTGGGCCACGTGTGCGCCGGCGAGGCTGTAGTAGCGGTGTCGGCCCTGGGTGTGCAGCTTGAGCAGGCCATCGTCCTTGAGCCTGGCCAAGTGGGCGCTGGCCGTCGAGGTGCTGACGCCGGCAATCACGGCCATCTCGGTACTGGTGCGCGCATGGTCATCCATCAGCGCGCAGAGCATTTTTGTGCGCGCAGGCTCTGCTATCGCACCGGCGATTTGTGAGAGTGCCGCGTCATCATCAAAGGCGTTCATATTTCGTTCCTGAACGAATCATTGCCGCGTGGGAGGGCCGATAGTAACGCTTCTTTAAGCACAGGACGTCCCGGATGACACCGCTGCAAGCCGCTACCCATGTTGATCCCTATCCGTATTACGCAAGCCTGCGTCGCCATGAAGAACTGCTGTTCGATGCCGAGTTGGGGCTGTGGGTCGCCAGCCGCGCCAAGACGGTGGAGGCGGTGCTGACACACCCGGATTGTCGCGTACGCCCGTTGCATGAGCCGGTGCCCAAGGCGCTTGCACAGGGCGCGGCAGGACAGGTTTTTGCGCGGTTGATGCGCATGAACGAAGGCCCGGCGCATCGATGCCCGCGGGCGGCGATTGAACCGGCGTTGGCGGCGGTGGAGGCGTCGGCCATTGCTGAACGGGTCGCTCGGTTGATCGGCAGCGTGCAGACCCTGGATGCGCTGATGTTTACCTTGCCCGTCTCGGTGGTCGCGTCGCTGCTGGGATGCCCGGCGCCACAGCTGGCGTGTGTCGCCGGGCTAACGCGGGCGTTTGTCGCCGGCCTTTCACCGCTGAGCAGTGAAGCGCAGTTGTGCAATGCGCAGGCCGGCGCGTCGCAGTTGCAGCAGATGTTTTGTGCGGTGTTGGAAGAAACAGCGCTGCTGGCTCATATCCGCACTGGCAACTGGGAAAGTGCGCAGGTATTGACGGCCAATTTGATCGGCCTGTTGTCGCAGACCTGCGAAGCCAGCGCCGGGTTGATCGGCAACTCACTGGTGATGCTCGCGCGGCACCCTGAGCGGGTTGCGCAGATTATGCGCACGCCAGCCCTCGCCACGGCGCTGGTGGAGGAGGTGGCGCGTTACGATTCACCGGTGCAAAACACACGGCGATTCGTGGCGGCGCGCTGCACCATCGGCAACCGGGTGTTGGCGGCGGGAGAGAGTGTTTTAGTCCTGCTGGCGTCGGCCAATCGGGACGCTGAGGCCAACCCCAATCCTGATAGCTTCCAGTTGGAGCGCGCGCAACGGCGGCTGTTCAGCTTTGGTATCGGGCGCCATCAGTGCCCAGGCCAACAGATGGCGTTGACGATCGCCGCGCAAGCGCTGTTGGGTTTGTTGCGTCATCAGCCTGCCTTGCTGGCGGACGCTGGCCGGTTCAGCTACTGGCCCTCGCTTAACGGCCGTATCCCCAGGTTCAGTGCCGCGACGCTAAGCCAGTAACTCTTCTGCATTTCAATATTCAGCAAAACACCCGGCAGTCCGACTAACAAAAACTGTGCTTGAGTAAAGATAACTCTAGGGTTACTTTTATTCGGGCCAAGCCAAGGAGGCAGGGGTGCAAAGCAGGTTATTGATCAAGGAGCTGCAAGAGGCGGGTTGGGTGCTGGATCGGGTCACGGGCAGTCATCATGTTTTTACCCACCGCTATAACCCGTACACGATCCCGGTGCCTCCTCCCAAAAAGGACCTGCCTATGGGCACGGTCCGCAGCATCAGAAAGCGCGCCGGGCTGATTCAGTTTTAAGGAGAGCATGCATGCAATACCCAATGTGTATCGAATGGGGCGATGACTTCACCGCCACCGGTATCCAGATCCCCGATATTCCAGGCGCGGTCACTGCCGGGGACAGTTTTGAAGAGGCGTATAACGCAGCGGTAGAAATCGCCCACATCCTGCTGCAAGAGATCGCGGCCGAAGGCGGGGTGATTCCGATGCCGACGTCAGTGGCCAACCACCATGCCCACGAAGATTACGCAGGCATGGGCTGGGGGATGCTGGAGTTGGATATCTCGCCCTATCTGGGCAAGACCGAAAAGGTCAATGTGACCTTGCCCGGTTATGTCATTCAGCGCATCGACCGCTATGTGCGCGAGCACAAGGTCAAAAGCCGCTCGTCGTTTCTGGCGGATGCGGCGTTGGAGAAGTTGGTGCGTTCTTAAGCGGTAGCCACCTCGGCCTGGCGCGAAGCACCCAGGAACCGCAACAACGCCACCAGCGGGAACGCACTGCCCACCAGCATCACGCCCAGCCAGCCGCCGTGTTCATACACGCTGCTGGCAATCGCCGAGCCGAAGGCGCCGCCGATGAAGATGCTGGTCATGTACAGCGCGTTCAGGCGGCTGCGGCTGTTGGCGTCGAGGGCGTAGATGGTGCGTTGGCCGAGGACCATGTTCATCTGCACGCAGAAGTCCAGGACCACGCCGGTCACCGCCAGGCCGATCACGCTGTACAACGGGTGCATAAAGGCTGGCAGAAAACTCAACGCGGCAAACAGCATGGCCAGCAGTGAAGCGCGGTGCGTGTGCCCGGCATCGGCCAGGCGCCCGGCGATAGGCGCGGCGATCGCGCCCAGGGCGCCGACCAGGGCAAACAGGGCGATTTCGCTTTGGCTCAGGCCGTGGTTACGCGCCAGCTCCAACGGTGCAGCGGTCCAGAACAGGCTGAAGGTGGCGAACATGCAGCCTTGGTAGAAGGCGCGCTGACGCAGTAGCGGTTGCTTGCGCAGCAAGGTACCCAGCGAGCCCAGCAGTTGGCCGTAACTGGCGCTGTGGTCGGGTTGGCGCTTGGGGATAGTCAGCATCAGCACGGCACTGATAAACACCATCACCGCGGCGGCCGCCATGAACATTGCACGCCAGCCAAAGTGGTCAGCCACCAGGCTGGACACCGGCCGCGCCAGCAGGATGCCCAGCAACAGGCCGCCCATGATGCTGCCGACTACACGGCCTCGGGACTCGGCGGGCGCCAGATGCGCGGCCAGCGGGATAAGAATCTGCACCGAGACGGAACTGAAGCCGATCAGCAACGACACAAGCAGGAACACATTCGGCTGCTCGGCAAACGCCGCACCCAGTAGGCTGGCGATGGCCACCAGGTTGGTGATGATCATCAGCTTGCGGTTTTCCAGCAGGTCGCCCAGCGGCACCAGAAAGAACAGGCCCAGGGCATAGCCGATTTGCGTGAGTGAGACGATCAGGCTCGCCAGTGCCGGGGTCAGGCCGATGTCCGGCGCGATCAACTCGATGATCGGCTGGGCGTAGTAGATGTTGGCAACAATGGCGCCGCAACAGAACGCAAACAGCATCACCATGCCTCGGGTCATGGTGCTTGAAGCGTGTGAGGTAGCGGTCATGGTGTTCTCATTCAAGCGAAGGAAGGTAGCGGGCGAGAGTAAAGACAACGTCTGCGCCGGTGTAGAGCGCGCGCATTGATATCACTCATGCCGCAAATTAATGACTGAATCGTTAACTTTTGGGGCGAGCGCCAATGATACATTCAGGCATAACTGTCGAAACAGGAAATCCACTGCGATGAAAATCACGCTGAACAAGATGCTCCTGGCCTCCACCCTGGCTGCGGCCATGGCCATCGGGCTGGCCAACGCCGCCGAGGCCCCACGGGTCGGCGTACGCGGCGCCATTACTGCGATGGACGGTGACGCGATGCACGTCAAGGTCAACAGTGGCGAAGAGGTTGTGGTGCATCTGACGCCGGCCACCCAGGTACGCGCCGTTACCTTGGCCAAGATCGATGAGATCAAGCCCGGCAGCTACATTGGCTCGGCTGCCATGCCGAACGCCGATGGCACCCTGACTGCGCTGGAAGTCCACGTATTCCCACCGGCCATGGCCGGCACGGGTGACGGGCACCGCGCGTTTGATTTGAAAGAAGGCAGCAGCATGACCAACGGCACGGTTGGCGACCTGGTGGTCAGCAACGGGCGCACCCTGACCGTGAAGTACAAAGGCGGCGAGCAGAAGATTGTGGTGCCGGATGATGTGCCGATCGTGAACCTGGAGCCGGGCGATCGCAGCTTGCTCAAGGCGGGCGTGAAGGTGGTGTTGTTTGCGGCGCAGGGCGCGGATGGGACCATTACGGCCCAGGCGATCTCGGCCGGCAAGGATGGCGTGACACCGCCGATGTAACGGACCCAACACAAAACAAATGTGGGAGCTGGCTTGTGTGGGAGCTGGCTTGCCTGCGATAGCATCCCCTCGGTGTAACTGACACACCGAGGGGATGCTATCGCAGGCAAGCCAGCTCCCACATTTTTTACCGCGTACCTTCAGTTATTGACCCGAATAGATCTGGTCAAAAACCCCACCATCATTGAAGTGGGTCTTCTGCACGGTACGCCAGTCACCAAAGGTCTTCTCCACCGACAGGAAGTCGACTTTCGGGAAGCGGTCGGTGTACTTGGCCAGCACTTTCGGGTCACGTGGGCGCAGGTAGTTGTTGGCGGCGATTTCCTGGCCTTCCGGCGACCACAGGTACTTCAGGTAATCCTCGGCAGCCACACGGGTGCCTTTCTTGTCGACCACTTTGTCGACCACCGACACCGGCGGCTCGGCTTCGGCGGAGACGCTTGGGTAGATCACTTCGAACTGATCACGGCCGAATTCACGGGCGATCATTTCGGCTTCGTTCTCAAAGGTTACCAGCACATCGCCGATCTGGTTGGTCATGAAGGTGGTGGTAGCAGCACGGCCGCCAGTGTCCAGCACCGGTGCATGTTTGAACAATTCACCGACGAACTTCTTCGCCTTGTCTTCATCACCACCATTTTTCAGCACATAACCCCAGGCCGACAGGTAGGTATAACGGCCATTACCCGAGGTCTTCGGGTTGGGCACGATTACTTGCACGCCATCTTTGAGCAGGTCGGGCCAGTCTTTCAGGGCTTTGGGGTTGCCCTTGCGCACGATAAACACGGTGGCGGAGGTGAACGGCGCGCTGTTGTTCGGCAGGCGGGTCACCCAGTTGTCCGGCACCAGTTTGCCGTTGTCCGCCAGGGCATTGATGTCGGTGGCCATGTTCATGGTGATCACATCGGCCGGCAGGCCGTCGATCACCGAGCGCGCTTGTTTGCTGGAACCGCCGAAGGACATCTGCAACGTCAGCTTGTCGTCCGGATGTTCGGCTTCCCAGTGCTTCTGGAAGGCGGCGTTGTAGTCCTTGTAGAAGTCGCGCATCACGTCGTAGGAGACGTTAAGCAGTGTGACCGGTGCGGCTTGTACGGCACCGGCCAGGGCCAGGCCCGCGGCCAGAAGAGTGGCGCTGAGGATTTTTTTCACTGCTCATTCCTTGTTGTTCGAGAGAAGACTGGGGGCAATTTGCCAGCGACTATAGCCGGGCCTGCATAGGCTTTTAAAGATTAAAACGTACTGTGCTTATTCCACTTTATGAAACAGATTACTGCCGCAGCGCGAGCAAAACGCCGCGTTGGGTTCGTGGCTGTTTTTCTTGCACACCGGGCAATCGTGTTCCAGCTGCTCCCCGCGCATGGCGCTGGCCAGTTCAGCGGTAAAAATCCCGGTGGGCACGGCGATGATCGAGTAACCGGTGATCATCACCAGCGATGAGATCACCTGGCCCAGCGGCGTCTTCGGCACGATATCGCCAAAGCCTACGGTGGTGAGGGTCACGATCGCCCAGTAAATGCCCTTGGGAATGCTGGTAAACCCGTGCTCCGGGCCTTCAATCACATACATCAGGGTGCCGAATACCGTCACCAGGGTGCACACGCTGACCAGGAACACCACGATCTTCTGCTTGCTGCCGCGCAGCGCCGCCATCAGGTAGTTGGCTTGCTTGAGGTACGGGCTGAGCTTGAGCACGCGGAAAATCCGCAGCATCCGAATGATGCGGATAATCAGCAGGTATTGGGCATCGCTGTAATACAGCGCGAGGATGCCGGGCACGATGGCCAGCAAGTCCACCAAGCCATAAAAGCTGAAGGCATAGCGCAAGGGTTTGGGCGAGCAGTACAGCCGCAAGCCGTACTCGATGGCGAAGATCAGCGTGAAGCCCCATTCGATATAGGCCAGCACATCGGCGTAGTTCTGGTGGATTTCGTCGATGCTGTCGAGCATCACGATCACAATGCTGGCAAGAATGATCAGTAGCAGGATGCCGTCAAAGCGCCGCCCGGCTGCGGTGTCGCTCTGGAATACCATGACATAGAGGCGCTGGCGCCAGTCGCTGTTGCTGTTCATAAAACCCGCCTGAATCGAATATCGAGCAAGCCTAGGGGGATTCGAACGGGCTGTCCACGCGGGCTTTGAACATCCGCTGCGTGGCGCGCACCAGCCAGCAGGCGAGGATAAACGGCGCAGTCAACGCGGGCAGGTGCAGGGTGGCAAAACCGGGTGTGAGGATAATCGCCAGCAGGATGCCCAGCAGTGGCAGCCACGGCTGGCGTCGTGACTGGCTCAAGGCCAGTGCCGCCAGCGCCGGGTTGTAGCTGTGCAGGCCGAGGAGGGCGCTGGCGGGTTCGTCGAGCAGTAGAGCGACCAGCACGCCAGCAGTAGCGCCGATCAAGGCCCACAGGGCGGCGCGACGGTTGGCCAACAACAAGCCGACGGCAATCAAGACTCCCGCCAGTGGTTGGTCCAGCAGCATGACTTGCGCAAGGCCAATAAAGGGCGCGCTGACAATCGCAAAGAAGTTGGGCTCGACCAAGGCAAACGTAGGCTGAGGCGCGCTGCCGATCAACAGCCAACCCAGGCCGACAAAGGGCGCGGTGTACGCGGACAAGTCATCCGGGTGATGGGTATGTTTCAACCATAGCCGCGTGAGCATCGCACTCAGGCCGCCGCACGCCAGGATCAACGGCGGCAACAACGCAGACCAGGCGAAGTGCTGGCTGATCAACACACCCAGCAGCACGCCGTTGTAGCTATACAGGCCGGCCTGGCGCTCTGCCTTGGGATAACCCCGGCGCTGGGCCGTGAGCAAACCGGCGAGGCCGCCCAGCAACGCCCCGCCGAGCAAGGCCGGGGCGCCGATCAGGATGGCCAACAGGCACAGCAGGCCGCACAACGGCTGGCGCTGCAGGAATATCTGGCTGAAGCCGTTGAGCAGCGCTTCGGCCCAGTCGGGGCAGGTTGGGTTGTGCATGGTGGTTAGTCAGTGAGACCGAGTTGCCCTTATCGCAGGCAAGCCAGCTCCCACAGTTGGCTGTGTTCACACATAAAGAGGTGTGAACCCAATCAACTGTGGGAGCCGGGCTTGCCCGCGATGAGGCCCTTACAGACGCTAAATCAACGTCTCGATACGCAACGAATTGGTCGACCCCGGCTGCCCGAACGGCACCCCCGCGGTAATCACCAGGGTGTCCCCGCGCTGCGCCATGCCCTGCGCCTGGGCAATCTCCAGCGCCGTCGAGCACACCTCGTCCACCTGGCGCAGCCGGTCATTGACCACCGAATGCACGCCCCAGGCCACACTCAGCCGCCGCGCCGTGGACAGGTTCGGCGTGAGGTTGAGGATCGGCGCCACCGGCCGTTCCCGCGCCGCGCGCAGGCTGGAACTGCCGGACTCGCTGTAGTTCACCAGAACCGCCACTGGCAGGATGCTGCTGATGCGCCGGATCGCGCAGCTGATGGCGTCCGACACCGTGGCATCCGCCTTGGGCCGGCTCACGTCCAGTTGCGCCTGGTAATCCGGGCCGTTTTCCACTTGGCGGATGATCTTGCTCATCATCTGTACGGCTTCCAGTGGGTATTCGCCCGAGGCGGTTTCGGCCGAGAGCATCACCGCGTCCGCGCCTTCGGCCACGGCGTTGGCCACGTCGGTCACTTCGGCGCGGGTCGGTGCCGGTGAGAAGCGCATGGATTCGAGCATCTGCGTGGCTACTACCACCGGTTTACCCAATTGGCGGCAGGTGCTGATGATGTCTTTCTGGATCTGCGGCACGCTCTCGGCGGGCACTTCCACACCCAGGTCGCCTCTTGCAACCATGATCGCGTCGCTCAGTTCGGCGATCTCCTGCAAGCGCAGCACGGCTGAGGGTTTTTCGATCTTGGCCATCAGGAAGGCTTTGTCGCCGATCAGTTCGCGGGCTTCGCGGATATCTTCCGGACGTTGCACAAACGACAGCGCCACCCAATCCACGCCCAGCTCCAGGCCGAAGCTCAGGTCGCGGCGGTCCTTGGCGGTCAGCGGGCTGAGTTCCAGCAGCGCTTGCGGCACATTCACGCCTTTACGGTCGGACAGCTCGCCGCCATTGAGCACGGTGGTGTCGATGGCGTCGGCATGTTTGGTGATCACGCGCAGGCGCAATTTGCCGTCGTCCAGCAGCAGGTCCATGCCCGGCTCCAGCGCCGCGATAATCTCGGGATGGGGCAGGTTGACCCGGCGCTGATCGCCCGGGGTCGGGTCCAGGTCCAGGCGCAGCGCCTGGCCGCGCACCAGTTGCACTTTGCCCTCGGCAAAGCGCCCGACCCGCAGTTTCGGCCCTTGCAGGTCCATGAGGATGCCCAGCGGGTAGTTGAGCTGGCGCTCCACCTGGCGAATCCACTGGTAGCGCTGGGCGTGGTCGGCATGCTCGCCGTGGCTGAAGTTCAGCCGGAAGATATTCACCCCGGCTTCCACCAGCTCGCGGATGTCATCGATGCCGTCAGTGGCCGGGCCGAGGGTGGCGAGGATTTTGACTTTCTTGTCAGGCGTCATGTTTGGCAGTCTCAAGAATCAGGATGGCGCGCAAGTCATTGACATTGGTGCGGGTCGGCTCGGTGACGATCAAACCGTCGAGTGCGGCGAAGTAGCCATAGCCATTGTTGTTGTCCAGCTCGTCGCTGGCCGACAGGCCCAGGGCTTCGGCGCGGCGGTAGCTGCACGGGGTCATGATTGCGCCGGCGTTGTCTTCGGAGCCGTCGATGCCGTCGGTGTCACCGGCCAGTGCGTACACGCCGGGCAGGCCTTTGAGGCTGTCGGTCAGGCTCAGCAGGAATTCGGCATTACGCCCGCCACGGCCATTGCCGCGCACGGTGACGGTGGTTTCACCGCCCGAGAGAATCACGCACGGCGCCGCCAAGGGCTGGCCATGCTGCACGATCTGCCGGGCGATACCGGCGTGTACCTTGGCCACGTCGCGTGCTTCACCTTCGAGGTCACCGAGGATCAACGGGCTGAACCCGGCCTGGCGAACTTTCACCGCTACCGCTTCCAGCGATTGCTGCGGGCGGGCGATCAATTGGAAGTGGCTGCGGGCGAGCACCGGGTCGCCGGGTTTGACGGTTTCCGAGGCTGGGTTCTGCAACCAGCTGCGCACCGACGCCGACGCCTCAATGCCGTAGCGCTTGAGAATCGCCAGGGCTTGCTGCGAGGTGCTCGGGTCGCCGACGGTGGGGCCGGAGGCGATCACTGTGGCCTGGTCGCCCGGCACATCCGAGATGGCGTAGGTGTACACCGTCGCCGGCCATGCGGCCTTGGCCAACCGGCCGCCCTTGATGGCCGAGAGGTGCTTGCGCACGCAATTCATCTCGCCAATGGTCGCGCCGGATTTGAGCAAGGCTTTGTTAATGGTTTGTTTGTCGGCCAGTGTGATGCCTTCGGCGGGCAGGGCCAGCAAGGCCGAACCACCGCCGGAGAGCAGGAAGATCACGCGGTCGTCTTCGGTGAGGTTGCTGATCAGTTCCAGCACACGCTTGGCGACGGCCAGGCCGGCCGCATCGGGCACCGGGTGTGCGGCCTCGACCACTTCGATTTTCTTGCACGGTGCGCCGTGGCCGTAACGGGTGACCACCAGGCCCGAGACTTCGCCCTGCCAGCAGTTCTCGACCACCAGCGCCATGGCGGCCGCGGCTTTGCCGGCGCCGATCACGATTACACGGCCGCTGCGGTCGGCGGGCAGATAAGGTTCAAGGACTTGTCGGGGGTGGGCGGCGTCGATGGCTGTGGCAAACAGCTCGCGAAGCAGGTGTTGCGGATCGACCGACATAAGCGGGCTCCCGGGGGATTCTTGTTATTAGAATTAAGACTTGAAACGGGATCAAAATGTGGGAGCTGGCTTGCCTGCGATAGCGGTGTACCAGGCAATGAATGTCTAACTGAAAGACCGCTATCGCAGGCAAGCCAGCTCCCACATTGGCCTGCATTTCAAATCGAATTACTTATCGCGAATCGAAAAATTCGCCATATGCTCCAACCCTTTGATCAGCGCCGAGTGGTCCCAATTACCGCCACCAATCGCCGTGCACGTGCTGAACACCTGCTGCGTGCCAGCCGTGTTCGGCAGGTTGATCCCCAGCTCCTTGGCCCCGGCCAGCGCCAGGTTGAGGTCTTTCTGGTGCAGGTTGATGCGGAAGCCCGGATCAAAGGTGCCCTTGATCATGCGCTCGCCATGCACTTCCAGGATCTTCGACGAAGCAAACCCGCCCATCAGCGCTTCGCGCACCTTGGCCGGGTCGGCGCCGTTCTTCGATGCGAACAGCAGTGCTTCGGCCACTGCCTGGATGTTCAGCGCGACGATGATCTGATTCGCCACCTTGGCGGTCTGGCCATCGCCATTGCCGCCGACCAGGGTGATGTTCTTGCCCATGGCCTGGAACAGCGGCAGGGCGCGTTCGAACGTCTGCGGCTCGCCACCGATCATGATGCTCAAGGTGCCGGCCTTGGCGCCGACTTCACCGCCGGACACAGGCGCGTCGAGGTATTGCGCGCCGGTTGCATTGATCTTGGCGGCAAAGGCCTTGGTGGCGGTGGGGGAGATCGAACTCATGTCGATCACTACTTTGTTGGGTGACAGGCCGGCGGCAACACCGTCGGCGCGGAACAGCACATCGTCCACCTGTGGGGTGTCGGGCACCATCACGATGATGAACTCGGCTTCCTGGGCGACTTGCTGCGGGTTGGCCAAGGCCACGGCGCCGGCCGCGATCAGGGCTTCGGGCGCCTTGCCGTGATGCTCGGACAGGAACAGTTGGTGGCCGGCCTTTTGCAGGTTGGCGGCCATGGGTTGGCCCATGATGCCGGTGCCGATAAATCCGATTTTAGCCATGATCAACATCCTCTTTTTATTCTAGGTGCAGGGCGGACACGGTCCACCAAACACTGAAGATCCAAATGTGGGAGCTGGCTTGCCTGCGATGGCATCACCCGGTTTTGCCTGATACACCGCAGTGTCTGCATCGCAGGCAAGCCAGCTCCCACATTCTTTTGTGTTGTGTCAGTCAGATGGCGTTATGGGTCTTGAGCCAACCCAGTCCCGCTTCGGTGGTGGTCAGCGGCTTGTACTCACAGCCGACCCAACCGGTGTAACCAATCCGATCCAGATGCTCGAACAGGAAGCGATAGTTGATCTCCCCGGTCCCCGGCTCGTTACGCCCAGGGTTGTCGGCCAACTGGATGTGGTTGATCTCACCCAGGTGCGCAGCCATGGTTCGGGCCAGGTCGC
Organism: Pseudomonas sp. WS 5146; assembly: GCF_012985495.1. NCBI lineage: Bacteria > Pseudomonadati > Pseudomonadota > Gammaproteobacteria > Pseudomonadales > Pseudomonadaceae > Pseudomonas > Pseudomonas sp. WS 5146. Next base: position 751,415 of record NZ_JAAQWL010000002.1, read on the forward strand.
CTTCCATGATTTGCATGTGGTAGATGTCGTATTGCAGGAACAGGTTGGCGCTGCCCACCTGCTCGCGAATCGACAGGGCCTGCGCCGTGTTGTTCAGGTAGAAACCCGGGATGTCGCGGGTGTTGATCATCTCCATCACCAGCTTGATGCCCGCCGCTTGCAGCTTGTCGGCGGCGTACTTGAGGTTGGCGACAAAGGTCTTTTCTACGGTTTCGTCATCCACACCGGCGGGGCGAATCCCGGCCAGGCAGTTGATCTGGGTATTGCCCAGCACTTGGGCGTAGGCGATGGCCAGCTTGACCCCGGCACGGAACTCCTCGACCCGGTCCGGGTGGCACGCCAAACCGCGCTCGCCCTTGGCCCAGTCACCCGCCGGCAGGTTGAACAGCACTTGGGTCAGGCCGTTGGCATCCAACTGCGCCTTGATCTCGGCGGAGCTGAACTCGTACGGGAACAGGTATTCCACACCCTGGAAGCCGGCGTCGGCGGCCGCTTTGAAACGGGCGAGAAAGTCCTGCTCGGTAAACAGCATGGACAGGTTGGCGGCAAAACGCGGCATAGGGTTCTCCTTAATCGAGCAGGGAAATGGCAGTCGGCGCGTCGTTGCCGACCAGGGCCAGATCTTCGAATTCGTTGACGGCGTTGATCTCGGTGCCCATGGAAATATTGGTCACGCGTTCCAGAATAATCTCAACAATCACCGGAACCTTGAATTCTTCGATCATTTCCTGCGCCTTGCGCAACGCCGGCTGGATCTGGCCCGGCTCGAATACGCGCAGCGCCTTGCAACCCAAGCCTTCGGCGACAGCGACGTGGTCGACGCCATAACCGTTGAGTTCCGGCGCGTTGAGGTTGTCGAAGGACAGCTGCACGCAGTAGTCCATTTCAAACCCGCGCTGGGCCTGGCGAATCAGGCCCAGGTAGGAGTTGTTCACCACTACGTGGATGTACGGCAGCTTGAACTGCGCGCCCACCGCCAGCTCTTCGATCATGAACTGGAAGTCATAGTCGCCCGACAACGCCACCACCTTGCGGCTCGGGTCGGCCTTGACCACGCCGAGTGCCGCCGGAATGGTCCAGCCCAAGGGGCCGGCCTGGCCGCAGTTGATCCAGTGACGTGGCTTGTATACGTGCAGGAATTGCGCGCCGGCAATCTGCGACAGGCCGATGGTGCTGACGTAGCAGGTGTCTTTGCCGAACACCTGGTTCATCTCTTCGTACACGCGTTGCGGCTTGACCGGCACGTTGTCGAAGTGGGTCTTGCGGTGCAGGGTGGCCTTGCGCTGCTGGCAGTCGTGCAGCCAGGCGCTCCGATCCTTGAGCTTGCCGGCGGCTTTCCACTCGCGGGCCACTTCAATGAACATCGTCAGCGCAGAACCGGCGTCGGACACTATGCCCAGGTCCGGCGTGAACACGCGGCCAATCTGCGTCGGTTCGATGTCGACGTGAATGAACGTGCGGCCTTCGGTGTATACCTCCACCGAACCAGTGTGGCGGTTGGCCCAGCGGTTGCCGATGCCCAGCACCACGTCCGACTTGAGCATCGTTGCGTTGCCATAACGGTGCGAGGTTTGCAGGCCGACCATGCCCACCATCAGCGGGTGATCGTCCGGGATCGTGCCCCAGCCCATCAGGGTCGGGATCACCGGGATGCCGGTGAGTTCAGCAAATTCAACCAGCAACTCGCTGGCGTCGGCATTGATCACGCCGCCACCGCTGACCAGCAAGGGGCGTTCGGCCGCATCCAGCAGCGCCAGGGCTTTTTCCACCTGGATGCGCGTAGCCAAGGGCTTGGCCAGCGGCAGTGGCTGGTAGGCGTCGATATCGAATTCGATCTCGGCCATCTGCACGTCGAACGGCAGGTCGATCAGCACCGGGCCAGGGCGGCCGGAGCGCATTTCATAGAAGGCTTTCTGGAACGCGTAGGGCACTTGGCCGGGCTCCAGAACAGTGGTCGCCCACTTGGTCACCGGCTTGACGATGCTGGTGATATCCACGGCCTGGAAGTCTTCCTTGTGCATCCGTGCACGTGGGGCCTGGCCGGTGATGCACAGAATCGGGATCGAGTCGGCCGAGGCGCTGTACAGGCCGGTGACCATGTCGGTGCCCGCCGGGCCGGAAGTACCGATGCACACGCCGATATTGCCGGCCTTGGTGCGGGTGTAGCCCTCGGCCATGTGCGAGGCGCCTTCAACGTGGCGAGCAAGGACGTGATCGATGCCACCGACCTTCTGCAAGGCCGAATACAGCGGGTTGATCGCGGCGCCCGGGATACCGAAGGCGGTGTCCACGCCTTCACGGCGCATTACCAGGACGGCGGCTTCGATTGCTCTCATTTTGCTCATGGTTTTGGTGCCTCTTGCGTTTTGTAATTGTATACAAGTGGTGTCTGGGCAAAGTGTATTCACGGCGAGCGGCGAAGGTCAATGCATTTTGCAAAGTGGCCATGGCGTTCGTCGGAAGCACTTTTTTCGACGTGTGGAGCCTTTGTGCGAAAATATTGTATACAAAAATAAATGTCATTGTGTTCTATTTGTTTGATCGAGCATCTGATCAAACAGACCTCCACCGCATTCCCAATAACAAAAGAAGGACGGCACCATGAGCGCTTTAACCTTGAAACTTGCCACCCAACTCGCCAGTCAGGCCCTCACCGCAGGCCGCACGATCTCAGCCGCGCCGCTGACCATTGCGGTGCTCGACAGCGGCGGCCACTTGATCACCCTGCAACGCGAAGACGGCGCCAGCCTGCTGCGCCCACAAATCGCCATCGGCAAGGCCTGGGGCGCGATTGCACTGGGCAAGGGCTCGCGCTTGCTGGCGCTGGACGCACAGCAGCGCCCGGCGTTTATCGCCGCGTTGAACAGCCTGGGGCAGGGCAGCGTGGTGCCGGCACCGGGTGGTGTGTTGATACGGAATCAGGATGGGGTAGTGCTGGGGGCGATCGGGATCAGCGGAGATACCTCGGATATTGATGAGCAGTGCGCGATTACGGCTATCGAGGGGGTGGGGTTGTTGGCGGATGCGGGGGTTTCTGCTTGATTCTGTGGTGACTGTAAGGGCCTCTTCGCGAGCAAGCCCGCTCCCACACTTGGCTGCATTCCAAAGGTGGAACTCGGTCAAGTGTGGGAGCGGGCTTGCTCGCGAAGGCGGCGACCCGGTCTTGGCTTTAAACCCAAATCGCATCCCACAACGGATAGTCGCCAATCCGCTCTACCAACCCTGCTCGCAGTGGATTGGCCACCACATACCTGGCCATTTTTACCAAATCATCCTCCCTGCGCAGTGCCCGATCATGAAAACCGGTTTGCCAAAGCCGGCCCTTGCGCCCGGTTGCACCATTCACCGATCGCGTACTTTTGGATTTCACCTGACACATCAAATCCCCCAACGAGCCTTTTTGCAGTTCGATCAGCCAGTGGAAATGGTCTGGCATCACCACCCAGGCCAATGAATTAGCCAGGCCTTGGTATTGGGCCAGTCTGAACTGCCAGACCACCAGGCGGCCGAGGTGAAAGTCGCCGAATAGTGGGACTCGCTCCTGGGTGTTGGTGGTGATCAGGTAGACGCGGTTCGGTTCGCTGAACCGCCCGATGCGCAGGCGGTGTGAAGTCGCTAGATCAGGCATTCCATGGCCTCTCTTCAGATGGGTTCTGAGAGGCTAGATCTCGGTGGCTGATGCTGATCGGCAGGCTTTTGGCAGGATGTGTCTGGATGGGCGCTTTCGCGAGCAAGCCCGCTCCCACATGGGGTCTGCGGTGTTAATACAATTTATGTCTCGCGCGGATCAAAATGTGGGAGCGGGCTTGCTCGCGAATAGCACCGGCACCTCGGCCCATCAACCCAACTCACACCCCTTCAACACCAACCGAATAATCGTTTGCGCCGCCGCCTCATAATCCGCCTCATCCAGCTTGGCTTTGCCGGTCACCGCCGATATCTGCCAGTCAAAATCGGCATAGGTCTGCGTCGCCGCCCAGATGCTGAACATCAGGTGGTTGGGGTCTATGGCGGCGATCAGGCCGCGATCTACCCAGCTTTGGATGCAGTTGATGTTGTGCTTGGCCTGGGCGTTGAGCTGCTCGATCTGCTCGGGGCTCAGGTGCGGGGCGCCGTGCATGATTTCGCTGGCAAACACCTTGGACGCAAACGGCAAATCGCGGGAGATGCGGATTTTCGAGCGGATGTAGTTGCTCAGCACCACCGACGGCTCGCCCTCGGGGTTGAACGGTGTGGAGGCGGCCAGGATCGGCTCGATAATGCTTTCGAGCACCTCGCGGTAGAGGTTGTCCTTGGACCTGAAATAGTAATAGACGTTGGGCTTGGGCAGCCCGGCCTTGGCGGCGATGTCGCTGGTTTTGGTCGCGGCGAAGCCCTTGTCGGCAAACTCCTCGCTGGCCGCCCGCAGGATCTTTTCTTTATTGCGCTCGCGAATGGTGCTCATAAACCAGGAGTTTCCTTGCCAGATCGGCGGTTGTGCATGGTAGCACCGGCTATCCGCGAGCCTCAAGAATGCGCCCGTAAAGCTTTGCGCCGCGCTATGCTCGGCGTTTCTCATTCTTATGGAAGCCCGATTGATGGCAGGAAGCAGCTTGTTGGTATTGATCGACGATATCGCCGCCGTACTCGATGACGTTGCGCTGATGACCAAAATGGCCGCCAAGAAGACCGCCGGCGTGCTGGGCGATGACTTGGCACTCAACGCCCAGCAGGTTTCCGGCGTGCGCGCCGAGCGGGAAATCCCTGTGGTGTGGGCGGTGGCCAAGGGGTCGTTTGTCAACAAACTGATCCTGGTGCCGGCGGCATTGCTGATCAGCGCCTTTGCGCCGTGGGCGGTCACGCCGCTGTTGATGCTCGGCGGCGCCTATTTGTGTTTTGAAGGCTTTGAGAAGCTTGCGCACACCTTCTTGCATAAACGCACCGAAGAACAGGCTCACCTGGTTGAAGCCGTGGCTGATCCGGCGACTGACTTGGTGGCATTTGAGAAGGACAAGATCAAAGGTGCAATTCGCACCGATTTCATCCTCTCGGCGGAAATCATCGCCATCACCCTGGGTACCGTTGCGGATGCGCCTTTGATGCAGCAAGTGATAGTGCTGTCGGGCATCGCCATTGTCATGACCATTGGCGTGTACGGGCTGGTGGCCGGTATCGTCAAGCTCGATGACCTGGGTCTGTGGCTGACGCAAAAGCCCGGCCAGGCGGCTCGCAGTATCGGTGGGGCGATCTTGCGCGCCGCGCCTTACATGATGAAAAGTCTGTCGGTGATCGGCACAGCGGCGATGTTCATGGTCGGCGGCGGCATACTCACCCATGGCGTGCCGGCGGTGCATCACTGGATCGAGACGCTCAGCCAGAGTGTCGGCGCGGCGGCGTGGTTGATGCCTACGTTGCTCAACGCAGTGGCCGGGATTATTGCCGGGGCGCTGGTGCTGGCCGTGGTTTCACTGGTAGGCAAAGTGTGGCGCGCGCTGAAACGCTAGATTGGCATTCGGCGGGCATATAGATACTATGCTAATCATTAGCTAGCTATCTATGTGTTCGCTGAATGAAGCTTTCCACGTTTCAACTGCCTGACTTCTGGCAAGCCACCCTGGCGCCCTCGCGGGACGATCTGCTGTTTGCGTTGCGCAACATGATCGCCGGCGGGGTCGCGTTGTATCTGGCCTTTTGCTTGGACTTGCAGCAGCCGCAATGGGCGCTGACCACGGTATTTATCGTCGGCCAGTCCACCAGCGGCATGGTCTTGGCCAAGGGTGCCTATCGGTTACTGGGCACGTTTGTGGGCGCGGCGGCTTCGGTGGTGATGATTGCTGTCTTCGGCCAAGCGCCTTTGTTGTTTCTACTGTGCATGGCGTTGTGGTTGGCGTTTTGCACCACAGGCGCGTCGTTGCTGCGCAATCACGCCTCTTATGGGTTTGTGCTGGCGGGCTACACCACGGCGATTATCGCGCTGCCTGCGACTGCGGCGCCGCTTGGGGTTTTCGATGAGGCGGTAGCCCGTTGCCAGGAAATCAGCCTGGGGATTCTCTGCGCGTCTATCGCCAGCACGATTTTATGGCCGCGCCGGGTTGAGCAGACGCTGGCGGTTCAAGGCCGTGCGGCCTGGCAGGCGGGCCTGCGCGCCGCGGCGTCGGAGCTGCTGGGCACCGATCAGCGCAAGGGGTTGCTCGAAGCACTGGGCCGTCTGGTTGCAGTTGATGCCCAGCGTGACCATGCCTGGTTCGAAGGCCCCAAGGGCCGGCGCAGATCCCAGGCGCTGCGGGTGCTGAGCCGGGACTTGCTGGGACTCTTGCGCGCGGCCCGCGGCGTGGCACGGCAGCGACTGATGCTGGAAGATACGACCCGCGTGGCGCCTTGGGTGGACGAGGTGGCCGCGACGCTACAGCAAGAGCGGCCCGATGCGCTGCCTGCACTCTCGCAGCGCCTGAGGTTGGCGCTGGGTGATCCAGGTTTGAGCGCGGAGGCGCACTTTTGCCTGGTGCAATTGGCCGAGGTGCTGCGCTTGATTGACGTGGGCACAGTGACCCTGGCGGCCGTCGAAGCTGGCAGGGTGCCGCCCGGTGCGCCAGGCGCCCTGTCCTGGCATCGGGATATCGAGCAAGGCATGCTCGGTGGGCTGCGCAGTGCCTTGGCGTTTCTGGCCGTTGCGGCATTCTGGATTTTTACCGACTGGCCCTCGGGCCTGGGCGCAGTGTCGATCAGCGGCGTGGTCTTGAGCCTGTTTGCCGCACGGGAAAACCCTTCTGCGTCGGGCCTCAATTTTCTCAAGGGCATTGCGCTGTCGATCCCGATAGCCGGCTTTGTGCGCTTTGCCTTGTTGCCCGGGTTTGATGCTTTCGCGCTGTTATGCGTGGCGTTGGGCGTGCCGTTGTTTTTCGCCTCGCTGTGCATGAGCCGGGCAAAACTTGTGGCCACCGCTTCGGCGTTTTGTATCTTCTTCGTCAACAACGTCGGGCCGAGTAACCTGATGAGCTACGACATTGCCGCCTTCCTCAACAAGGCCATCGCGACCTTGGTGGGCGTCGGGATTGCGGTGCTGGTGTTTCGCCTGATTCAGCTCAACCCTGGCGAGCGACACTACCGGCGTATGTTCAAGGCTTCGTTGTTCGATTTGGCGCAGTTGACTTCGCGCCCTCTGGAGCAGGCCGAGAGCTGGTTTGGCGGGCGCATGGCCGATCGCTTGATTCGCCTGTCACGCTACAGCCAAACCTTGCCCGCCGAGCGTCGTACCCATTGGGACAATGGCCTGCTCGGGTTGGACCTGGGTGATGAGTTGCTGGAGTTGCGTGCAAGCCTTGCGGGCAGCCAGGGCGCCTTGGCTGGCGAGCGTGATAATTATCTGCGGCAGTTGGCGGTGATACTCAGGCACGCGGGGCCAGGCTTGGCAACGGCGGGGATGCTGGATGGGCCAAGTGCTGCACTGCTTCAAGCACTTGAGCAGCCGTCGGGGTTGACGGAGCAGGATCGGGAGATGGCCAGGGCGGCGGTGCTGCAGTTGCGGTTTACCTGGCAGAAATGGTGTCAACGGGGCGTTGAGCAGTAGGAGCTGGCGAACCAGCTCCTGCAGGGAGGTTACTCGGCGATCTGCAACTTGCGCGACTCGGTATAGATGTAGCGCACCTTTTCATACTCAAACGGCGAGTTCATCTGACCGTAGCGGAAGCTGGTCTGGTAGCGCTTGTCGACGGCGCGCAAAGCCCAGATTTCCGGGTGGTTTTCGCTGACCTTGGAGACGTTGAGGAAGTTGATCTCGGTCTCGGCGCCGTAGTCGACGATCAGGCCGGTAGTGTCACGCAGGTTCGAGGGCCCGAAGATCGGCAGCACCAGGTAGGCGCCGCCAGGGACGCCGTAGAAGCCCAGGGTCTGGCCGAAGTCTTCGCTCTGGCGCGGCAGGCCCATGGCGGTGGCCGGGTCCCACAGGCCGGCGATGCCGATGGTGGTGTTGAGCAGCAGGCGCCCGGTGGTTTCCAGGGAGCGGTGGCCCTTGAGTTGCAACAGGCTGTTCACCAGGTTGGGCACATCGCCCAGGTTGTTGAAGAAGTTGCTCACACCGGTACGCAGGAAGCTGGGAGTGACGTAGGTGTAGCCGTTGACCACCGGCAGGAACACCCATTGGTCGAAGCGGTAGTTGAAGTGGTACACGCGGCGGTTCCACGACTCCAGCGGGTCATAGACGTTAAGTGCCGTCAGTGATGAACGCTCGAATTCACGCTGGTCCAGGCCCGGGTTGAACTTGAGTTTGGTCAGCGGTTCCTTGAAGCCGTCGGCGCCGACTTTGACCGGCTCGTGGGCCTTGCTGTTGTCGGCATTGGCCACGCCTGCGCACATCAAGGCGGCAAGCAGCAGAAGATATTTAGCCACGGAAGAACTCCAGCATGGCGTCGGCGTTGACGCGGTAATTGAGGTTGCCGCAGTGGCCGCCCAACGGGTAGACGGTCAAGCGATCGCCGAAGGTTTTACGCAGGAAACCCAGGTCGCCAGGGCCGAGGATCAAGTCGTCGGCGTTGTGCATCACGGCAATTTTCGGGCTGTCGTGCAGGTAGTCCTTGAGGGCATACAGGCTGACCTGATCGATCAGTTGCAGCAGGCTGCCGCCGTCGGAGCGCGCGCGCCACATCGGGATCACTTGTTCGGTGAGGTAGCAGTCGAAGTCGCATTGCAGCGCACGCTTGAGGAACGGGGTGAGGCTGGTGCCTTCGGTGATCGGGTATTTCGGCGGGATGATCAGGCCGCGACGGTTGATCAGGTCCGAGGTGAAGGCAATGTCGGCCGCCGAGAAGCGGAACGAGGTGCCGATCAGCATCGCCATCTGTTCGTTGGTCAAGTGCTGCTTGGACTGCTGGAAGTCATAGAGCAGGGCATCGTTGAGGTCGATGTAGCCTTTTTGCTGGAAGTAACGGGTCAGCTTGCTCAGCACCAGCTCATAAAACGTGGTGGTGTTGTTGATGCCCTTGACCTCGGTCTGTACCAGCTTGTCGAGGTTGGTGATCGAGGTGTAGAGGTTGACCGGCGGGTTGAGCAGCAGCACTTTCTTGAAGTTGAAGCTGCGGCGGGTCTCGTCGAGCTTGCTCACAAATGCCGCGTCCAAAGCGCCCAGGCTGTAGCCGGAGAGGTAGTAGTCGGTCACCGGCAGCGTGGAGTTCTGCGCGCGCACCGCCTGCATCACGCGGTACATGTCTTCGGCGTCTTCCTGGGTAATGCCGGGAGTGGCGAAGCGCGAAGCCGCGGCGATGAAGTCGAAGCTGGTGGGCGAGGACAACTGGACCACGTGGTAGCCGGCTTTGTAATAGAGCTTTTTGAGGTATTCGTTGATGCTGCTGTCATACCGCGCACCGGTGCCGGAAATCAGGAAAATCAGCGGTGCGGCGTGGTCTTGCTTGGCGATGCGGTAGGTGAGTTTCTTTACCGCCCAGAAGTTGTCCGGCAGGCTGAACTGGCGCTCAGGGCGCATGGTCAGGCTGTAGTCGGACTGGTTGATCTCGTCGTCGCTCGGCAATTGCGGGCGCAGATTCGGCGGAGTGGTGGCGATAGTCGCTTCGAACGGGTTGGTCAAAGGGTAGCCATAGCTGGCTGGGTCGATATCGACGGCCAGTGCTGACGCACTCAAAAATAGGCTGCCCAGCAAGGCAGCGCAGCGCAAGGAACGGAGCATGACTTAATCCCTAAGAGGAAACGTGCTGAATGAAGTTCGCAGGCTATGACCACCGCGTTGCCACCGAAGTGCCAGCCCTCGGCACTAAAAGTCGGAAAAAACCACGGAATCGGGGTAATAGTAGCCAGAAGATACACGTTGCCATGCATTGATGAACACTAATTGTGTGTATGCGCCTTGCTAACGGCTGCCGGCGCATTAAGCTGAGCGCCGTTTTTGCCTATCGGAGTACCCCATGTCCCGTCGTTTGCCACTGATCCTGCTGCTTATTGCCCTGCCGTTATGGTTGGCCGCCAGTTATGGCGCCCGTTACGGGTTTATGGAAGACGGCCAGTGGGTGGGGGTCTGCGTTGACGAGGCCAGCCGCTGGGAATGCCAGTTGCGCTCGAACCTGGGGCTGATGATTCACTTCAAGGTATTGGGCTGGGCCGCATTGGTCACGTCGGTGCTGGCGTTTTTTGTGCCGGGGCGAGCGGGCTGGGGTTTGGCGGTGTTGGGGATGGTGTTCGGGTTGCCGGCACTGGCGTTGTATAACACCACGTTTGCGGTGTTTGCGGTGGTGATTGCGGGGTTGCGGTTGGTCAGGAAGCCTCGGGGCGTCTGATAGAGCCTCATCGCAGCGGTGCGACGATTCGACAAGCCAGTTCCCACATTAGATTGGGTGCATCCCATGAAATGCGGTCGAATGTGGGAGCTGGCTTGCCTGCGATAGCATTTTTAAGCTTTGCGCACCCGCAAGCAACGCCACAACGCTACAACCATCAATCCGCTGACCAGCGCCCAACCCCACGCCTGCTGGTTCAACAAGCCTTCGCGATACAGCTGCGGCGCAATGCCGGCGCCAATAATGAAGGCCAGCAGCGCAATCTCCCGACGCGGGCCGGTGACCGGGCGAACCAGGTAAACCAGTGCCGGCAATACCAGTGCCGCACTTGGGAAGCTGCGATAGCGCGGGTCAAACACCAGCGCCAGCATCATCACTGCACCGGCGAACCCGGCAATTGCCACCAGCCAACCTGCGCGTTGCTCCAGCCAAGTGAAGGCGCGTTCCCGCCAAGCTTCCCGAGCGCTTAAAGCCAGCGCGGCATGGGCCAGTACCAACAGGTTCAACACCACCAGTAAGCCCGCCCACACCCATTCATCGTTGAAACGTGCTGTGACACGGGTCAGCTCGGCCCAGGTGCCAATGGAGCAGGCGGCCACTACGCCGAGTAATGGCAGCATGAATGCGGCACGCGCGCTGCGCACCCGGCCGCCCAGTGCCAGAGTGCCCAGCAGAATCAGGCCGCCGATGCCCAGCCACAGCGGCCAATACGGCACGTTACTCACCGGCCCGGCAAGGATGCCCTTGTCCTGGCGGTCGGCGTCAAACAAGCCCCAGTAACCACCGACTGCACCTTCGCTGGCGCGTTTCCACGGCTGGTCAAACGCTTCGATCAGGTTGTAGCGCCAGCCATTGGCCTCGGCCATGGCCACAAAACCACGCATGAACTTGGCCTCGTTGACCCGGCTCGGCACCGCGGTTTCGCGCTGGCGGCCTTCGCTGGGCCAGCCGGTCTCGCCGATCAGCACATCTTTAGGGGCGAATTTGTTGCCAAAGGTCTGGCGCACATCCCCAACATGCTTGAGGGCCTGGTCGATGCCCGACGGGTCATCTTCCCAGTAGGGCAGCAGGTGAATGGTCAGGAAATCCACCGCCGGGGCGATTTCCGGGTGTTGCAGCCAGAACTCCCACACATCGGCATAAGTGACCGGCTGCTTGATCTGGCTTTTGACCTGATGGATCAGCGTCACCAACTGCTTGGCGGTGACTTCCTTGCGCAACAGGGCCTCGTTACCGACGATCACCGAAGTGACCACATCGGGGTTGGCGTTGGCAGCAGCAATCAGTTCTTTGATTTCTTTTTCGGTGGCCACCGGGTCACTGCTGACCCAAGCGCCGGCCATCACCTTCAAACCATGCTTGCGCGCCATGCCAGGCAGGGCTTCCAGGCCGACCATGGTGTATGTGCGGATGCATTCAAAGCGCGTGGCGAGCACGGCCAGGTCAGCGTCCATGCGCTCAGGGCGCAGTTTGAACGGCTGGTCGAACGGCGACTGGTCCTTGTCGAACGGCGTGTAGGACGCGCATTGCATCTTGTGGCTGGCACTGGCCACATCCGGCAACACCACCGGTCGGCCAAGGCCGTACCAATAGCCGACGAGGGCAAGCACGCCGAGGATCAAGGCGCAGAAATAGGGCAGGGCAGGGAAGCGGGCAGTCGCGGGCATGGTCAGCTTATCTGGGGGAGCAAAGGCGCGCATCTTACCCGGATTTGGCCCGTCCCAGTGGGGCTGCATAATTTAGACATGCAAAGTTCGGGCGGGAAATTGACGCCAAGTCCTAGGAACTGTCCTGCTGGCGATGTGATGTCGTTTCTTGCTTACCCGAGGTCGCTGACAGAGCAGGTCCAAGGCCCCGGCAGGTTGATGATCGAAGTGTCAGCACTCCACTGGCGGCGCACCACCGTGATCGACGCGCGTGAAGGGGGCGCGATGCACCCTATAACAACAGGTTGACGTCGCTCGGCATCCGCCGAGCGCAGCACTTTCGGGGAAGTATTATGAAGATGCGACGACTCTTGGGCGCAGCTGCCACTCTGGTAGTTGCGATGGGCTCCACACTGGCCAGCGCCGACAGCAAAACCCTGAGCATCGGCTATGTAGATGGTTGGTCCGACAGCGTTGCCACGACCCATGTGGCGGCCGAGGTGATCAGGGAAAAACTCGGTTACGACGTGAAACTGCAAGCGGTCGCTACCGGGATCATGTGGCAGGGCGTAGCTACCGGCAAACTCGACGCCATGCTCTCCGCCTGGCTGCCCGTGACTCACGGTGAATACTGGACCAAGAACAAGGACAAGGTGGTCGACTACGGCCCCAACTTCAAGGATGCCAAAATTGGCCTGATCGTGCCGGAGTACGTTAAAGCCAAGTCCATCGAAGACCTCAAGACCGACACCACCTTCAAGAACAAGATCGTCGGCATCGACGCCGGTTCAGGCGTGATGCTCAAGACCGACGAAGCCATCAAGGCCTATGGCCTGGACTACAAACTGCAAGCCAGTTCGGGCGCTGCGATGATCGCCGAGCTGACCCGTGCCGAAGACAAGCAGGAATCCATTGCGGTGACCGGCTGGGTGCCACACTGGATGTTCGCCAAGTGGAAACTGCGCTTTCTGGACGACCCAAAAGGGATTTATGGTGCTGCTGAGACCGTCAACAGCATCGGCAGCAAGGGCCTGGAGAAGAAAGCGCCGGAAGTCGCCGCTTTCCTGAAGAAATTCCAGTGGGCCTCCAAGGACGAAATCGGCGAAGTGATGCTGGCAATTCAAGAGGGCGCCAAGCCTGATGCCGCGGCCAAGGATTGGGTCGCCAAGCACCCTGAACGTGTCGCCGAGTGGACCGCAAAATAAAGCACTAACCCTTGTGGGAGCGGGCTTGCCCGCGATGGCGGCGTATAAGTCACAGATGTTTTGACTGATACACCGCCATCGCGGGCAAGCCCCACATTAGCCTCGCACGCCCGTAAACCCTCGCTACACTCCCTCTACTACTAAGGTCGTCTGGAACCTGTTCCGCAGCCGCATACAGTGGATATGTTCCAAAATAATAAAAAGCTGTGCTGCGAGGATAAAAACAATGAACGACAGCATTTACCTCTCGATTCAAAACAGCCCGCGTTTCAAGGAGCTGGTCAGAAAAAGGGAAAGGTTCGCCTGGATTCTCTCGGCGATCATGCTAGGGCTTTACTCCGCTTTCATCCTGTTGATTGCCTACGGGCCACAAATACTGGGGGCCAAACTCAGCCCCGGCTCATCCATCACCTGGGGCATCCCCATCGGGGTCGGCCTGATTGTCTCGGCCTTTGTCCTCACCGGCATCTATGTACGACGCGCCAACGGCGAATTCGACGACCTGAACAATGCGATTCTCAAGGAGGCTGCGCAATGATCCGTCGTCTATTGGCTGTACTTGGCGCTTCGGTCTTTGCGCCCGCCGTTTGGGCGGCGGATGCATTGACCGGTGAAGTGCACAAACAACCGCTGAACGTTGCAGCGATCCTGATGTTCGTGGTCTTCGTCGGCGCGACGTTGTGCATCACCTACTGGGCGTCCAAACGCAACAAGTCGGCGGCCGACTACTATGCGGCCGGCGGCAAGATCACCGGTTTCCAGAACGGCCTGGCGATTGCCGGCGACTACATGTCGGCGGCGTCCTTCCTGGGGATTTCCGCGCTGGTGTTCACCTCCGGCTACGATGGCCTGATCTACTCGATCGGCTTCCTGGTGGGCTGGCCGATCATTCTGTTCCTGATCGCCGAGCGCCTGCGTAACTTGGGCAAGTACACCTTTGCCGACGTGGCGTCCTATCGCCTGGGGCAAACCCAGATCCGCAGCCTGTCGGCCTGTGGCTCGCTGGTGGTGGTGGCGTTCTACCTGATCGCGCAAATGGTAGGGGCGGGCAAGCTGATTCAGCTGCTGTTCGGTCTGGACTACCACGTAGCGGTGATCCTCGTGGGTATCCTGATGTGCATGTATGTGCTGTTTGGCGGCATGCTGGCAACCACTTGGGTGCAAATCATCAAGGCGGTGCTGTTGCTGTCCGGTGCTTCGTTCATGGCGTTGATGGTGATGAAGCACGTCAACTTCGACTTCAACATGCTGTTTTCCGAGGCGATCAAGGTTCACCCTAAAGGTGAGGCGATCATGAGTCCCGGCGGCTTGGTGAAAGATCCGATTTCGGCATTCTCGCTGGGCCTGGCGCTGATGTTCGGTACGGCCGGCCTGCCGCACATCCTGATGCGCTTCTTCACCGTAAGCGACGCCAAGGAAGCACGTAAGAGCGTGCTGTATGCCACCGGTTTCATCGGCTACTTCTATATCCTGACGTTTATCATCGGCTTTGGCGCGATCCTGCTGGTGAGCACCAACCCGGCGTTCAAGGATGCTGCAGGTGCCTTGCTCGGCGGTAACAACATGGCGGCGGTGCACCTGGCCAACGCGGTGGGTGGCAGCATTTTCCTCGGCTTCATCTCGGCCGTGGCGTTTGCCACCATCCTGGCAGTGGTTGCCGGTTTGACCCTGGCCGGTGCTTCGGCGGTGTCCCATGACCTGTACGCCAGTGTGATCAAGAAGGGCAAGGCCAACGAGAAAGATGAGATTCGCGTGTCGAAGATCACCACCGTGGCGTTGGGCGTGTTGGCGATCGGCCTGGGTATCCTGTTCGAAAGCCAGAACATCGCGTTCATGGTCGGCTTGGCGTTCTCGATTGCTGCCAGCTGTAACTTCCCGGTGCTGCTGCTTTCCATGTACTGGAAAAACCTCACCACCCGTGGCGCCATGATTGGCGGCTGGCTGGGCTTGATCAGTGCCGTCGGCCTGATGATCCTTGGCCCGACCATCTGGGTGTCGATCCTGCACCATGAAAAAGCGATCTTCCCTTACGAATACCCAGCGCTGTTCTCGATGATCATTGCGTTCGTCGGCATCTGGTTCTTCTCCATCACTGACAAGTCGGCGGCGGCAGAAAAAGAGCGTGCGCTGTACTTCCCGCAGTTTGTGCGTTCGCAGACTGGCCTGGGGGCGAGTGGGGCGGTAAACCACTAAGATTTGTAACGGCTACAAAAAAAATGCCCCGGTCGTGAGATCGGGGCATTTTTTTGCTTTTATTGGTAACGGATTTCACAAAACAGTTTCTCAACCCTTGCATCAATAAAGTGCCTCTACGCCGATCGTTCCCATGCTCTGCGTGGGAATACAGCCATGGACGCTCTGCGTCCCGGTTGGCGCTGGCCTCAGGTCTTGCGCTCAATTCCTGCACAAATAAAAACGGCCTCCTTGTGAAAGGAGGCCGTTTTTAAGACCAAATAGTTAGATGCTTACTTGCGATCTTCCAGTTTGGTGATATCACGCGACTCGTAGCCGGTGTACAGCTGGCGCGGACGGCCAATCTTGTACGGGCTGGAGAGCATTTCTTTCCAGTGCGAGATCCAGCCGACAGTGCGTGCCAAGGCGAAGATCACGGTGAACATGCTGGTTGGAATGCCGATCGCCTTGAGGATGATCCCCGAGTAGAAGTCGACGTTCGGGTACAGCGAGCGTTCGATGAAGTAAGGGTCGGTCAGGGCGATCTCTTCCAGGCGCATGGCCAGTTCGAGTTGCGGATCGTTCTTGATGCCCAGCTCCTTCAACACTTCGTCGCAGGTCTGTTTCATCACGGTGGCACGCGGGTCACGGTTCTTGTAGACGCGGTGACCGAAGCCCATCAGTTTGAACGGATCTTCCTTGTCCTTGGCCTTGGCGATGAACTTGTCGATGTTGGACACATCGCCGATTTCATCGAGCATGGTCAGCACGGCTTCGTTCGCACCGCCGTGGGCAGGGCCCCACAATGCGGCAATGCCGGCGGCGATACAGGCGAACGGGTTGGCGCCCGAAGAGCCCGCCAGACGTACGGTGGAGGTGGAGGCGTTTTGCTCGTGGTCGGCGTGGAGGATGAAAATCTTGTCCATCGCCTTGGCCAGCACCGGGCTGATCGGTTTGATCTCGCACGGGGTGTTGAACATCATGTGCAGGAAGTTTTCCGCGTACGTCAGGTCGTTGCGCGGGTACATCATGGGTTGACCCATGGAGTACTTGTAAACCATTGCGGCCAGGGTTGGCATCTTGGCAACCAGGCGGATCGCGGAAATTTCGCGATGCTGCGGGTTATTGATGTCCAGGGAGTCGTGATAGAAGGCCGACAGGGCGCCGACTACACCGCACATGACGGCCATCGGGTGGGCGTCGCGACGGAAGCCGTTGAAGAAGGTCTTCAACTGCTCGTGAACCATGGTGTGGTTCTTCACGGTGCTGACGAACTGGGCTTTCTGCTCAGCTGTTGGCAATTCGCCATTTAGCAGCAGGTAGCAGGTTTCCAGGTAGTCCGACTGTTCAGCAAGCTGTTCGATCGGGTAGCCGCGGTGCAGCAAAATACCATTGTCACCATCGATATAGGTGATCTTCGACTCGCAAGAGGCGGTCGACATGAAGCCTGGGTCGAATGTGAAACGGCCCGTGGCCGTCAGGCCCCGTACGTCGATAACATCGGGACCAACGGTGCCGGTTAAAATGGGCAGCTCGACGGGGGCTGCGCCCTCGATGATCAACTGCGCTTTTTTGTCAGCCATGTGGCCTCCTATTTATGCTTCAAATCATCAGACAGACCCCCCACGCAGGGCCCGCACCACTATATTGATATAAATCCAGATGTCAATTTGCCTAAAGTCTTGCTCCAGAAGGCTTTAACCATACTTTTTCGTCGAAATTGACTGCCATTTACGCCTTTTATACCGCCAGCGCAATCCGCTATTAGGGTGAGGAGTGCGCGTTGTCATTAGTAACCTAACTGTCTATACTCGGCCACCGACCGCCAAGGGCTTTTGGGCTTGCTTTCATTGGGGGTCGCACTCCCTGGGTGGTGCTTACCTGACCAGTGCACTCCCCAACAACTTTGCCCTGATTGTTAGGGGCTCTTCAGTGTGAAAAAAAGCCGTGAATAGCCAACGACCTGTAAACCTAGACCTAAGGACCATCAAACTCCCCATCACCGGCGTTACGTCGTTCCTGCACCGTGTTTCCGGCATCATCCTGTTCCTGGGCTTGGGCATCATGCTTTATGCATTGAGCAAATCCCTGGGTTCCGAGGAAGGATACGCCGAGGTGAAGGCATGCTTGACCAGCCCGCTGGCCAAGTTCGTAGCATGGGGCCTCCTGTCCGCTCTGCTGTATCACCTGGTAGCCGGTGTGCGCCACTTGATCATGGATGCGGGTATCGGTGAGACGCTGGAAGGCGGCCGCCTGGGCTCGAAAATCATCATCGCCATTTCCGTGGTGCTGATCGTTCTGGCAGGAGTTTGGATATGGTAACCAGCGTTACGAACCTTTCGCGTTCGGGCCTCTATGACTGGATGGCACAGCGTGTGTCTGCGGTCGTTCTCGCGGCTTATTTCATTTTCCTGATCGGATACCTCGTCGCAAACCCGGGCATCGGCTATGAGCAATGGCATGGCCTGTTTTCCCACAATGCGATGCGAATCTTCAGTCTGCTGGCCCTTGTAGCCCTGGGCGCTCACGCCTGGGTCGGCATGTGGACCATCGCGACCGACTACCTGACGCCGATGGCGCTGGGCAAGTCCGCGACTGCAGTACGTTTTCTCTTCCAGGCAGTCTGCGGCGTTGCGATGTTCGCTTACTTCGTCTGGGGTGTGCAGATTCTTTGGGGTATCTGATTCATGGCTAACATTCCAACTATTTCCTTCGACGCCATCATTATTGGTGGCGGCGGTGCCGGCATGCGCGCAGCGCTGCAGCTGGCTCAGGGCGGTCACAAGACTGCCGTGATCACCAAGGTGTTCCCGACCCGTTCCCACACTGTGTCGGCCCAGGGTGGCATCACCTGCGCCATCGCCTCCGCCGACCCGAACGATGACTGGCGCTGGCACATGTACGATACCGTCAAGGGTTCCGACTACATCGGTGACCAGGACGCTATCGAGTACATGTGTCAGGAAGGCCCGGCTGCCGTGTTCGAGCTGGACCACATGGGTCTGCCGTTCTCGCGTACCGAGCAAGGTCGTATCTACCAGCGTCCATTCGGCGGCCAGTCGAAGGATTACGGTAAAGGCGGGCAGGCTGCCCGTACGTGCGCCGCTTCCGACCGTACCGGTCACGCGCTGTTGCACACCCTTTATCAGGGCAACCTGAAAGCCGGTACCACGTTCCTGAACGAGTACTACGCCGTTGACCTGGTGAAGAACGCCGACGGCGCCTTCGTCGGTGTGATCGCCATCTGCATCGAAACCGGTGAAACCACCTACATCCGTGCCAAGGCTACTGTGCTGGCAACCGGCGGTGCAGGTCGTATCTACGCGTCGACCACCAATGCCCTGATCAACACCGGTGACGGCGTCGGCATGGCCCTGCGTGCTGGCGTGCCGGTACAAGACATTGAAATGTGGCAGTTCCACCCGACCGGCATCGCCGGCGCCGGTGTACTGGTTACAGAAGGTTGCCGTGGTGAAGGTGGTTACCTGATCAACAAGCACGGCGAGCGTTTCATGGAGCGTTATGCTCCGAACGCCAAAGACCTTGCAGGTCGTGACGTTGTGGCCCGTTCGATGGTTAAGGAAATCATCGCCGGTAACGGCTGTGGCCCGAACGGCGACCACGTACTGCTGAAACTCGATCACCTCGGTGAAGAAGTCCTGCACAGCCGCCTGCCAGGTATCTGCGAATTGTCCAAGACTTTTGCGCACGTTGACCCGGTAGTTGCTCCGGTGCCGGTTGTTCCGACTTGCCACTATATGATGGGCGGCGTGCCGACCAACATTCATGGCCAGGCGATCACCCAGAACGCCGAAGGCGTGGACGAGATCATCCACGGTCTGTTCGCCGTAGGCGAAGTGGCTTGCGTATCGGTACACGGTGCCAACCGTCTGGGCGGCAACTCGCTGCTCGACCTGGTGGTATTCGGTCGTGCTGCCGGCCTGCACCTGGAAAAAGCCCTGACCGACGGCATCGAATACGATGACGCCACCGACGCCAACATCGAGGCCGCCCTGGCGCGCCTGAACGCTCTGAACGAGCGTACCGATGGCGAAGACGTGGCTACCCTGCGTCGCGAGCTGCAAAGCTGCATGCAGAACTACTTCGGTGTATTCCGTACCGGCGAATACATGCAGAAGGGTATTGCCCAGCTGGCCGACCTGCGCACGCGCATCGCCAACGTCAAGATCAACGATAAGAGCCAGGCGTTCAACACGGCTCGTATCGAAGCCCTTGAGCTGCAAAACCTGCTGGAAGTGGCCGAAGCCACTGCGATCGCCGCCGAGGTTCGTAAAGAATCCCGTGGTGCCCACGCCCGTGAAGACTTTGAAGATCGCGACGACGAAAACTGGTTGTGCCACACCCTGTACTTCCCGGGTGACAAGCGCGTGACCAAGCGTGCCGTGAACTTCTCGCCGAAGACGGTGCCGACGTTTGAACCGAAGATTCGGACTTACTAAGGGTGGCTGCCATGTTGAAAGTCAGTGTTTACCGCTACAACCCTGATCAGGACGCCGCGCCGTTCATGCAGGAATTTCAGGTCGATACCGGTGGTAAAGACCTGATGGTGCTGGATGTACTGGCACTGATCAAAGAGCAGGACGAAGGTTTCTCCTATCGTCGCTCTTGCCGTGAGGGCGTTTGTGGCTCCGACGGCATGAACATCAACGGCAAAAACGGCCTGGCGTGCATCACGCCGCTGTCGGCTGTTGTTAAAGGTAACAAGCTGATCGTTCGTCCTCTGCCAGGTTTGCCGGTTATCCGTGACCTGGTGGTCGATATGAGCATCTTCTACAAGCAATACGAGAAAGTTAAGCCGTTCCTGCAGAACGACACGCCGGCTCCGGCCATCGAACGTCTGCAGTCCCCTGAAGAGCGTGAAAAGCTCGACGGTCTGTACGAGTGCATCCTGTGCGCTTGCTGCTCGACCTCGTGCCCGTCCTTCTGGTGGAACCCGGACAAGTTCCTGGGTCCAGCTGCCCTGCTGCAAGCGTACCGCTTCCTGGCAGACAGCCGTGACACCAAGACGTCCGAGCGTCTGGCTTCACTGGATGACCCGTTCAGCGTATTCCGCTGCCGCGGGATCATGAACTGCGTCAACGTATGTCCCAAAGGCCTGAACCCGACTAAGGCCATTGGTCACATCCGTAACATGCTGCTGCAAAGCGGCGTGTAAGCGACGTTGTAGCAAAGCAGGACCGTTGTGCCCGTAAATGCTACGGCGCAGGCTTCAACCGGCGCCGTAGTTTTAACTTGAGCAGCGACTTACAAAGCCGCAGCTCTTATTTTGAAGAAATGAGACAAGCAGGGGCATTCGGGTTGGTACCCGAACTATCAGCGTGATCCTAAGTGGCTTGTTTTGGTCGCTGCACTTGGCCTTTTGCAAGCAAACTCGGTGTTTTCGCCGGTGGTGTCCCCAAATCGAGGGTGACCAAGCATGCAAGAAAGCGTGATGCAGCGCATGTGGAACAGCGGCTATCTTTCAGGTGGTAACGCTGCCTATGTGGAAGAGCTTTATGAGCTCTACCTGCACGACCCTAACGCTGTGCCAGAAGAATGGCGCACCAAATTTCAGACGTTGTCTTCAGACGGCAACGCTGCCACCGATGTATCGCACGCAACAATTCGCGATCAATTTGTGCTGCTGGCAAAGAACCAGCGCCGCGCCCAACCGGTTTCCGCCGGTAGCGTGAGCAGCGAGCATGAGAAGAAGCAAGTTGAAGTATTGCGACTGATCCAGGCTTACCGGATGCGTGGCCACCAGGCGGCCCAGCTTGACCCGCTGGGGCTCTGGAAGCGTCCTGCACCTGCTGACCTGTCGATCAATCATTACGGCTTGACCAATGCCGATCTTGATACGACCTTCCGTGCCGGCGACCTGTTCATCGGCAAAGAGGAAGCGAGCCTACGCGAAATTCACGAAGCGTTGCAGCAGACATATTGCCGCACCATCGGCGCTGAGTTTACGCACATCACCGATTCCGAGCAGCGCCACTGGTTCCAGCATCGCCTGGAAGGTGTGCGTGGCCGTCCGGTTTTGTCCGCCGACGTGCGCAGCCACTTGCTGGAGCGCGTGACCGCGGCCGAAGGCCTCGAGAAATACCTGGGTACCAAATACCCGGGCACCAAGCGTTTCGGCCTGGAAGGCGGCGAAAGCCTGATTCCAATGCTCGACGAGTTGATCCAGCGTTCCGGTTCCTACGGCACCAAGGAAATCGTGATCGGCATGGCTCACCGTGGTCGCCTGAACGTGTTGGTCAACACCTTCGGCAAGAACCCGCGTGAACTGTTCGACGAGTTCGAAGGCAAGAAGAAGGTCGAACTGGGTTCCGGTGACGTCAAGTATCACCAGGGCTTCTCGTCCAACGTAATGACTACCGGCGGTGAAGTTCACCTGGCCATGGCCTTCAACCCGTCCCACCTGGAAATCGTTTCTCCGGTGGTCGAGGGTTCGGTGCGTGCTCGCCAGGATCGTCGTAACGATTCCACCGGTGAGAAAGTCCTGCCGATTTCCATCCACGGTGACGCGGCGTTCGCCGGTCAAGGCGTGGTCCTGGAAACGTTCCAGATGTCGCAGACTCGCGGCTTCAAGACCGGCGGTACGGTTCACATCGTCATCAACAACCAAGTCGGTTTCACCATCAGCAACCCGCTGGACGCGCGCTCTACCGAGTACGCGACCGACGTTGCCAAGATGATCCAGGCGCCGATCCTCCATGTGAATGGTGATGATCCGGAAGCCGTGTTGTTCGTGACCCAGCTCGCCATCGACTACCGCATGCAGTTCAAGCGTGACGTGGTCATCGACCTGGTTTGCTACCGCCGTCGCGGTCACAACGAAGCGGATGAGCCGAGCGGCACCCAGCCGTTGATGTACCAGCAGATCACCAAGCAGCGCACCACCCGTGAACTGTACGCCGACAGCCTGATTACGGCCGGCGTGGTTGACGATGCGCGTGTTCAGGCGAAAGTCGACGAATACCGCAACGCGCTGGACAACGGCCTGCATGTAGTGAAAAGCCTGGTTAAAGAGCCGAACAAAGAGCTGTTCGTGGACTGGCGCCCGTACCTGGGCCACGCCTGGACGGCGCGTCACGACACCTCGTTCGACCTCAAGACCCTGCAGGAACTGTCCGCCAAGCTGCTGGAAATTCCAGATGGCTTCGTGGTGCAGCGCCAGGTTGCGAAGATCTACGAAGACCGTCAGAAGATGCAAGCCGGCGGCCTGCCGATCAACTGGGGTTACGCCGAAACCATGGCGTACGCGACCCTGGCGTTCGAAGGTCACCCGATCCGCATGACCGGCCAGGACATCGGCCGTGGTACGTTCTCGCACCGTCACGCGGTACTGCACAACCAGAAAGACGCGACCACCTACGTACCGCTGCAACACCTGTACGAAGGCCAGCCACGTTTCGACCTGTACGACTCGTTCCTGTCCGAAGAAGCCGTACTGGCGTTCGAATACGGCTACTCCACCACCACGCCAAATGCGCTGGTGATCTGGGAAGCCCAGTTCGGCGACTTCGCCAACGGTGCCCAGGTGGTTATCGACCAGTTCATCACCAGCGGTGAGCACAAGTGGGGCCGTCTGTGCGGTCTGACCATGTTGCTGCCACACGGTTATGAAGGTCAGGGTCCGGAGCACTCCTCGGCCCGTCTGGAGCGTTACCTGCAGCTGTGCGCCGAGCACAACATCCAGGTGTGCGTGCCGACTACCCCGGCCCAGATCTACCACTTGCTGCGTCGTCAGGTGATCCGCCCGCTGCGCAAGCCGCTGGTAGTGCTGACCCCGAAATCGCTGTTGCGTCACAAATTGGCCATCTCGACCCTGGAAGATCTGGCCGACGGTTCGTTCCAGACCGTGATTCCAGAAATCGACACCCTGGACGCTGCCAAGGTCACTCGCCTGGTCCTGTGCAGTGGCAAGGTTTACTACGACTTGCTGGAAAAACGCCGTGCCGAAGGCCGCGAAGACATCGCCATCGTGCGTATCGAGCAGCTTTACCCGTTCCCGGAAGACGACCTGATGGAGGCCATCGCGCCTTACACCAACCTCACCCACGCGGTGTGGTGCCAGGAAGAACCGATGAACCAGGGCGCGTGGTACAGCAGCCAGCATCATTTGCGTCGCAGTATCGGTAACCACAAAACAGGCCTGGGCCTGGAGTACGCCGGTCGTGATGCTTCTGCTGCACCTGCGTGTGGTTATGCGTCGATGCACGCCGAGCAGCAGGAAAAACTGCTGCAAGATGCTTTCACTGTTTAACGCCTTCGCGCTGACTGAAACCGAATTTTAAGGACCCACAGATAATGGCTATCGAAATCAAAGCCCCGTCATTCCCGGAATCGGTTGCCGATGGCACCGTTGCCACCTGGCACAAGAAACCAGGCGACGCTGTAAAGCGTGACGACCTGATCGTCGACATCGAGACCGACAAAGTCGTTCTGGAAGTGTTGGCCGAAGCTGACGGCGTGCTGGGCGCGATCGTGGCTGAAGAGGGCGCTACCGTCCTGTCGAACCAGATCCTGGGCTCGATCGAAGCGGGCGGCGCTGCTGCTCCTGCTCCGGCCGCCGCTGCTGCTCCAGCTGCCGCACCTGCCGCTGCCGCTCCGGCTGCAGGTGGTGAAGACCCGATCGCTGCACCGGCTGCGCGTCAGCTGGCTGAAGAAAACGGCATCAACCTGGCGTCCCTCAAGGGCACCGGCAAAGACGGCCGCGTAACCAAGGAAGACGTGGTTGCTGCTGTCGAAGCCAAGAAAAACGCTCCGGCTGCTGCACCGGCCAAGGCTGCAGCACCTGCTGCCGCTGCGCCTGTGTTCGCTGCTGGCGACCGTACCGAGAAGCGCGTACCGATGACCCGCGTGCGTGCCACCGTGGCCAAGCGTCTGGTTGAAGCGCAGTCGAACATGGCGATGCTGACCACCTTCAACGAAGTCGACATGACTGAAGTCATGGCCCTGCGTTCGAAGTACAAGGATCTGTTCGAGAAGTCCCACAATGGCGTGCGCCTGGGCTTCATGTCGTTCTTCGTGAAAGCGGCCACCGAAGCGCTGAAACGCTTCCCGGCAGTCAACGCTTCCATCGACGGCAGCGACATCGTTTACCACGGCTATGCAGACGTCGGCGTTGCCGTGTCCAGCGACCGTGGCCTGGTAGTACCGGTCCTGCGTAACGCCGAGCTGATGAGCCTGGCTGAAATCGAAGGCGGCATCGCCGGCTTCGGCAAGAAAGCCCGTGACGGCAAGCTGACCATCGACGAGATGACCGGCGGTACCTTCACCATCACCAACGGTGGTACCTTCGGTTCGATGATGTCGACCCCGATCGTCAACCCGCCGCAAGCTGCGATCCTGGGCATGCACAACATCATCCAGCGTCCGATGGCCATCAACGGCCAAGTCGTGATCCGCCCGATGATGTACCTGGCGCTGTCGTACGATCACCGCCTGATCGATGGTAAAGAAGCCGTGACTTTCCTGGTAACCATCAAGAACCTGCTGGAAGACCCGGCTCGTCTGCTGCTGGACATCTAAAGACGCAGCTGCAAGTTGCGAGCTACAAGCTGTAGGAAAAAGCAGCTTGGCTTGCAGCTTGTCGCTTGAAGCTTGTCGCTGAATAGAGGATCTATTTTCATGACACAGAAATTTGACGTTGTAGTGATTGGTGCCGGTCCTGGCGGCTACGTTGCCGCGATCAAGGCCGCACAACTGGGCCTCTCGACTGCTTGCATCGAAAAATACACCGACAAGGAAGGCAAACTGGCGCTGGGCGGTACTTGCCTGAACGTTGGTTGCATTCCTTCCAAGGCGCTGCTGGACAGCTCCTGGAAATTCCACGAAGCCCAAGACGGTTTCGCGATCCACGGCATCAACCATGCTGGCGTGACCATGGACGTGCCAGCAATGGTCGGCCGTAAAGCCAACATCGTTAAAGGCCTGACTTCCGGCGTTGCCACCTTGTTCAAGGCCAACGGCGTGACTTCCCTGCAAGGCCACGGCAAGCTGCTGGCCGGCAAGAAAGTTGAAATCACCAAGCCGGACGGCTCGGTTGAAGTCATCGAAGCCGAAAACGTGATCCTGGCACCAGGTTCGCGTCCAATCGACATTCCGCCTGCTCCTGTTGACCAGAACGTGATCGTTGATTCGACCGGCGCCTTGGAATTCCAAGCGGTTCCCAAGCGTCTGGGCGTGATCGGCGCTGGCGTAATCGGCCTGGAACTGGGTTCGGTATGGTCGCGCCTGGGTTCTGAAGTGACTGTGCTGGAAGCCCTGGACACGTTCCTGCTGGCTGCCGACACTGCAGTGTCCAAAGAAGCGCTGAAAACCCTGACCAAGCAAGGTCTGGATATCAAACTGGGCGCCCGTGTTACCGGTTCCAAGGTCAACGGCGAAGAAGTCGTTGTGACCTACACCGATAAAGAAGGCGAGCAGACCATCACCTTCGACAAGCTGATCGTAGCCGTGGGTCGCCGTCCAGTGACCACCGACCTGCTGGCTTCCGACAGCGGCGTGAACATCGACGAGCGTGGTTTCATCCACGTTGACGATCATTGCGCTACTACCGTGCCAGGCGTGTATGCCATCGGCGACGTGGTTCGCGGTATGATGCTGGCGCACAAGGCTTCCGAAGAAGGCATCATGGTTGTCGAGCGCATCAAGGGTCATAAAACCCAGATGAACTACGACCTGATCCCATCGGTTATCTACACCCACCCGGAAATTGCATGGGTCGGCAAGAACGAACAGCAGTTGAAAGCTGAAGGCGTTGAAGTTAACGTCGGCACCTTCCCGTTTGCCGCTTCTGGCCGTGCCATGGCAGCTAACGACACCGGTGGTTTTGTCAAAGTCATCGCTGATGCCAAGACTGACCGCGTATTGGGCGTCCACGTGATTGGCCCAAGCGCTGCCGAACTGGTTCAGCAGGGCGCGATCGGTATGGAATTCGGCACCAGTGCCGAAGACCTGGGCATGATGGTCTTCTCCCATCCGACCCTGTCCGAAGCGTTGCACGAAGCAGCGTTGGCAGTGAATGGCGGCGCCATCCACATCGCCAACCGCAAGAAGCGCTAAGCGAGATAATAAGAAACCACGGCGGAGTTGCCCGTCGTGAGCCTTGCGCGCAAGACTCACCGCGGAATATCCGCTGGACGCAGCCTTGCACAGTTTTACGGGTCTTAAGCCTCGCAAATTGTGCAAGCAGCAGTCACAGGTGGTGCGGCACTCATAATGAGCGCAGCGCCGAATGCGCAGTACCTAACGAAGACGGTAAAAAGCATGAATCTTCACGAGTATCAGGGTAAGCAGCTGTTCGCTGAATACGGCCTGCCAGTATCCAAGGGTTACGCAGTAGACACCCCGGAAGCAGCAGCAGAAGCTTGCGACAAAATCGGTGGTACCGAATGGGTTGTCAAAGCCCAGGTCCA
This sequence comes from Pseudomonas sp. WS 5146, assembly GCF_012985495.1. NCBI lineage: Bacteria > Pseudomonadati > Pseudomonadota > Gammaproteobacteria > Pseudomonadales > Pseudomonadaceae > Pseudomonas > Pseudomonas sp. WS 5146. The sequence continues at coordinate 778,123 of NZ_JAAQWL010000002.1, forward strand.
CGCCGGTGGTCGCGGTAAAGCGGGCGGCGTTAAGCTGGTTCGCAGCAAAGAAGACGCCAAGGCCTTCGCACAGCAGTGGCTGGGCAAGCGTCTGGTGACTTACCAGACTGATGCCAATGGCCAACCAGTCACCAAGATCCTGGTTGAATCGTGCACTGATATCGCTAAAGAGCTGTACCTGGGCGCTGTCGTTGACCGTTCGAGCCGTCGCATCGTGTTCATGGCTTCCACCGAAGGTGGCGTGGACATTGAGAAGATCGCCGAAGAAACCCCAGAAAAAATTCTGAAAGCCACTATCGATCCACTGGTTGGCGCTCAGCCATTCCAGGGTCGCGAGCTGGCTTTCCAGCTGGGCCTGGAAGGCAAGCAAGTTGCCCAGTTCGCCAAGATCTTCGTAGGTCTGGCCAAACTGTTCCAGGATCACGATCTGGCCCTGCTGGAAGTGAACCCACTGGTGATCAAGGCTGACGGCGATCTGCACTGCCTCGACGCCAAGATCAACATCGACGCCAACGCCATGTACCGTCAGCCTAAGCTGAAGACTTTCCACGATCCGTCGCAAGACGATCCGCGCGAAGCGCACGCTGCCAAGTTCGAACTGAACTACGTAGCCCTGGAAGGTAACATCGGTTGCATGGTCAACGGTGCTGGCCTGGCCATGGGTACCATGGACATCGTCAACCTGCATGGCGGCAAACCAGCCAACTTCCTCGACGTGGGCGGCGGTGCTACCAAAGAACGCGTTACCGAAGCGTTCAAGATCATCCTGTCCGACTCCAACGTCGCCGCAGTATTGGTCAACATCTTCGGCGGCATCGTTCGTTGCGACATGATTGCCGAAGGCATCATCGGTGCAGTGAAAGAAGTTGGCGTTAAAATCCCGGTGGTTGTTCGCCTTGAAGGTAACAACGCTGAACTGGGCGCTAAAGTACTGGCAGAAAGCGGTTTGAACATCATCGCGGCTACCAGCCTGACCGACGCTGCTCAACAAGTTGTCAAAGCTGCGGAGGGCAAATAATGAGCGTCCTGATCAATAAAGACACCAAAGTTATCTGCCAGGGTATTACCGGTTCGCAAGGTAGTTTCCACACCCAGCAAGCCATCGAATACGGCACCAAGATGGTTGGCGGCGTAACTCCGGGCAAAGGCGGTACCGAGCACCTGGGCCTGCCAGTGTTCAACACCGTGAAAGACGCTGTAGCTGCCACTGGCGCCACCGCCAGTGTGATCTACGTTCCAGCTCCTTTCTGCAAAGACTCGATCCTGGAAGCGGCATTCGGCGGCATCAAGCTGATCGTTTGCATCACCGAAGGCATTCCTACCCTGGACATGCTGGACGCTAAAGTTAAGTGCGACGAGCTGGGCGTAGTCCTGATCGGCCCTAACTGCCCAGGCGTGATCACCCCAGGCGAATGCAAGATCGGCATCATGCCAGGTCACATTCACTTGCCAGGCAAAGTCGGTATCGTTTCGCGTTCCGGCACCCTGACCTACGAAGCTGTCAAGCAGACTACTGACGCCGGTTTCGGTCAGTCGACTTGTGTCGGCATCGGCGGTGACCCGATCCCAGGTTCGAACTTCATCGACATCCTGAAGCTGTTCCAGGAAGACCCGAAGACCGAGGCGATCGTAATGATCGGTGAGATCGGCGGTTCGGCTGAAGAAGAAGCGGCTGCCTACATCAAGGCCAACGTGACCAAGCCGGTTGTTTCCTACATCGCTGGTGTGACTGCCCCTGCAGGCAAGCGCATGGGCCATGCTGGCGCAATCATCTCTGGCGGCAAGGGCACAGCAGACGAGAAGTTTGCTGCCCTGGAAGACGCAGGCGTTAAAACCGTGCGTTCGCTGGCAGATATCGGCAAGGCTTTGTCCGAACTGACCGGTTGGGCTGTCAAGTAAGCCTCGCGCTTAGCTGACGCTTCACCACACAAAGGCCACCTTCGGGTGGCCTTTGTGCATTCTGGATTTGCCCATTTTTTGGCAGATTTACTCGGTCAAATGTGGGAGCTGGCTTGCCTGAGATAGCAGTGTGTCAGCCAACACATTTGGCACAGACAGATCGCTATCGCAGGCAAGCCAGCTCCCACAGGGACGGCACTGCCAAATTAAGTATGAAAACGCGACATTTGGATGTCGCTTATCGGACAGTCCGCCCCGCAACAGTGCGTTTGTCGGCTTATTTCTGTACTCTAGCCGCCTCTTTATGCGTCCGCCTCCCAAAAGGAAGCCGCGCGCTAGACCGGTTGGTCCCCATCAGGGCCGGCAGCAGTTCCCTCATCCACAGGGAATCCCTCTCTAAATTCCGATTCAGTAGTGTGGTATTTCCTGAAATGAAAGTGTTGAAAAGCCAGGACATCCTGGCGTTAGGCTTTATGACTTTTGCCCTGTTCGTGGGCGCCGGCAACATCATCTTCCCGCCTATCGTTGGTTTGCAGTCCGGGCCTCACGTCTGGATGGCAGCGCTGGGCTTCCTGATCACCGCAGTTGGCTTGCCGGTGGTCACCGTGATCGCGCTGGCCAAGGTCGGCGGCGGCATGGACGCATTGAGCAGCCCGATCGGCAAGATCGCCGGTGGCCTGCTGGCGGCGGCGGCGTACCTGGCGGTAGGCCCGCTGTTCGCCACCCCGCGCACCGCGACCGTTTCGTTTGAAGTGGGCCTGGCGCCGCTGACCGGCGAAAGCCCGCTGGCGCTGTTCCTCTACAGCTCGGTGTACTTCCTGCTGGTGTTCTTCATTTCCCTGTACCCAGGGCGTCTGCTGGACACGGTAGGGCGTTTTCTCGCACCGTTGAAGATCATCGCCCTGGCCGTACTGGGCATCGCTGCGTTTGCCTTGCCGGCCGGTGATGTGGGTGTTGCCACCCCGGAATACGTCGCTGCACCGTTCTCCCAGGGCTTTATCAATGGCTACTTGACCATGGATACCCTCGGCGCGCTGGTGTTCGGTATCGTCATCGTCAACGCGATTCGTTCCCGTGGTGTTGAGTCGCCAAAGCTGATCACTCGCTATGCGATCATCGCCGGGCTGATTGCCGGCGTGGGCCTGGCGCTGGTGTACATCAGCCTGTTCCGCCTGGGTTCGGGCAGCCACGCGGTGGCGGCCGGTGCCAGCAATGGCGCGGCAGTGCTGCACGCCTACGTGCAACACACCTTCGGCTCCCTGGGCAGCGGCTTCCTCGCTGTGCTGATCTCCCTGGCGTGCCTGGTCACTGCCGTGGGCCTGACCTGTGCTTGCGCCGAGTACTTCAGCAAAGTGCTGCCATTGTCTTACAAGACGCTGGTGGTGATCCTGGCGCTGTTCTCGCTGTTCGTGTCCAACCTGGGCCTGACCAAGCTGATTGCCTTCTCGATCCCGGTACTCACCGCGATCTACCCGCCGTGCATCGTGCTGGTGGCCCTGAGCTTCTGCAAAGACTTCTGGCAGGAGCAGGGCCGTATTGTTGGCCCGGTGATGCTGGTGTCGTTCATCTTTGGTTGCATCGACGCGCTTAAAGGCGCTGGCTTGGCCGATTGGATGCCTGCACAATTGGCGCACCTGCCGCTGAGTGAGCAAGGCCTGGCATGGCTGGTGCCGTCGGTGATGACGCTGGCCGTGGCGGTAGTGGTTGACCGTATGCTCGGCAAGCGTAGCGAAGCCATCGCCTAACCCGCGGTTTCACGCTGTACTGAAATGCCCCGTATCAATCGATACGGGGCATTTTTTATGCCTGCAAGACCACAACGCTCTAAAGTTGGAGTTCGGTCAATGTGGTAGCTGGCTTGCCTGCGATGGCGTCGGTTCAGTCACTGCTGTGTCGCCTGATCCACCGCCATCGCAGGCAAGCCAGCTCGCACATTTTTAACCGTGTTCGTCTTCATCCATCGTATACAAGGCCCCGCATGTCGTTCATCGAAACCAATCAAATCCACCTGCTGGCCGCCTTCTGGTTTGCCCTGTGCTGGGGTGGCTACACCCGCTATGCCAGTTGGAAAGCCCGAGACACCGCCTGCCTGGCCAGCGTGCTGCACCTGTATCGCGAAGACTGGATGCGCCGTATGCTGCTGCGCGATAACCGGATTGCCGACGCCAGTGTGATCGGCAACCTGGAGCGCAATGCCTCGTTCTTCGCCTCCAGCACGTTGATTATTCTCGCCGGTATTCTCACCGTGCTGGGCGCGTCCGAGCGTGCGGTATCGTTGCTGGCGGACATCCCCATGGTGCAGCAGGCGTCACAGGGCATGTCGGAAATCAAGCTACTGTGCCTGGCGCTGGTGTTCGTCTACGCGTTCTTCACCTTCAGCTGGTGCATGCGTCAATACAACTTTGCCGCCGTTCTGGTGGGCTCGGCGCCGATGATCGGTGAGCGGCAGGTGTCGGAGCAGGAGCGCAAGGCATTTGCCCTGCGGGCGGCGCGGGTGATTTCGATGGCGGCCAACCAGTTCAACTTTGGCCTGCGCTCGTATTACTTCGGCATGACCATGCTGGCCTGGTTTGTCAGCCCCTGGTTGTTCATGTTGATGAGCAGCGGTGTGGTACTGGTGCTGTATCGCCGCGAGTTTCATTCCGACGTACTGCAGGTGATGGTTTATACGCCGACCGATATGCCGGTAGCCGAGCCGGCTAAAGAAACCGTGTCTTGATGAGTGGCACCCAGGGTTAATCAAATTCTATAAATCGCAGGCAAAGTAAAGCCCGCTATGTAAGCGGGCTTTCTTTTTGCAGCAAATGCCAGGCTATTAGTTCTTGGCAGGTTCTGCAGGTGCGGCAGGTGCAGCTTCTTTCGCGGCGGCTTCGTTCGATTCAGCCTGAGCTTTGGCAGCATCGGCGTTTTCTTTCGCAGCGTCGTTCACTTTATCCTGTGCTTTCGCCATGTCCTTCTGAGCTTGCTCAGAATGCGCGGCGGCATCTTGGGCTTTGTCTTCGGATTTCTTATCGCAGGCAGCGAGACCGAGGGCAGCGGCCAACATCATGGAAATAGCTAAAGTCTTGCGCATGGGGTGTTTCTCCTTATTGAAGATATCTACTGGCCTTTCGAGCTTGGACGGCCAGCATTAGTTCCTTTTGTTTCAAAGATATATAAAACACCGCTGCCAAGGAACTTTTAGTCCTGTCCCGGCTACTGCGCAAACCCACACTAATAAGAGTCTGCACACATGACCGAAAATCCCTTGTTAGAGCGTGCCACACGCTTTGTTTTGGCCCTGCGCCATTGCCAGGTGCTGGGCATTATCGTGCATGCCGCCAGCGAGGAGGGCATGACGCTGGCCCTGCCTTACGGCCCGCATATCGTCGGTGACCCTCAGACCGGCGTGATTCACGGCGGCGCGCTGACCTCACTGATGGACACCGCCTGCGGCATGGCCACGCTGTGCGTGCTGCCGGAGTTCGAGGTGTGCCCGACCCTGGATTTGCGCGTCGACTACATGCATCCCGCCGAGCCGCACAAGCCGGTGTATGGCTTTGCACAATGCTACCGGGTGACCACCGACGTGATCTTTACCCGTGGCTTTGCCTACCAGGATGATCCTCAGCAACCCATCGCCCATGTGGTGGGCACCTTCATGCGCATGGGCAAGCGCCTCAAAGGCACGCAAGGACTCGGCAATTCGATCAAGGGAGACCAGGCATGACGCATCGATTCAAGACCCGCCTCGAACAGGCCCATGAGCGCGGCGACTATGAGGCGTTGCTCAACCTGGTGCCCTACGCCAAGCTGATCGGCATCGAATGCTCAAGGTTGGGGGATGAGCTGCTGTTTCGCCTGCCGGCCAACAAGGACAATATTGGTAACCCGATATTGCCAGCGCTGCACGGCGGTGTGATCGCAGGTTTTATGGAGCTGTCGGCAGCGTTACATTTGCTGGTATTTACCGGTGCGCCAGGTTTGCCGAAAATCATCGATTTTTCCCTGGATTACTTGCGTGCCGGGCAGTTTCGCGACACTTACGCCAAATGCCAGGTGTGGCGCCAAGGCCGCCGGGTGGCGAATGTGGCGATCACCGCCTGGCAAAGCACCGCCGCTGAGCCGATTGCCACCGCTCGCGCACATTTCAAAATTGAGGAATTGGTGCGCCCTTGAAATCCTGGTCTTAGCCCCCAACTTTGATGACAACCCGCCGCCAACCCTTTCGGGCGCGGCCACTGCCATCCAATTGGAGTTTGATGACCATGAGTGTGGAAACTCAAAAGGAAACCCTGGGCTTCCAGACCGAGGTGAAGCAACTGCTGCACCTCATGATCCATTCGCTGTATTCCAACAAGGAAATCTTCCTTCGCGAATTGATCTCGAACGCCTCTGACGCTGTCGACAAATTACGTTTCGAAGCCCTCTCCAAGCCTGAGTTGCTGGAAGGTGGCGCCGAACTGAAAATCCGTGTGAGCTTCGACAAGGACGCCAAGACCGTCACCCTCGAAGACAACGGCATCGGCATGAGCCGCGAAGACGCGATTACCCATCTGGGTACCATCGCCAAATCCGGCACCGCAGACTTCATGAAGAACCTGTCGGGCGACCAGAAGAAAGATTCGCACCTGATCGGCCAGTTCGGCGTGGGCTTCTATTCGGCCTTCATCGTCGCCGACAAGGTTGAAGTATTCAGCCGCCGCGCCGGCCTTGACGCCAGCGAAGGCGTGCACTGGGCCTCCAAAGGTGAGGGCGAGTTCGAAATCGCCACTATCGACAAGGCTGACCGTGGCACGCGTATCGTGCTGCACCTCAAAGCCGCTGAAGATGAATTCGCCGACGGCTACCGCCTGCGCAATATCATCAAGAAATACTCCGACCACATCGCTTTGCCGATCGAACTGCCGAAAGAACAAGCGGCTGTCGAGGGCGAAGAGAAACCTGCCCAGGAATGGGAAGTGGTCAACCGTGCCAGCGCCTTGTGGACCCGCCCTCGTACCGAAGTCAAAGACGAGGAGTACCAGGAGTTCTATAAGCACATCGCTCACGACTACGAGAACCCGCTGAGCTGGAGCCACAACAAGGTCGAAGGCAAGCTGGAATACAGCTCGCTGCTTTATGTACCTGCCCGTGCCCCATTCGATCTGTACCAGCGTGAGGCGCCAAAAGGCCTGAAACTGTACGTGCAGCGTGTGTTCGTGATGGACCAGGCGGAATCGTTCCTGCCGCTGTACCTGCGCTTCATCAAAGGTGTGGTCGACTCCAACGACCTGTCGCTGAACGTGTCGCGGGAAATCCTGCAGAAAGACCCGATCATCGACTCCATGAAGTCGGCGCTGACCAAGCGCGTGCTCGACATGCTGGAAAAACTGGCGAAGAACGAGCCTGAGCAATACAAGGGCTTCTGGAAAAACTTCGGCCAGGTCATGAAAGAAGGCCCGGCAGAAGATTTCGCCAACAAGGAAAAAATCGCCGGCCTGCTGCGTTTTGCCTCGACTCAGGGTGACGACGGCGAGCAGATCGTGTCGTTGGCCGAGTACCTGGCACGCGCCAAGGAAGGTCAGGACAAGATCTACTACCTGACCGGCGAAACCTACGCCCAGGTCAAGAACAGCCCGCACCTGGAAGTCTTCCGCAAGAAAGGCATCGAAGTGCTGCTGTTGACCGACCGTATCGACGAGTGGCTGATGAGCTACCTCAGCGAGTTCGACGGCAAGACCTTCGTCGACGTGGCCCGTGGTGACCTGGACCTGGGTAACCTGGACTCCGAAGAAGAGAAGAAGGAAGCCGAAGAAGTCGCCAAGGCCAAAGAAGGCCTGGTTGAGCGGATCAAGACTGCCTTGGGCGATGCCGTCAGCGAAGTGCGGGTTTCCCACCGTCTGACCGACTCTCCGGCGATTCTGGCCATCGGTGAGCAGGACCTGGGCATGCAGATGCGTCAGATCCTCGAAGCCAGCGGGCAGAAAGTGCCGGATTCCAAGCCGATCTTCGAATTCAACCCGGCTCACCCGCTGATCGAGAAACTCGATGGCGAGCAGAGTGAAGAGCGTTTTGGCGACCTGTCGCACATCCTCTTCGACCAGGCAGCCCTGGCTGCCGGTGACAGCCTTAAAGATCCGGCCGCGTATGTGCGCCGCCTGAACAAGCTGTTGGTTGAACTGTCGGTTTAACACCGTTGTAGAAAAACCCGCTTCGGCGGGTTTTTTCGTTCTAACGCACCTCAACTGGAGTAAATGATGAGCCAAGTCACTGTACGTTCCGTGGTCTATCAGATTGATGGCCAGTCTTATGAAAGCCGCCTGGCGTTCGATGCCAGCCACAAAGGCCCGCTGCCGGGCCTGCTGATGGCGCCGAACTGGATGGGGGTGAGTGCGGGTGCCGAGGAAATCGCCAAGAGCGTGGCCAGCCAAGGCTACGTGGTACTGATCGCCGACCTGTACGGGCAGACCGTGCGCCCGACGAATGGCGATGAAGCCGGCGCTGCGATGATGCCGTTGAAGAACGATAACCCGGCGCTGCTCAAGCGCATGCAGGCGGCCTTTGAGCAACTGCAAAGCCAGACCGAAGCGGCCGTTGATACCTCGAAGCTGGCGACCTTCGGTTTCTGCTTTGGTGGTTTCTGCTCGCTGGAGCTGGCACGTACCGGTGCGCCGTTGAAGGCTGCTGTGTCGTTCCACGGCACGATCGACACACAAAACCCGGCAGGTGCCAAGCACGTCAAGGGTTCGGTGCTGGTGCTGCACGGCGCGTCCGATCCGTTGGTGCCGAAAGAGCAACTGCCGGCGTTTGAGCAAGAAATGAACGCCGCCGGTGTGGATTGGCAACTGCTGAGCTACGGCGGCGCGGTGCATTCCTTTACTGACCCGCACGCCAATGTGCCGGGCAAGATGATGTACGACGCGAAGACGGCCAAGCGTGCGTTCCAGTCGATGCATAACTTGCTGGATGAAGTGTTCAAGGGCTAAAGCTCTAGCGCCTGTTCCGGCCTCATCGCAGGCAAGCCAGCTCCCACACTTTGAACTGTGAAAACAGTCGACAGGTTGGAGCTGGCTTGCCTGCGATAGCTATCTGACAGGCAACTCGATTCTTTCTGACTCACCCGGCACCGTCGGCCAATCCCCGGCCGCCCAGCGCTGCCTGGCCTGTTCAATCACCGCCGGATCGCTCGCGACAAAATTCCAATTGATCCGCCGTGGCCCATCCAGCGGCGCGCCGCCGAACACCACCACGTGGCAATCGCTTTCGGCAAACAAGGTCATTTCCTGCCCGCTCGGCAATACCACCAGGCTATGCGCCTCCACTGCCTCACCGTCCAACTGCACCTCGCCGTCCAGCACATACACCGCGCGCTCCTCATGCTCATCCGGGATCAGCAGCGTCGTGGCCGTGTGCATCTGCACCTCGGCATATAACGTAGGCGACAGCACCGGCACCGGCGATTTAAGGCAGAAGCCCGCGCCTGCGATCAGGCGAATCTGCACGCCCAGGTTATCGCTCACCGGCAGGCTTGCCGCCGGGTGATAGCTGTAGTGGCCCGGCCCGGTTTCATGGTCCTTGGGCGAGGCCAGCCACACCTGCAGGCCGTGCAGGCTGAAACCACTGGCCTTGAGGGCTTCGGGCGTGCGCTCGACGTGGGCAATTGCGCTGCCGGCGGTCATCCAGCTGACGTCGCCGGCTTGCACTACCTGGTCCGAGCCCAGGCTGTCCTTGTGTTGCAGGGCGCCTTCGAACAGGTAGGTGAGGGTGGACAGCCCGATATGCGGGTGCTGGCGGATATTCATGCCGGTGCCGGGTGCATAGCGGGTCGACAACATATGGTCGAAAAACACAAAAGGCCCGACGCTGCGGCATTCGCGTGACGGCAGCGGTCGCAGGATCGGCTGGCCTTCGACGTCTTCGGCGCGCGGGCGGATCACGGTGAGGGTGGTCATGGGGCGTCCCTGTCTGAGCGGGTTAGGTGCTACTGAGCATAACCCGCTCGACGGGAGGTTGGGGCTACTGGCTGAAAGCGCCTTCGGACAGTTTGGTTTCGATGGTGACGTCGGCGGTGGTCATCAGCTTGTGTACCGGGCACTTATCGGCGACGCGATGCAGTTCATCGCGCTGCTCATCGCTGAGTACGCCCTTGAGCGTCAGCTTGACGTTGAGCTTGTACTTGCCTTTTTGCTCCTCTGAGCTGTCGTGGGTAACTTCCACGGTGACGCCGGTGAGCGGGATGTCTTTTTTCTGCGCGTAGAGCTTGACGGTCAGCGCCTTGCACGAGGCCAGGGCGGCGTCGAAATAATCGTGGGGCGAGGGCGCCGAATCATCACCGCCCAGGCTCTTGGGCAGGTCGGTGAACAGTTCGTGGTTGTTGATGTTCACGCTGTGGCGAAAGTTGTCGTGGTTAAGCGTATTGACGGTAACAGGCATGGCAAACCTCACGAGGGCAGTAAAAGGTCATGCAGTTATAGAGCATGCTGGCACTTCAGTGTTCCGTGTTTTTTCCAATGGCTGCCCGCGCGATTGCCAAGCGCGTTGATATCGCGTTTTCGTCTTACGCAAACGCGACAAAGGGCCGATACCTTTCAGGAGACCTGCTGCAGGTGGATGCAGCGCATTCGGAAGGAATCCAGGCATGAGTATCCGTAGTTTGAATATCGCCCCGCGCGCAGGCTTAGGCTTTGGCGTGCTGGCATTGATGGTGTTTGCCCTGGGCGGCTTCGCCCTGCTGCAGATGGCCAATATGCGCCAGCAGTCCGATCAGGTGGAGAACAACTGGCTGCCCAGCGTGATGGCGGTGGGGGAGATGAGCCAGGACCTGTTGCGGGTGCGTGCCCTCACCCTGCGTTTGGTGGTCAACCGTGACCCGCAGGCGCTGGCGCAGAACGAACAGAAGCTCACCGACCTGAAAAACGGCCTGCACCATGCGCAGACGCTCTACGAAGGGTTGATCGTACTGCCCGAAGAGCGTGTACTGTTTGATCGTTTCAAAAACCAGGAGCAGCAATACCTGCAACGTCAGGAGCAGGTGATGGCGTTTTCCAAGGCCAACCAGCTGGAGGATGCGGTCAGGATCGTCAATGGGGAGATGAATCAACTGGCCGATGAGATGGCCGCGACCCTGCACGACCTGGTCGCCTTGAACAAGGCCAGTGCCAACCAGGCCGCGAACCTCGCGCAGAGCGTATTCACCCAATCGCGCACATGGGTGGTTGGCATGATAGTGCTCACAGCATTGATCACCATTGGCCTGGCGGTATGGCTGACCCGCAGCATCGTGCTGCCGTTGGCGCAGTCGCTGAAGGTTGCCCAGGGCGTGGCAGGCGGCGACCTCACTGGTGAGATCAACGTAACCGGCAACGATGAACCCGCGCGCTTGCAGCAGGCGCTCAAGGGCATGCAGGAGAACCTGCGCGACACCATTCGACGGATTGCCGAGTCTTCGAACCAATTGGCCTCGGCTTCTGAAGAACTCAGTTGTGTGACTGAAGATGCGACCCGTGGTTTGCACCAGCAGAACCAGGAAATTGAACAGGCGGCCACGGCGGTCAACCAGATGACCGCGGCGGTGGAGGAGGTGGCGAGCAATGCGGTGGCCACGTCACAGGCGTCCCGTGAGTCTGACCGCATTGCCCAGCGTGGGCGCGAGCAGGTGCATCAGACCGTGGTGTCGATTGAAGCGCTGGCCGATGACGTCACATCCAACGCGACCCAGGTTGAGGACTTGGCGCAGAAGGTCTATGGCATCAGCAAGGTGTTGGATGTGATTCGCTCGATTGCCGAGCAGACCAACTTGCTGGCGCTGAATGCCGCGATCGAAGCGGCGCGCGCGGGCGATGCCGGACGTGGGTTTGCGGTGGTGGCCGATGAAGTGCGGGCACTGGCCCATCGCACGCAGCAGTCGACTCAGGAAATAGAATTGATGATAAGCGGGATTCAGCAAGGCACCGATCAAGCTGTCAGTTCGATGCAGCAGAGCAATACGCGGGCGCGCTCTACGTTGGATATCGCCAAGTCGGCGGGCACGGCGTTGGAGGAGATTGCGTCGGCCTTTACCTTGATCAACGAGCGCAACCTGGTGATTGCGAGTGCCTCGGAGCAGCAGGCAGCGGTGGCGCGGGAGGTGGATCGCAATTTGATGAATATTCGCGACCTGGCGCATCAGACGTCGACGGGCGCTAACCAGACCAGTGCGGCGAGCCAGGAGTTGTCGCGGTTGGCGGTGGACCTGAATACCATGGTGGCGCGGTTTTCGGTGTAGGGCTTGGGACCGAGGTGACGCTATCGCAGGCAAGCCAGCTCCCACATGTTGAATGGCGAACACCGTCATATGTGGGAGCTGGCTTGCCTGCGATGAAGGCGACTCGGTCTCATTCCATTGCCCACAAAAAAGCCCCGAACCAGTCGGGGCTTTTCCAGGTGATCAACCTGCGGGGCTTACTTGCCCTGCCAGCGTTTCAGTACCAGGGTGGCGTTGGTGCCACCGAAGCCGAAGCTGTTGCTCATCACGGTGTCGATTTTTGCGTTTTCAACGGTCTTGGTCAGGATCGGCATATCGGCGACGACCGGGTCGATCTCGTCGATGTTGGCCGAGCCGGCCATGAAGTTGCCTTCCATCATCAGCAGGCAGTAGATCGCTTCGTGAACGCCGGCGGCGCCCAGGGAGTGACCCGACAGGCTCTTGGTGGAGCTGATGGCCGGAGCCTTGTCACCGAATACCGCACGCACGCCTTCCATTTCCTTGGCATCGCCGACCGGAGTCGAAGTGCCGTGGGTGTTCAGGTAGTCGATTGGGGTGTCCACGGTGGACATGGCCATCTGCATGCAACGAATGGCACCTTCGCCGCTCGGCGCAACCATGTCGTAGCCGTCGGAAGTAGCGCCGTAGCCGACGATTTCCGCGTAGATTTTTGCACCACGGGCCAGAGCGTGTTCCAGCTCCTCGACCACCACCATGCCGCCACCGCCGGCGATGACGAAGCCGTCACGCTTGGCGTCGTAGGCGCGGGAGGCCTTTTCCGGGGTTTCGTTGTACTGGGTGGACAGCGCGCCCATGGCGTCGAACAGGAACGACTGGCTCCAATGTTCTTCTTCGCCGCCGCCGGCAAATACGATGTCCTGTTTGCCCAACTGGATCTGCTCGACCGCAGTACCGATGCAATGAGCACTGGTGGCGCAGGCGGAGGAGATCGAGTAGTTCACACCCTTGATCTGGAACGGGGTGGCCAGACAGGCCGAAACAGTGCTGCCCATGGTCCGCGTTACGCGGTACGGGCCCACGCGCTTCACGCCTTTTTCGCGCAGGATGTCCAGCGCTTCCATCTGGTTGAGGGTCGATGCGCCGCCGGAGCCGGCGATCAGGCCGGTGCGTACGTTCGAAACCTGGTCTTCGCTCAGGCCGGAATCGGCAATGGCGTCTTTCATGGCCAGGTAAGCGTAAGCGGCAGCGTGGCCGACGAAGCGATAGATCTTGCGATCAATCAGTTCTTCGAGGGGCAGGTCAATGGAGCCGGAAACCTGGCTACGCAGACCCATTTCGGCATATTCCGGGTTGAAGCGGATGCCAGGGCGACTTGCACGCAGGTTAGCGGTGACGGTCTCTTTGTCATTGCCCAGGCAAGAAACAATGCCCAGACCAGTGATAACGACGCGGCGCATGCGGATAACCCTTAAAAGTTGTCAGTGGAAGTGAATACGCCGACCCGAAGGCCTTCGGCAGTATAGATCTCGCGACCGTCGACAGTCACCGAACCGTCGGCGATAGCGAGGTTCAGCTTGCCCTTGAGGACGCGCTTGATTTGAATGTTGTAGGTGACTTTCTTGGCAGTCGGCAGGACCTGGCCAAAGAACTTCACTTCGCCCGAACCCAGGGCGCGGCCGCGACCTGGCAGGCCTTGCCAGCCCAGGTAGAAACCGACCAGTTGCCACATGGCATCAAGGCCCAGGCAGCCCGGCATCACAGGGTCGCCTTCGAAATGGCAGGCGAAGAACCACAGGTCAGGGGTGATATCCAGCTCGGCGACCAATTCACCTTTGCCGTACTTGCCACCCTCTTCGCTGATATGGGTGATGCGATCCACCATCAGCATGTTCGGGGCGGGCAGTTGCGCGTTACCTGGGCCGAACAGCTCACCGCGACTGCAGCGCAGCAGGTCTTCCCGAGTAAAGGCGTTTTGTTTGGTCATGCGAGCTCCTCAATAATCCCATGCGGCAGGGCAGGGTAAATCTTCCCGGACCGAATGAAGCGTTCATGCCTCATACCGGCAGCCTACACATAGACTATTGCGTTGTAGTGAAAGTCACAGCGTCAAGGTACTCAATGTACACTTGTTCACTGAAATTTTAAACCGAGCCTGTTTATCGGCCCGTTTGGGTGCCTAAGACTGCCGCACTTTCGTCTCTCGCGCCAGTCGCAGTTGGTTGATGGCGCGGCGCTATTGCACCCAGCGCTGCAGTATTTGCTGCAAATCCGTGCGTTTGAACGGCTTGGCCAGGTAATCGTTCATTCCGGCTGCCAGACAGGCTTCGCGATCGCCCTGCAAGGCGTTGGCCGTCAACGCGATAATCGGCAGGTCGGCGCAGCCGGGCAGTTGGCGAATCCGGCGGGTGGCTTCGTAGCCGTCGATCAGCGGCAGGCGGCAATCCATCAGGATCGCGGTAAAAATCAGGCTCTCGGCGCTGCGGATTGCCTCGGCGCCATCGGTGGCCAGGCTCACTTCAAAGCCCAGGCTGCGCAACATGGCCTCGACCACGGTGCGGTTGACCGGGTTGTCTTCCACCAGCAACACATGGCGGCCATCACCCGCGCTGGCCTTGCCCTCGGCGTCCAGGGCGATCGCCGGCAAGCTGTGCTGGTCGATGGCCAGTGGAATTTCCAGGGTAAATACCGAGCCACGGCCTTCCTGGCTTTGCGCGCGCAACGTGCCGCCCATTCGTTCGGCCAGCGTGCGAGCAATAGGCAGGCCCAGGCCGGTGCCGCCGTAACGTCTGGAAATGGAACTGTCAGCCTGCTGGAACGCATCGAACATCAGCTCCAGGCGTTCAGCGGAAATCCCGATGCCGCTGTCGCGCACCGTGCAGGTGAACCACACCAGTTCATGGTCGAGAGTTTGCCAATGGGGCTCGACGGTGACGCTGCCGTGCTCGGTGAATTTGAGCGCGTTACCGATCAGGTTCACCAGGATTTGGCGGATACGCGTCGGGTCACCCCTCACGCGCAAGGCGTCCATGCCCAGCGGAATCGGTAATTCCAGGCTCAGGCCACGTTGCTGTGCGCTGTGCTGGAAGGCCTGGGCGCAACTGTTGATCAGGTCCGCCAGGTTGAAGGCGATATGTTCCAGCTCCAGCGCGGCGCGTTCGATACGTGAGAAATCGAGGATGTCGTTGATGACTTTAAGCAGGTGCTCGGTGGACTCCGAGGCCAGCGCCGCGTACTCGGTCTGCTCCTCGGTCATCTCGGTGGTTTCCAGCAGTTGCAGCATACCCAGCACGCCGTTCATGGGCGTGCGCAACTCGTGGCTCATCATCGCCAGGAAGTCCGACTTGGCGTTGTTGGCCCGTTCGGCTTCTTCGCGGGTCTGGATCAACTGGGCCATGGCCTGGTGCTGTTCGCGGCTGGCCTGGTTAAGGCCTTCGGCGAGGTTGTTGATGTGCCGCGACAAGTCGCCCAGCTCCGAATCATCGACAATCGGCAGCGGTGTCTTGTAGTCGCCTTGCTGGATGGCTTTTACCGCGTGGCCCATGGCGCTGATCGGCTGCGACAGGCTCGCGGCCAGGCGTCGCGCGAGCAGGAAGGTAAACAGCAGGGCGAACAGTGCGAGGATGCCGGCCTTGAACAGAATCTCCTGCTGGCGCTGGCTGAAGGCGTCGTTGGACATGCCGACGATCACCCGGCCCAGGTAATCGGCACGCGGCGCCTTGGGTTCGTTGAGGTTGTCCTGGAAAAAGTCATTGCCCAGCTGGATATGCTGTAAGCGGATGGGCGCCTGGAACACTTTCACCGACAGCGAACGGTCGTGTTTTTCCGAAGGTTGTTCGACGTACACCAGGATGTTCTCAGTGCTGTCCTGAATCTCCAGGAAGCGCACATGCGGGGTGGCCAGCGTGGCACGCAGCAGGCTTTCGAGCACATCGTTGTTGCCGGAAATCACCCCGTACTCCGTGGCCGGGGCCAGTTGGTTGGCGATCAACTGGCCGGTGTGGTCGAGTTCCTGGCGCAGGTCCTGGATACGCACGAAGGTAAAGAAGCTGATCAACAGCAAGGTCAGCAACAGCGCCGGGCCCAGGGTGATGAGCTGGGTGCGGGTGTTGATGTCCCAACGACGGCGCAAGGTCATGGGCGTTTTTCTCCTTCGGCCAGGCGGGCGGCGACGGCGGTTTCGTCCACCTGTTCGATCCCCAGTGAGCGCGCGACCTGCGGGTTACCCACGACTTTGAAGTGTTGCGGGTACAGGCTGCGTGGCCAGTTGGCTGGCGGATGATCCAGCAGGCGGTCGAGCACCGCCAGCCAGTCGGCCTGGTCGCTGTAGGTGGTGGCCAGGCTGCCGGCCTTGACGAACCCGGCGTTGGGCCCCACCAGCGGCAGTTGCTGGGCGTAGCTGCTGAGCAACAGGTTCTTCACGGTTTTCGGGTTGTACAACTGCGGGTCGTCGAGGCCGAGCAGCACGTCACTGTTCTTGAGCAGGTTTTGCAACGGGCGGCTGTCGTTAATGTTGTCCCAGCGTTGCGCCACGATTTCCAGGCCCATGGGCGCTGCATACTCGCGCAACTCCGGCAGCAGGAACTCACTGTCGCTGCCATAGAGCACACCGATGCGTTGGGCCTGCGGCAGGATGTTGGCGATCAGCTTGAGTTGGCGCGCCAGCGGCGGGTCGCTCCACAACAGGCTGATTTTTGCCGGGTGGGTGGTGCCCAGGCGCTGGCGTGCCTGTAGGCGGCTGATGCGCAACACCAGGGTCGGCGGGCCCTGGTCATCCTGCAGGCGCCAGTCGAGGCCGGGCAGGTCCAGCAGGATCAGGCGCGTACCGGGCGGCAACTGGCTCGGCGCGGGCAAGTCTTTGAGCGGGACAAAGCTCACCTGGTCTTCGGGGCGTTGCTGGGCGAGGGCCTGGGTAAATGCCTGAACGCCGGCACCGTCTTCGGCGGCGGTCAACAGGATATCGGCGCTCCACGCCGGCGCGGTCAGCAACAGGCACACCAGCAGCAAGGCGCGGCGCCAGAGCCGAGAGATAAAGAAGGGGGTCATCCGTGACTGAGCGCCCATGTCAGAATTCCAGCTCCGCGCTGAAATACAGGACATGGCGACTGTCGTAGTTGTTATCGGCCCAGGTGGTGGGCTGGTTATCGAGGCGTTGTTGCAACATGCCGGCCAGCTCCACATTGGCTTTGCCCAGGGCAATGCGCTTGGCCACCCGCAGGTCGACCCGTTCGAAGCGATATTGGTTGAGCGCATCGTCGCCGTAGTAGAACAGCGCACTGGACCAGCCGTGGCCCCACTCGCGCAGCCAACCGGCCGAGCCGCTGTTGCGCGCGGTTTGCGCCTTGTCCAGCGGGTTGCTGGAAGCGGCGTCGACGTAAGCATAGGTCAGGCGCAGACGGTCGGTATTGCTCATGCGCCAGTCGAACTGCGATTCGGCGCCGGTGAACCGTGCGCTGTTGGCGTTGCTGGCAATGTATTGGTTGTTGCGCAGCGGCGAGCTGATCATCTCGGTGATTTCGTCGTAGAACAGTTTCACGTCGACATTCAACCCGAAATCGGCAAAGAAGCCGTTGTAGCCCAGCTCTCGTGAACGCATCAACTCTTTATCGAGGTTGCCGGGGCCTCGCGTTACCACAAAATATTGCCCGGAGTTCTGCCCGTAGGTCGGGGAGCTCAAATTGGTGACGCGGTAGCTCCAGTTGACGTTGTTCTCGAACATGTCCGGCGAGCGAATCGCCTCGGAGTACACCGCCCGCAAGCCGTGGCGCGGGTTGATCAGGTAGTTGACCGCCACCCGTGGCGTCAGCGAGTTGCCGCTCAGGTGGGTGTCTTCGTACATGGCGCCGCCTTGCAGCAGCCAGTGTTCGCTGGCGCGCCATTCCAGGTGGCCGAACAAGCGCCAGGTGGTGTCGTCTAGGGTGCCGTTGAAGTAGGTGTCGGAGTCGGCGCGGTCGTAACGGTAGTTCATGCCGCTGACCAGGCGCAGGCTATCGGACAGGCTCAGGGTGTCCTGAATCTCCAGGTCGTAGCGGCTTTCGCGGGTGCTTTGGTCGATGTCGCCGCACACGCTTTGGTTAGCGCCGTTGCGCCACTGGTCGAGCACCTGGTTGCCCAGCGTTTGTTCGGCGGCACTGCCGGGTGGTGCAACGCCCTGGCTGTAGGTGTCCATGTGCCGCGCCAACCGTTCGGCATAGTTGGGGTTCAACTGCCACAACTGCGTCAGTTCCGGGCTGAACGAGACCTTGGCGTCACAGGCTTTCCAGACCTGCTGGCGGTCCCATTGCTGGGCCGAGCCTTGAATGTACAGGCTGTGTTCGGGGTTGAAGTCGAAGTTCCAGCGCAACGACCCGGCATAGTCCTTGGCGACGGCATCGGAATTGGTGCCGCCTTCGGTAATCCCGGCGAACACCGGCAGGTAGGTATAAGGACGCTGGTTGGTGCCTTCCTTAGCATCAAATTGCCAGTCGAGACTCTGTTGCGCATTCAGGGTCTGGCTCACCGCCAGGCTGAAGCGGTTGAGGCGGCGGCCGTCACGACGGTCGGCACCGACGGCATCACTGTCAAAGCCATCGTCCTGCTGGCCGGACAAGGACAGGCGCAAGTCACCGGTTTCCCAGCCCACACCCTGGCTGGCGTAATAGTCGTTGATGCCGCGTTGGCCACGGATGACTTTAATCCGCGAGCCGTGGCTGTTGGCCGGTGAGCGCGTGAGGATATTGACCACCGCCATCAGCGCGTTGGCGCCATAGCTGACGGTGTTGGGGCCACGGAACACCTCGATGCGCTCGATATCTTCCATGGCCACCGGGATGTCGCTCCAGTCCACGGTGGCCAGGCCCGCGCGGTACACCGAGCGCCCGTCGATCAACACCTGCATGCGTCGCGCGTCGCTGGCGCTGGTGCCGTGGTAGTTCACCGCCGCCTGGTTGCCGGTGGTGTAGCCGACCATCATCCCCGGCACCAGCCGCAGCAGTTCGGCGATGTCGCGTGCGCCGCTGGCCTTGATCAGCTCGCTGTCGATCACTGTCATGCTGCCGGGCACGGCCGCGGCCGATTGCTTGAGGCGTGTGGCGGTCAACACTTGCGGCAGTGGCTGGCTGTCGAGAAACAGGTCATCCGCCAGCGCAGCTGTGCTGCACAGCAATATCAGCAACAGAGATGAGCGAGGAGGATGGCCCAGATGCACGGTGCAGCCTTGATAATTACGGATAGCCGCCCATGTTAACTGAGGTGGGGCCATTTGCCAGTCGTGGGACTTGCAATTACTTCACACAAGTGTGGCATTTTCCGACAAGCGCACGAATTGACGCGGGGGCTGGCCGCAAGCGGGTCGCCCCGTATAATGCCGCCATCGCCATGTAAGGATTAACGGATTGCATATGACTGAACAGCGCCCTATTGCGGTCCTGGGAGGCGGAAGTTTTGGTACCGCCGTGGCTAACCTGCTGGCTGAGAACGGCCACGCGGTGCGCCAGTGGATGCGTGATCCCGAGCAGGCCGAGGCCATCCGCGTGCATCGGGAAAACCCCCGTTACCTTAAAGGCATCAAGATTCATCCGGCGGTGGAGCCGGTCACCGACCTGTTGGCCACGCTGACCGACTGTGACCTGTGCTTTGTCGCGCTGCCTTCCAGCGCCTTGCGCTCGGTGTTGGCGCCCCACGCTGAACGCCTGGCCGGCAAGCTGCTGGTCAGCCTGACCAAAGGCATTGAGGCGCAGACCTTCAAGCTGATGAGCGAAATCCTCGCCGAGATCGCCCCGCAGGCGCGCATCGGCGTGCTGTCCGGGCCGAACCTGGCACGGGAAGTCGCCGAGCACGCGCTGACCGCCACGGTGGTGGCCAGTGAAGACGAAGCACTGTGCGAACGTGTGCAGGCCGTGCTGCATGGCCGTACCTTCCGCGTCTACGCCAGTGGCGACCGCTTTGGCGTCGAGCTGGGCGGGGCGCTGAAAAACGTCTACGCGATCATCGCCGGCATGGCCGTGGCGCTGGGCATGGGCGAGAACACCAAAAGCATGCTGATCACCCGCGCGCTGGCGGAGATGACCCGCTTTGCCGTGAACCAGGGCGCCAACCCGATGACCTTCCTCGGGCTGGCCGGCGTAGGTGACTTGATCGTCACCTGCTCGTCGCCCAAAAGCCGCAACTATCAAGTCGGCTTCGCCCTCGGCCAGGGCCTGAGCCTGGAAGACGCGGTCACGCGCCTGGGCGAAGTCGCCGAAGGCGTCAACACCCTCAAGGTGTTGAAGGCCAAGGCCCAGGAAGTCGGTGTGTACATGCCGCTGGTCGCCGGCCTGCATGCGATCCTGTTTGAAGGGCGCACCTTGGACCAGGTGATCGAGGTGCTGATGCGCGCCGAGCCCAAGACTGACGTCGACTTCATTTCCACCAGCGGTTTCAACTGAGGAACGCGCACATGAACGATCCTAAAGACACCCCAAAATACGAGTCCATCCTGCTGCGCGTCCTGTGGATGCTGGTGTTTGCCCTGGTGTGGCAAGTGGCGCAGTTCCTGCTCGGTGCGCTGGTGGTGGTGCAGCTGATTTATCGCCTGATCTACGGCGCGCCGAACCTGGGCCTGATGAACTTTGGCGACAGCCTCAGCCAGTTCCTGGCGCAGATCGGCCGTTTCGGCAGCTTTCATACTGAACAGAAACCTTGGCCGTTTGCCGATTGGCCAACCCCACGCGCACCCGAAGGCGAAGCCGCCCACAGCGTGCCACCCGCGCCGCACCCGGCGCGTGATGAGGAGCCAAAGCTGTGAAGCTATGGATTTTGCGTCACGGTGAAGCCGAAGGGCATGCGCGCACCGACGCCGAGCGCAACCTCACCGAGCATGGCCGTGGTGAAGTGTTGCGCAGTGCTGCGCATCTGATTGGTCAGCCCATCAGTGCAATTATCGCCAGCCCTTATGTGCGGGCGCAGCAGACGGCGCAGTTGGTGCGTGGTGCACTGGGGTTCGAGCCGCAGGTGCGCACGGTGCCGTGGTTGACGCCTGAGGGCAACCCGCTGCAAGTGCTGGAAAAGCTCGACACCGATGACAACGTGCTGTTGGTCAGCCATCAACCCTTGGTGGGCAGCCTGATCAGCTTTTTGCAGCATGGTCACCAGCGCCAGCCAGAGCCGATGCACACCGCGAGCCTGGCGGAGCTGGAAGGCGATTTTCCGCTGGCAGGGCTGATGAGCCTGGTCAGTGTGAAGCATCCGTAGGAAAAGCAATCGCGACTTTGTGTGCTATATAGTCAACCAAGCAAGTGCTTGGTTGGCTATCATCGGATCACATAGGAGCGCGTCCCATGCCTGTCGCTTTTCGTTTGCCGTTGCAGGTCTTCTTCGAACGTGAAGCGCGACATCCGCGCAAACCCTTTCTGGTGCAACCCATCGGCGGCGGCGAGGTGCAGACGCTCACCTGGGGCGATGTCGGCCATCAGGCCCGTTGCGCCGCGCATTGGTTGCGCGCCCGGGAATTGCCCCAAGGCTCGCACATTGCCCTGATCTCGAAAAACTGTGCGCACTGGATCATTGCCGACCTGGCGATCTGGATGGCCGGGCATGTTTCGGTGCCGTTGTACCCCAACCTCACGGCCGAGTCCGTCAACCATGTGCTCACGCATTCCGAGGCGGCGCTGGTGCTGATCGGCAAGCTGGATGACTGGCCTGCGATGGCGCCCGGCATCCCGGCCGGGTTGCCGACCATCAGCTTGCCGTTGTGCCCGGCCGGCGACTTTGATTTCAGCTGGGCAGACCTGCAAGCCAATGCGCCGATCCAGGACAACCCCGCGCCGGATGCCGCAAGCCTGGCAACCATCGTCTACACCTCCGGCACGACCGGCCTGCCCAAAGGCGTGATGCAAACCTTTGGCGCCCTTGGATTTGCGGCCACGCGCGGCACAGAGATATTTGGCTTGGGCGAGGGCGACCGGCTGCTGTCGTACTTGCCGCTGTGCCATGTGGCGGAGCGCATGTTTGTCGAGCTGGCCTCGATCTATACCGGGCAAACTGTGTTTTTCGCCGAAAACCTCGAGACTTTTCTGACCGACCTGCGCCGGGCGCGGCCCACAGCCTTGTTCGGCGTGCCGCGTATCTGGACCAAGTTCCAGATGGGCGTTTACGCCAAAATGCCGGAAAAACGCCTCGATACCCTGTTGCGCCTGCCTTTTATCGGCAAGCGCGTCGGCCACAAAGTGCTGGCCGGGCTGGGCCTGGATGCACTGCGCATCGCGCTGTCCGGCGCAGCCCCGGTGCCCGAGGCCCTGCTGCGCTGGTATCAACGCCTGGGCCTGGATGTGCTGGAGGTGTATGGCATGACCGAAAGCTGCGGCTATTCCCATGTATGCCGCCCTGGCCAACAAACGCTGGGTTGGATCGGCCTGCCGTGCCCTGGCGTCGAAGTGCGCATCGACTTGACGGGTGAAGTGCAGGTGCGCAGTGGTGCGACCATGCTCGGCTACTTCAAGGACCCGCAGAAAACCGCCGAAACCCTCACTGACGATGGCTTCCTGCGCACGGGCGACAAGGGGGAGCAGGACGCCGATGGCCGCCTGCGCCTGACCGGGCGGCTCAAGGAGATCTTCAAGACCAGCAAGGGCAAATACGTGGCCCCGGCGCCGATCGAAAACCGCCTGGCTGAACACGCACGCATCGAACAGGTGTGCGTAGTCGGCGATGGCTTGCTGGCGCCGATGGGCCTATGCGTGTTGTCGGCTGGCAGCCAGGACCGGCAGGCACTGCGCAGCAGCCTGGAACGCTGGCTGGAACAGGTCAACGGCGCATTGGACAAGCATGAACGCTTGCGCCAACTGGTGGTGGTCAAAGACAACTGGGCGGTGGAAAACGGCTTTTTGACGCCGACCTTAAAGATAAAACGCAACGTGATCGAGTCGACTTACGGTGCACAATTTTCGGCCTGGAGCGAACGCAGTGAGCCGATTGTGTGGCAGGATTAGGACCGTAATAAAACCAATAAGGACGACTTCATGAGCTTGTGGCGCACCCAACCGAATATCGAGCAACTCAACGCCATCCAGAAAAACACCATCGGTGAACTGCTGGATATCCGTTTCGAAAGCTTCGACGACGAGTCGCTGACCGCGAGCATGGTGGTCGACCATCGCACCCACCAGCCGTACGGCCTGCTGCACGGTGGCGCGTCGGTGGTGCTGGCCGAAAGCGTCGGCTCCATGGCGGCTTACCTGTGCATTGATGCCAGCAAGTTCTATTGCGTAGGCCTTGAGGTCAACGCCAACCACTTGCGTGGTGTGCGCAGCGGGCGGGTGACGGCGGTGGCGCGGGCGATTCATATCGGCCGTACCACTCAGGTGTGGGACATTCGCTTGACCAGCGACGATGGCAAAGCCAGCTGTGTGTCGCGCCTGACCATGGCCGTGGTGCCGTTGGGCGAGAACCCACCCGCACGATAGGCGTGGCGTGAGTGTCATCATTCCTGGCGGTTACAGTCATTGCTGTACGGCTCAAGGCTGGTGACAATTCACTTCTGTTCCCGTAGATGGATCCTGTATGTCGCAGCACGTGTTTTTTGCCCATGCCAATGGCTTTCCTTCGGCCACTTACGGCAAGTTGTTTGCCGCCCTGGCCCCGGAGTACGCGGTGGCGCATTTGCCGCAGCACGGTCACGACCCCAGGTTTCCGGTGGATGACAACTGGCAGAACCTGGTGGATGAGCTGATCCATCACCTGGAACAGCAACCGGAACCGGTGTGGGGCGTGGGCCATTCCTTGGGCGGCGTGCTGCACTTGCACGCGGCCATGCGCCGCCCGCAGCTGTACCGTGGTGTGGTGATGCTTGATTCGCCGGTATTGACCCGCGCTGACCGCTGGGTAATTCGCGCTGCCAAACGTTTTGGCTTTATAGACCGCCTGACCCCGGCGGGGCGTACCTTGGGCCGGCGTGAAGAATTCAGCGACCTGGCCGCCGCACGCAGCTACTTCGCCGGCAAAACGCTGTTTCGCGGCTTCGACCCGGAGTGCTTTGACGCGTATTTGCAACACGGCCTGCAACAGGTGGGCGATCGCCTGCGCTTGCGCTTTGACCCGGCCACCGAAATCAGTATCTACCGAGGCGTGCCCCATACCAGCCCAGGCCAGGTTCGCCAGCTGAAGGTGCCGCTGGCGGTGGTGCGCGGGCGTCAGAGCCGGGTGGTGATGCGTCACCATGCCAGTGGTGTCGATCGTCTGCCCATGGGTGAAATGCTCACCATGCCCGGCGGCCATATGTTCCCTCTCGAACGCCCTCAGGACACCGCGACGTTGATCAAGAACCTGTTTTCCCGCTGGGAAGCCCGTGAGCGCAGCTGCGCATGAGCAACCCCGTCGAAGAAGTGCGCCTGAGCCTGCCGCATATCGAATTGGCCGCGCATTTGTTCGGGCCTGAAGACGGCCTGCCGGTGATCGCCTTGCATGGTTGGCTGGACAACGCCAACAGCTTTGCGCGGCTGGCACCCAAGCTTGCGGGTTTGCGCATCGTTGCGCTGGACATGGCCGGGCATGGGCACTCGGCGCATCGGCCTGCCGGGGCCGGCTACGCCTTGTGGGATTACGTGTTTGATGTGCTGCAAGTGGCTGAACAACTGGGCTGGAAACGTTTTGCATTACTTGGCCATTCCCTTGGCGCCATCGTTTCCCTGGTGTTGGCCGGAGCGCTGCCGGAACGCGTCACACACCTGGGGTTGATCGACGGCGTGATCCCGCCGACCGCCGCTGGCGAGAACGCCGCCGAGCGCCTCGGCATGGCGTTGCAGGCGCAATTGAGCCTGCAAGACAAGCGCAAACCGGTCTACAGCACCTTGGATCGGGCCGTCGAAGCGCGCATGAAAGGCGTGGTGGCGGTCAGCCGTGAAGCCGCTGAACTGCTGGCCCAGCGCGGTTTGATGCCCGTGCCGGGCGGCTATACCTGGCGCACCGATGCACGCTTGACCCTGGCGTCGCCGATGCGCCTGACCGATGAACAGGCGATGGCTTTCGTGCGACGTGTGGGTTGCCCTACACAATTGGTCGTCGCGGCTGACGGCATGCTGGCGAAACATTCCGAATTGCTTTCTCAGCTACCTTTTACGGTGAACACGCTGCCGGGCGGCCATCATTTACACCTTAATGATGAGCCCGGCGCGATCCTTGTTGCAGACTGTTTCAATCGGTTTTTCTCCATGCCTTGACTTGGCGGGGTCAACTGCCGAGGCTGGGCGGATTGAAAGGGAGTCAACCATGTACGAACTCAACACCGCTGCGCACTTCGATGGCCAGGGCTCAATCATCCGATGAGCCTGCGTAAAGAATGTCTCCGTGTCCTCGGGCTGTGCTGTTTCAGCCCCTTGGTGTTCGCCGCCGATGTGCCAGGCAGCCAGGATCTGCCGACCGTGGCCCGTCAGGTCGACGCGCAAATCGTCGATTATCGCCCCGCCGAAGAAAAAGAACGCATCTACCCCATGGGCGCGATCCGCAAGATCAGCGGCCAGTTGCGCTACGAAGGCCAGGCTACGGCGCGCGGCCAAACCACTGCAATCACCTATGAGCTGCCTGCCGAGCACACCTCCAGCGCCGCATTTACCGCGACGCGCGAAGCGCTGCAGGCCAAGGGCGCGCAGCTGTTGTTCTGGTGCCAGGCGCGTGATTGCGGCGAAAGCAGCCTGTGGGCCAATGAAGTGTTCGGCAATGCCAAGCTGGTCGGCGCCGACGGCCAGCAGGAATACCTGCTGCTGCGCCTGGCCGCCCCGCAAGACAACTCGTTGGTGGCGCTGTATGGCATAACGCGCGGCAACCGCCGGGCTTATCTGCATGTAGAACAACTGGACGCCGGGGCGCCGTTGGGCGACTTGCTGCCCACCTCGGCAACCTTGCTGCGCGAGCTGAAAAGCACCGGCGAGCTGGACTTTCCGGCACTCGGCAGCGCGCCTGACGCCACTTGGCTGACCTTGATTTCCCGTGGCTTGAACCTCGACGCCACCTTGCGCGTGAGCCTCACCGGGCCGACCGCCGAAGCCTGGCGCCAGGGTCTGATCGACAGCGGTGTGCGGGCTGCCCGCCTGGAAACCGGCAGCGGTGACGCTAAGGGTTTGCACCTGCATCTGATACGCTGACCGTTATCAAGGCGAACGGACCCGTGCCGTTCGCCTAAGCTCTCTTCCTACAGCCTTATTCTCGAGATACCCGATGCTCAATAACGATCGCCTACTGGTGCAAATCCTGCTGCTGGTGTTGTTTGGTGCCAGCTTCTGGGTGATGGCGCCGTTCTGGTCGGCGCTGTTCTGGGGCGCGGTGCTGGCGTTTGCCAGCTGGCCGCTGATGCGTTTGCTCACGCGCTGGCTGGGTGGCCGCGAATCCCTCGCGGCGGGCATCCTGACCCTGGGCTGGATGTTGCTGGTGGCGGTGCCGCTGGTGTGGCTGGGGTTCAACCTGGCCGACCATGTGCGCGATGCGGTCGGCCTGATCAAGGATATCCAGGTTGACGGCTTGCCCGCCGCACCTGCCTGGCTGAACTCGATCCCCTTTGTTGGCGAGCGGCTGGTGGCGACCTGGGACAGCATCGACCAACAGGGCGCGGCGCTGATGGTCAGCATCAAGCCGTACCTGGGGCAGGTGGGTAACTGGCTGCTGGCGCGCAGTGCGCAAATTGGCGGCGGTATCCTCGAGCTGACCCTGAGCCTGGTGTTCGTGTTCTTCTTTTACCGTGATGGGCCACGGCTGGCGATGTTTGCCCATCGGTTGCTGGAGCGCCTGATCGGCGAGCGCGCCGGTTACTACATCGAGTTGGTGGCCGGCACTGTGCAGCGCGTGGTCAACGGCGTGATTGGTACGGCGGCGGCCCAGGCCCTGCTGGCGCTGATCGGCTTCCTGATTGCGGGGGTGCCGGGCGCGCTGGTGCTGGGCATCGTCACCTTCCTGCTCAGCCTGATCCCCATGGGCCCGCCGCTGGTGTGGATCCCGGCCACGGCCTGGCTGGCATGGAAGGGCGACTACACCTATGCGGTGTTCCTCGGTGTATGGGGCACGTTCATCATCAGTGGCGTGGACAACGTGCTCAAGCCGTACCTGATCAGCCGAGGCGGCAACCTGCCGCTGGTGATCGTGCTGTTAGGCGTGTTTGGCGGCTTGATTGCCTTTGGCTTCATCGGCCTGTTTATCGGCCCGACCTTGTTGGCGGTGGCCTACAGCCTGCTGACGGATTGGAGCGCGACCCAGTCCCAGGAACGTCGCGAAGATAAAGCACTTTAGGCCCTCGGTAACCACATCACGGCCGTGAGGCCACCGCCTGGGGTTTCCTCCAGGCTGAGGTGGCCGCCGAGGCGCTCTACGGCTTCCTTGGAGATCGTCATGCCCAGGCCAACGCCGCCGGAGTTGCGGTTGCGTGAGCCTTCGAGGCGAAAAAACGGTTCGAACACCGCCTCGCGTTTATCCGCCGCAATCCCCGGCCCGTGGTCGATCACGCGGATCACCAGGGCGCCACGGCTGTCCGCCAACTCAATACGCGCCGTGCCGGCATACCGCAGGGCGTTGTCGATCAGGTTGTTGAGGCACGAACGCAGTGCCATCGGTTGCACCTGCAACGGTACGCACGTGCCGGAGAACTGCACGTCCGAGCCTTGGTCCTGGGCGTTTTCGCTGAGGGACTCGACCAGCGCCTGCACATCGAGCCAGTGCCGGGTCTCGCTGGTGCGTTGTTCGTGCAGGTAGCTCAAGGTGGCGTCGAGCATACCGATCATGTCGTCCAGGTCCTGGCGCATCTGGCCTTGCAGCTTGGTGTCTTCGATCTGCTCCAGACGCAGCTTGAGGCGTGACAGCGGCGTGCGCAGGTCATGGGAGACGGCGCCGAGCATGCGCGCGCGCTGGCTGACTTGTTCGCGGATGCGTTTTTGCATCAGGTTGAAGGTCGATGCAGCCTGGCGTGCTTCCCGTGGCCCGGATTCGTCGAGTGGCGGGCTATCGAGGTCAAGGCTCAAGCGTTCGGCCGCTGCGCTCAGGCGCTGGATCGGCCGGCTCAGCAGTTTGGCGCCGTACCAGGCGGCGATGATCAGCGAGATAAACTGGAAGGTCAGCGGTACCACGGGGCCGCCGTACCATGGGCGGTGATGGCGGGCCAATGGCTTCATCGTGCCGTCTGGTTGCTCGACAAAGGTTTCCTGGGGCCGTGGTGGTGGCGGGCCGTAATGACGGAACCAGAAGATCGCCAGCACATGAGCGAGCACAATAGCCACCAGCAATACGCCGAACAGCCTGCCAAACAGCGTATTGAAGGTGGCGCGCATCAACCGATATCCCGGGCGTCGAACAGGTAGCCTTCGCCACGCACGGTTTTGATCAGTTGCGGTGCTTTCGGGTCATCCCCAAGCTTCTGGCGCAGGCGCGATACGAGCAGATCGATGCTGCGGTCAAAGGCTTCGATGGAGCGGCCACGGGCAGCATCGAGCAATTGTTCGCGGCTCAACACACGGCGCGGGCGCTCGATAAACACCCACAGCAAGCGAAATTCCGCGTTGGACAGCGGCACCACCAGGCCATCATCGGCCACCAGTTGGCGCAATACGCTGTTGAGCCGCCAGTTGTCGAAACGGATGTTGGCGCGCTGCTCGGTGCGGTCATCGCGCACCCGACGCAGGATGGTCTGGATACGCGCCACCAGCTCGCGCGGTTCGAACGGCTTGGACATATAGTCATCGGCGCCCAGTTCCAGGCCGATGATGCGGTCGGTGGGTTCGCAGCGTGCGGTGAGCATCAAAATCGGGATGTCCGATTCAGTGCGTAACCAACGGCACAGCGACAGGCCGTCTTCGCCCGGCAGCATCAGGTCGAGCACCACCACATCAAAGGTTTCGGCTTGCATGGCGGTGCGCATGGCCGTGCCGTCGGTGACGCCGGTGGCAAGAATATTGAAGCGGGCCAGGTAGTCGATCAGCAGTTCACGGATCGGCAGGTCGTCATCGACGATCAGCGCGCGGGTGTTCCACCGCTTGTCTTCGGCGATCACCGCGCTTTTTTGCTCTTCGTTTACAGAGACGGTAGGGGTATGCATAGTGCGATCATCTGCCTGGGTTGTTGCATTGAGCATAGGCGCCCGGCTCCATGGCTGGAAGTGCCGGGCGAGCGGTCATGTGCGCGAGGCTAGTCGCGGGGCGTGTTGAGGGCATGTCGGGAATGTATCAGTCTTGACACAACTTCTTAAAACACTGGGTTATGCGCGTTTGATCAGCATTTTACCGATCATCGGATCCCGCAACGGCGCCGCTTGCGCTACAATCCGCGCCGATTTCGACTTGCCTGAGAGCCCATTCCAATGTCCGTCTGCCAGACTCCTATCATCGTCGCCCTGGATTACCCCACTCGTGACGCCGCACTGAAGCTGGCTGACCAGTTGGACCCCGCGCTTTGCCGGGTCAAGGTCGGCAAGGAGCTGTTCACCAGCTGCGCCGCCGAAATCGTCGGCACTCTGCGTGACAAAGGCTTCGAAGTATTCCTCGACCTGAAATTCCATGACATCCCCAATACTACGGCCATGGCGGTTAAAGCCGCCGCCGAAATGGGCGTGTGGATGGTCAATGTGCACTGCTCCGGCGGCCTGCGCATGATGAACGCCTGCCGTGATGTGCTCGAGCAGCGCAGCGGCCCGAAACCCTTGCTGATCGGTGTGACCGTGCTCACCAGCATGGAGCGCGAAGACCTGGCCGGCATCGGCCTGGACATCGAGCCGCAGGAGCAGGTACTGCGCCTCGCAGCCTTGGCGCAGAAGGCTGGCCTGGATGGCCTGGTGTGTTCGGCCCTGGAAGCCCAGGCGCTGAAGACCGCGCACCCGTCGCTGCAACTGGTAACCCCGGGGATTCGTCCCGCGGGCAGCGCCCAGGATGACCAGCGTCGTATCCTGACGCCGCGTCAGGCGCTGGATGCAGGCTCGGACTACCTGGTGATCGGTCGCCCGATCAGCCAGGCGGCGGACCCGGCCAAGGCACTGGCCGCAGTCGTCGCCGAAATCGCCTGATGATCGTTCCCACGCTCTGCGTGGGAACGCCTCTTGTGACGCTCTGCGTCACGCTTTGGGACGCAGAGCGTCCCGGGCTGCATTCCCACGCAGAGCGTGGGAACGATCGGGTCAGCTGACTTTAAGCACCAATTTCCCAAAGTTCTCGCCGTTGAACAGCTTCATCAACGTCTCCGGGAACGTCTCCAGCCCCTCGACAATATCTTCCTTGCTCTTGAGCTTGCCCTGGGCCATCCAGCCGGCCATTTCCATGCCGGCGGCGGCAAAGTTCGCCGCGTGGTCCATTACCACAAACCCTTCCATGCGCGCACGATTGACCAGCAACGACAAATAGTTGGCCGGGCCTTTCACTGCTTCTTTATTGTTGTACTGGCTGATTGCGCCGCAGATCACCACCCGTGCCTTCAAGGCCAGGCGGCTGAGCACGGCGTCGAGAATGTCGCCGCCGACGTTATCAAAATACACATCCACGCCTTTAGGGCATTCGCGCTTGAGGGCGGCGGGCACGTCTTCGCTTTTGTAGTCGATGGCCGCGTCAAAGCCCAGTTCATCAATGAGGAACTTGCACTTGTCGGCGCCCCCGGCGATGCCCACCACGCGGCAACCCTTGAGCTTGGCAATCTGCCCGGCAATGCTGCCCACTGCGCCAGCGGCGCCGGAGATCACCACGGTATCGCCAGCCTTGGGCGCGCCGGTGTCGAGCAGGGCGAAGTAGGCGGTCATGCCGGTCATGCCCAGCGCTGACAGGTAGCGCGGCAGCGGGGCCAGTTTGGGGTCGACCTTATAAAAGCCGCGCGGCTCGCCCAGGAAATAATCCTGCACACCCAGCGCGCCGTTCACATAATCACCCACGGCAAATTTCGGGTTGTTCGAGGCAATCACCTTGCCCACGCCCAGCGCCCGCATCACTTCACCGATGCCGACCGGTGGAATGTAGGATTTACCCTCGTTCATCCAGCCACGCATGGCCGGGTCCAGGGACAAGTATTCATTGCGCACCAGCACTTGCCCATCACCTGGCGTGCCCACCGGCACTTCGTGGTAGGTAAAGGTCTCCCGCGTGGCGGCGCCGACCGGGCGTTTGGCGAGCAGGAATTGGCGGTTGGTCTGGGCAGTCATGGCAGGGACTCTGTTAGAAGTGAACCCTGAGTGATAGACCTTCAGCGGCCTGGGGGCAAGGTTAAGGGTGGCTGCGAATGCCCGCCGATAGGTTGGACTGATAGTTGGCCTGGGCGTCTTATCACTGCGATTCATGCAACCCCAACCGGCCATATGATAGTGCTGACGCGCCCGCCGTCGGCTTGGCTAGACTCGGCCCACGGCTATTTCTTGCATAGGACATCCCCCATGAGCATGACGTTTTCCGGCCAGGTTGCCCTGGTGACCGGCGCCGCCGCCGGTATTGGCCGCGCCACCGCGCTGGCATTTGCCGCAGAAGGCTTGAGAGTAGTGGTAGCCGACCTGGATGTGGCGGGCGGCGAGGACACGGTTGCGTTGATTCAACAGGCGGGCGGCGAAGCGCTGTTCGTGCGTTGCAATGTCACGCTGGATGCCGACGTACAGCAATTGATGGCACAGACCCTCGCCGCCTATGGGCGCCTGGACTATGCCTTCAACAACGCCGGCATCGAGATTGAGAAGGGTAAGCTGGCCGACGGCAGCCTGGATGAGTTCGATGCAATCATGGGCGTCAACGTCAAGGGCGTGTGGTTGTGCATGAAGTATCAACTGCCGCTGTTACTGGCCCAGGGCGGCGGTGCGATCGTCAACACCGCCTCGGTAGCCGGGCTGGGCGCTGCGCCGAAGATGAGCATCTATGCGGCGTCCAAGCATGCTGTGATCGGCCTGACCAAATCGGCCGCAATTGAATATGCAAAGAAGAAAATCCGCGTGAATGCGGTGTGCCCTGCGGTGATCGACACCGACATGTTCCGCCGTGCCTATGAAGCAGACCCGCGCAAAGCCGAGTTCGCCGCCGCCATGCACCCGGTTGGGCGCATCGGCAAGGTCGAGGAAATCGCCAGTGCCGTGCTGTACCTGTGCAGTGATGGGGCGGCGTTTACCACCGGGCAAGCCTTGGCGGTGGATGGTGGCGCAACGGCTATCTAGGACTCCATGCCATGCACTCTTAGAAAAGGATGGGGCTGCTGTGGGGCGTTTCCATGGCTGGCACAAGGCCTCGTCAGAATGTGTATCAGCAGGTAAATAAGTCAATAAAATCAATACTTTAATAATTTTTTGCGACCGGCTTGAGCGAGCTTCTGTGCTTAACTGTTTGGGGTTGAATAACAGACAGTTCAAGTGAGTGGCTCATGGATTTAGGGATCGATCGACAAGCCCTTGTACCGGTGGTGCAGCAAATCGTCAGCGCGGTGGCGCAATGGATACGCAAGAGCGGCGCGAGCCCCGGCACGCGCTTGCCGTCCATCCGGCAACTGGCCCTCGACAACCTGCTCAGCCAGTCCAGCGTGATCGAGGCTTTCGAGCGAATGGTGGCCCAGGGGTTGCTGGCGTCCAGGCAAGGTTCGGGATTTGTGGTCGCCCAGCCGCCTGTTTGCCTTGAAGGCCACTGGTATGAGGGTGCAGAGCTGGGCTGGGGCGCCTATGTCGATGGCCCGTTGGGCGAGTTGAAGCTGGGTTGCGGCTGGCTGCCGGACACATGGCGTGAAAGTGATGACCTGTGCTACGCGATACGGGAAATCAGCCGCACCGACACGGCCGGTCTCTTCAACTACAGCACGCCATTGGGCCTGCCAGCATTGCGCGAGCAACTGCTCAAGCGGCTGACCCAGATAAAGGTGGGCACCTGCCTGGATCGCATCCTGACCACCCATGGTGCCGGCCATGCACAGGACCTGTTGATCCGCTCATTGCTCAAGGCTGGCGATACGGTGGTGGTCGAGACGCCGGGCTACGCCAACCTCTATCGACAATTGGAGCGCCATGGCGTCACGTTGCTGGAAGTTCCGCGCACCGTGGGCGGCCCGGACATGCCAGTGCTTGAGCAACTGCTGCTACGGCATCGCCCCAAGTGCCTGTTCATCAACTGCCTCTACCACAACCCAACCGGCACCAGCCTGTGCCGCGCCGTGGCTGAACGGTTGCTGGAGCTTTCGCGACGCGATGGCTTCCTGATCATTGAAGAAGACGTCTATGGCGACCTGCAGCACGCCAGTTGCACGCGGCTGTCGGCGTTGCCCCATGATGACCGGGTGATCTACGTATCAAGCTTTTCCAAAACCCTGAGCAGTGCCTTGCGCGTGGGCTACGTCAGTGCCGGCACAGACATCGTTGCGAAAATGGCCAGCCTCAAGACCCTGACCGGTATCGGCACTTCACGGTTTGCCGAAGCAGTGGTCGCCACATTGCTGGCCAATGGCACCTACCGCAAGTGGGTGCAACGCCTGCGCAAGCGTTTGAATGCGCAAATGGCAGCCACCCTGCAGGTGCTGGAGGATGAGGAATGGCAGGTGTTTGCCGTGCCTGCTGGCGGTATGTTTGTGTGGGCGCGGCCGGGCCTGGGCGATCATTCACGGTTGCAGGCGTGCGCGCGCAGGCTTGGTGTCCTGCTGTCTTGCGGGGCGCTGTTCACTCCCCGCGGTGAGCACAGTGACTGGCTGCGCATAAATGTGGCCTATGCTGCTGATCAGCGGGCTTTGGAGTTGTTCCGTGCCATGGGGCCTGCCAGATCGACCTCAACCATTCTGAAAACGACGAGCATGTAGCTTTTTGCCATTATTGTGACGCCAACGTCTTGTGCCAATGGCGTCTCGTTGCGAATCTCGCTGCATGGCAACCAGGCTTGCTGGCATCTGCCCGTGCAAGAGGATTCAAGTGCAATGATTTCGGCCGTGCAACGACGTTTCGCCAACCTCGGTATGGCAAAAAAGCTGGGCTTGGGCTTCTTCCTGGTGCTGCTGCTGACGGCGCTGGTGGCGGCCATTGGCGTGTGGTCGCTGCAAACCATTGGCCAGCGTTTCGAAGGCCTCAATGCCATGTCCTCGCTCAACAGCGGCTTGCTCAAGGTGCGCTTGATCGAGCAGGACTACGCGTTGCACGCCGACCCCAAAGCCGTTGATGCCTTGCATGAGAGCGTCGATGCACTGGCCGCCCTGGCGGCCACGCTCAAGGCCCAGTCCGCCGCCAATGTGCTGGTGATGGGCGACGTTGAACAGGCGTTGGCCGCGTATCGCAAGGCGTTCGATGAATTTGTCGAGTTGACCCAGACCAAGGACCTGGCTTTGGAAATGGCCAGTTGGTCCGTTTCCAGCGTGGCCAATAACCTCGATGTGCTGCAAGCCGGCCTGGCCGACGATGGCGCCTATGGCCTTAAGGAAAGCCAGGGCAAGGAGGGCGCCGAGTTTATCGAACAGGCCGGGCAGGTCAGCCAGGTGTCTCGCTTGATGCTGCAAGCCATGAACGAGGCGCGGGTACGCCTGGACCAGAGCCGCAAGGCCGATGCCGACAACGCCGAACAGGGCAAGATCGAACAGGCCGACCAGGCCCTTGCGCAGGTTGAGCAGTTGAAAACCTCGGTCAAGGACGCGGGTTACCAGACCGTGCTCAATGAGGTGTCCGGGCATATTGCGGCCTTCAGCGAAAAGCTCGGTGAGTACACCGGTTTGCTGGCTCAGGAAAAAATCGTCTACAAGCAATTGCATGACCGCGCCGACCAGGTGGTCAGCTGGGTCAACCAGGCGTATGCCGCCGAAGACCAGTCGATGCAGGCGCAATTGAAGAAAAGCACGCTGCTGATCGTCGGTTCCTCGGCACTGGCGTTACTGGTGGGGCTGGTTGCAGCCTGGCTGATTACCCGCCTGATCGTGGCGCCGCTGCGCAGTGTGATCGCAGTGGCCCAGCGGATCGCCGCCGGTGACCTGAGCGGGCGGATGGAGGTCAGTCGCCGCGATGAAATTGGCCAGCTGATGCAAGCGATGCAACAGATGGGCAATGGCTTGAGCCAGATGGTCAGCGGCTTGCAGGCCGGCATAGAGCAATTGGCCAGCTCTGCGCAATCACTCTCCAGCGTCACCGAACAAACCAATCTAGAGGTCAGCAGCCAGAAGGAGGAGACCGAGCAGGTCGCCACGGCGATGAACCAGATGACCGCCACCGTGCATGACGTGGCGCGTAACGCCGAAGAAGCCGCGCAAGCGGCGCAGACCGCCGATGCCAAGGTCGACAGCGGCCAGCAGGTGGTGCGTCAGAGCCTGCAACGCATTGAGTTGCTGGCGTCCTCCAGCACCAGTGCCAGCGCCAGTATCGACAGCCTCAGTGCCGAAATCCAGCACATCGGCACGGTATTGGGGGTAATTAAAAGTGTCGCCGAACAGACCAATCTGCTGGCCCTTAACGCCGCCATCGAGGCCGCCCGTGCCGGCGAGCAAGGCCGGGGGTTTGCGGTGGTGGCCGATGAGGTGAGGGCACTGGCCAAGCGCACTCAGCAATCGACCGAGGAGATCGAGCGGTTGGTGAGTACTTTGCGCAGTGCGGCGCAGTCATCGGTGCAGCAGATTCAGCAAAGCGGCGAGCTGGTGAAACTCGCCGTCAGCGATGCGCTGGAAACCGAGAGCGCGTTGGGCAGCATCGCCGCTGCCGTGTCCCTGATCCAGCAGATGAATCAGCAGATTGCCGCCGCCGCCGAGGAACAAAGCTCGGTGGCCGAAGAGATCAATCGCAGTGTCACCAGTATTCGCGCGAGTGCCGACCAATCAGCGCTGAGCATGCAAGGCAACGCCGCGTCGAGCATTCAGCTGGCGCAGTTGGGGGCGGAGCTCAAGGGCATGGTGGGGCACTTCCGCCTTTGATCAATGAGCAAAGGCGGAGCCGTACGATCAGGCGTTGTTGGCGAGGAAGGTCAGCAGGGCTTCGTTGACGAAGTCCGGGTTTTCGCGGCTGGAGATGTGCCCGGCGTCTGGAATCAGGGTCAGGCTGCAACCGATCAACTCAGCCATTTCCCTGGATTCGACGGGTGGGCGTGGTTTGTCCTGCTCACCGCACATGATCAGGGTGGTGTCGGTGTCCAGGCGGTGCAGTTGGTCGAGGATATCGGCGCGGCTGAAGATCTGGCGGCCCAATGGCACGATGCTGTCCAGCAGGCGCTCCTTGGAGAAGGCCTGCAGTGACTGGCGGAAATCCTGGTACAGCGCCGACTCGCGGTCGATGCCTGGCCGGAAGAAGATCGGTGCGATCACATCCAGCAACGGCTCAGGGATGGCACCGGCGTCTTCGATCATCTTGAACAGCGAGAAATAATACTGACGCGTGGCCTCGGGCTCGGCGCCCAGGTAGGTGTCCATCAGCACCAGGCTGTTGATGCGCTCTGGGGCCAGTAATGCCAGGCGTGCGCCCCACATGCCGCCGACCGACAAGCCCACCAGATTGATCTGTGGGATGTCCAACTGATCCAGCAGGGCCAGGGTCTGGCGCGCCAGGTCGTCCAGGGACTGGGTTTGGGCCGGTAGCGCGCCGGATTCACCATGGCCCCAGAGCTCGGGGACGATCACGCGGTACTGTTGCGACAGGGCTTCGATTTGCGGCGCCCACATGTGGCGGTCCCACAGGTAGCTTGAGCCCAGCAGAACGACCGGGCCGGTGCCCTGGTCGACGTAGTGCAGCGGTTGTCCATCAATGACGGCGACAGGCATAGCAGGCCTCTGACTTCATGGAGTTAGGGGCACTTTTTTACGCTAGTCGGGGGCGGGGGGATAGGTGCAAAGTGATGGCACTTTGTTGTGGCGTGTTGCGTTGGGGGGCATATCCGTTATTTAGGTAACGGCGGCTTAGGAGTCCGCCCTGACAGCGGGGCACTTTTGTAAAGACCGGAATGGCGGCCCAGACAAAAGCAACCAAAAAGTCTTCGCCCCAACACTCGGCAACAGCGACAGCAACAGCAAAGCCAAACTCGGTCAACTGTGGGAGCTGGCTTGCCTGCGATGGCATCAACTCTGTGTACCTGATACACCAAGGTGTCTGCATCGCAGGCAAGCCAGCTCCCACAGCAAAGCAGCTCTTCAGTGTATGCAAATCCGCTTTTGCTTTTGATTCAACCACTCAGGTCGGCTACTAGGCCGCCGTGCTCTGCTTTTGATCTTGCTTTTGATCTGAGGCGCCCCGTCAACCATGCTGGCCCATCGCGGCGGCCCACGGATTCAAGCCTTCGTTCTGGCACACCGAGCCTAAGCGAGGTGCCGAGTGGTGGGGCGAAGACTTTTTGCTTACTTTTGGCTGGGCCGGCATTCCGGTCTTTCCAAAAGTGAGCCGCCGTCAGGGCGGAACCCTAAGTAGCCGTTACCGCAGCAACGGATATGTACCCAACCCATCCATCCACCGCGCCCGCCCCCCAACGATCAATCGTAGATAGCTTTCTTCTTCCACTCCGCATCCGCATCCACAACTTTAAGCCCTTCAGTCAACTCATTGACCTCATCTTCAGCCGGCTTGCTGTTAGTCAGTACCGTCGAATTAGCACGGGCCAATTGATTCTCAAGCAATTGCAACTGCGCGCTATAGAGCACCGGCTCTGGCTGTTTACGCAGGTACTGCACACCGCGCTCGAATGCCAGGCGTGCCTGGCCGGGTTGGTTCTGTTGCAGGGCGTGCTGGCCGAGGTTGTTGAAGAACTCGATGTGCAGCAGCACCAGGATATGACGAATTTCCTTGATCCAGTGCTTGGCCTCGTTGGTCGGCAGAAAACCATCCTGAGCCGCGCGGGTCACTTGGCCATGCAGGGCTTCAAGGAGGAAACGCACATCCTTGGCCTTGGCTTCAGTCTGGATCGGCGCCGGCGGGTTGGTCACCGGAATCGATTCGCCCTGGGCGATCAGCGCATTCAACTCAGTGATACGCGCCTTGAGTGCTGCACTGGACTTGTTGAGGTGCAACAGACGCTGGTTGACGTTCAGCTCAAGGCGGGTGAGCAGCAGCTTGAGCGCCGGGGTCATCAATTGGCCAGGAAAGGTCTCGGTGATTTCACCGCACCGACGCAGCCGATCATTGAGCTCGATCTCGGTACGTTTCTTTTCCAGCTTGTTGTTTTCCACCACGTGGTTCATGTAGCCAATGGCGATCAGTATTACGATCCCGGCTATTACCAGCAGGGTGATCATGAGTGGTGTCACCGGTGTGACCTCTTTTATAGGGTTTGCTGTGGAGTGTAGTGACTGGACCATCCGGCGGATAGGACTGTTCGACCAGTTGCCCAGGTAGTTTCTTCTATATAGGTAAGCGTTGCCGGGCGGGCTCCCTGCATAGATGCACATTGCCATCATTTGCTCGGACGAACTATAGCGCCTTGTCGGGCGCCAGAATATAGGCGTCAAAGCCCGGACGGGCAGAATGCCCGCCAAGGCCCGGAAAGCAGGGCGAAGTCATTGATTTAAATAAATTTATCCTTGGGGGTTGACGACCTTTCAATCCATCCATAGAATGCGCGCCACTTACAGCGTAAAGCACACAGCGAAACGCGGTAGGGAGTGAATGTTGTACGTGTGTCCCCTTCGTCTAGTGGCCTAGGACACCGCCCTTTCACGGCGGTAACAGGGGTTCGAGTCCCCTAGGGGACGCCATATGCGGGAATAGCTCAGTTGGTAGAGCACGACCTTGCCAAGGTCGGGGTCGCGAGTTCGAGTCTCGTTTCCCGCTCCAATTTACAAGCAATGTGGCCCTCGGGCGGCATTGAGTGAAACCAGGGCATAATCTTCGGATTTAACCTCTGGGCACTGAAATACACACCATGTGTTTCAGTTGTGTGTCCCCTTCGTCTAGTGGCCTAGGACACCGCCCTTTCACGGCGGTAACAGGGGTTCGAGTCCCCTAGGGGACGCCATTTTGCGGGAATAGCTCAGTTGGTAGAGCACGACCTTGCCAAGGTCGGGGTCGCGAGTTCGAGTCTCGTTTCCCGCTCCATATTTAACGAAAACGCCGATCAGCAATGATCGGCGTTTTTGTTTGTGCTGATTTTAATCAGCCGGGTCAGGAATCTGCGCCAGGGCATAGGCGAGAAGGAACAGGCTTATCAGGCCGCCTGCCTCGGCGTTGCTCATGTCGAATTCTTTGCGAATAAATGGCATCGCCACACCGAGGTTGGCGCGGTCGGCCGCCGCAATGGCGTAGATGACGAAAATCAAACCGGCGACCACCCAGCGATAGCGGCTGCACGCGACATGTGTAGGCCTTGTTGTGAAGTGCGTGGGAATAGTCTGTAGTTAATAGCGGGTGGGTGTGTACTGGTTCTGCTGTCTCTACTCTGGCCAGCCCCGTGTGCCTGTTCACTTCAGAGAACTGCCCAGATGTTCCAACTCGATTTTTACTCAACCCTGGTCGCCGCCTCTCTGGTGCTGCTGTTGGGGCGTTGGCTGGTCGCCCGTATCGGCTTTTTACGCGCCTACAGTATTCCGGAGCCGGTGGTCGGCGGCTTATTGGTGGCTGCGCTGCTGCTGTTGCTGCGCGCATTAACGGATATCGAGGTTCGATTCGACGCCTCATTGCAGGCCCCCTTGATGCTGGCGTTCTTTGCCACCATCGGCCTGAATGCGGACTTTGCCAGCCTGAAGAAAGGCGGGCGCATCCTCGGCATCTTCCTGCTGGTCGTGACGGCCCTGCTGGTGGTGCAAAATGCCATGGGCATTGCCCTGGCCAAGGCGCTGGGGCTCGACCCGTTGATGGGGCTGTTGGCAGGCTCCGTCACCTTGTCCGGCGGGCACGGCACTGGCGCAGCCTGGGGCGCGGTGTTCAGCGAAAAATATGGCGTGGCTTCGGCGTCCGAACTGGCGATTGCCTCGGCGACGTTTGGCTTGGTATTGGGTGGGCTGATAGGTGGCCCCGTTGCCCGCTTGCTGATCAAACGTGTGCAGGTGCCCGGCGTTGAGCTGGCGCAACCGCCCCAGCCCAAAGGCTTTGAGCAGCCCAACCAGGAACGCATGATCACCTCGTTTTCATTTATCGAGACCCTGGCGTTATTGGCGATCAGCTTGCAGGTCGGCACCTTCCTGTATGGCTTTATTAAAGGTACGGCTTTCGAATTGCCGACGTTTGTATGCGTGCTGTTTGTGGGCGTGGTGTTGCGCAACGGCTTGTCGGCGCTTGGCTGGCATCAGGTGTTTGAGCGTGAAGTGTCGCTGCTGGGCAATGTCAGCTTGTCGTTGTTCCTCGCGATTGCGCTGATGTCGCTCAAGCTCTGGGATCTGGCGGCGTTGGCCTTGCCGATAGTGATTCTGTTGGCGGCCCAGGCGTTGCTGATGGCCCTGTTTGCGATCTTTGTGACGTTCCGGGTCATGGGCCGCAACTACGACGCGGCCGTGCTGGCGGCGGGGCATTGCGGTTTTGGCTTGGGGGCCACGCCGACCGCCATTGCCAATATGCAGGCGGTCACGCAGCGCTTCGGGCCATCGCCGATTGCGTTTCTGGTGGTGCCGATGGTGGGGGCGTTTTTTATCGACATTACCAATGCGGTGGTGATCAAACTGTACCTGGCGTTGCCGTTTTTGGGGGCGGCGGGTTGAGGGGGCCTTCGAATGGTCGCCAGGCGGCGCCGTCCAGACGGATCAGTACGGCGTCGTGGCTCATGTACAGGTCGATGACTTGCTCTATTTGCACGTGGCGAAGCTTGAAGTCATGCGTGGGGGTGATTATCGCGCCATGTTTGTACAGCGTGTAAAAATGCACCTCACCCGAGAGTTGCAAGCCGGCCTCTTGCTGCGCAACTTCGAACGCTTGATCCGGTAATTGCACCTGAAAAAACGCCAGCAGAGGCCAGCGTTTTCGTTGTTCTTTGTCTGATCCGACCCCTACTGCCTCATAAGCACGACGCATCCCCAGCACCCTCTGGTGGTACTGCGCGGTGCTGGTCTGCCCGGTGATGGCCAGCGACAGTTGGCCATCCAATGCGGCCTGCGTGTAGTCGCTGTACTCATAAGCACGGTACTGCACCAGCATGCGCCCCTGCGACTCAATCAAGGTGGGACCGGCGCGGCCATCCCAGGCAGGGCTGTCGCCCAGGCCGATTTCGCTGTCTGTCAGCGGAATGACCGTGGCCGAAACATTGCGCGGTTCAAAGCTGCGGGTGGAGTCAGGTGCCACCCCTGGCCAGTAGGAGCCGAGTGCCGCACAGATGCGTGCATCCTCAGTAAACGGGCTGGCTAACTGATAACCGCACAGCATGTTCGTAAACGGAGCGTCTACCAGGCCCCGGCCCACTTCCCAGCCCGGTCCAAAGACCCCGCTGGCGAAATCCGGTAGCCAGGATTGCCGTTGAGCACGCTGCACAGGAAGGGCCAAGTCGGGTGTTGTGGAGGACTGTGGGTGGGAGACGATGGCGGTGACGCCACGGTCTTCAGGGGCGAAGTAACCACCGGCAAGGGCCTGATTGATAAAAAAACGCACGTCGGACAGTGGGTTGACCCGTGTATGCCAAACCTCTGGGCAGGGCGGCGCAGGGCAAGGGAAAACCGCCGGGTCGCTGGACCATTGCTTGAGCTCTCGTTGCCCACATAACGGAAAAAAATCCGGCGCACCGATGATGGAGTAGGCGGCGATGCTCGCCAGTTCCAGCGCAGGGCAGTGGGCCCGTACCCAGCCGTCGGCCATGGCATCCTGATAGTGCAGGGCTCGGTAGCCGCCCGCCTTGACGATGGCGTCGACATCCTGTCGCTGATTGAGGTCTTCGATCGAACCGTCGTCGCGTAGATGATGGCGCCCATGCACCAACCCGCCGGTATTTGGGGGCATCATGAACGACAGCGGACGGTCTTGGTAATAGGCCAGTTCCACCAGCGCCTCTTTGGCGTCGGGCATCAACAGCCCCGGCGCGAACTCATCGGTATTCGCCCAATGGGACAAGCCCTCGGTAATGACGAAAGGCGCATTGAGAATGTCAGGCTCTTGCCAGCCGGTATCGCGAAATCGCCTATGGATCTGTCCGATTTTTTCATTGATCTGGTGGTTTTCCAACTGCACAGTCAGGTCCATTCCGGCCAGGCACTCGTTGCCATCGAACACTTTGTGCAGGGGCACCCAGAACTCCAGATCCTCATCGATAGGTTGAGCATCCATTGGGCCAAACCGCGCCGGTTGGCCGGTGTGCCGGGCAGCGATGAACGCGCCGTAGCGCGCCGGTATCACCCGCATCTGGTTTGGCTGGCCCTCGACAAAGGGCAAAAAACCTCTTTGCTGCGGGTTATAGAGCGCGTCCGCCGTGCCGACCCGGGCCACCCCGGTACGCGAGAAACACAGGTCCGCCTGGCGCCTGTGCACAGTTTCGGCGTAGGGCCGGTATTCATACGCGAACACTGCAATCGCCAGTTGCGCCTCACCGGCCAGTTGCTGCAAAGCCTCCAGGGTCGGGGGAGCGGCGCCGTAGACATAATTGAGGACGTGCTCGATTTCAGCGGCTGTGGGGAAGGCCGTGAGCGTTTTACCCTGGACCGCGGTGACCACATTGGGCGAGGCGAAGGCATGAAACAGCAGGCTGTCGGCCGGGTGCCCAGGCTCTATACCGCGTGTGGCATCAGCGGAAAAATCCTCAAAGCCTGGCTGGGTGCGATCAATCTGCACAGGCCTGGCGAGTTCCTCACGCAGGCTTGTCGAGGTGATGTCCAGGCCGTGGTGCAGCAACAGGTCATGCCATCCTGCTGAGGCCAGGCGTGTGCAAGCGCGTTCTACATCGCTGATCAAGGACATCACGCCCCCTCCGATAGAAACCAGGGGAAAGGGTAAGCAAAGGGGGCATGCGCGGTAACTGACCGAACGGCTAGGTTACCGCCCGGGGGCTTCTTGAGGATGGCGAGTGATCGCGCGCCTAACTCAGCGTGTAAACGTCCTGTTTAGGCATGAAAAAACGCGAAAAGAGTTCGGACTGCGATTTGATGTTGAGCTTGGTGTAGATATTGCGCCGGTGCACCTTGATGGTTTCTGTCGACAGCGCCAGTTTGCCGGCGATTTCTTTATTGGAAAAACCACTGAGCAGCAACTTGAGCACGTCCTTCTCGCGCGTGGTGATCTGTGTGCCCAACTGCACAATGGCTTCGGACCAGGGCGGCGGCTCACTGAGGTTTTTTTCTTCATCGACTTCAAAACACATGCGTTGATGCATCAATGCCATGACCCACGGCTTGATGATATCCAGTGTGGTGATCTGTTCCGGGGTGTAGCGCGTGTTACTGCCAAATGAAATACACAGGGTTCGATCCGCGTCGAGCTGGACGTTGTACTGCACCTCATCGACGGACACGTACCGGGCGAAATACTGATGGTAGTACTCGGTGGTCAGGAAGTGCTCGGGTGCAATGTCTGACAGATGGAAAAAACCGCTCTGCGGGTTTTCACGGTTGGCAATGTAAAACGGGTCCAGCAGGTAAAGGCCTTTTACATACAGTTGCGTCAGGGCGTCGACTTCGTC
The DNA here is from genome assembly GCF_012985495.1 of Pseudomonas sp. WS 5146. NCBI lineage: Bacteria > Pseudomonadati > Pseudomonadota > Gammaproteobacteria > Pseudomonadales > Pseudomonadaceae > Pseudomonas > Pseudomonas sp. WS 5146. The sequence continues at coordinate 821,563 of NZ_JAAQWL010000002.1, forward strand.
GGCATCGGCTACCTCGGTCACGCTGACGACGTTGACTTGCTGGTTGCTGAACACCAGGACCACCCAATTGTCGATCTGCACGTACTCATTCAGGACGCGAACCAGCGAGCTCCAGAAAGCTGGGCGGTTCAGCTCCATGATGAGTTTGCCGGCTGACCGGTGCCAGGCGAGGTTGTGAAGGTCGAGTGACATGGACTACCCCTTTAGGGTTAGGGATTCAGGCGAATGAGCTAAGTATTTGTAGGTATTTACTATTCGACGACGCCGGGTATATTCACCCACCAGCGTTGATGGCCATGAAGGCCTGTCGTTTTTGACAAGGATAGTTATATGAATAAATCACATTTGCGAGCCATTTTTTTAGCCTCGCTTGTCTGTGTCGGGGCCAGCACGCCCGCAGCGGCGGCAGAACCCCGGGTTAACCTGTACAACTGGTTCGGGTTGATCGCTCCCGAGACACCGAAGGAATTCGAGCAAAAAACCGGCACCAAGATGCACATCGATACCTTCGACAGTGCCGAGGTCATGCAAAGCAAGGCCATGGCCGGGCGCACGGGGTATGACGTCGTCGTCGCCACCTCCAACGTGTTGCCAAGCCTGATCCAGGCGGGTGTGCTGGCCCCGCTGGATCGCAGCCAACTGAGCAACTATGCGCATATCGACCCGGAAATGCTGGCCTTGCTCGCCACTAATGATCCGGGTAACCAATACGCGATTCCGTACCTGTGGGGCACCACCGGCATTGGTTATGACGTGGATAAGGTCAAGGCGGCACTGGGTGATAACGCCCCGGTGGACAGCTGGGACTTGATCTTCAAAGAAGAAAACATCAGCAAGCTCAAGTCCTGCGGCGTGGCGATGCTCGACTCGCCGAGTGAAATCATCTCCATCGCCTTGCATTACCTCGGCCTGCCGAGCAACAGCCAGAACCCTGAGGATTACCAGAAGGCCCAGGCGCTGCTGCTGAAAATCCGCCCTTATGTTCTCTACTTCGACTCCTCCAGAACCGACGCCGACTTTGCCGATGGCAATATCTGCGTGGTCGTGGGTTGGGCGAGCGGGGCGCTGACGGCCCAGGGCATCAATGAGAAAAACCACACTGGCCGCAAGATTGCCTACAGCTTGCCGCGCGAGGGTGGGCTGGTCTGGTCGGAAAACTTTGTGTTGCTCAAGGATGCGCCCAACGCCAAGGCCGGCTTGGCGTTTATCAATTACATGCTTGAGCCCGAGGTGATTGCCAAGAGCTCCAATCACACGCTGTACCCGAATGCCAACAAGGACGCCACCGCGCTGGTTGAGCAGAAGTTGCGCGATAACCCGTGGATTTATCCGTCCAAAGCCACCATCGCCACGCTGGTGCCGCTTGAGCCGTTGCCCTTGAAGCTGGAGCGTATCCGTACACGTGTGTGGACCAAGGTGAAGAGCGGTACGTGACTGGCTGAGTGAGGCCCGAGTGCTTTCGCATAGATCCCAGAGAGGGAGATAAATCATGGCCCGACGTGATGACCCGTGCGATGTGAAATCGGACGATTATCAGGCGTACAAGGAGATTGAGGAGCAGATCGGTCACTGTACGCCGGAGCAGGCCTGGGCCATGTATTACGTCTCGACCGGGATGGTGCGTGAACACGTTACGCGGGCGGTCATGGAGCATATCGGCAGGGGTAATCGGGCGCTGCTGCTGGAGTTTCCTGAGTTGGCGCGGGTGCAAGAGCGGTCTCGATTGATGCTTCCTCTTTGAGGGTGGTGCTTTTTCAGGTCTTTTGAGGCGGTCTTAGGGGCGGTGGTTTTGAGTGTATATCCGTTGCTGCGGTAACGGCTTCTATTGGTTCCGCTCTTACAGCGGGTCACTTTTGGCAAACGCCCCAAAAGTAACCAAAAGGTCTTCGCCCCACCACTCGGTGCCTCGCCTAGGCTCGGCATGCCCTCACTCCGGCTTGAATCCGTGGGCCGCCGCGATGGGCCATCCTTGGCCCAGCGCGGCTAACCCGGCGTCCTGCCGGGTTACCCACGGATTCAAGCCTGCGTTCGGCCATCGTGGTTAACGGGGCGCCTCAGATCAAAAGCAAGATCAAGATCAAAAGCAGAGCACGGCGGCCTGAAAGCCGACCTGAGTGGTTGAATCAAAAGCGAAAAGCGAAAAGCGGATTTGCATACACCTGGGATCTGCTTTTCTGTGGGAGCTGGCTTGCCTGCGATGCAGACACCTCGGTGTGTCAGGTACACAGAGTTGATGCCATCGCAGGCAAGCCAGCTCCCACATTAGACCGAGTATGGCTCTGCTGTTGCTGTTGCTCTGGCCCTTACATCCTTTTCGATGACGAAGTCAGCGGTCTTTTGATCTGCGCTTTTGATCTTGATCTGAAATCGCCCCCCAAATCACTGGCGGATTGCGGGCATGCCGAGCCATAGCGAGGCACCGAGTGTTGGGGCGAGGACCTTTTGGTTACTTTTGACTGGGCCGGCATTCCGGTCCTTGCAAAAGTGACCCGCTGTAAGAGCGGAACCATAAGCCGCCGTTACCGCAGCAACGGATATGTACTCAACAACCATCCCCCCACACAGAGCGTTCGGCCTGTGTTCAACACGTCTTCATGGCCCGCGCCAAGCGCAACGTACCCTGGCGTATCTCATCCCGATTGAGCGAAGCAAACCCCAGGCGCAACGCGTTCTCCGCCAAGCCCTCAGGCGAAAACTGACGCGCACTGCGCACCACAACTCCCTGGCCCAGGGCATCCTCCACTAACCGGTCAACATTCGTCTCATCCTGGAAACGCACCCACAGCGCCAGCCCGCCCTCGGGCGTACGCACCTGCATACGCTCGCCGAACGCCTCGTGCAGACAGCTCTGCAACACTTCGCGCCGCGCGGCGTATTCTTTCGAAACACGGCGCAAGTGCTTCTTCAATTCACCCTCATTGATCAGGTCCGCCAACATTTTCTGCGCGACGGCATCGGTGTCGCCCACCACCAGTGCGGCGCTTTTTTGCAGCACTTCAGTCACATGGGCAGGCGCCACCACATAGCTGCACCGGAACGTCGATCCCAATGCCTTTGAAAGCGAGCCGATGTAGATCACATGGCGTTGCGAGCTGTCACTGGCCAGCGGCAAATAGGGCCGCCCGTTAAAGTGATACTCGTGGTCGTAGTCTTCTTCGATCACGCAAAAATCATGCAGCGCCGCCAAGGCCAGCAGCTGTTGCCGACGTGCCGCATGCAGGCTTACGGTGGTGGGGAATTGATGGTGCGGGGTGAGATAGATCATGCGCACTTTATGCGTTTGGCAGAGCTGCTCGATATGGTCGGTGCGGCAGCCCTCATCGTCCATGTCGACCGTGATCAAACGCGCACCGAGTTTGCGGAAAATCTCCCACGCCGGCGGGTAACTCAGGCGCTCCACCAACACCACGTCACCGGGCTGGATCAGCAGGCTGGCCGTGAGGTACAGCGACACCTGGGTGCCTGGCGTCAGGCAGATATTCTCGGCGCTGATCATCAGCCCGCGATTGTTGCGCAGCATGTCGGCCAGCGCGCAGCGCAGGTAATAGCCGGTGCCTTCGCTGCCGTAGCGCACTGTGTTGGTGGTAAAGCTGCTGCGCAAGGCGTTGCGGTAGTAACGATGCAGCACGGCTTGCGGCAGCAAGCGGTGATCGCACGCGCCGTTATCGAAAAACAACGCGTCATGCCGGTGCTCCAGGGCAATCACCTGGGCGTTCTGGGCGAAGTAGGGCACGACCGCCTGTGGCACCAGCGCCGGGGCGAAAGACGGTTGCGAGCGACTGGGCACGGGCTTGGGCGCCAGTTGCGCATTGACGAAGGTGCCACGGCGCGGCTCGCTGATCAGCCAGCCTTTGGTCATGGCCTCTTCGTAGGCCAGGATCACGGTTTTGCGGTTGACGTCGAGCAGGTGCGCCATCTCCCGAGTGCCCGGCAGCAGCGTGCCGGGCGGCAGCCGCCCTTCGAGGATGGCCGCGACGAGGCCTTCGGCAATCTTGCGATAGGAGGCTTGGCTTGAACCGTCATCAAGTTTGAGCAAGGGGCGCCACTTACGCATCTGGACCATCTGAAGTATCCAAAACTGGAGGTTTTAATGGGCCTAGTCTAGCGCAACAATCAGGCCTCACTTACTCCGAGGTCTTTATGAACACACGCCATGTAATCGAACTCTCTCCCTCGGGTAAAACCTTTGAAGCCGGTGATGAGCTGTTGCTGGACGCGATGCTCGCCAGCGGTTTGTCAGTGCCGTTCTCGTGCCGACGCGGTGCCTGTGGGTCGTGCAAGGTGGTGGTCACCCAAGGTGAATACCGCGCCAAGCAACTGGCCCCCGGCGCACCCGCGCCGAGCTACCCGCTGGCGGCCAATGAAATGCTGCTGTGCCAAAGCCATGCCTGCGCCGACATGCGCCTGGAAATTCCCGGCTGGTCGCTGGACACGCCCGCGCTGGTCGTCGAGTCGACAGTGCTGAGCAAGCGCGCACTGAGCCCCGACATCATCGAGTTGGTGGTGATGCCGGATATGCCATTGGCCGTGCGGGCAGGCCAGTACCTCAAGGTCCGCCTGGTCGATGGCGATTCGCGGTGCTTCTCGATCGCCAACTTGCCGGCCGACGGCGATGGGCGGCTGGTGTTTCAGATTCGCCAGGTGAGCGGCGGGTTGTTTTCCGAGACCCTGCTGGGCAGCCTTGAGGCCGGCGACCTGTTGCCGCTGGAAGGGCCTTTTGGTGCCTGCACCTGGCAGGACGATGACGCTGCGCCGGTCGTCCTGTTTGCCACCGGCACCGGCTATGCGGGTATCAAGCCGATCTTGCTGACCGCCTTGAAGCGTGATGTGGAGGTGACGTTTTACTGGGGCGGCGCGCAAGCAGCAGATTTTTACGACCGCGCATTCCTGGACCAGGCGGTCATCGACCACCCGCGTTTCCACTGGCACCCAGTATTGGCCTCGCAGGGCAAGGTGCAGGAAGTCGCGCTAGGCCACGGGCACCGTTGGGAAGCCGCTCAGGTGTATGCCTGCGGTAATGGCGGCATGATCAGCCAGACGCGTGCCAAGTGCCTGGAAGCAGGTTTACCGAGCCATCGGTTTATCGCCGAAGCCTTTGTGCCCAGCGGCCAGTCGAGCGCCGACGCGCTGCTCAAGACCCTGGATGACACCTGGGAAAAGGTCGGCCCGAGGTATTCGCTGGACGGCATGCTCGCCGCTCGTGAAAAAACCATCCGCGCCCTGGCAGCGATTGCCAGCCAGCTCAAGGTCGGCATGACCACCGGGGAAGCCCTCGACATGGCCGCCGAGCAGTTGCAGGCCATGGGCGCCTCCCACACCTGGCACCCGACGTACATCCGTTTTGGCGACGACACGGTTCGCCCACCGAGAGAAGGCATTGACCCACTGCGCCCGCTGCGTGCCAGCGATATCGTGGTGGTCGACCTCGGCCCGGTGTGGGACGGCTACGAGGGCGACTATGGCGACACCTTCGTCTTCGGCGAGTCAGCGCTGCACCGCGATTGTTTCAAGGCCGTGCATGAAGTGTTCGATGAAACCCGCGAGGCCTGGAAGCGTGGCATGACCGGCTGTGAACTCTATGACTTTGCCGAAGAACGGGCCGTTTCCAAGGGCTGGCGGCTGTCGCGAAACCTGGCCGGCCACCGTATTGCGGATTTTCCCCACGCACTGTTCGGCACCACGGAATTGGCCGAGCTTGAGATCACACCGAGTGAAATGGTGTGGGTGCTGGAGATCCAGCTCTGCCACCCCACCGAGCCGGTTGGTGGGTTCTTTGAGGATATCCTGATGCTTGAAGCTTGAAGCTTGAAGCTTGAAGGGCTGAGGCACTCTAGGTGTTATGTAGGAGGTTTCCCGAGTTTCCCTGAACTATATGGGCGCAGTCGGCTCATACAGCCATTGCCAATCACGGCAATTATTTCTGTGCGATAGGGACATCACCTGTGAAATATGCAATCTGCGCCACCTTGCTGCTGTCACTGAGCGGCTGCCTGACCATGTCGGGTGAATACACCGTGACGGCTCAGGACGCCTCCGGCGCCCCGTTAACCAGGCTCGGCACCTTCACCGCCGAGGGCCATAACATTTACCCCATACGCAATGCGTTCTGCCTCAATGCGCCGGGGGCGACGGTCATCATTCGCGATGCCCGGACCGGCGAGGAACTGCGCAGCGAAAGCCCTTATCACTGCCGTTAAGCCTCAAAAAAAGGATTTCCATGAGAGCGTTTCTGATAGCAGGCCTGGCCGTGGCCGTGAGTGGCTGCGGCAATATTTCCAATATCCGTGCTTACAACACGGCCTATGTTGAACCCACATCCGGGGATACCGCACTTTTGCGTGTAATCACCAATGGCATGGCGCGCGGCGTGCCGGGCCGTGATTGCATCGACTGGCGTGTGCCTGGCGCCGGGGTGATGGCCGTGTCCGAATCCGGCTTTGCGGGTCAGAATAATGGCCGCAGCCTGGGCATGCCCGAGAGCAACCGCCGGGTGGAGGCGCAAGGCTCGGCGCGTAGCGAACTGAAGGTGCCGGCGAACAAGCCTTTTGCCATGAACTTCCAGAGTGAGGGCTATGTTTCTGGCGGCAATTCCTACAGCTGCAGGCAGAGCTTTCACTTCACCCCCAAGGCCGGGCAAGATTACGAACTGATCCTGCTGGACGGTGGCCAGTGCCTGATTGCATTGCAGCGCCTGAACCCGACGGGAAAACCGGAGAACGTGCCGGTAGAGAAGGCCAAGCTGTGCAATGCGATGGATATGTTTTAGGCCGCAAGCCAGACCTGTTTAATCACAACGCCGATCAATGTTGATCGGCGTTGTGGTTTTTACCTGCGCTTATCAGAGCTTCGGCAGTTGCCCCACACGGCCGATCATTTCCGTGACGATCTGCAGGTCCAACAGGAACTGCTCGACGGTCTTGAACTCACCGTCGGTGTGCCCGGTGTACTTCACGTCCGGCTTCGCCAGGCCGAATTGCACGCCATTGGGCAGCTCATGCACGGAGGTCGCGCCGGCTGAGGTGCCGAACTTGTGCTCCATGCCGAGGTTTTCGCTGGCCACGGCCAACAGCGCTTTGACCCACTCACCTTCAGGGTTGCGATACATCGGTTCTGCCACCGAGTAAGTGACGTCCATGGCCACTTTGGTGTGTTTGTCCCAGGCGCTGATTTTCTCTTCGATCTCGGCCTTGAGTTTTTCCGGCGACTTGCCCTTGGGAATGCGCAAGTTCACCGCCAGTTTGAAGGCTTTGGCGTCTTGGCCAACAAAGGTCAGCGAAGTGGTCAGCGGCCCCATGAATGCATCGGAGAAGCCCACGCCCAACTTGCCGCCCAGGTAATCCAGGCCCCAGTTGTCGGCGGCATATTTTGCGGCGTCGGTGATGTGGTTGTGCTTAAGGGCGATCTTGCCGTCGACGCTGTGGATCAGCTCCAGCATGCGTGCGACCGGGTTCACGCCGGTTTCCGGCTCGGACGAGTGCGCGGACACACCAGTGACCGTCAGCTTGACCTCTTTGCCCACCACCTTGGCCGCCACGGTGAAGTCAGCGCCATTATTTTTGGCGTATTCATCGCCGGCTTTTTGCAGGTTGGCCGCCAGCTCCGCAGGCTTGTCGCTGAGCAGAGTGGCCACCGACACCGAAGGAATCTGATTGGTGGCCGCGCCGCCGGTCATGGCGATGATTTCTGCGCCTTTGCCGTCACCTTTGCGCACCGGGAAGCTTGCCATGACGGTGCCGTAGCCTTTTTCGGCAATCACCACCGGGTAGCCGCCATCCAGCGCCAGGTTGTATTGCGGCGTCGGGTTATGCTCGAAGTAGTAAGGAATGGCGTCTCCGGACGTTTCCTCGGTGGTGTCCACCAGCAGCTTGAAGTTGCGCGCCAGTGGCAGCTTTTCTTCCTTGATGACCTTCATCGCATACATCGTCACCACGATGCCGTTCTTGTCATCCTCGGTGCCACGGCCGTACATGCGGTCGCCGATCAGGGTGACTTTGAACGGGTCGAGCCTGGTGCCGTCCTTGAGCACCCAGTTTTCCGGGGTCACTGGCACCACGTCGGCGTGGGCGTGAATGCCGACCACTTCATCGCCGCTGCCTTCCAGGGAGATTTCATACACGCGGTTGTCGACGTTACGGAAGTTCAGGTTGAAGGCTTTGGCCAGGCCCTGGATCTTGTCGGCGATCTTGAGGAATTCCGGGTTCTTGTGCTGCGGCAGGCCGTCGATGTTGAAGGTTGGGATCTCGACCAGCTCGCGCAGGGTTTCCAGGGCGGCCTTGCCGTACTTCACGCGGGTATAAATCCCCAGCAGGCGATTGATTTCGTTCTGCTGGTCGGCGCTCAGGGGTTTGTTGGCGAGGAAGGCTTCGATGGCCGGGCCGACGTCGTCGGTTTTTCCCAGGTCGCCCTTGGCCAGGGTGCCGAGGAAACCACGGAAATCGGTGGTTGGGGTTTCACCAAAGTGCTTGATGATGGCTGTGCTTTGTTCGACGCTGATATTGGCGGACGCAGGCGTGGCGACGGCCGCAAAGCTGGCGACGAACAGGGTGGCAGCCACCAGTTTCTTGAGTGGAAAGTGCATGGTTAGAGGCATTCCTTTGCAGGCGGTGAGTAAGAGGTTTCTGATCGATCTGTCAGAAACATTTCCACACACTACCATCACCAAGGCCGGGATAGGGAGCCTTGTGGGAGCTGGCTTGCCTGCGATAGCGGTGGATCAGCAATGAAGTTGTCGACTGACAGTCCGCCATCGCAGGCAAGCCAGCTCCCACACAAGCCGGTTCCCACAGGGGAATAGGGTGAAGTTTGAAATGAGTGCTCAAGGCTTACCCGGATGCGGCTCCGGATACGATGCCATCACGTCCAACGCCTTGGCATACGGCCCCTCCCACAACTGCTCGTGCAACTGCCCGATGCGCTTGGCCATCGCCGCGTCGTGCATCACCACTTCCAGGTTGCGCGAGTTATCCAGATACCCGCCCAACCAGTTGCTGGTGCCAACCCAGGCCACTTGCCCGTCGATCTCCATGGTCTTGCTGTGGATCACCCGCGCATACGGAATAAACCCTTGTTTGGCTTCGGGCAGGGTGACGATCTTGACCTCGACGTTGGGCAGCACGGCCAGGCTTTTGAGGTAGGGCAGTTCCAGCTTGTCGGTGTTCCAGTTGGACACCATCAGCTTGACCGACACCCCACGCGCAGCGGCGGCGCGCACGGCGTTGTCGATCACTGCGTAGTAGGGGCGGGTTCTATCCGGCCCGTAGGACAGCGGTGCGTAGTCGAGCAATTGCACGCGCACTTCTTTCTTGGCCTCGCTTAGCAGGCGCGGCAGTTCCAGTTGTGAGTCGCCCACGCCGGGCGGGTTGTAGCGTTGCGGGCTGGCCACCAGGTAGTTGCCGGTGCGCGCAGGCTCCTGGGCCGCAGCGGGCAGTGGCACCGGTTGCTTATCTGCCAAGGCGGCCTGGGCTTGCCAGTCCTGGTTGAAGATCGCCTGCACCTGGCTGACCACGCTGGCATCGCTGATGCGCAGCCCGGTTTCATGGATATGCTCCAGCGAGCGCCAATCGAAATTCTGACTGCCGACAAACGCCTGCTTGCCGTCCACCACCATGTACTTGGCGTGGATGATCCCGCCGCTCAACTGCCCATAGGCCAGCACGCGAAAGGTCAGGTTAGGAATTGCGCGCAGGCGTTCCAGCGTAGACGCCTCCGACAGCCGAATACCTTTTTCCTCCAGCAGAAAGCGAATCTTCACACCCCGTTTGCCGGCAGCTTCCAGATGCTCGATCACCTTGTCCATCACCGAACCGGGATGGTCGGCCGCGTAGAACTGGCCGATATCAATGCTGCTTTTTGCGCCGTCAAACAGCTCGATCCACACCGGCCCTGGCTGGCGCAAGTCGGCAGTCCCCAGCGCAGTGTCCACCGGCACGGTGTGTACCAGTTCAAACCCTGGAATTGAAAAGTCCGCCTGGGCAAGCGGACTCAACAGAAGGCCGGTCAGGCCTGCGATACGCAACTTTATCGAGAGGGACATAGGCGTCTCATCGGGGCAAAAAGAAAGGCGGGCGCATCATGCGCCCGCCCTGAAGGTCATGCCGTGCGGGTGTGCAACGGCGTTGGCACCAGATGCGGTACTTCACCCTGTACACGGGCGCCGGTGGCCGCACGGATCAGCAGGATTTTCAGCTGGTCGTTGATGCGCTCCAGGCTGTCCTGGAAGAAGTTGTGGAACACCACGCAGAACAGCGCGATGGCGATACCCAGGCCGGTGGCGAACAAAGCCGTACCGATGCCACCGGAGATCTGGCCTGGGTCGGACACGCCGGCACTGGCCAGCGCCTTGAAGGTGTCGATGATGCCGAGGATGGTGCCCAGCAGGCCCAGCAATGGCGCGGCGGTGGTGATGGTCTCGATGATCCACAGGCTGCGCGACAGCGGCGCACGGGTCTTGAGGTACTGGGTTTCGATTTCGTCGTCCAGGTCCTTGCGCGAGCCGTTGGAGGCCTTTTGCGCGAGGATCGGCAGCACCATGTTCAGCGGCAGGCTGTCGCGGCGGGTGAGGCTTTCTGGCAAGTCGCGCTCGCTGTGCACGTTGGCGCCCAGCACGTCGGTCAGGGCGCGGGCCTGGCGGCGCACGTAAGCGAAGTAGATGCCCCGTTCGATGGTGATGAAGATCGCGATCGCCATCGCGGCGTACATCACATAGAAGGTGATTTGGTGCAGCAGGTCCATGTCCATGAGTGTGTTCCTCTCAGGTGATTAATCAGAAATTCGCTTCCAGGGAAACCGTGACGGTACGGTCCAGGCCGACGATGTAAGCCGGGTCACCATCGCGGAAACCGCTGTAGCTCGCCGCGTTGGTCTTGGTGGTGTACACGCCGTCCAGGTACTTCTTGTCAAACAGGTTGTCGACGTTCAGGCGCAGGGTGGCGTCCTTGACCACTTTCTTGTCCACGGGCAGGTAGATACCGGCGCCGAGGTTGAAAACGGTGCGCGCCGAAATGGCTTCGTCGTTGGTCAGGTCACCGTAGAGCTTGCTGGTGAATTTGCCGCCGAAGGTGCCGTAGAAACGCCCGTCGTCATAGCCGATGTTGGCCGCCAGCATGTTGGCCGGCACGTTGGCGAACTGCTTGCCGCTGGTGGGCAATACGATCGGTTTGCCGGCGCTGAAGACGGTCAGGTCGTCCTGCTGCTTGGAGCTGGTGTAGGTGTAGGAGGTGTAGTAGTTGAAGTTGTGCGGCAGCTTGCCGCTCCACTCCAGTTCCAGGCCTTTGTTGATCACGGTACCGGCGTTGATGTCGGCCGAATCGCCGTTGCTGTCCAGGGACGTGAGCTGGCGGTTCTTGAACTGCATGTAGAACAGGGTGGCGGCGAGGGTCATGTCTTCGCCGGTGTAGCGCCAGCCCAGTTCCTGGTTCCAGCTCAGTTCCGGCTTGGAGTCCAGGGAGCCCACGCCTTTGTCGTACAGCACGTAGTTCTGCGGGATACGCATGTTGCGCGAAAGGCTGTAGAACAACTGGTCACGTTCGTCGAGCTGGTATTTCAGACCGGCGTTGGGCAGCAGCTTGTTGTAGGTCTGGTTGGCCTTGCCCGGTTGTTCGGTGAGGCTGCCGTGGTTGGTGCCCTCACGCTCGACATTCATGTAGGCAAGGCCCGCGATCAGGGTCCAGTCCGAGTTGATGTACCAGGTGTCCTGAGCCCAGACTTTTTGCGCCGGCGTTACGGTGTAGCGGTCGCGGCCTTGTACGGTGTTGCCATTGGCGTCGACCACGGAGCTGGCGTCCGGCCAAGTGTCGCTGGGCTTGCCGCTGTTCTTGAGGGCAATGAACGGTTGGGTCTGGCTTTGGCGGGCGCGCTCGTACCAGTAGCCGAATTGCAGGCTGTGGTCGCCCAGGTCCCAGTTCAGCTTGGTGGTGATGCCCGGGCGCCAGGTCTGGGTGCGCGAAGGGCGGTAGTAGACGCCCGTCGTCGCGGAGCCGTCGGCGTTGTATTGGGCCTGCGTCGGCAGGTTGCCGAGGTCGAATACGCCGCCTTTGTTGGAGCCGCTGTTGAGCGCATAGGCGGAGGAGCCCACGCCGCTGCCGTTGCCGTAGTAGTAATACGGGATCACCGAGAGCGACAGGTTGTCGCTCAGCTTGTACTGGGTGTTGAGCACGGCGGTGAAGGTCTGGAACGGGTTCTGTGCCAGGTCGTAATAGCTGCTGATCTTGCCGTTGGAGCCCAGCGCCGGCTTGGCCGGGTACGGGTCATACTGGCGGCCGAACTGCTGGAACTGCGCCTTGGTCAATTGGCTGTAACTGTTGTTGTCCTGCTCGTGGTACTTGAGGATCAGGTTGGCGGTGTTGCCGTTGCCGGCGTCGAAAAAGCTGTTCCACTCCACCTTGTCCGCACGCACCGCGCCCGAGCCGCGCCACATCTGGCCTTCGGTGTGGGACGCCGACAGCCAGTTGGAGAGGCCGTTGACTTCGCCGGTGTTGAGGCGCGCAAAGGTCTTGCGGGTGGCGTTGCTGCCCACCACTTGTTTAACGAACGCACCGGTTTCCTTGGTCGGGCGAATCGTCACGATGCCGATGTTGCCGCCACTGGAGCCGATGTGCGGGCCGTCGGCTTCCGACGAGCCCTGGGTGACGAAGATCTGGTCGATGTTTTCCGGATCGCCGAGCAGGTTGGAGTACAGCGCGTAGTTGCCGGAGTCATTGATCGGCATGCCATCCACCGACATACCGACCTGGTCGGAGTTCATGCCGCGCATGGTGAAGCGAAAGCCCGACAGACCGGTGTTGTCCTCACTGGAGATGTTCAGGCCCGGCGTGTACTTGAGCTTGTCGATGGCGTTGCCGGTGGCGGTTTGTTTGTCCAACGCTTCCTTGGTGATGGTCGAGCGGCCCTTGGCGCTCTCTTCCTGGACCATGTAACCGCCCCCCGCGGTCGCCTTGCCTCCCTGAACTCCGATCGTGCCGACGTCACTGTCGCTGGTAGCTGCCATGACCACTGCGTGGGTCATGCTCGTCGCGGCAACAAGTGCCAGATGAATACGTGTGAACCTCATCACTGTCGTCCTGGTGTCGGTGCTTATTGCACGCTGTAGTTGAAGGTGGCGGTGAAGCGTTGCTCGTTACGTCCACCGAAGGCTTGTTCGGGGAACGGCTTGACCTGCTTGATGCGGCGCAGGCTATTGGTAGCGGCCCGATTGAGCAGCATGCTCGGCGCCGGGGTCTGGATCCCGGCATCAAGGACGCGGCCTTGTCGATCCACCATCAACCAGACCACCACCTCGCCACTGGGGCGCTCGAGGGACGCCTGGCGCCCGGTGGGGTATTGCTTGTACGTGTCCAGCTCGTTGCGCAGCCCCTTGAGGTAACCGCCTTCCAGTGCCTGGCCATCTACTTTGGGCGGTGCCGGTGGCGCAGGTGTTGGCGCGACAGCGGCCTGTACTGGCTTGGCCGCGACGGGTGCGACTGGCGCTGGCGTGGGAGTCGGTTTGGCGGCCACCACGGGCTTGGGTTTGGGCACCGGCTTGGGCTTGGGTTCAGGTTTTGGCAAGGGTTTGGGCGGTGGTGGCGGCGGGGCCGGTTCGGCTTCTTCGTCCTCGATCACCGGCGGTGGCGGCTCTTGCTCGACCACAGGCTCAGGAACCACTTCGGGATCGGGTTCGACCAGGGCCAGCTCGACCGCCGACTCGTCGTACTGCGGCTGGATTTTCAACGGTTGGGACTGGATACCCAGTGCAATCAGCACCAGGGCGATCAGGGCCGGGACACTGCCCAGCAGCTGACGCGCACGAAACAGTACATACATGATCAAGACTTACGCGTGGCAATGGACACGGAGGTAAAGCCACCCAGGCGCAGGGTGTCCATGACTTCCACCAGGCGCGAAACCTCTACGCCTTTGTCGCTGTTGACGATGATGGTCGACTTGGTATCAGGCTTTTCTGCAGCCTTCAGTGCCGGCACCAACGCATCGACCGTGAGGGCCTTGCCGTCGAGTTGCAACTGGCCTTCGAGGCCCAGGGTCAGGATGAATTTATTCTGCGGCTTGAGTTGCTGCGAGCTGCTGGCGCTGGGCAGTTGGGTCTTCATGCCGAGTGCGGGGATCACGTTCAAACTCACCAGTACGAAAAACACCAGGAGGAACATCATCACGTCGATCATGGGGATCAACTCGATATGTGCCTTGCGTTTCTTGGGTTCATCCCAGGTTCTCATTCTGTTACCCCGTCGTTGAATTAGGGGCGACACGCTAACAACCAAAAATGACCGAATGGTTAACTTTAATTGACGTTTTAAAGGCTCTAGGACGCGTCTTTCAGAGATTTTACCTTGCGGTTTCATGACGTAATGCAATTGACACGAAGGCAGTACATTCTGGGGGAATTTACTTGAAGAGCTGCCGCGTATGCCCACTGCACTGCCTCAATTGTCGACCCCGCGACTACTATTGCGGGCGCTGGAAATAGACCAGGCCGAGGTGCTCTTCATGCTCGCCAACGGGCCGAAAATCGCTGACAACACGGCCAACATTCCGTCGCCCTATACCTTGGAAACTGCACAGAGTTTTATTGCCGGGGCCGCAGACAAATATCGGGCGGGCGAGTTGTTGAACCTGGGCATGCATGTGCGTGAAACCGGTGAGTTGGTTGGCATGGTCAGCCTGCGCCTTAACGCTCGTCATCACGCCGGGCATTTGGGCGGCTGGGTCGCGGCGCATGCGCGTAACCTGGGGTATGCCGCTGAGGCGGCGAGCGCGATGATGAGTTTTGGCTTCACCGAGCTTGGGCTGCAGCGTGTCGGCAGCCAATGCTTTGGCCGCAACAAGGAATCGGCGCGAGTCATGCAGAAAATCGGCCTGCGCTACGAGGGTTGCCTGCGTCAGGCGTTTCTCAAAAATGGCGTGTACGAAGACCTGCTGGGCTTTGCCACCGTGCGTGAGGACTGGGAGCGCGCGTTGTGAATGACGCAGTGGACCAAGGCAGGCGGCGAGTCCTTAGCGGGCTGGCGGTCGCTACCGCGTTTTCAATCCTCAGCCCATTTGCGCGCAGTGCCGGGGTGGATTACCCGTTCACCCTCGGCGTGGCTTCGGGCGACCCGCTGCCGGATGGTTTTGTGATCTGGACGCGCCTGGCGCCGTTGTTCAATGCAGCCGATGGCAGCGGTGGGTTGAAGCGCGCGGTGCCGGTGCGTTGGCGGGTGGCCAGTGATGCGGCGATGACGCGCATCGTGAAGCAGGGCGAAGTCTTGGCGACTGAGCGGTTCGCCCATTCGGTGCATGTTGAAGTGGCCGGGCTGGCGGCGGGCCGGCCGTATTGGTACCAGTTCGAAGGCCTCGGCGCGCAGAGCCCGGTGGGCCAGGCACGTACCACGCCACCTTTGCAGGCGATGGCCTCGGCTCGGCTGGGGTTTGTTTCCTGCTCGCATTGGGAGCGCGGTTACTTCAGCGCCTATCGCCATTTAGCCGCAGAGCAACCTGACCTGGTGTTTTTTCTCGGGGACTACATTTACGACAGCTCTTACGCCGTCGACTCGGGGAAAGTCTTTCGGGCCCACGGCAGCGGCAACGCGGTGAGCTTGAGCGACTACCGCAACCGCTACGCGCTGTACAAAACCGATCCGGACCTGCAAGCCCTGCACGCGGCTGCCCCCAGCGTGGCAACCTGGGATGACCATGAAGTGCAGAATGACTACGCCAACCGCTGGTCCCAGGACCCGAAGATTCCCGTGGCGCAATTTCTCCAGCAGCGGGCGGCGGCGTACCAGGCGTTTTACGAGCACATGCCGCTGCGCGCCAGCAGTGTGCCGAAGGGGCCGGACATGCGCATTTACCGGCGCCTGGATTACGGTCGGCTGGCGCGCTTCCATGTGTTGGATGGGCGCCAGTATCGCTCCGAGCAACCCTGCATCCAGGCCAACGGCAGCCATCAGGGGCATATCGCCGCCAACACTTGCAGCGACCTGCGTGATCTCGGCCGCACCATGCTGGGTTGGCAACAGGAAGCCTGGCTGGACCAGGGCTTTGCCCAGTCGCAGGCACAGTGGAATGTGATCGCCCAGGACTTGCTGGTGGCGCCCTTGCTCCAGCGCGACCTGAGCAACCACAAGGTGGGCCATTGGACCGATGGTTGGGACGGCTACGTGGCCAATCGTTCACGCATGCTGGCGTCCATCGGGCGTCACAAGGTCAGCAACCCGGTGTTCTGGGGCGGTGATATCCATTCGTTCTGGACCACTGACCTGCACGCCGACGCCAACAACCCGGACTCGCCAGTGATCGCCACTGAGTTTGTCGGCAGCTCGGTGACCTCCGATGGCCCGCCCTTTGAAGCGTTCAGCAAGATCCTGCCGCTTAATCCGCATGTGAAGTTTTTCGACAGCCGCCAGCGTGGGTATGTGTCGGTAGAGCTTACGGCTCAGAAGATGCTGACGAACTTTCGGGTGATAACTGACCCGCGCGATCCCAACGCCACGGTGTCGACCCTCAAGTCGTTTGTGGTGGAGCCGGGGCGGGCGGGGGCGATTGCGGTTTAGTCCAGGCTGTAACGCACCGACAGCGCGCCTTTTTTCTCCGACAAGGCCAGGATGGTCACTTGGCCGAGCTCGTTCAGGGCTTGCACATGGGTGCCGCCGCAGGCGTAGGCGGGCAGTTCGCCGAAACCCACTTCGCGGGCGCCGTCTTCCAGGGTCATATGGCGCGGGTAGTCGGCGGCGATCCATTGGTTGACCTGTTGCTGGATCGCCTCGGCGTCGATGGCCTGGGCCATTTCGCCACGGATAAAGGTGATTTTGCACTCGCCCGGCCAATGGTGGGCTTTGATCGGCATCCAACCGAAGCTTTCTCCCGCATTGCCGATCAGGTGCCCGGCCGAATGCAGGCGCGTGTACAGGGCACGGCGTTGTGCGTCGACCCGTGCGCTGATCGGGCCGGGCTGCACAGGCTGGTCCACGTAATGCACCACACGGTCAGCCTCCTGAGTCACGCGCAGCACCTGGCTGTCGCCCAGCCAACCGGTATCAAAGGGTTGCCCGCCGCCTTGGGGATGAAAAATCGTCGACTGCAGGGTGACCGCGAACAGGCCTTCGTGGGGTGTGCAGCTCAGCACTTCAAGCTCGGCGGTCAGGTGGTCGTGGGTGAAAAACAGGCGCTCGGTCATCATTTACATCCGCATCAGGGTTCTACGGGCAGTATAAATAGTGCGTGGATGGGTGATAATCCGTTCAATTATCAATGGACCTGTGCGTCATGAGCATCAATCTTCCTTTGCCACTGCTGGGTGAAATGGCGATTTTCGTCAAAGTCGTGGAGACCGGCAGTTTCTCCGAAGCGGCGCGACAGCTGAGCGTTTCGCCCTCGGCGGTGAGCCGCAGTATCTCGCGTCTCGAACAGGCGCTGGCGACACGCTTGCTGCAACGCACCACGCGTAAATTGCGCTTGAGCGAAGGCGGCGAAGAAGTGTTCAAGCGTTGCCAGGAGATGGTCAACGCAGCGCGCTCGGTGATGGAGATCAGTGGCCAGTTCACCCATGAAGCCGAAGGCCTGGTGCGGGTCAGCGTGCCCAAGGCGGTGGGCCGGTTTGTGGTGCACCCGCATATGTCGGAGTTCTTGCGGCGCTATCCCAAGGTGGATGTGCAATTGATCCTGGAAGACCGGCATGTGGACCTGATCGACGACAATGTGGACCTCAGCATCCGCATCACCGACAGCCCGCCGCCGGGCTTGGTCGGCCGCCAACTGTTACCCATCGAGCACCTGTTGTGTGCCACGCCGCAGTACCTGGCCGCGCAGGGTACGCCTGAACATCCCCATGATTTGCTGGAACACAGCTGCATTTACCTGGGCGAAACGCCGGGGGATTCACGCTGGAAGTTTCGTCAGGGTGCCAAGGCGGTGACCGTGGGCGTGCGCGGGCGCTACGCCGCGAACCACACCGGCGTGCGCCTGGATGCGGTGTTGCAGCATGTGGGGATTGGTAGCTTGCCGTACTTCACGGCGCGCCACGCCTTGGCGGCGGGGAGCCTGGTGCAGGTATTGCCCGAGTGGGATTTTATTGCGTCCTACCATGGTGAGGCGTGGTTGCTGCATTCGCCCACGCGGTATCTGCCACCGAAGTTGCGGGTGTTTATTGATTATCTGGTGGAGTGCATGGCGAAGGAGCCGACACTGCGCCGAAGGTAGGAGTGCGGTCCAACTGTGGGAGCTGGCTTGTGTGGGAGCTGGCTTGCCTGCGATGCAGGCGACTCGGTCTATCAGTTAAACCGAGGCGATACAATCGCAGGCAAGCCAGCTCCCACACAAGCCAGCCCACACATTTAGATCTCGGCGTTCTGAAAAAATCAGTGCTTGCTCTGATCCTGCGGCATGGCCAGCAGCTGTTTTTCCTGGTTCCAGTCGAACGGTTCATCGTTCTGTTCGGCTTCAAAACGACGTTCTTCCAGGGCCTGGTACAGGTCCAGTTCTTCATCGGGCATGAAGTGCAGGCAATCACCGCCGAAGAACCACAGCAGGTCGCGTGGCACAAGGTGGGCGATTTGCGGGTAACGCAGGATGACCTGGCTCATCAGGTCCTGGCCCAGGTACTGGCTCTCGATCGGGTCGATCGGCAGCAGGGCGCGCAATTCGTCGAAGCGCTCCAGGAACAGGGTGTGGCTTTCCTCGGGCACCTGTTCGGCTTCGCCGACGGCAACCAGGATGCTGCGCAAGTGGTCGAGCAAGACGAGATGATCGGCAACGACGTTGGACACGAGATAAGTCCTCTAAAGCAAAAACGGGCGCGAGAGTATATGCCTCTCGCGCCCGTATTTATATGACCTTAGCTTTATAGGGTGTGAGCGGTCAGCGCACTTTACCCTCAGCCTGGGTCAGCTCTTCCTTGCTGAAATCATCCACATCGATCACCTTGCGGCGCGCGGCTTCGGCGTCGCGCAGGGTTTGCGCTTCGGCCGGTTGCAATACGCCCGCGTGCAGCGCCGCGTCGATGGCATGCTCGCCGGCGGCCGGTTTGACCTGGCCGCTTTTGAGCGCGGTGTGGAGTTTTTTCTGCAAGGGGTGGCTGGCACCCAGCAGGTCGTAGGCATGTTGCAGGGCACCCACCGGGTCTTCTGCCGATTGCGGGCGATAGCAACCCGCCAGCAACTCTTCCAGGGTCGGGTCGCCTTTGGCACGGCCAATCACCGCAGCCACTTCGGCGTCCAAAGCATCGGACGGCCCGGTGTGACGACGGCCGAACGGGAACACGATCACCCGCAGCAGGCAACCGAGGACCTTGTTCGGGAAGTTGCTCAGCAGCTCATCCAGGGCACGCTCCGACTCACCGAGGCTTTCTTCCATGGCCCAGGCAAACAGCGGCTCCAGGTGATCCGGCGAATCCAGGTCGTGGTAACGCTTGAGCGCGGCCGAGGCCAGGTACATATGGCTCAGCACATCACCCAGGCGTGCCGACAGGCGTTCGCGGCGTTTCAATTCACCACCCAGCAACATCATGCTCAAGTCGGCGAGCAGGGCGAATGCGGCGGCCTGACGGTTCAGTGCGCGGAAGTAGCCCTGGCTCAAGCGGTTACCCGGTGCCTTCTCGAAGTGGCCGATGCCGAGGTTCAGCACCAACGTGCTGGCGGCGTTACTCACGGCAAATCCGATATGTTGCATCAGCAGGCCGTCAAATTCCTTGAGCGCCTGGTCATGGTCTTCACGACCGGCCAGGGCCATTTCCTTAAGCACGAACGGGTGGCAGCGGATCGCGCCCTGGCCAAAGATCATCAGGTTGCGCGAGAGGATGTTCGCGCCTTCCACTGTGATGAAGATCGGCGCGCCTTGCCAGTTGCGGCCCAGGTAGTTGTTAGGCCCCATGATGATGCCCTTGCCGCCGTGCACATCCATGGCGTGGCTGATGCACTCGCGACCGCGCTCGGTGAGGTGGTACTTGAGAATCGCCGACAACACCGAAGGCTTTTCGCCCAGGTCGACCGCGTTGGCGGTGAGCATGCGCGCGCTGTCCATCAGCCAGGCGTTGCCGCCAATGCGCGCCAGGGCTTCCTGGATACCTTCAAAGGCCGACAGCGGCACGTTGAATTGCTCGCGCACTTGAGCGTATTGGCCGGTCACCAAACTGGTGAACTTGGCCGCGCCGGTACCGACCGCAGGCAGGGAGATCGAACGGCCGACCGACAGGCAGTTCATCAGCATCATCCAGCCCTTGCCGAGCATTTCCTGGCCACCGATAAGGAATTCCAGGGGGATGAACACGTCCTTGCCGGAGTTGGGGCCGTTCATAAAGGCGGCGCCCAACGGCAGGTGGCGACGGCCGATTTCCACGCCGGGCGTGTCGGTGGGGATCAGCGCCAGGCTGATGCCCAGGTCTTCTTCCTCACCCAACAAGTGGTCCGGGTCATGGGCCTTGAAGGCCAGGCCGAGGAGGGTCGCGACCGGGCCGAGGGTGATATAGCGTTTTTCCCAGTTCAGGCGCAGACCGAGGGTTTCCTTGCCTTCCCATTCACCTTTGCAGATCACGCCCGTGTCGGGCATGGCGCCGGCGTCGGAGCCGGCCAGTGGGCCGGTGAGGGCGAAGCAGGGGATATCGTCGCCACGGGCCAGGCGTGGCAGGTAGTGGTTGCGTTGTTCGTCGGTGCCGTAATGCAGCAGCAGCTCGGCCGGGCCGAGGGAGTTAGGCACCATCACGGTGGAGGCGAGGTCGCCGCTGCGGGTGGCGAGTTTCATCGCGACCTGGGAGTGGGCATAGGCGGAGAAACCCTTGCCGCCATATTCCTTGGGAATGATCAGGGCGAAGAAACCGTGGGTCTTGATGTGCTCCCAGGCGGCGGGCGGCAGGTCCATGGCCTGGCCGATTTCCCAGTCGCTGACCATCGCGCAGAGCTCTTCGGTAGGGCCGTCGATAAACGCTTGTTCTTCTTCAGTCAGTTGCGCCTTGGGGTAGGCCAGCAATTTGTCCCAATCGGGGCGACCGCTGAACAGTTCGCCGTCCCACCACACGGTGCCGGCGTCGATGGCGTCGCGCTCGGTCTCGGACATCGGCGGCAGGACTTTCTGGAACCAGCTGAACAGCGGCTTGGTGAAGTATTGGCGGCGCAGGTCGGGCAGCAACAGGGGCACGGCCACGGCGGCGATCAGCACCCAGAGGATGACCAGCAGCCAACCCGGTGCATGGCTCCAGGCGCCCATCGCCAGCAGGTAGACGGCAACCACGCCCAGCGCGGGCAGGGGCGCGGTGCGGCGGTGTGCCAGGTAGGCAATGCCGACCACCAGAACCAGTATCCACAACAACAGCATATTCAATCCTCCGTGAAACCAAGGGCGAAACCACCATGGAGCTTAGTCGGCATCCGAAAAAGCGCGGTGGCGAGGGTGTAACGAGTTGTGCTGGCGCACGCCGACATTTGGCCGAATCGTCGTTATCTCCACGGCAGGCCTGTCGTTAGACTCAAGGCTTCCCTTGGAGATAAAGCTCATGGATACGTACTTGAATCCCAGCCGCTTCATCGATAGTGACCACCCTGCGGTGGTGGAGTTCGCCGAAAAACATCGCGGAACCCGCCCGGATTTAAGTGACCAGGCGGTCAGTCTCTACTACGCCGTGCGTGAGGCGATTCGCTACAACCCGTACACCTTCAGCCGTGATCCAAATACCCTCAGTGCCAGCTTTGCCCTGGCCACCGGCGAGAGCTACTGTGTACCCAAGGCCACCTTATTGGCCGCCTGTGCCCGTCATTGCGGGATCCCGGCGCGCATTGGCCTGGCGGACGTGCGCAATCATTTATCGACACCGCGCCTGCTCGCGCTGCTCAAAAGTGATGTGTTCGCCATGCACGGCTATACCGAGTTGTACCTGCACGGCCGTTGGGTCAAGGCCACGCCGGCGTTCAACAGTCAACTGTGCGAGTTGCTCGACGTACCACCGCTGGCGTTCGATGGGGTCAACGACAGCGTGTTCCACGCCTTCAACCGCCAGGGCCGGCGCTCGATGGAATATGTGCTGGACCACGGGCAGTTCAGCGACGTGCCCGAAGCGCTTTTCTTTGCGCATATTCAGCAGTGTTATCCGCACCTGTTTGCCGACGACATGCCGATCTCGCTGAAGGACATGCACAGCGATTTAAGCCGCGGGTGAACCGGCGTATGCTGCTGCGTTCATCAAGCCATGTTCATCAACGATAAGGCGCGGTCATGCTGAAAATCTGGGGTCGTAAAAATTCATCAAACGTCAGGAAGGCACTGTGGTGCGCCGAGGAACTCGGCCTGGACTATGAGGCAATTAATGCGGGCGGAGCTTTTGGTGTGGTCGACACGCCGCAATACCGGGCCTTGAACCCCAATGGCCGGGTGCCGATGATCGAAGACGGCGACTTTGTGTTGTGGGAATCCAACACCATCGTGCGTTATCTGTGCGCCAAGAGCGCGTCGGATTTTTACCCGAACGACCTGCAAGCCCGGGCCAGCGCCGAGAAGTGGATGGACTGGACCACGTCCACGCTCGCCGATCCGTTCAAGGCGGTGTTCTGGGGCATCCTGCGTACCCCGGCGGAAAAACAGAACTGGGACAGCATCAATGCCGGGCGTCAAGCCTGTATCGATGCGCTTAACACCGTTGACCAGGCCCTCGCCGAGCAACCCTACCTCAGCGGCGAGCATTTCGGCATGGGCGATATCCCCTTGGGCTGCTTTGCCTACGCCTGGTTCGAGATGCCCATCGAGCGCCCGGCAATGCCCCATCTAGAGGCCTGGTACCAGCGCCTCAAAGATCGCCCGGCCTACCGCAAGGCCGTGATGACCGCGTTGACTTAATACTGACTATTAATACAGGTGACTGTACTTGTGCGGCGCGGGCAAGCACCATGCTTGTCATGCGCCGCCGTTGAACTACATGCGCTGCGCGCTCATCTACTCTTTCTATTCCCTTCTCTGGTGCGTAATCCGATATGAGTTCCGCTCTGTCCATCCGGCAGCTAACCAAAACCTACGGCAACGGTTTCCAGGCCCTGAGTGGTATCGATCTGGACGTTGCCGAAGGTGACTTCTTCGCCTTGCTCGGCCCCAACGGTGCCGGCAAATCCACCACCATCGGCATCCTCTCGACCCTGGTCAACAAAACCAGTGGCTCGGTGAATATCTTTGGCCATGACCTGGACAAATCCCCGGCGGCGCTCAAGCGCTCCATCGGCGTAGTGCCCCAGGAATTCAACTTCAACCAGTTTGAAAAGACCTTCGACATCGTCGTGACCCAGGCCGGCTATTACGGCATCCCGGCGAAAATCGCCAAGGAACGCGCCGAGCAGTACCTGACTCAGTTGGGCCTGTGGGACAAGCGCGACGTGCCTTCGCGTTCGCTGTCCGGCGGTATGAAGCGCCGCCTGATGATCGCTCGCGCGCTGGTGCATGAACCGCGCCTGTTGATCCTCGATGAGCCGACCGCCGGTGTGGATATCGAGCTGCGCCGTTCGATGTGGACCTTCCTCACCGAGCTGAACGAGAAGGGCATCACCATCATCCTCACCACCCATTACCTGGAAGAGGCTGAGCAGCTGTGCCGCAACATCGGCATCATCGACCACGGCACCATTGTCGAGAACACCAGCATGCGCAACCTGCTGGGCCAGTTGCATGTGGAAACCTTCCTGCTGGACCTGAAAAACAACCTGTCGGTGGCGCCGCAACTGCTCGGCTACCCAAGCCGCCTGGTCGATGACCACACCCTGGAAGTGCAGGTGGACAAAGCCATGGGCATCACCGCGTTGTTCACCCAGTTGGCGGCCCAGAGCATCGAAGTGCTGAGCCTGCGTAACAAAACCAATCGCCTTGAGGAGTTGTTCGTGTCCCTGGTGGAGAAAAATCTGGCGAAGGTGGCGGTATGAGTTCCGAACTGCAACCCAACCTCGTCGCACTGCAGACCATCGTTTACCGCGAAGTGAAGCGCTTTACCCGGATCTGGCCGCAGACCCTGCTGCCGCCGGCGATCACCATGGTCTTGTACTTCGTGATCTTCGGTAACCTCATCGGCCGCCAGATCGGCGACATGGGTGGCTTCACCTACATGGAGTACATCGTGCCGGGCCTGATCATGATGTCGGTGATCACCAACTCCTACGGCAACGTGGTGTCGAGCTTTTTCGGCAGCAAGTTCCAGCGCTCCATCGAAGAACTGATGGTCTCGCCGGTGTCGCCGCACACCATCCTGATCGGCTACACCCTGGGTGGCGTGCTGCGCGGCTTGATGGTCGGGGTGATCGTGACCTTGCTGTCGCTGTTCTTCACCCACCTGCAGGTGCATCACCTTGGGGTCACCCTGCTGGTGGTGGTACTGACGGCGACGATCTTCTCGCTGCTGGGGTTCATCAACGCCGTGTTTGCCCGCAACTTCGATGATATTTCGATCATCCCGACGTTCGTGCTGACGCCGCTGACCTACCTGGGCGGGGTGTTCTACTCCATTACCTTGCTGCCGCCGTTCTGGCAGACCGTGTCGCTGGCCAACCCGGTGTTGCATATGGTCAACGCCTTCCGCTACGGCATCCTGGGCGTGTCGGATATCAAGATCAGCGTGGCGATCACCTTTATGCTGGTGGCGACCGTGGTGCTGTATGTCGGCTGTGCGCGGTTGCTGGTGAGTGGGCGCGGGATGCGTACCTAAGCCGTTAGCTGCAATAAAAAACGGCCTCCAAGTGAGGCCGTTTTTTATTGACTGCAGGCAGGGTCAATGTGGGAGCTGGCTTGCCTGCGATAGCGATGGGTCAGGCAGCCATTGTTTAACTGACAGACCGCCATCGCAGGCAAGCCAGCTCCCACCTTTGGTTTTGTGCAGAGGTTTAACCTTTAAGTGCCAGCTCGATCAGTCCGTGCAGCTCTTGCACCGTCAGTGGTTCGGTCGAGAACAAAATGCGAAACACCGTCGGCGCCGCCAGCAGGTTGATTAAATGGTCCACGCTCGGCGGCGTACTCTGTGGGTAGCGATCGATAATCGTCTGAAGCTGCCCACTCAGAATGCTCACGCAATAACCCGGTGTGATCATGCTCTGCAGGTCACGCATCATGTTGCGCCCTGGCTCGGAGCTCATTTCATCCAGGTATTGCTCGGCCCAGGCCCGCAGATCACCGCGCAGGCTGCCGGTATTCGCCGGCTCACAGTCGGGGCGCATGCGGGCCAGGGCCACATCAGCCAACAGCACGGATAAGTCGCCCCAGCGCCGGTAAATGGTCGAGGGCGTGACGCCTGCGCGCGTCGCAATCATCGGTACGGTAACGCTGGAGCGCTCATGGGCTTCCAACAGCTCACGCACTGCTGAATGCACCGATTCTTGGACCCGGGCACTGCGGCCTCCCGGGCGAAGGCCTTCTTTTATCGCCATGCGTAAAACCTTAACACAAAGAATTTGCTTTAAGCGCGCGCCGGTAGCACACTGCGCAAAAGCAAAGTATTAGCTTTAGTGGAGTGTGCCCATGTCTCGCGTTATTTCCCAGCGGTCCAGCCTGGCGTTCCTGGTCATCACGGTGTTGACCTTCCTCGCCGCGTCCAGCGCGCCGACGCCGTTGTATCAGGTGTATCAGGAAAACCTGCATTTCTCCGCGACAATGCTCACGGTGATTTTCGGCGTATACGCCGTCAGCCTGTTGGCAGCGTTGCTGACCGTGGGTTCACTGTCGGATCACCTGGGGCGCAAGCCGGTGATTTTTGTCGCATTGCTGCTCAATATTGCGGCGATGCTGCTGTTTATCAACGCCGACAGCACCGCGCATCTGATTGCCGCCCGCGCGCTGCAAGGTTTCGCCACCGGCATGGCCACGGCGGTGCTGAGTGCGACCTTGCTCGACACCGACCGCCAGCGCGGCCCGATGCTCAATAGCCTGGCGCCGCTGTTGGGCATGGCCAGCGGCGGGCTGGGCAGTGGCCTACTGGTGGAGTTCGCGCCGCGTCCGACCCAATTGATTTACTTCACGCTGTTGGGGTTGATGGTGTTGCAGGCTGTGTATGTGTGGCGCCTGGCGGAAACCGTCAGTCGTATTCCGGGGGCCTTGAAGTCGCTGGCGCCGACCCTGCATGTGCCGCAGCAAGCGCGCCGGGCTTTATGGTTGGTGATGCCGCTGAATGTGGCGGTGTGGGCGCTGGGCGGGTTCTTCTCATCCCTGGCGCCGTCGCTGATCAAGGCTGCCACCGGTTCCACTTCGCACCTGATCGGTGGCGGCCTGGTGGCGGTCGTGACCTTGAGTGGCGCGGTGATGATCTACAGCGTGCGCGAGCGCCCGGCCGATAAAATCATGCGGCTGTCGGCAGGGCTGCTGGCCGTGGGCGTCGCGTTGCTGCTGGTGGCCGTCCACATGGGTATTTTGTGGCTGTTCTTTGTCGCCAGTGTGATTGCAGGTTTTGGTTTTGGCGGCGGCTTCATGGGCAGTGTGCGCAGCATTGTCGGACTGGCGTTGCCCCATGAGCGGGCCGGTTTGATGTCGGCGTTCTATGTCTTGAGCTACTTGGCGTTTTGCCTGCCAGCGCTGTTGGCGGGTTACTTGTGCCAGGTTTACGGCCTTATCGTCACGACTGAAGGTTATGGTGCGGCGCTGATACTGCTGGCCCTGAGTGCCTTGGTCGGTTTAATGCTGCAGAACTCGGTGCGGGCCAAGGCGGCAGTAGAGTGATGCTGTATATTGGTAAAGTAGATAACTTATAGAGATATTACCCGTTATATAGATATTCGTTCAGGTTCTATGATGGCTTCAACCTCATACGAGGAAGAGGATTGCCATCATGACCTGCACGACGACTCCCAGTTGCACGCCCCCAGGCTGCAAAACCCCAAGCTATAAGCCCTTGAGCCATCTGACCCGCCCACGGGAAGTGATTCGCCAGTTCACCCCCAACTGGTTCGCCGCGACCATGGGCACCGGCGTGCTGGCCCTGGCCTTGGCTCAACTGCCGTTCAACCTGCCAGGTTTGCACGCCATTGCCGAAGGGCTGTGGCTGTTCACCATTGGCCTGTTTGTGCTGTTCAGCCTGTTGTACGCGGCGCGTTGGGTGATGTTCTTCCACGAAGCGCGACGCATCTTCGGGCACTCCACGGTGTCGATGTTCTTCGGCACCATTCCCATGGGCCTGGCCACCATTCTCAATGGCCTGCTGCTGTTCGGCCTGCCGCGCTGGGGCAGTGAGGTGATCCCGCTGGCTGAAGCCTTATGGTGGCTGGACGTGGCGATGGCCCTGGCCTGCGGTGTGTTAATCCCGTTCATGATGTTCACCCGCCAGGAACACAGCATCGACCAGATGACCGCCGTCTGGCTGTTGCCGGTGGTTGCCGCCGAAGTGGCCGCCGCCAGCGGTGGCCTGCTGGCGCCGCACTTGGCCGACGCCCATGCGCAACTGGTGATGCTGGTGACCAGCTACGTGCTGTGGGCGTTTTCCCTGCCGGTGGCGTTCAGCATCCTGACCATCCTGATGTTGCGCATGGCCCTGCATAAACTGCCGCCTGCCAATATGGCCGCATCGAGCTGGCTGGCCCTTGGCCCCATCGGCACTGGTGCGCTTGGCATGTTGCTGTTGGGCGGTGACGCCCCGGCGATTTTCGCCGCCAATGGCTTGCCGGGTGTGGGTGAAATGGCCAATGGCCTGGGCGTGGTGGCTGGCATCACCTTGTGGGGCTTCGGTTTGTGGTGGATGTTGATCGCGGTGCTGATCACCCTGCGTTACCTGCGCGCCGGCATTCCGTTCAACCTCGGCTGGTGGGGGTTTACCTTCCCGCTGGGGGTTTACGCGTTAGCCACGCTGAAGCTGGCGAGTCTGCTGCACCTGAGCTTTTTCAGCATCTTTGGCAGCGTGCTGGTGCTGGCACTGGCGCTGATGTGGCTGATCGTGGCCAAGCGCACCGTGCAGGGCGCCTATAAAGGTGAGCTTTTTGTTTCGCCATGCATTGCAGGACTAGCGAATAAGTAAGCGCGATTAGGTAAAGTCGTGGCCTGAGAAACTACACGCCTTCAGGCCACGCAGGAACACGGACGATGAGCCACCCCTCACAATTCACCTTGCTGCGCACACGGCGCTTTCTGCCGTTTTTCATCACCCAGTTACTGGGCGCATTCAACGACAACATCTTCAAGCAATCGCTGATCCTGGCGATTCTCTACAAGCTCACCATCGAGGGCGACCGCTCCATCTGGGTCAACCTGTGCGCCTTGTTGTTTATCCTGCCGTTCTTCCTGTTCTCGGCGCTGGCCGGGCAGTTTGGCGAGAAATTCAACAAGGACGCGCTGATCCGCGCGATCAAGATCGGCGAGATCGTGATCATGGCCGTGGGCGCCACGGGCTTTCTGTTCAACCACCTGGAACTGATGCTGCTGGCGCTGTTTGCCATGGGTACGCATTCGGCGTTGTTCGGCCCGGTGAAGTACTCGATCATGCCCCAGGCGTTGCACGACGATGAGCTGGTGGGCGGCAACGGACTGGTGGAAATGGGCACGTTTCTGGCGATTCTGGCCGGCACCATTGGCGCCGGGATCATCATGTCGTCGAGCAAATACGCGCCACTGGTGGCGGTGGCGATTGTCGGTGTGGCGGTGCTCGGCTACCTGGCCAGCCGCAGCATTCCGCGGGCGGCGGCGTCCACGCCCGAGCTGCGCCTGAACTGGAATATCTTCAGCGAATCCTGGGCCACCTTGCGCTTGGGCCTGGGGCAGACGCCGGCAGTGTCGCGCTCGATTGTCGGCAACTCGTGGTTCTGGTTTGTCGGTGCGATCTACCTCACGCAAATCCCGGCCTACGCCAAGGAATGGTTGTACGGCGACGAAACTGTGGTGACGCTGATCCTTACGGTGTTTTCGGTGGGCATCGCCGTTGGCTCGATGCTCTGCGAAAAGCTCTCGGGCCGTAAGGTCGAGATCGGCCTGGTGCCGTTTGGCTCGTTTGGCCTGACGGTCTTCGGCCTGCTGCTGTGGTGGCACTCGGGCGGCTTTCCGCAATCGGCCCAGGAACATAGCTGGCTGGCGGTACTCAGCTACGGTCAGGCGTGGTGGGTGTTGTTCGATATCCTTGGCCTGGGTGTGTTCGGTGGTTTCTATATCGTGCCGCTCTACGCGCTGATCCAGTCGCGCACGGCCGAGAACGAGCGCGCGCGGGTCATTGCGGCCAACAATATTCTCAATGCGTTGTTCATGGTGGTTTCGGCCATCGTTTCGATCCTGCTGCTGAGCGTGGCCAAGCTGTCGATCCCCGAGTTGTTCCTGGTGGTGTCGCTGCTCAACATTGCGGTCAACACTTACATCTTCAAAATCGTCCCCGAGTTCACCATGCGCTTCATGATCTGGCTGCTCAGCCATTCCATGTACCGCGTGGAGCATCGCAACCTTGAGCTGATTCCGGATGAAGGCGCGGCGCTGCTGGTGTGCAACCACGTGTCGTTTGTCGATGCACTGTTGATCGGCGGCGCGGTACGTCGGCCGATTCGCTTTGTGATGTACTACAAGATCTACCGTTTGCCGGTGCTGAATTTTATCTTCCGCACGGCCGGGGCGATTCCGATTGCCGGGCGCCATGAAGATATCCAGATCTACGAAAAGGCCTTCATGCGAATTGCCCAGTACCTGAAGGAAGGGGAGTTGGTGTGCATCTTCCCGGAAGGCAAGCTGACCGCCGATGGCGAGATCAATGAGTTCCGTAGCGGGTTGACGCGGATTCTGGAGCAGACCCCGGTGCCGGTGATTCCGATGGCGTTGCAGGGGTTGTGGGGGAGCTTTTTCAGTCGCGATCCGAACAAGGGCATCTTTCATCGGATCTGGTCGCGGGTGGTGTTGGTGGCGGGTGAGCCGGTTGCGGCGGAGGCCGCGACGCCTGAGCAGTTGCAGGCGCGGGTAGGGGTGTTGCGCGGGAGTGTCAGGTAGTTATTTGCTGGCTGTAAGGGCCTCATCGCAGGCAAGCCAGCTCCCACATTTGAACGCTGAACACCGTCCAATGTGGGAGCTGGCTTGCCTGCGATAGCGGTAGTGGCTCAGGCGCTGATCTTGAGCCCAACCAGCCCGCAAATGATCAACGCCACACTCGCCAACCTGAACAGCGCCATGGACTCCCCAAACAGGATAATCCCGGCGATCACCGTACCCACCGCACCCACACCGGTCCAGATGGCATAGGCGGTGCCCAGCGGCAGCTCCTTCATGGCCAGGCCCAGCAGGCCGAGGCTGATGGCCATGGCGGCGATCGTCAGTGCTGTCGGCAGCGGCTTGCTGAAACCGTCGGTGTACTTCAGGCCGACCGCCCAGCCGACCTCAAACAGCCCGGCAAAAAACAGAATGATCCAGGACATGTTGATCTCCCCTCTATAGCTGGGGTCGTCCCCGGATTAAGCGCTTGAGAGCGTCGCGAGGTCGTCCCCGCGAAGCCCGGTAGCTTGCCGAAAATTGATCAGGTGATCAAGTTTACGGCGCGCTCTCCAGGGCGCGACGGTCTTCTTTTTCGCTCATTCTGCGAAAGTAAGTCGACAACAATGCCCCGGAAATATTGTGCCACACGCTGAACAGCGCGCTCGGCACCGCCGCCAACGGCGAAAAGTGCGCACTGGCCAGCGCGGCGCCCAGCCCGGAGTTCTGCATGCCCACTTCCAGCGCCAGGGATTTACGCTGCGCCAACGGCAGTTTGAACAGGCGGCCGGTGAAGTAACCGAGCAGAAAACCGAAGCTGTTGTGCAGCATCACCACGGCCATGATCAACAGGCCGGACTCGGCGATCTTCGCCTGGCTCGCTGCAACGACTGCAGCGACGATGATTACGATGCTTACCACTGAGACCAGCGGCAATACCTCCACGGCATGGCGCACCCGGTCGCCCAGCACGCGTTGCGCCACCACGCCCAGCACGATCGGCAGCAACACCACTTGCAGGATCGACCAGAACAGCTCCATGAATGACACCGGCAGCCAGGCCGAGGCCAGCAGCCAGATCAATGCGGGCGTCAGCAGCGGGGCGAGGAGGGTGGTGACGGCGGCGATGGCTACCGACAGCGCGAGGTCGCCCCGGGCCAGCCAGGTCATGACGTTGGACGACGTGCCGCTTGGGCAGCACCCGACCAGGATCACGCCGACGGCGATTTCCGGCGGCAAGTGGAACGCCTGGCACAGCAGCCAGGCCACGCCCGGCATGATCACAAAATGCGCAACCACGCCGAGGGCCACGCGCCAGGGATGGCGGGCGACTTCGGCGAAGTCTTCCAGTTTCAAGGTCAGCCCCATGCCGAACATCACCAGGCCCAGCAGCGGCACGATGGCGCCTTTGAGGCCAATGAACCAGCCGGGCTCAAGGAAGGCGAGCACCGCGAAAATCAACACCCAGTAGGCGAAGGTATTGCCAACGAAGCGGCTCAAGGCGGCGAGTGCGCGCATGGGGAAGTCCTTGTTATTAGAGTTCGAGGGTGTAACTGCAATCAAATGTGGGGCTTGTGTGGGAGATGTTTGTGTGAGGACTGGCTTGTGTGGGAGCCGGGCTTGCCCGCGATGCAGGCACCTCGGTCTTCAGCTGGATCGAGTTGATGCTATCGCAGGCAAGCCAGCTCCCACACAAGCCAGCTCCCACATTTTGATCTTCACATGGCTTAGATGCCCTGCGGGGTTTCTTCGCCGCCCAGTGCCTCAACCAACGCCGGCAGGAACTCACCAAACGTCAGCATCATCAGGGTAAAGCTGGCATCCAGCTGGCCCAATGCCTCGTCGCCGCCGTCCTGTTCAGCCTGGTCTTGCAGCAGGTCTTCGAACTTCAGGCGCTTGACGGTCATTTTGTCGTCGAGCATGAAGGACAACTTGTCCTGCCAGGCCAGGGACAATTGCGTCACGACTTTGCCGGTAGTCAGGTGCAGTTGGATCTCTTCGCCGGTCAGGTCCTGGCGCTTGCAGCGCACGATGCCGCCGTCTTCGTGGGTGTCGCGCAGTTCGCATTCGTCGAGGACGAAGAAGTCATCGGCCGGCTTCTGCGTGGTGACCCAGTCGGTCATGATCGCCGTTGGTGCGGTTTTAACCGTCAGCGGGCGTACCGGCAGGGTGCCGATTACTTCGCGCAGGGTCGACAGCAGGTCTTCGGCGCGTTTCGGGCTCGCCGAGTTGACCAGGATCAGGCCCTGTTTCGGCGCAATGGCGGCGAAAGTCGACGAGCGACGGATAAAGGCGCGCGGCAGGAAGGCCTGGATGATTTCATCCTTGATCTGGTCGCGTTCCTTCTTATAGACCTTGCGCATTTGCTCGGCCTCGATCTCTTCGACTTTCTCTTTAAGCGCGTCACGCACCACGCTACCCGGCAGGATGCGTTCTTCCTTGCGTGCAGCGATCAGCAGGAAGTCACCGCTGACATGCACCAGGGGAGCGTCTTCACCTTTACCAAAAGGTGCGACGAAACCGTAAGTGGTCAACTCCTGGCTTGCACACGGGCGCGCCAGTTTGGTGGCCATGGCCGCTTCCAACGCCTCGGCATCAACAGGCAGATCTTGGGTCAGGCGATAGATAAGCAGGTTCTTGAACCACATGGGGTGAGTCTCTCCTTTATACAAAGGGGGGCATTATTCTCTTGATCCGGGCTGAGGCCAACCCTGCCTAAGCCATTGGAAGGGCTGAAAAAAAAGATTTAAGAAAGTGCTTGCCAGACTTAAGGTCGCTCCGTAGAATGCGCGCCACACCGAAGCGAAGGGTGATTAGCTCAGCTGGGAGAGCGTCTGCCTTACAAGCAGAATGTCGGCGGTTCGATCCCGTCATCACCCACCATTCGTTTCAAGTGTTACGCGCAGCGGTAGTTCAGTCGGTTAGAATACCGGCCTGTCACGCCGGGGGTCGCGGGTTCGAGTCCCGTCCGCTGCGCCATATTCGGTAACCTGGAACACTGAACGCCAGGTCACCACAGAAAGCCCGCTCACTGAGCGGGCTTTTTGCTGTCCGGGGTTTGTAAAACCAAAAAAAACGCCGCCGATCATTTCCGATGATTGGCGGCGTTTTTTTATGGGCTGATCAGAAATCCCAACGCGTTGTCACCATCACGTTGCGCGGCTCAGGTGTCATTGATAATGGTTTTTAACAGTGCCGCCAAGCAACGTATAAACGCAATAGACTCACATTTGGGGCTTGAGGCCCCGTTTTCCGGGGCGCGGAGGACACCAGAGAAATTATTTTAAATAAATTGCATTTAAATCAAGACATTGCAGATTTTTGGTGTATTATGCCGCCCACACCGAAGCGAAGGGTGATTAGCTCAGCTGGGAGAGCGTCTGCCTTACAAGCAGAATGTCGGCGGTTCGATCCCGTCATCACCCACCATTCGTTTCAAGTGTTACGCGCAGCGGTAGTTCAGTCGGTTAGAATACCGGCCTGTCACGCCGGGGGTCGCGGGTTCGAGTCCCGTCCGCTGCGCCATATTCGGTAACCTGGAACACTGAACGCCAGGTCACCACAAGAAGCCCGCTCATTGAGCGGGCTTTTTTTTGCCTGCGATTCAGCTTTGCGCTTCGGCGGCGAGCGCCACACGCGCGGGTGCAATCTCACGTCGGCTCAGAAACACAAACACCACCACCGCCGTAAACAGGGTGAGCCCGGCCAGCCATTGCAGCAACGTATTGAAGCCCGCGAGGTAGGCCGTGCGCAGCAATTCCAGCGGGAGGTTTGCACGGGTGTCGCCCATGACCAACTGCTGGGCAACCCCAGCAATGTCCTGCGAACTGTCTGCGGGCAGATGATGGGCAACCAGCGCACTCAACACCGCCACGGTGATGGCCAGCGCCACACCTTCACTGGCAACCCGGGTCGTATTGAAAATGCCTGCGGCCATGCCCGCACGCTCTGTGGGCACCACGCTGATCGCCAGGCCATCCATCAAGCCCCACGGCAAGCCCGTACCTATCCCGATCACCAACATTGCCACGACAGTCGGCAATGGCTGGCCGGACTGGGCCAGGCTCAGCCCATACAACCCCGACGCCGCGATCAACAGGCCAAGGGCACACAACAGCCCCGCCGACAGCCAGCGTGTCAGCGTTGCGGCCAGTAACGGCACCACCAGCATCGGCGCAGACAGCGCCAGCATCATCAAACCCGCCTCTGACGCGCTGGCGCCTTCGACCCCAATAAACCGCAGCGGCAGCAACACCACCAGCACGATGTAGCAGTAGCAGGTGCCAATCGGCAACAATTGCACGCCGATAAAACGCGCAAAGCGAAACAGGCGCAGATCCAGCATCGGTTGGCTCGCACGCTGTTCAACCAGGATAAACACCAGCAAGAAAGCCGCAGCCGCCGCAAGCAGGCAACCGGTTGTCACCGAAGCCCAACCCAACTGCGGCGCGAGAATGATCGCCGTGGTCAAGCTCACCAGCATTGCCGAAAACGTCAGTACGCCAGGCAGGTCCAACTGCAGCGCTTGCGGGTCGCGGCTCTCTCGCATTGTGGGTGCGGCGCACAGCAACGACAGGCCCGCCAGCAATGCGGTGGTGAAGAAAATCGCACGCCAGCCCCACAGTTCAATCAGCCACCCAGACAGCAGCGGCCCGAAAGCCAGGCCCGCGCCAAAGGTGGTGCCCAGCAAGCTGAAGGCGCGTGTCCTGGCATGGCCGTCGAACTCCTGCGCCAACGCTGCGCAGCCGCTGGCCAATGCGGTAGCTGCCGCAACACCTTGAACACCGCGCAGTACATCCAGCCAGAGCATGCCCGGCGCCACGGTCAGCAGCAGCGAGACACCTGTAAACAGCGCCATGCCCCACAGGAACAAGCGCTTGCGACCATACCGATCGGCAAGGGTGCCGGCGGCCATCAGCAGGCTGCCAAAACTAAGCATGAATGCGTTGGTGATCCACGCCAACTGTGTGGGGTGCGCAGCAAATGCGTGGCCGATAAAGGGCGTCGCTATGGCGCCACCGGTAAAGCTCATGGGCAACACCAGAGCCGCCAGGCAGATCGCGGCAAGAATGGCATAGCGGCCATGGGCGGAGTCGGCTGTGTTCATCGGGAGATTCCTGTGGACCTGTAAAGATAAAGACTCTAATCAGGATGTAATGGCGGATAAATGGGCCTACATTCCACACATAACGGACAAATTGGATGCATTGGTATGAGCGACAATCTCAGCGGTGTGATCGCCTTCGTGAAAACCGCTGAAGCGCTCAGCTTCACAGGCGCGGCGCGGGCGATGGGCATTTCCGCCTCGGCGGTGGGCAAAAATGTGGTCAAGCTGGAAGCGTCGTTGAATGTGCGGTTGTTGCACCGCAGCACGCGCAAAGTCAGCCTGACTGCTGAAGGCCAGTTGTTCTACGAGCGCTGTCGGAAAATTCTCGATGACCTGCAGGACGCCCGCGCCATGCTCTCCCATGCCATGCAGGCCCCCCGCGGCAAGTTGCGGGTCAGCCTGCCCACCATCGGTTACAGGTTTCTATTTGCGCATATGGTCGCCTTCAGGCGGGCCTACCCGGAAATTGAGTTGGAGCTGGATTTCAACGACCACCTGGTGGATGTGATCGAGGAAGGCTTCGACGTGGTGATCCGCAGCGGCGGTCTGGCCGATTCGACCTTGATGGCGCGCCGACTCGGGCCATTTCGCTTTGTGTTGTGTGCATCGCCTGAGTACCTGCGTGCGAACGGTCGGCCAGCAACCCTCAGTGACCTTGAGCGCCACCAATGCCTGCGTTATCGCTTCGCCACCACCGGCAAAATCATGGAGTGGACCTTATCCGCCAACCCGGCGATCACCCAATTACGGCTGCCCACGGCGCTGACGTTGAACAATATGGAAGCGATGCTTCGGGCCGCAATCGATGGCCATGGCATCGCTTACGTGCCGGACTTTCTGGCCCGAGAGGCGCTGGCCCAGGCACAGTTGGAAACCGTGTTGGACGGGCACTCTGATGACCAAGGCCAATTCTGGGCGCTGTGGCCTTCCAGCCGGCACCTGTCGCCAAAGATCCGGGTGTTTGTGGACTTTGTTGCTGAGCGCCTGTTCACAGCCCCATCAAACGATACCCCACCTGCAACTCGGTAATAAAATGCTGTGGCTGCGCCGGATCCGCCTCCAGTTTTTGCCGCAAGTGCGCCATGTGTACACGCAGATAGTGCGGGCGGTCGATGTAGTCCAGCCCCCACACTTCGAGCAATAACTGCCGATGTGTCAGCACCCGGCTCTGGCCGCGAATCATTGCGCAGAGCAGGCGGTACTCGATGGGTGTGAGGTGCACCGGCTGGCTCTGGCGCCACACTTCGTGGGTCGACAGGTCGACTTCAATCTCGCCAAACGCCACCTTGCTGGTCGCCGCCACAGCGCCGGTCTGCCCGTGCCGGCGCAGTTGTGCGCGGATGCGAGCGAGCAATTCGGGCACGCCGAACGGCTTGGTCAGGTAATCATCGGCCCCTGCGTCCAAAGCGGCGACTTTCTCTTCTTCGCGATCACGCGCCGACAACACCAGAATCGGCACCGCCAGCCAACCACGCAACTCACTGATCAGTTGCTTGCCATCGCCATCGGGCAAGCCGAGGTCGACGATCACCAGGTCCGGTTGACGGCTGGCGGCATGAATCAGCGCACGTTTGACGCTGTCGGCTTCGAACACCTGAAAGCCTTCATCTTGCAGGGCGATCCCGACAAAGCGGCGGATATTGGCTTCGTCTTCAACAATCAAAATGCGTGCAGTGCTCATAGGTTTTCCATGGCCGGCGGGGTGCCGGCCGGTAAGGTGATGATGAAGTGCATGCCGCACGTCTCAAGCGGGTGGGTGTGGATATGCCCGCCATGGGCTTCAACGATGCGTTTGGCCAGCGCCAGGCCCAGGCCGATGCCCGTGACGGAAGATTCCTGCTGGCCACGTGCGAAAGGTTCGAACAGGTTGGCGGGAGCCTTGCCCGGGCCGTTGTCGCTGACTTCCAGCACGATGCTGTCCGAAACTTTGCTGCCAGTGACGGTAATGAGGGTGCCCGCCGGCGTGTATTTGGCGGCGTTATCCAGCAGGTTGACAAGCACCCGCTCGATCAGCAGGGCGTCGATATCCACCAGCGGCAACTGTGAATCCAACAGGGTTTGCACGCGGTGGTGTGCCAACGGCTCACGCAACTGGCGCAGGGCGCTGCCGACGACTTCTTCCAGCGAATGCCACTGCCGGTTCAGGCGCACGCCGCGCTCTTGCATGCGCGCCATGTCCAGCAGGTTTTCGATCAGCCGCTGCATCGATGTAGCTTGTTCATGGATGCCGTGCAGCAATTCGGTCAGCGGACCTGGCGGGGCATGGGGCAGGGCGGTGTCGGCGGCGCCGATCAGGGTGGTCAGGGGCGTGCGCAAGTCGTGGGAAATAGCGGCGAGCAGGGTGTTGCGCATCTTCTCGCCTTCCATCTGCACCAGCGTGCTTTGCGCCACTTCGACGAAATGCACGCGCTCCAGCGCAATCGCCAATTGGCTCATGCAGGCTTCCAGCAGACGGCGCTCCTGCGGGTCGTTCAGGCGCTCGCTCTGGGCCAGTTCCAGTACCAGCACGCCGCGCACGCGCATCGGCGCTTTGAGCGGTAAGTAACAACCTTTGGCTGCTGACAAGGTGTCGGTGCCATGGCCTGCGGCTTGGCCATGGTCGTAAGTCCATTGGGCGATGCTTTCGTCAATCGGCAAGCCGCTGGCACTCACGCTGTGCACGCCATCGGCGGCGTCCGGCAGCGCCAGGCCGACGCGTGCTTCGAACACGCCACTGAAGGTGCGCAGCGCGACTTCGCTGATGTGCTCTACGGTCAGTGCCGCCGACAAGTCGCGAGCCAGCCGCGCCAAAGAGGTAGCGCGCCGTTCGCGCGCGGCCGCCGTGCGTGCTTCATGGCGCAGGCGGGCGGTGAGTTG
Organism: Pseudomonas sp. WS 5146; assembly: GCF_012985495.1. Lineage (NCBI taxonomy): Bacteria > Pseudomonadati > Pseudomonadota > Gammaproteobacteria > Pseudomonadales > Pseudomonadaceae > Pseudomonas > Pseudomonas sp. WS 5146. The sequence goes on from NZ_JAAQWL010000002.1 coordinate 859,355, forward strand.
CCCGGTGATCAAGGCAATGCCGAGCATCAGCGCAAAGGTGAAGAAATACTGAGTGTCGTTGACGGTGAACGAGTAGCGCGGCTGTACGAAAAAGAAGTCGAAACACAGCACCGCCAGCATCGCCGCCCACACACCGGGGCCGCGCCCATAACGCAAGGCCACCAGCACCACGGTGAGCAAAAACAGCATGACCACGTTGGCCAGGTCGAACACTTGCAGCAGCAATGCAGCGACGGCGCTGGCGCTGAAGCAGGCGAGCGTGGCCCACAGGTAGGCCAAGGCGCGGCCGGGGGGCAGCGAGGGTTTTTCGAGGGTCGGCGCAGGCCCGGGCAAGACGCTGTGAGCGATCACGATCTGATCGATCTGCGGGTGATGTCGGCTGATCCGGTCGCTGACCGACTGATGCCAGAAGCGCCAGGCCCGACGCGGATGATGGCCGAGCACCAGGCGATTGGCGTTGTGTTCGCGGGCGCAGGCGGCCAGGGCTTCAGCCACGTCCATGCCCGGCAGCGTCGCGGTATCGGCGCCGAATTCGCTGGCCAGGCTCAGGGTTTTCATCGCCGTGAGGTAACGCTTGGCGCCGCTGCCTTGGGCCGTTGCGACATGCACGACGATCCAGTCAGCTTCGAGCTTTTGCGCCAATCGTGCAGCTTCGCGCACCAGGCGTTCATCACCGGCGTCGCCCGCCACACCCACCAGCAAGCGTTCGCGGGCTGGCCACAGGGCTTTGATCGACTGTTCGCGACGGTACACGCGCATTTGCGCGTCGACCCGATCCGCCGTGCGCCGCAGCGCCAGTTCGCGCAGGGCCAACAGGTTGCCCTTGCGAAAAAAATGCTGTGCGGCGCGCTCCGCTTGCGGGCCGAGATAGACCTTGCCGTCCTTCAAGCGTTGCAGCAAGTCGTCGGGCGGCAGGTCGATCACCACCACGTCATGGGCGTTATCAAACACATGGTCCGGCACGGTTTCGCGCACGCGAATGCCGATGATGCCGCTGACCAGATCATTCAGGCTTTCCAGGTGCTGGACGTTGAGCGTGGTCCACACGTCGATGCCGGCGCTGAGCAGTTCTTCAACGTCTTGCCAGCGTTTGGGATGCCGCGAGCCAGGCGCGTTGCTGTGGGCCAACTCGTCCACCAGCAATACGGCGGGCTGCCTGCGCAACGCGGCGTCTAGGTCGAATTCGCTGAGCGCAAAATCGTGGTGCAGCAAGGCAGCGCGGGGCAGTTGCTCCAGGCCGTCGAGCCGCTCGGCAGTCTCCGTGCGGCCGTGGGTTTCTACTACGCCGGCAAGCACATCACGGCCCAGGGCGACTTCGCGTTGCGCCGCCGCGAGCATGGCGCAGGTCTTGCCCACCCCGGCATTTGAGCCGAAGTAAATACGCAATTTGCCGCGCAAGGCGGCCTGTTCTTCGAGCTGTACCCGCGCGAGCAAGGCGTCGGGGTCGGGGCGTTCGTGGTTGAGTGCGGGCATGTTCTTCCTGTTGAATACAACACGATTAACTGTGGGAGCTGGCTTGTTGTGGCGAGCAAGCTTGCTTGCGCTGGGGTGCGAAGCACCCCCAAAAAGCCAGCTCCCACATTGGGTTTGTGGTGTTACACCAAGCCCAATCCACTCAGCAGCATGTCGATCACCTTGATCCCGGCAAACGGCACCAGCACGCCGCCCAGGCCGTAGACCAACAGGTTGCGGTTAAGCAACGCCGCTGCGCCGATGGCCCGGTACTTCACGCCGCGCAAGGCCAGCGGAATCAACGCGACAATGATCAGCGCGTTAAAAATCACCGCGCTCAAAATTGCCGAATTGGGGCTGCTCAGGTGCATCACGTTCAAGGCGCCCAGCTGTGGGTAGGTGGCGACAAACGCCGCCGGGATGATTGCGAAGTACTTCGCCACGTCATTGGCCACGCTGAACGTGGTGAGCGCGCCACGGGTCATGAGCATCTGTTTGCCGACCTCGACCACTTCGATCAGCTTGGTCGGGTTGCTGTCGAGGTCGACCATGTTGCCGGCCTCTTTGGCCGCCTGGGTGCCGCTGTTCATCGCCACGGCCACGTCGGCCTGCGCCAGCGCAGGTGCGTCGTTGGTGCCGTCGCCGGTCATGGCTACCAGCTTGCCCTGGGCCTGGTAGTCGCGGATCAGTTGCAGCTTGTCTTCCGGGCGGGCTTCGGCGAGGAAGTCATCGACACCGGCTTCCACCGCAATCGCAGCGGCGGTCAGGCGGTTGTCGCCGGTGATCATCACGGTCTTGATGCCCATGCGCCGCAACTCGGCGAAGCGTTCCTTGATGCCGCCTTTCACCACGTCCTTAAGCTCAACCACGCCCAAGGCCTTGGCACCGTCGCTGACCACCAGCGGTGTGCTGCCGCGCCGCGAGACTTCATCGACCTTGGCCTGCAATGCCGCCGGGAAACTCCCGCCCAGGGTTTCGATATGGTTGCGAATCGCATCCGCCGCGCCTTTGCGAATCGCCCGGCCTTCGGCCAGGTCGACGCCGCTCATGCGGGTTTGCGCGGTGAAGTGCACAAAGCGTGCGCCCAGGGCGTTGATGTCCCGCGCACGGATGTCGAATTTTTGCTTGGCCAGTACCACAATGCTGCGGCCTTCCGGGGTTTCGTCTGCCAGTGAGGCGAGTTGCGCGGCGTCAGCCAGTTCAGCTTCCTTCACGCCGGGTGCCGGCAAAAAGCTGCTTGCCTGGCGATTGCCCAAGGTGATGGTGCCGGTCTTGTCCAGCAGCAACACGTCGACATCACCCGCCGCCTCGACGGCACGGCCGGAGGTGGCAATCACATTGGCCGACATCATGCGGCTCATGCCCGCCACGCCGATGGCCGAGAGCAGGCCGCCGATGGTGGTGGGGATCAGGCACACCAGCAACGCCACCAACACCGTGGCGCTGATCACGCTGCCATTGCCGCTCATGGCCACGGCGAAGATCGAGTAGGGGCTCAGCGTGGCGATCACCAGCAGGAACAACAGGGTCAGGCCCACCAGCAGAATCGTCAGCGCGACTTCATTCGGCGTCTTCTGGCGCTTGGCCGATTCGACCATCGAGATCATGCGGTCCAGGAACGATTCGCCGGGGTTGACGCTGATGCGCACCACCAGCCAGTCCGACAGCACCCGCGTGCCGCCGGTGACCGACGAAAAGTCGCCACCGGCCTCACGGATCACCGGCGCCGATTCGCCGGTAATTGCGCTTTCATCCACCGACGCCACGCCTTCAATCACCACGCCGTCGAGCGGCACCAGATCACCGGCTTCGATCAACACTACGTTGTCCTTGCGCAGCAGGCTCGCCTCCAGCGGCAGCCACGCTGCACCGTGGCGCGGTTGCTGCAGCAATTTGGCCAGGGTCTGGCGTTTCATGCCGCGCAGGCTCGCGGCCTGGGCACGGCTGCGCCCTTCGGCCAGGGCTTCGGCGAAGTTGGCGAACAGCACGGTAAACCACAGCCACAAGGTGATGCTGAGGATAAAACCGCTGGGCGCTTCACCCTTGCCGCCCAGGGACTGGAACCACAGCAAGGTGGTGAGAATGCTGCCCAGGTACACCACGAACATCACCGGGTTTTTCCACTGGGCCTGGGGCAGCAATTTCTTCAGTGCATCGACGCCGGCAGTGAGCACGATGCGCCGGTCAAACAGAGGTAAACGAGCATTTTTCATGAAGGAATCTCTTACTCACTGAGCGCAATAGAGGGCTGACGCGCATCCAGCGCCACGTTGAGTTGCAGCACATTCACCCGGGGCTCGCCGAGCAGGCCGAAGGTGCGTGCGGCGGTGTGGTCGTTGAGCAGTTGCAGCAGTTCGGGTTCGGCGATGTGCCGCAAGCGCGCCACCCGTGCCAACTGCAGCCGGGCGTTGGCCACCGAGATATGCGGGTCGAGGCCAGAGGCTGAGGCGGTGACTGCGTCCACCGGCACCGGGGCGTCAGCGGCCAGGCCGTTATCCTGGCGATAGGTTTTGGCGCGTGCGGCCACCTGGTCGAGCAGTTTTTGGCTGGTAGGGCCGAGGTTGCTGGCGCCGCTTGCGCCTGCGTTGTAGGGCTGCGGCACGCTTTTGCTCGGGTCTTGCGGATCAGCGCCGAGGGTCATGCTGGGGCGGCCCTGGAAGTACTCCGGCTTGGTGAAATTCTGGCCGATCAGCACCGAGCCGATCACCCGCCCATCGCGTTCAATCAGCGAGCCTTGAGCCTGAAACGGGAACAGCCATTGCGCGGCCACGGTGGTGAACGCCGGGTAAGCCAGCCCGGTCAGCAGCATGAAAAACACCGCCGACACCAGCACCGGGCGCAGCAGCCCTTTGAAGATCGATTGAGTGGTCATCAACATGTCCTTAGTTGTAGGTCTGGCCGGACAGCAACTGCAGTTGCTCCACCAGCGGGCCAAGCGCGAGCGCGGGCAAGAAGGTCAGGCCACCGACCACCAGCACCACGAACACCACCAGCAACATGAACAGCGGGGTCGCGGTAGGAATGGTGCCTGCGCCGGCCGGCACGGTTTTTTTCATCGCCAGGGAACCGGCCACGGCGAGCATCGGCAGCATCGTGAAGAAGCGCCCGATCAGCATCGCAAGGCCAATGGTGGTGTTAAAAAACGGTGTATTGGCATTCAGCCCGGCGAACGCCGAACCGTTGTTGGCGGTGCCGGAGGTGTAGGCGTACAGCACCTCGCTGAAACCGTGCGGGCCAAGGTTGTTGAGACTGGCCAGGGTGTCTGGCCACAGGGCGGCGAGGGCGGTGAAACCCAGGATACTGACCGGGTGCGCGAGCACCGAGAGCATCACCAGTTTCATCTCGCGGGCCTCGATTTTCTTGCCAAGAAATTCCGGGCTGCGGCCGATCATCATGCCCACCAGAAACACCGTGAGCAGCGCGTACTGGATCAGGTTGATAAAGCCCACGCCGTCACCGCCGAACACGCAGTTGAGCATCATCTGCGCCAGGGGCACGAAGCCGCCCATGGGCGTCAGCGAGTCGTGCATGGTATTGACCGAGCCGGTGGTGGCTGCCGTGGTGGTGGCGATAAACAAGCTGCTGTCGGCAATGCCGAAACGCAGTTCCTTGCCTTCCATGTTGCCGCCGCTTTGCTCGATCGACAGCACCTGGTTGGCGCCGGCCTGGGTCAGCAACGGGTTGCCGGTTTGCTCGGCGCCATACACAAGCGCAAGAAAGCCGATAAACATCACCAGGAAGGTGCCGAAAAACACCCAGCCCTGACGACGTTGCAACAGCATGCTGCCAAAGGTGTAGGTCAGCGCCGAGGGGATCAACAGCATGCTGAGGATGTGCAGGATGTTGGTCAGCGGCGTCGGGTTTTCGAACGGGTGCGCGGCGTTCATGCTGAAGAAACCGCCGCCGTTGGTGCCGATGTGCTTGATCGATTCAAAGCTGGCAACCGCGCCGACGATCAGCTGTTGTTGCGCGCCTTCCAATGTTGTCGCCAGGGCTTGGGAGGCTAAGGTTTGCGGCATGCCTTGCCATACATACACCAGCGCCATGCCCACGCACAGCGGCAGCATCACGCGGTAGAGGGTGCGGGTGAAGTCGACCCAGAAATTGCCGATATCGGCCGCGCTTGAGCGGCTCAAGCCACGTATAAAACCGGCGGCCGCCACCACGCCGGAGGTGGCACCGACAAACATCAAAAAGGTAATGACCGCCATCTGGCTGAAGTTCGACAGGCTGGTTTCGCCCGAATACGCCTGCCAGTTGGTGTTGGTGATAAAGGACACGGCGGTGTTGAACGCCAGGTCCGGGGTTTGCGCAGCCAACCCCAGGGGGTTGATCGGCGTTACCGCCTGCAGGCGCAGGATGCTGTAGCCCAGCAGCATCATCGCCGCGTTCGACAGCAACAGCGCTGAACCGTAGCGGCCCCAGCTCATGGTTTCCAATGGGTTGATGCCCAGCAGGCGGTAGGTAAAACGTTCCGGCAGGGCATGGCGGTTCCCGGTGAATACCCGGGTCAGCCACTTGCCCATGAGCACGGCAAGCGCGGTCATCAACCCCAGGACCAGCGCAAATTCCAGCAAAGTGCTTAGCATGTCGTGGCTCCGTTCAAAGCTTGCCCATGGCGACAATGGCCATGGCAGTCGCAACAAAAAACACCAGGGAGAGGCCCATAAACATCACGTCGTACATGGCGGGCTCCCTAGAACTTTTCGGCGCGAATGAGGGCGTAGCCCAAGTAAGCGAACAGCCCCACGGCGCATAAGCCGCTGGCCACATAAATGAACGTTAGTGTCAGCACGGTGTAACTCCCCTTGTTGAGTAAGCCGGGGAGGTTAGGCGCTCTTGTATCAAGCTCGGGCACTGATTACGGCGGGCGGTATTAAGACGGTATATAGAAGATTTAAAGCAGGGCGCACGAAAACAAGGGATAGCCCGCGGGTGGCTGATCCCTTGAAAGTCTGGGGTTCTGCTGATTTCGTTGACCAGCTTATTTGGCTTTCTTTTTCTTCTCGCTGCGGGTGGCGAGGTGTTCGAAGCAAAACGCGGCGGTGCCGAAGAGCGCAATCATTGACAGGACGACCATGCCTAAAGTTGAACTTTCCACGATGACTTCCTACGGGTTTTGGAGGTAGGAAGTGACGGTAGAGTTTAGGGCTTAGTTGTTCAATAGAGGCGACGTAATCGTTATGGGGAACTTCGGATTTATACGGATTCTTTACGGTGATTGGCTTTTCTGTTCGATCGTTCCCACGCTTTGCGTGGGAATGCATCCTGTGACGCTCCGCGTCACGCCCCTTAACTGCGGACGCAGAGCGTCCAAGACGGCATTCCCACGCGGAGCGTGGGAACGATCATAACCTCACAAATTCCGACTATGCCGATAGTCGCTCACCGCCTCATACACCGCCTTGCGCAACCGGTTAATCCCACCAATCGGCCGATGCGCCTCCAGCCCGAACCACGGGTTGAACGACTGGTTATCACAGGCAAGATTCAACGCGGGCGTATCAAAGTCCTGCGCAGGAATCCGCACCTTGGCCACTGTCTCATAGGGCGCATCACTTTCCTTCCATTCGATGCTGGTGTCTTCGATCGGCATGAATTTCTGCGGATTTTGCCGCTGAATCTGCAACACAAAACACGCCGGTACACGGTCGGTGGACAGTTGCTGGTTCAGTGCGCTGCGCAGAAAGTTCGGCAGGTCCTGATTCTGCTTGGGCAACACATATTCCGGGCAACTCTGCGGGTCGGGTGCTACACGAAACTTGGCATTTGCCGCGCCAAATTTGTAGGGGGAAACCGAAAAGTACGTCGTCTGCGTCGGGCTCGCCGGAGCGGGCGCCAGGGTGGCCAGGGCGATAAACAGGTGGCGCACTTGCCAACTGCGCGGGTCGGCTTTAGGGAAGAACGCCAACACCTTTTTGCCGTCAGCCTGGGCACCGATGTTCTGCGCGTATTCGGCCACATCGCTGACAAAAAAGTTCGGGTGGCTGAACATCACAAAGTCCTGTTCGGTGCGCGTTTGTTGGTCGGCCATCAACTGTTTGCCTGGCACATCCAGCAGCTTGATCGCCATGCCTCGCGCATCGCGGATGCTGTCGAACTGCGGGTAGGCGTTGCCGTTGGACAGGCGCATCTGCGCTTGCCAGGTCTTGCCAGGTTCAGCGAATACGCCTTGGCGCAGCGCCGGGTCGAGGTCCGTCAGCACGCTGACTTCGGCCTTCACGCAGCCGTGGGCCTTGGCATGCGCGTCACGCAGGTAGCGCGTGCCTTCGCGATGCTGATCGACGATGCGCACTGCCGTCTGGATGATGCCTTGGGTCATGGCTGTTTCGCCGGGCGGGATCTGTTCATCCGGCGACACCGGGCCGCTGTGTTGCCAGGCGAACCAGGCCGTGGCGAACAGCCAGCCCAGCAGCCCCAAACCCAGCAGCCACAGCAGGGTTTTACCGAGAAAGGCGCCCAGGCGTAGCCAGAGGCGTGCGAGCAGCGAACGTTGGTTGTATTGAGATCGGATAATCATGGCAGTGGTTGCTCCAGCGGGCCGCCCAGCACTTTGAGGTATTCCAGCAGCGCCCAGCGTTCCTGCGGCAGCAAGCCACGGCCGATCACGCCATTGCCACGTTTGCCATCACGGAATTCGTGACCGCTGTTGTGGTTGCCGGTTATTTTGGTATCGAACAAAAAGGCGTTTTTGAACGCACCCGTTTCAAAGCCCAGGTGACGCGGGTCGTAATTGAACGTGCCTTTGTAGAAGGTGGTGCTGCGCTCGTCCTGGGGCGAGAGCAATTGATAGATCGTCGGCACCGAGCCGTTGTGCAGGAATGGTGGTGTGGCCCATACGCCGGCCAGCGGTCGGGCCTTGTAGGCGCGCAATTCACGCACACCGATGGGCAGGCCAAAACCATCCAGGCCTGGGCGTTCGGCCGGGGTTACACCGGCGGCGTGGTAGGCGTGTGCTTCGACGAAGGCAGTGACGTAGGCCAGGCCTTGGGCCACCGACAGGTTGTGCAGGTCCAGCGGTGCGGTGGGCGTGGGGTGCAGCTCGACATTGAGCCTGGCCAGTTCCTCCGGGTCCCACTGCAGGGCGCTGAGGTCATAGCGCTGGTCGGCGATGTTATTGGCCGTGCCTGGGTCGGTACCGATGTAGTCCACGGGCAACATCTTCAGTTGCTGCACCGGGCGGCCGTTTTCCTGCGTGACTGCAGGCACATGGCAACCGGCGCAGTTCTCGGCGAACAGCGCGCGGCCTTGGGCGGCGAGGGGCTTGTCGATGGCGCCGAACAGGTCCTGCGGCCAGGTCGGCGGCTTGAGGCGTTGCAGGGTTTCTTCGATCCGGTTGAGGTCGCGCACGCGCACGCTGGAAGGGTAACGGGCATCGCCCTGGAGGGGTTGGCCGGCCGCGTCGAAAAAGGCCAGGGTCGCACCCACGCCCAAGGCCTCGCCGATGTTACGTGCCATGGGCTGCTGGGCCGAACCGTTCCATTGCACCCAGTCGAAGGTCCAGATATCCCACAGGTGCGGGTAGTCCACCGGCGCATTGGCGACCCGGTAGTTAGCCGGCGAGATAGCGTCGCCGAAGCTGGCATTGGCGATGCGGCCAAATGCGTCAGTGCGGCCCGGGCCTTCTTCGGTGGGGTAGAGGCCACGGTGCGTGTCGTTCCAGGCAACTTTAAGGAACTGGTTCAGCGACTGCTTGAAGTCCTGACGCAGTTGTTGCTTGTTGTGATCGTCATAGTCGTGGCCGAGCACGTTGTGGGCGAAGCGATCGAACTTCCAGGGCAGGTAATAGGTGGCGGCGAGGCTGGCCACCAGCGCCTGGCCGAAGCTGCCTCCGCGCAGGGTCGGTACGCTGGACGGCAGCACATGCTGGGCCGAACCGCCGTCGATGCGCAGCGCCTGGTTTTTGAAGTGCAGCTCGCCGGTGTGGCAGGCGGCGCAGGTGATGTCCAGGTACTGCACCTGGCTGCCGGCGTTCTGGTGCCGGGCGAAACCCACCGGCAGGTTGCCGGGGTTTTGTGCGCTGGGCACCTGCTTGGGATCGACCAGAAAGCCGAAGCGTGCGAGGTAGTCGGGTGTGGCAAAACGCCGGTCCGAAAAGGGCAGTTCGAGGGCGGTGAACCAGTCGTAATGCAGGCCTTTTACCTGGGTGCCCTGGGGCGTGAAGTAGTAGGTCTGGCGATCGGCTTCGCTCCATTGTTGCTGATAGTGCACCTGCTCCACGGGCACGTAGTCCGGCAGCTTGGGGTTGAGGGTGTAATAGAGGACCACGCCCAGCAGCAAACCCAGGGCGAGCAATATCAGAAGTAAAACACGGGAAAAAATGCGCAAGATGGCTATCCTTGTCTCGGCCTTGTCGAGTTGTAGCGTTCTTATGCCATTGCGTCACAGGTGCGGCAAGTGGCCAGCAGCCTGGTTGCGAATGGTCCCGCGATCCTTCGCGGGCCTCCATAATGAATGAAAATGCTTTTAAACACGTGAACTTATCAGAAGTTTCCTGCTCACATGCCGGTAGCCATTGGTCGTGGCCGCCTGATAAGCTCGCGACTTTACTCGAATGCCCTTTTGGCGCACGAACAAGGAAATAGCATGAAACAGCATCGGTTGGCGGCGGCGGTGGCCCTGGTTAGCCTGGTACTTGCGGGTTGTGATTCGCAGACCAGCGTAGAGCTGAAAACCCCGGCGCAGAAAGCTTCCTACGGCATCGGCCTGAACATGGGCAAAAGCCTTGCTCAAGAAGGCATGGATGACCTGGACTCCAAAGCGGTAGCCCAAGGCATCGAAGATGCCGTCGGCAAGAAAGAACAGAAGCTGAAGGACGACGAACTGGTTGAAGCGTTTGCCGCACTGCAAAAGCGTGCTGAAGAACGCATGACCAAAATGAGCGAAGAGTCGGCAGCCGCCGGCAAGAAATTCCTCGAAGACAACGCCAAGAAAGACGGCGTAGTCACTACCGCTTCCGGTCTGCAATACAAGATCGTGAAGAAGGCCGACGGCGCTCAGCCTAAGCCGACCGACGTAGTGACTGTTCACTACACCGGCAAGCTCACCAACGGCACCACCTTTGACAGCTCCGTAGATCGCGGCAGCCCGATTGACCTGCCGGTCAGCGGCGTGATCCCGGGTTGGGTCGAAGGCCTGCAACTGATGCACGTGGGCGAGAAGGTCGAGTTGTACATCCCGTCCGACCTGGCCTACGGCGCACAGAGCCCGAGCCCGGCGATTCCAGCCAACTCCGTGCTGGTATTCGACCTGGAACTGCTGGCCATCAAGGACCCAGCCAAGGCTGAAGCCCCTGACGCACCTGCGGCGCCAGCTGCCAAGAAGTAATCGGCACCTGAACACACAACGCCCCGTTTTTACGGGGCGTTGTTGTTTCTGGCGTTTGCATGATTGTTCCCACGCTCTGCGTGGGAACACATCCGGTGACGCTCTGCGTCACATGTGCCTTGGGGCGGCATTCCCACCCAGAGCGTGGTAAGGATCGCAAATCCGACCGAACCCCTGGAAACTGTCACAGTCTGATATAAGACTCGAGCACGGGTAGCCGCACATCAATGCCAAGTCAATGAATTCTTGGGTTTTTTTTATGTGCGCAAAAAACGCCCGATCTGACTGCAAGCCTTGTAAATCGCGGCTTTCAGCCGATAAAACAGGCTCTGTTCACAAGGTTATCCACAATTTGTGTGGATAACCTTTTATGTCGCCTGGAACTGGAGTGACCGATGAAACCACCCTTCAATTTCACCCGTTTCCTGCCCATGGCCGCACGCTTGCTGGGTCGTGGCCGGTTGCCGACCCTGCTGTTCGCCGTGGCCGCCAAAGGCTCAAGCCAGGGCAATCGGCTGGGTAAACTCAAGGATGATCTCAAATTGCTCCAGGCCTTGTGCCTGGCTTACTGGCGCGGTGAGTATCGCGCCATAAGCCCCAAGGCGCTGATCTCGGTAGTGGCGGGGCTGATGTACTTCCTCAGCCCGATTGACGCGATCCCGGACTTTATCCCGGTGTTCGGCATGCTCGATGACATTGCCGTGCTGGCATGGGTCATGAAGACCCTGGACGGCGAACTGAGCGCGTTTCGCGCCTGGCGCGACGCCCAGCGCCCGGAAAAACTCGCGGTGGTTGAGCGGCTGCCTGCGACGCCTGCGCTGCTGGCCCAGGAAAACCCGCAAAAAAACTGAACACGCTTATATCCCCCTGCGACCTTTGTGGCTGTTAGGATTACACTTCTAAGGAAAGAACTTACTTAGTAAGTGTTGTTATCCTACGGGGCAGTCATGGATATTCAGATAATTTCACGCGATGGCGCACCCGAGTATGCGGTGCTGCCATGGGACCAGTACCAGGCGCTACTAAAAGCAGCCGGTCAGCAACAGCCTGTCGCCACTCCTTCTTCTACCGCTCAGGTCGCGCCCGATCAGGCTTTACGCCCGCTCGCGGACCTGCGCGGCCTGCGTGAGGCCAAGGGCTTGGCCATTGAAAGCCTGGCCCGCACCGTGGGCATCAGCCCTTCGTACCTCGGATTGATTGAAAGTGGTGAACGCCAGCCGGATGCCGCCATCCGCCGCAGCCTGGCCTGGGAATTGGGCGTTGCAGGTTGGAGGGATGAATCTTGAGTCTACGAATCAGTCGTCAACACTGGGATGGGTTACTCAACGAACTGGACCAGGCGCGCCGCCAGCGCCATTTGCTCACCTACCGCGCGCTGCTGGAGCGCCTGCAATTTCCCACGCCGGCCATGCAAACCCTGGCCGCTGCCCTTGAGCACCTGGCCGCGTTGGACGCCAAGGCCGAGCAGCCGTTGCGCAGCTCCCTGGTGATCAGCCAGGGCGCCAGCCGCTTGCCGCGTACCGGTTTCTTTGAGTGTGTGGAGCGCCTGGGGCGTTTCAGCGGGCCGTCCGATGGTGTGGCTGCTGCGTCCTGGCATGCTTCGGAAGTGGTGCGGGTGTTCGAGTACGAGTACCCGGAGTCCGCCGAGGCCTAAGCGGGCAGGTTGTCCATGCTGTCGATCACATGGATGCTGTAGCCGGCGATGTCTTTGGCGTGGTGCTTGGCTTGCGAGGCCAGCTCCGCTAACTGGCTGGCATCCAGTTGTGCACAGGCCTGTGGATATAAATGCACCACGCCGATCGACAACGACAGCAAAGCGAATTCCTGGCGCACGCCCTGACGGTTCAATGCCACGAAGCAACCGGCGTCCAAGTGCTCGGCACGATAGAAGCGTCGGCATTGGGTGTGGAAGTCATCCAGTAACTGGTTGAGCCGCTTGCGCCAATCCTGCGGGCCGAGCACCAGCAAAAAATCATCACCGCCGATATGCCCGACAAAATCGCGGCTAGGGTCAACCCGATCGTTCAGGCACTGCGCCAGGCACAACAACACCTCATCCCCACGCCCGTAGCCGTAGATATCGTTGAACGGCTTGAAGCTGTCGATATCCACGTAGCAGATCACCGACTCGCGCTGTTGCTGCAGCAACCGCGTCAGGCATTGCTGGATCGGCACATTGCCCGGCAGCAGCGTCAGTGGGTTGGCATAGCGTGCCTGCTGGATCTTCAGCTCAGTGATCAACTTGAGCACATCGATCACCCTACCCAGGCCCAGGTAGTCACCGTTGAGGGTGATGATGAAGTCTTCCTCGATCCGTTGCCGCGCGCGGCTGGTGAGCAGGCGGCTGACCTGTTGCAGGGACTGGCTCAACTCCACCGCCAGGAAGTCATCGCTCATCAAGCGGCTGATGGGTTTGCGCGCGAACAGGTCGGTGGCGAACGGTTTGAGCAGCGCATCCGACAACGAATGCCGGTGCACGATGCCGACCGGGTGACCGCGCCCATCCAGCACGGCCAGCGAGTTGAGGTTGGCCTGACGGCGGAAGGATTCGAGCACCTGGGCGGTGGCGGTGTCCTGATCCACCGCCGGTTGCTCGTTGAGCAAGGCGCTGAGGTCGCTGCCTTCTTCGTTGAGGGTGATGTTGGTGTGGTCCTGCTTGGGCAACATCAACCGCGCTTCCTGGGGCGGTTGTTCCTGGGGGCGGCAAAGCAGGTAGCCCTGGACCAGGTCAACGCCCATTTCCGTCAACACCGCCAACTCCTCCGGCAGCTCGATACCTTCGGCAATCACCTGGGCGCGGGATGCCTTGGCGATTTGCAGGATGGAGCCGACGAACTCGCGCTTGAGCGCATCCTGATGGATACCGTCGATAAAGTGCCGGTCGATTTTCACGTAGTCCGGGCGTAGCTCAGACCATAAACGCAGGCTGGAATACCCGGCGCCCAAGTCATCCAGAGCGATGGCAAAACCCATGTCGCGGTAATGATGCAGCGCGGTTTGCAGCAGGTCGAAGTCGTCGGTGGGCGTTTGCTCGGTGAGTTCGATCACCACCTGGCTCGGCGGGATGCCGAAGTCGCGCAACAACTGCAAGGTGCGGCCCGGTTGATGCGCCGTCTCCATCAAGGACTCCGGCGAGATGTTCAGGAACAGCTTGCCCGGCAACTTTTGCTCGCTGAAGCGTCGGCAGGCACTTTCGCGGCAGGCCATTTCCAGTTCGCTGAGGCGCCCGGCATGGCTGGCCACGCTGAACAGGGCGACGGGGGAGTGCAAGGGGCTATTGGATGGGCCACGGCTGAGCGCTTCGTAGCCGAGGATTCGTCGCTCGGACAGGCAAATGATCGGTTGGAACAGGCTGTGTAAACTGCCTTGAGCCAGGATTGAGCCCAATGCATTCAGCTGTTCGGTCATGGTCATGGCAATCTCGATCGAAAAAAAAGGACCGCAGGCTTAACGCCTGCGGTCCCTTTATTTCACGACAGAATGATGTCTATATGATGACACTCAGTGGAGCGCTCACATTAATTTGCCATCATTTACTGCTTGGCCACCTGCTTGCTGATTTTCAGGTAGTCCAGCAGAACCCGGCCTGTCTCGGACAGATAGGCGTCGTCTTCCGGCTTGGTTTTTTCCGGCTCGGCCGGCAGCGCATCTTCATCTTCTTTCTTCAGCTCTTTGAGCGGATCTTCGCCTTTGGCCTTGCGGCGAGCGTTTTCCAGTACAAGCTGCTGATTTTCGATGCTGGTGTGCTGCGCACGACGATCGACTTCGTTGAGGCTGACGGTTTTTTCTTCCATCAGCTTCTTGGCCAGGGCCAGTTTGTCGCGGATAAACACGAACTCGGCATCCTTGGCGGAGCGCGTCTCGTGGTCAGCCTTCAACTGCGTCAGGTACGGCTTGAACGGGTCCGAAGCCGGCTTGATCGCAGGGCGGATGGTGTCCCATGGCATTGCCTCAGGCAGCGCGCTCTCGCCGATTTCCTTGGTGTCGATGATCGACGGGAAGTCCACATCCGGCAATACGCCCTGGTGCTGGGTGCTCTGCCCGGAAACCCGGTAGAACTTGGCAATGGTCAGCTTCAGTTCGCCATGGTTCAGCGGCTGAATGGTCTGCACGGTGCCTTTACCGAAGGTCTGGCCGCCAACGATCAACGCGCGGTGGTAGTCCTGCATGGCGCCGGCGAAAATCTCCGAAGCCGAGGCCGAGAGGCGGTTGACCAGCAGCGCCATCGGGCCTTTGTAGAACGCGCCCGGGTTCTCGTCTTCGAGCACGTCGACACGGCCGTCCGCGTTGCGGACCAACACGGTTGGGCCTTTGTCGATAAACAGGCTGGTCAGCTCGGTGGCTTCCTGCAGGGAACCGCCGCCGTTGTTGCGCAGGTCAATGACCACGCCGTCGACTTTCTCTTTCTGCAGTTCTGTCAGGATTTTCTTAACGTCACGGGTGGTGGACTTATAGTCCGGGTCACCGGCACGGAACGCTTTGAAGTCCAGGTAGAACGCAGGAATCACCACCACGCCCAGTTTGTAGTCCTTGCCATCCTGCTTGAGGTTGAGGACTTGTTTCTGAACGGCCTGGTCTTCGAGTTTCACCGCTTCACGAGTGATGGACACGATCTTGCTGGTCTGGTCGTTCGGCGCATTGGTGTGCGGAATCACTTCCAGGCGCACCACGCTGCCTTTCGGCCCACGGATCAGCTTGACCACTTCGTCCAGGCGCCAGCCGACCACGTCGACCATCTCTTTGTCACCCTGGGCGACGCCGATGATCTTGTCGGCCGGTGCGACCTGCTTGGTCTTGTCGGCCGGACCTGCCGGCACCAGACGCACGATCTTGACCTGGTCATTGTCGCTTTGCAGGACGGCACCGATGCCTTCCAGCGACAGACTCATGTTGATATCAAAGTTCTCGGCGTTATCAGGCGACAGATAATTGGTGTGCGGGTCGTAGGACATCGCGAAGGTGTTGATGTAGGCCTGGAAGATATCTTCGGCGCGGGTCTGATCCAGACGTGCCAACTGATTCTTGTAGCGCTTGGTCAACAGCTCTTGAATGGCCTTGGGCTCTTTGCCGGCGATCTTCAGGCGCAGCACTTCGTCCTTGACGCGTTTGCGCCACAGGTCGTCGAGGGCGGCGGTACTGGTCAGCCAGGGCGCGTCCTTGCGATCCACCAGAAGGGTTTCCTTCTGGGTGAAGTCGAGCTTGTCGACGCCTTTGTTCAGCTCACCCAAGGCGAAGTCCAGACGCGCTTTGACGCGATCCAGGTAGCGCTTGTAGATGGTGAACGCAGGCTGCAGGTCGCCGCTCTTGAGGAAGTCGTCGAACTGGGTCTTCCACTTGTCGAACTCAGCGATATCGCTGGCCATGAAGTAGCTGCGCGACGGGTCCAGCAGCTTGAGGTAGCTGTCGTAGATGATCACCGAGCGCGCGTCGTCCAGCGGCGGCTTGCTGTAGTGATGGCGCTTGAGCAACTCGACGACGTTAAGGCTGGCAATCACCTCATCGCGATCAGGCTGAAGATTGTCCCAGCTATTGGCTGCGAACGTATTGGTCGACATCGACGCAAAGCCGAGACCAATGAAAAAAGCGAGGGCGGTACTGGGGAACAAATGCTTCATGCTGATTCGACGCGGGGGCAATTGATAACGCATATTAGGCCGTCTTTGAGGGAGCCGGTTCCATATGATCCGGTCGCATAATGCAAAAAGCCCGGCGCTACAGCTACGGGCTCAGTCCAGACTCACTATGGAGGCACTGTGAAAGCATTGCAAGGCGTTGAAGGTCATGTGGAGTGGATGGAAGAACCCAGTCCTACTTGCGATGTAGGCCAAGTTCGCATTCGGGTGGCGGCAGCGGGCCTTAATCGCGCCGATTTATTACAACGTGCGGGGCTCTATCCGCCACCTCCTGGCGCCAGCCAAGTGCTGGGCCTGGAGTGTTCCGGGGTGATCAGCGAGGTAGGCGCGGGTTCTTCCTGGCAAGTCGGCGACCGCGTCTGTGCGCTGCTGGCCGGGGGCGGCATGGCCGAGGAAGTGGTGGTGGATGCCCGCCATGTGCTGTCGGTGCCTGAAGGTTTGACGTTGACCGAAGCGGCGGCGTTGCCCGAGGTGTACGGCACTGCGTGGCTGAATCTGTTCCAGTTGGCGGGCCTCAAGCCCGGCGAAAAAGTCTTGCTGCATGCCGGCGCCAGCGGCGTGGGCTCGGCAGCGATCCAGTTGTGCAAGGCGTTTGGCAGCCCGTGCTGGGTCAGCGTCGGCTCGGCAGAACGCCTGGCTTACTGCGAAGCACTCGGCGCCCAGGGCGGCGTGGTGCGTACCGACGGCATTGAAGGGCTGCGCGATTTCGGGCCGTTCGACGTGATCCTCGACCCGGTCGGCGGCAATTATGCGGCGATGGATCTGAAGCTGCTGGCCCTCGATGGGCGTTGGGTATTGATCGGCTTGATGGGCGGCCGTGATGCGCAACTGGACCTGGCGCAGGTGCTGGGCAAGCGCATCCAGCTGCTGGGCTCGACCCTGCGCAGCCGCAGCGATCAGTTCAAGGCCGACCTGTTCAGCGACTTGAGCCAGCATGTGTGGCCGCTGTTTGTTGAAGGTCGCCTGAGCCCGCAACTGGCCAGGACGTTTGCGATCAAGGATGCCGAGGCAGCATTTGCTGAGCTGGCGACCAACCGGATTTCCGGCAAGTTGGTGTTGGTGATAGACGAGACCCTGATCTGATCTCAAGTTGAAATACAGCCACTGTGGGAGCTGGCTTGCCTGCGATAGCGGTGCATCAATGAAGAATGTTTCATCTGATACACCGCTATCGCAGGCAAGCCAGCTCCCACCGTTGATTGGGTTTCAATTCAAACTGTCAGACCCAATGATGAATCGGCCAGCCAGCCTTTTCAGCGTGCTCGCGCAACACCGGATCCGGGTTCACCACCTGTGGATGATCCACCTTCAGCAACAGCGGCAAATCATTGCGCGAATCCGAGTAGAAATACGCGCCCTCCAGGCTTTCACCTTCCTGCTTCAACCATTCCAGCAACCGCGTGATCTTGCCTTCACGGTAAGTCAGCACACCCACGGTCTTGCCGCTGTACACACCATGGCTGAGGTCCAGGTCAATGCCCAGCACTTCATCAATCCCGATACGTGCCGCAATCGGCGTGACCAGGTGCGTGCCCGAGGCAGAGATCACCAGGATCCGGTCACCCTTCGCGCGGTGGCGGGCGATGGTCTTGGTGGCGTCGCTGTAGATCAGCGGCTCGATGATGCCTTCTACCCACGGTTCGACCAGATGCGCGATCTCTTCCGGCGTGCGCCCGATCATCGGCTCCAGGCTGAAGTCCATGAAGTCTTCCATGGCCAGCTCGCCGCGGCTGTAGGCGGCCATGAGTTCGTCGTTCTGGCGCATGAACGACTCTGGGTCAACCCAGCCCAGGCGGCCCATCTGTTCGCTCCACAAGGTGGCGCAGTCGCCGTGGATCAGGGTGTCGTCCAGATCAAAAATTACCAATGCCATCTGTCACGCTCTCTCAAATCAATCGTTGCGTCAGGCTACTTCACACAACGCACTGGGGTCGATGGAAAGTGCCAGGCGCTGACCATCCGGGTGCAGATCGTCGGCCGAGCGGTTGAGCACGTCCACCACCAATTCCACGCCACGCGCTTCGATGCGATAGCGGATCACGTTGCCCAACAAACTGTGGCTGCGTACCAGCGCGTCGAGTTCGCCGCTGCGACTCAGTTCGATGGCTTCCGGGCGAATCGCGATGCGCCCGCTGATAGGCCGTTGCAGCAACTGGCTGGCCTTGTCGGCGTCAAGCAGGTTGTAGTTGCCGATAAAGCCGGCGGCAAATACATCCACGGGCGCAGTGTAAAGGGTCTCGGCATCACCGCTTTGTACGATTTTGCCCTGGTTCATGAGGAAAATGCGGTCTGACATGGTCAGCGCTTCTTCCTGGTCATGGGTCACGAAAATCGTGGTCAGGCCCAGTTCGCGCTGGATCTGGCGGATCTGCTCGCGCAGGTGCTTGCGAATCCGTGCATCCAGCGCCGACAGCGGCTCATCCAGCAACAGCAGGCGCGGACGCGTCACCAGCGAGCGGGCGAGGGCCACACGCTGGCACTGGCCGCCGGACATCTGGTGCGGGTAGCGGCCGGCGAGTTCTTTGAGCTCCACCAGTTGCAGCACTTCCTGCACGCGCTTGTGGCTGTCGTCGGCGTTGACCTTTTGCATGCGCAGGCCGAAGGCGACGTTCTGTTCCACGGTCATGTTGGGGAACAGGGCGTAGCTCTGGAACACCATGCCGATGTGCCGTTTCTGCGGGCTCAAGGGCACGATGTCCTGGCCATCCAGCAGGATCTTGCCGCTGTCCACCGAGGTCAGCCCGGCGATGCAGCGCAGCAGGGTCGACTTGCCGCAACCGGACGGGCCGAGCAGGGTGACGAATTCACCCTTGGTGATTTCGCAGTTGATGTCACTGAATACCGGCGTGCCGGCGTAGCCTTTTTGCAGGTGTTGGACGCTGACGAAGCTCATTGGCTTTTGTCCTTGTTCAAGATATTGGCGGCCCAGGTCAGCACCAGCACAAAGAAGAAATAGGAAATGACGATGGCACTGGTGAAGTGGCCGCTCGTGTTGCGCATGTTGTTCAGGTACACCTGCAGGGTCTCGTAGCGAGTGCCCACGAGGATGTTGGCGAACACGAACTCACCGAACAGGAACGAGAACGACAGCAACAGCGCCACCATCAGGCCTTTGCGCAGGTTTGGCAGCACGACAAAAATTGCGGCCTGCCAGGTGCTGGCGCCCAACAGCTGCGAGGCGTCCATCAGGTCGCGAAGGTTGATCGCTTGCAGGTTGTTGGTGATCGCGCGGTACATGAACGGCAAGGCCACGGTGAAGTAGCAGCCGATCAGGATCCACGGCGTGCCCACCATCGCAAATGGCCCGGAGCCGTAGAGTTGCAACAAGCCCACCGATGACACCACCGGCGGCACCGCGAAGGGCAGCAGGATCAGGATGTTCATCAGCGCGTCGAGCTTGGGAAAGTGGTAATGCACCACGAACAGCAGCGGCAGAATCAGCACCACCGACAGGATCAGCGCACCCACGCACACCAGCAATGACTGACCGAAGGCGGCCAGAAAGCGCGGGTCACTCCACAGCTGCACGTACCACTTCAGGGTAAAACCGGCGGGCAGGATGGTGGCCGACCAACTGCTGGCAATGGAGTAGACAAAGGTGCCCACCAGCGGCAATACCAGGATCGCAAACAACAGGTACACCACTGCCCGATGGTAGAGGGAGGCCGAGCCAGCTTCAGCGCGAGACATGATAGCTCCTCTTGAGCAGCAGTTGATGGACGACGGTGACCACCGTCATCAGCGCCACCAGCACCACGGCCAGGGCGCTGGCCATGTTCGGGTCCAGCGAGATGTCGCCGGAAACCATTGCCGCGATACGAATGGGCAGCACGTTGAAGTTGCCGGTGGTCAATGCATACACCGTGGCATAGGCGCCGAGGGCGTTGGCCAGCAGGATCACGAAAGTGCCAAGCAGCGCCGGGGTGAGCACCGGCAGGCCGATGTGCCGCCAGAACTGCCAGCTGCTGGCGCCGAGCAGCGAGGCCGATTCGCGCCAGTCTTCGCGCAAGGCGTCGAAGGCCGGGTAGAGCAGCAGCACACCCAGCGGAATCTGGAAGTAGGTGTACAGAATGATCAGGCCAGTCTTGGAGTACAGGTTGAAGTCCTGAATGATCCCCGCCTGCTTGAGCATGATGGTGATGCTGCCGTTAAAGCCCAGCAAAATGATGAACGCGAAGGCCAGGGGCACGCCGGCAAAGTTGCTGGTCATGTTGGCGAAAGCCGTCACGAAGTTACGCAGTGGGCCATCCACGCGGCGCAATGAGTAGCTGCCGAGCACCGAGATGATGATCCCGAACACGCTGGAGTAGAAACTGATCTCCAGGCTGTACTGGATGGCTTGCAGGTAGAACTTCGAACTGAAGATTTTGGTGAAGTTGGCCAGGCCCCAGCCGAACTCCTCCGACTGCAGGCTGTTGATCATTACCCACAGCAGCGGGGCGATTTCAAACACGATAAAGAACAGCGCAAACGGCACCAGGCACAGGATCGCCAGCCATTTGCCACGGGTTATGGCGTTCACTTCAGCAGCTCCCGGCATACAGGTTTGTCGTGGGGCACACCGAGCAGTTCGCAGACGGTGCCGCACAGGTCGGTTTGCTTCGGGATGGCGCCTGGGTCGAAGGTGAAGGCCGAGCCCATTACGAACAACGGCACTTCGCGTTCTTCCGGCAGCACACCGTTATGGGAGCGGTCGTTGTTCATGCCGTGGTCGGCAGTCACCAGCACCTGGTAGCCGGCGTTGAGCCAGCCTTGCAGGTAGTCGGCGAGGATGATGTCGGCCGAGCGCGCGCTGTTGCGGTATTGCGCGGTGTCCAGCCCATGCTTGTGGCCGGCGTCATCAATGTTCATCGGGTGTACCACCAGGAAATTCGGCGCGTGTTTGCGGCGCAGGCTTTCGGCGTCGGCGAACAGATGGGAATCCGGGTAGTGGTCATTCCAGTAGAAATGCCCGTGCTGGATCGCCAGCGCCTGGTCGTCGGTATGACGATCACGCACGGCATCAAAGGGCGTGCGGTTATACAACTCGCTGACCCAGTGGTAAGCCGCCGCCGCGGTGGTGAGACCCGCATCGGTGGCGTAATGGAAAATGCTGCGCTGGTTGGACAGGCGCGAGACATGGTTGTGGACAATGCCGCTGTCGATCGGGGGCACGCCGGTGAGGATGCATTCATACAACGGCCGGGACAGGGCCGGCAGTTCACATTCCAGTTTGTAAAGCGCTGCGCGTCCTGCGCCGATATAGGCCTGGAGATGCCCCATGGCATGTCGGGCAACCTCGTAGTTCAGGCCGTCGAGCACCACAAGGATGACGTTGTGCTTCATAGGGGGAGACGCTCCGCGACGATAGGCTTGACTCAATTTCACTTGGGGAACGGGGTCAAAACTGTGGGAGCGGGATTGTGTGGGAGCTGGCTTGCCTGCGATAGCATCACCTCGGTTCACATCACAAACCGAGTCGTCTGCATCGCAGGCAAGCCAGCTCCCACACTGACCGCTTCCACAGCTCTGGGTCTAAATAAGACCCGGGAGCCTTACTGCATATTGATGATGACTTCTTCCTGCCACTTCTGCGGCAGTGCCTTGGAGGTTTTCTCCCAAGCGTCGGCATCTTTGATCGGCGTGACTTTCTTGTACTGCTCGTTCGGCAGCAGTTTGGCCTGTACATCGGCTGGCAGGGTCAGGTGCTCGGCGCGGATTGGACGTGCGTTGCCACGTGCCAGGTTGGTCTGGCCGGCGTCGCTGAAAATGTACTCACGGGTCAGCTTGGCGGCGTTCGGGTGCTTGGCGTATTTGTTGATGATGGTGGTGTAGCCGGAAATCACCGAGCCGTCCGACGGGATCAGCACCACGTAGTCATCCGGGTTGGCCATTTTGGCTTTGTAGCTCAGGCCGTTGAAGTCCCAGACCACGCCCACTTCGACTTCGCCTTTTTCCATGGTGGCGATGGTCGGGTTGGCCAGTGACAGGCGGCCTTGCTTGGCGATCTCGGCGAACATCAGCAGTGCAGGCTGGATGTTCTTCTCGTCGCCACCGTTGGCCAGGGCGGCAGCCAGCACGCCATTGGCGGCTTGGGCGGCGGTGCTCACATCACCAATAGAGACTTTGTATTTGCCGGTTTTAAGATCAGCCCAGCTTTTTGGCGCTTCAGAGCCGTGCAGCAGTTTTTTGTTGACGATAAAGGCGATGGTGCCGGTGTAGGCCAGGGCCCAGTTGCCGTCTTTATCTTTGGCCCAATCCGGCACTTGTGCCCAAGTGGTCGGTTTGTACGGCTGTGCCACGCCCTGTTTCACCGCAATCGGGCCGAAGGCAGCGCCGACGTCACCGATATCAGCGCTGGCGTTGTCTTTTTCGGCGGCGAACTTGGCGATTTCCTGGGCCGAGCTCATGTCGGTGTCGATGTGCTTGAGGCCATAGGTCTTGGCCAGGTCGTCCCAGGTGCCTTTCCAGTTGGCCCAGTCATCGGGCATGCCGACGCTGTTGACGGCGCCTTCCGCTTTCGCGGCGGCTTCCAGAGTTTTTAGATCGGTATCAGCAGCCATGGCGGCGGTGCACATGGCAATGGTCGAGCCTAACAGTGATGCCAGGAAAAGCTGTTTCATCCGAAGCTCCTTTGGGCGTTTTCAACGCTGCGTTTTTATCGACGTTTGCGGTGGTGTTGGTCTAGGTCAGCAATACCTGAGCCAATTTAGGCTCGGTGGATGACAGTTTCATGTCGATGTCGTTTTTAAATCGTTTATGTCGCTGACTTCAGACTCAGCGTAGACCATGCCCAAGCGCCCGCAGGCCCTGGACTTGGCCGATGTATTGCAGGGTGTGGAGTGGGGCGGCGGCACGGGCTGTCATCTGTCGGTCATCTGTAATGCCTAGGCTGGCAGGTAACGGCAGACGCCCGAATACAGCGCGGTTTGTGCACCTGAACGGTGCTGGTCTAGTCCAGATAGGTAACGTTGATGCGTGATGAGGCAATCAAGGCGGTGACATCCATCGGCCTGGCACTGCAAGAGCAGATCGGCCACGGGCTGTTGCCACCCGCGAGCAAACTGCCCGCCGAGCGCAAGCTCAGCGAGTTGTTTGGTACCACGCGTATTACGGTGCGGGAAGCCTTGTTACAACTGGAGGCCCAGGGCCAGATCTATCGCGAGGAGCGGCGTGGCTGGTTCGTCTCGCCGCCGCGCCTGGCTTATAACCTGATGCAACGCAGCCATTTTCACGCGATGGTCAGTGAGCAAGGGCGCGTAGCCTCGACCGAAGTGATTTCGGCGCGGCTGCAGCCGGCATCGGCAGCGGTGTGTGCATGGTTGCAGTTGCCGGCGTTGTCGAGTGTGATCCAGATCTGCCGGGGCCGGCGGATCGATGGGCGGTTGGTGCTGTATGTGGAGCATTACCTGAACCCGCAATATTTTCCGGGGATTCTGGCGTGCGACCTTAACCAGTCGATGACCGAGTTGTATGCACGCAAGTACGACCTGCATTACGGCCGTGTGCGTTTCGAGATTGTGCCGACTTCACTGCCGGTGGAGGCTGCTGGCGCATTACGTGTGTCGGTGGGCAGCCCCGGCTTGCGGATCGCCCGGGTCAACTATGACCAGCATGAGCGTTTGATCGACTGCGACCTGGAATTCTGGCGCCATGATGCGATTCACGTGGGTGTGGATGTGGTTTGACCGCCGGACATTCAACGGATGCACCACACACTGAATGTGGGAGCTGGCTTGCCTGCGATAGCATCACCGCGATCTGACAGTGATACCGAGTTGCCCGCATCGCAGGCAAGCCAGCTCCCACATTCAGGGCGTCAGTGCCTTGATCACCTGATCCACATTGCCTTCCAGCTCCGCCACCGGGTCAGCTCCGTCGACATTTAATACCAGCAATTGCGCACCGCCTGCCGTCACCGCCGTTTTAACGGCCTCACTCGGTTGGCGGTGATGCAGCACCACGGCCACGTCGTTGCTTTTCAAGTCGGCACTGAGGGTGTGCAAGGCCTCAGGCGTCCACTGCGCATCCGGCCGGGCATCGGTGCTGAGCACTTCCAGGTTCAAGCTGCTGACCAGATAAGCAAAGTGATCACTCAAGCTGACCACACTCAGGTTGTCCGCCTTGGCCAGTCTTGCTTCGCTGTCGGCGCTGAGCTTGAGCAGGCGCTGTTTGAGCGCCGCGAGGTTGGCGTCGATCCTGGGTTTGGCTGCGGGCGCCAGGCGGCTCAGGTCGGCCGCCATCACATCGGCCATGCGCCCCATATTGTTGCTCGACTGCCACGGCTGGCTGTTCAGGCCATCGGCACCGCCTGGTTGCACAGCAATACCCGGCAAGCCGCCGTCCACCGGGCGCGCGGCGTCCACTTCGACGATACGGATATTGCTGCGCCGCGCCACGGGGTAGAGCGGGTCATCCGCCCACAGCGAGCGCAGGCCGATAGCCGCGTCGGCGTCCTGGGCCAAACTGCCCAAGGCCGGCGCACCCCGGCCGGTGAAGTAGGACACCTGCCGCGAACCGGGCAGGTTGGCCGGTGCTGCGCGCTCAAGCTGTACATCGGTGCCTTTGAGCAGCACCTCGGCCAGGCCGTAGGTGATGGGCAGCGAGGCCAGCACTTTCACCGGTTTGGCGGCGTGAACCGCAGGTTTTGCGGCTTCAGCGGCCATCAACGGCGCAGTGAATAAACAGGCAATGGCCAGGGCCAGCGGATGAAAAACAGAGCGCATTATCCAAGATTCCCTTTGAGGCTGGGCACGGTGCCGCGCGCGATGGCGGCAACGGCAAAGGCGATACCGGCCACCAGAATGATCGCGGCACCGGACGGGATGGGCAGGTCGAAGATGATCGGCAGCAGAATGCCGCACAGCGTGCTGAGCGTGGCGATCACCACCGAGACCCAGAAAAACCCCTTGAGCGACTGGCTCAACAGGCGCGCTGCCGCCGCCGGAATCACCAGCAGGGCGCCGACCAAAATGGCGCCGATCACCTTGACCGCCGCCACGGTGATCAAGGTCACCAGGATCACGAACAGGTAATCCAGGGTCTTCACTGCCACGCCACGCACAGCGGCCAATTGCGGGTTGAAGCTGGCCAGCATGATGCGGTTGTACAGCGGCAACGCCAGGGCCATCACCAGTGAGCCGACGACCGCCAACACCAGCAGGTCATTGCCGTTCACCGTCAGCACCGAGCCGAACAATACGTTTTCCAGAATGTGCACGTTGATCTTGCCTGCCAGAATCAACAGCAGGCTCGCGCCCAACGCCAGCGACACCGAGAGGAACACGCCGATCAGGGTGTCTGGCGCCAAGCCGGTGCGGTTGCGCAGGTAATTGAGCAGGATGCCGAACAACAGGCAGTAGCCGAACAGGCTGCCGTAAGGCCCGGTATAGGGCTCGCCGAGCAGAATGCCCACGGCCACGCCGGTCAACGCGGCGTGCCCGACGGCTTCAGAGAAGAACGCAAAGCGCTTGACCACCACCAGTGTACCCAGGCCGCCCAGCACCGGGCCGATCAGCAAGCCGGCGAGCAAGGCGTTGACCACAAACCCATAGGCCAGTGCTTCCGGCAGGTACCCGGATGAAGCCCAGCCCTGGACCATCAAACGAAAGGCTTCATAACTCATTACGCCGGGCTCCGAGGATGGGTGGAAAACAGGCTCAGCAGGCGGTCCGGGGTCAGCGCTTCTTTCGGTGTGGCGTCGAACAGCACGCGACGGTTCAGGCCGGTAACGCGATCGGCCAGGCGGCCCACAGCTTCCAGGTCATGCTCGATCCACAGCACGGTGATCCCGGCCAGGCGCCAGTCATTGAGCAGCCGTTCGAACACCTGGATACCGGCCTCATCAAGCGCTGACATTGGCTCATCCAGCACCAGCAGTTGCGGCGCCGGAATCAGGCCTTGGGCCAACAGCACGCGCTGACGCTCACCGCCGGACAACGCGCCCATGCGGCGCTTGCGTTTGTCCTGCATGCCGACCCGTTCCAGCGCTTCGCCAATCGAGGCGGCGTAATGCCGGGACAGGCCCAGAAATGCCGGGCGCCGCTGGCACATGGCGGCCATGAAATCGTCGACGGTCATCGGCAGGCCCCGATCGAATTCCAGCGCCTGTGGCACATAGCCGACCGTGCCTGGCGTGTTCGGCCAGTGCAGGCGCAATTGGCCCTGGTGCGGGGTCTGCCCCAGCAAGGTCTTGATCAGCGAGCTTTTGCCGCCGCCGTTCGGGCCGACCAGGGCGTGGATGCTGCCCGGTTCGACCTCAAAACTCACCGCGTCGAGAATCACTGTGCGGCCCAAGGTCAGGGAGACCGTGTCGAACTCAAGGGTCGGGCCAATGCTGGCCACCTTCAATTGCTGCGCTGCCGTCATGCCCCCGACTCCTGAATCGCCCGTACCACGGTGTTGAGGTTGCCGGTCATTTCCACTTCGTATTTCTCGGGCGTGTATTCGCCGTAGGAAATATGCGACAGCGGGTACAGCTTGACCCCGGATTCACGCTGGATGGTCTCGACGTAGGTAGACGGGAAATCCATCTCCGAGAAGATCACCTTCACATCCAGTGCGCGCAGTTCATCGATGGTCTTTTTCAACTGGCTGGGGCTGGGCTCGATGCCATGGGCGGGCTCGACCACGGCGGTGACTTCCAGGCCGAATTCGCGCAGCAGGTAGTCGTAGGCCGCGTGCACGGTCGCAACGCGCAGGTCCGGGTTCGGCGCGCTGGTCAGCTTGGCGAGGGCATCGGCACGCATCTGGCGCAGGCGCTTGCCGTAGGCGCGGGCGTTTTGGGTGTAAGTCTTGGCGTTGTCCGGGTCGAGCTTGCCCAGTTCGCGGGCGATGTTGTTGACCTGGGCAATCGACGCACTGATCGACAGGAAGGTGTGCGGATTGACCACCTTGCCCGCACCGCGCGCGGCGTTACCGGTGGCGGCCAGCAGCGGTACGTTGGCGTTGGCTTCGATCACCGGGATGTCCGGGCGCTCGCTGGTGGCGATCATGCGGTCGGCAAAATCATCATGGCCGACGCCATTGAGCACGATCACGTCCAGGGTGCCGATGCGCTTGATGTCTTCGGCGCGCGGTTCGTAGGCGTGGGGGTTGAAACCGGCGGGAATCAGC
The DNA here is from genome assembly GCF_012985495.1 of Pseudomonas sp. WS 5146. Taxonomy (NCBI): domain Bacteria; kingdom Pseudomonadati; phylum Pseudomonadota; class Gammaproteobacteria; order Pseudomonadales; family Pseudomonadaceae; genus Pseudomonas; species Pseudomonas sp. WS 5146. The sequence goes on from NZ_JAAQWL010000002.1 coordinate 886,861, forward strand.
GGCACCACCTCGGCCTTGTCGCCGACGATATTGGCCACGTAGCTGTAATACGGGTGCAGGGTGATGCCGATGCGCAGGCGCTTGGCCGCTTCGGCATTCGCGAGCGGGGCGAGCATCAGGCTGAACAGGCCAACCAGCAACAGGCGTAACAGGGGCGATGAAATAGACATGGGCACTCGGTCTTCTGGTTCAGTGACGGTGCTGGCGGGTCACGCCGGCATCGAATTGCGTGACCACCTGGCGCCAGCCGGCGGCGATCAGCGCCGCGTCGGTGAGGTCGGCAGGGGCGGCGAGGTTGGCCTGGCGGTTGAGCCACACATCCGGCTCGTCACCTTGCACGCGCATCAGCACCGAGCCGCTGGTGCTTGGCGCTTGGCTCAAACCCAGGTAGGCCACAGGCTCAAGCAGCTGCCAGCGATGGTCGCCACGGCTCACCGAACTGGCGTCCTGGGCAAACGGTGCGAAGCCTTCTTCGGCCAGTTGCGTGGGCGTCGGCAGGGCGTTTTGCTCCTGCTGCAACAGCTGGATTTCATCCAGGGTCACGCGCAGGTCGGCGTAGATGCCTTGCTCGGCAGCGCTCAGGTCACGGCGTGCGTCCAGTTGGTGGCTGGGCACGGCGGCGACCTCCTGGGTTTCACCGTGCAGCGCCACCACCGTGCCAGCCACCGCGAGGATGATCAGGCACAGCAGCAACACGTAGAGGGTTTCATGGCCGGCCCCGGCAGGGCGTACAACCTGTGTGGTGCTCATTGGGGCTGGATATCCGCTTGGTCGATTTCCACCACATGGCCGGGGCCTGCATCAAACAGTACGTAAAACTCGGCCGAGGGCTTTTTGAACGTCAGGGTCGAGTCCTGACCGAGCTTGCCCGGCAGCAGGATGGTTTCGTCGTAGCCGATCACATCCAGGGTCACGCCCGGCGCGCCGCTGCCGTCGGAAAAGCCGCCGGTGCACTGGATCTGTTCGCCGGGGATTTCCTTGCATTCGCACATCGGGTTATGGGCCAGGGCGACGCTACTGAAGCCGGCGCAGAGCAATAAAACGGCGCGAGTCAGGCGCATTAACGTCATGGTTTAACTCCTTGCTTGTTCAGCCAGGCAATGGTGGCAGGCGAGGCCTGGCTCAGCGGAATGGAACCCTGGTGCATGGAGCCGTCCCAGCCTTCCATGGTCACCCACACTTCGGCATCCACGGGTGTGCGTTCCGGCACCGGCAACACCGCACCCATGCGGTACGGCGTGCCGAAGAAAATCACCCCGGCCGCGCGCAGGCTGCGCGGTTTGCCGATACGCAGGTAAGTGGCCTTGACCTGCTCGGCGCAGGTGTCGCACAGGGCGGCGTTGAAAAATTTCATCGGGCCGGCCGGGTCCGGGCGCGGGCCTTCGTTGCGAAACTCTGCGAGGGTCAGGCTCCACGGCCCCACCTGCACTTCGCCGGCCACGCGCTCGCCAATGCCGCTGTCACCGCGAAACAGTGCGGCGTCGGAAAAGTACTTGGGCATGAACCCCAGGGGCACCAGCAACAGCAGGACATTGATGTGGAAGCGCCACTTGAGCCAAAAGGCCCGCAGCGGCGAAGGTGGTGTGGTGGTCGCACGTTTGCTCATCAATTGGCCTCCGAGGTTTCAGCCTGCCTGGCCGTGGCGGGGGCTGGCGCGCGTTGCGTCTTGGCCTCGCGCTTGAAGGCGTTGAGGGTGGCCAGCGCGGTGCGTTTGGTCCAGATCAGCAGACCGCTCAACACCATCATGCTCATGATCAGGCCGAAGAATGCCCAGATCAGCTTGACCCACAGGCCGCCAAAGTCGCCGGTGTGCAGCGGTCGCATGGATTCGGTGACGAACTCCAGTGTCGAGCGGTCGGACAGCAGGTGCGACACGGCAATTTCACCGTCGTACGGGTTGAGCTGCGCCGTCTGGAACATCAACGGGTACCAGCCGCGCCCGCCGATCTGCAGGTGGCTATAGGCGTTGCTGGGCAGGAACACAAAACTGGCCTCCAGCCCGGGAATGCGCTGCGTGGCGATCTCGATGGCCCGATCGATCGGGATCATTGGTGCCGGTACGCCCGGTGCCGACACAGGCACCTTCTCCCGGGCAATCACCGGCACGATGGGCTCACTGGAGATGGAAATCTGGTTGTCGCCCAGAATTGCCCGGATCAGGAACCAGATGCCGGTGATGGAAATTACCGCGATAAACCAGATCGACCAGATACCGCTCAAACGATGGAAGTCACCCCAGAAGATCCGCGCGCCATGGCGGATTCGCAGGGTCGGGCGCAGAAACCCTTTCCAGAAACGCTTGTACACCACCAGCCCGGTGACCAGGGATGCCAGCAGCGGTATGCCAAGCGCCGACACCAGGTACCAGCCCCAACTGTAGCCATTGGTAAACGGCACCAGCCACCAACCGTGCAAGGCACGGGTAAATTGCTGGAAGTTGAACGCTGGGCTGATGCCCTGGATCACGCCGGTATACGGGTTGACGTAGACCTCCACCGAGCGCCCGTCGGGGTAACTGAGGTCGACACTCAGCGCGAAGTGCGACTCGTCCGGGCGGGTGATCGACTGCACGATTGCCTGGGGTTCGTTGCGCTTGATGGCGCCGATGACCTGGTCGTAACTCAGCCGTTCGGCATCGTCCGACGGCTTGCTGGCGCGGATGTCCGGGTTGGCCAGCCAGACGATTTCCTGGCTGACCACCGCCAGGGTGCCGGTGACGCAGACGATCAGTACAAAAAACCAGATGGGCAACGCCAACCAGCTATGAACCAGAAACCAGAGTTTTGAGCGTGACTTCTTCGACATGTGAATGCGGGTCTTGATCGGAGGAGGGCGAAGGAGGCCCGGAAAAGGCCAGTCGTAGCTTTTGCTGACGCGACGGGCTGTATCTAAGTTAAGACGGATGAGAATGAGAAATCCCTAAGCGGGATATGAAAGAAAATGTTTCAGCGTTGCCGGATTGAACACGAAACATGTTCCAAGCCATCACCCAGGTGCCATTGATGGGGCCGGGGGGCTGCGTAGGATGGGGTCATACCGTTGAGCGAGCGCTTATAAAAGTGAGTCCACAAACATGACTGCCAGAACCCTCTACGACAAACACATCGACTCCCACACGGTGTGCGCCCTGGATGACCAGGGCCATGTGCTGCTGTATATAGACCGCCAGGTGATCAACGAATACACCAGCCCCCAGGCGTTCAGCGGCCTGCGCGAGGCCAAGCGTGGCGTATGGCGCCCCGGCACCGCGCTGGCGGTGGTCGACCACGTAAACCCCACCACGCCCATGCGCATTGCCGCGATGCCTGACGCAGGCGGCGCGCGGCAAGTCTCGTACCTGGCGGAAAACTGCCAGGACTTCGGTATCGAGCTGCTGGACATCCTCGACAAACGCCAAGGCATCGAACACGTGATTGCCCCGGAGCAGGGCTTTATCCTGCCGGGCATGGTGATCGCCGCCGGCGACAGCCACACCACCACCTACGGTGCCCTCGGCGCCTTCGGCTTTGGCATCGGCACCTCGGAAATCGAGCACCTGCTGGCCTCGCAGACCCTGGTGTACAAACGCCTGAAAAGCATGCGCGTGACGGTTGAGGGCACCCTGGGCAACGGCCTGACCTCCAAGGACGTGATCATGGCGCTGATCGGCAAGATCGGCGCGTCCGGGGCCACCGGTTACGCCATCGAGTTTCGCGGCGCCACCATTGATGCGCTGAGTGTTGAAGCGCGCATGACCATCTGCAACATGGCGGTGGAAGCTGGCGCGCGGGGCGCGTTTATGGCACCCGACGAAAAAGTCTTCGCCTACCTCAAAGGCAAGCCGCGTGCGCCCAAGGGCGAGTTGTGGGAACAAGCCCTGGTGCAATGGCGCACGTTGCACACCGACGCCGACGCGGTGTTCGACCAGGAAGTGCAGCTGGACGCCAGCACCCTGGAGCCTATGGTTACCTGGGGCACCAGCCCCGACCAGGCCGCGCCCATCGGCGCCCGCGTGCCGGACCCGCAAGACGTCAGCGACCTGATCCTGCGCCAGGACATGCGCCGCGCCCTCAACTACATGGGCCTGGAAGCCGGCATGCCGCTCAGCGACATTGTGATCAGCCACGCGTTTATCGGCTCTTGCACCAACGCGCGCATCGAAGACCTGCGCGACGCCGCCAGTGTGTTGCGCGGCAGGCAGGTGGCCGAGCATGTGCGGGCGATGATCGTGCCGGGCTCCACCGAGGTACGCGACCAGGCCGAAGCCGAAGGGCTGGCGGCGATCTTTATCGACGCCGGCTTCGAATGGCGCCAGTCAGGCTGCTCGATGTGCCTGGCGATGAACGATGACGTGCTGGCGCCCGGTGATCGCTGCGCGTCCAGCACCAACCGCAACTTCGAAGGCCGCCAGGGCGCCGGGGCGCGCACTCACTTGATGAGCCCGGCGATGGTCGCTGCCGCGGCCATCACCGGCCGCCTCACTGATATCCGTCATTTTGGAGACCGCCCATGAGCCTGCAACCGTTTACCCAGGTCACCGGCCAGGCCGCGCCGATGCTGGCGGCGAATATCGACACTGACGTGATCATGCCCAAGCAATTTCTCAAAGGCATCGACCGCGCCGGCCTCGATCGCGGGCTGTTTTTTGACCTGCGCTTTTTGCCCAATGGCGCACCCAACCCCGAATTCGTATTGAACCAGCCGGCCTGGCAGGGCGCGAGTTTTATGGTGGTGGGGCCCAACTTCGGCTGTGGTTCCAGCCGCGAACACGCGGTGTGGGGCTTGAAGCAGATGGGCATTCGCGCGCTGATCGGCAGCAGCTTTGCCGGGATCTTTTATGACAACTGCCAGCGCAACGGAGTGTTGCTGATTACCTTGGACGAGGCGGTGCTGCACACACTCGGGCAGACGGTCAGCCAGCCTGCGCAGGCGCAGATCAGCGTGGACCTTGAGGCGCAACAGATTCGCTTGGCCGATGGCCAGGTGATCTCGTTCCAGATCGACACCTTGCGCAAGACCGCGTTGTTGCTCGGCCTGGATGCGATTGGCAGCACGTTGCAACGCAGTGAGCAGATCAAAACCTTCGAGCGCCAGCATCTGGCGGCCAACCCCTGGCTTGGTTGAAAACCTTAATGGGGTAACTACGTAGTTATATAAGTAGAACAAACGCCCTCCAGTTATTGGGGGGCGTTTTTTTTGGGGGACTATTTACTTTTCAAATAACGCCGGTTGCACCGCGTAACCTCAGTGATTGCAAGGGCGGTGTAGCGTTAGTAGATGAAGCCCTGAAAAAATACAAGGGTATTTGTTGACACCTTGTAGGTCATCGGCTTAAGTGGATGCTGACTTGGAAAGTCGCACATTATAAGAAAAGGAAGTTGATGCCATGCCCCGTGAATTAGTGGTCATTTATATCTCTCTGGTGCCGGTGATCGAGTGGGTAACTTGATCGACTTCTGCCACCTGTCAATCAGTTGTCGTTGTTGCGGATATTACGGTCTTTTCCAGTGTGAAAAGGCACATATGCCGATGCCTTAACATTCGTTCAGAACACAGAGAGTTCAAACTCATGTCGATTTTTGATCAAGCGATCCACCGTTCGGTACAGTGGCAGGATTGGCGTTGGCAGCAGAAGAATGCCATCCGCGATGAACCGGCACTGCGGGCTGCCTGCGGTGGCTGGAGCGAGGAAACCAGCGCGCATATCGAACACAACTTGCAAGACCGCAAGCTGCAGATAACCCCTTATTACATTGACTTGATCAAGCGCTCTCTCACCGATGGCGAGGTGATGGACCATCCCCTGTGGCGCCAAGTAGTGCCCTACTGGAGCGAACAGGTCGCTGGCGATTACGACGGCACCTCGGAGAACTGGGAACTTGGCCACGAAATGAAAACGCCGATTTGCCAGCACAAATACGACAACCGCGTGATCCTGCGCATGACCAACACCTGCAACGCCTATTGCCAGTTCTGCTTCGAAGCGCTGCGCACCCTGCAAGTGGGTACCGAGAAGGCCAATGCCAGCGCCGACTCGTTCAAGGACTCGCTCGAGTACATCCGCAACAACCCGGCCATCGAAGAGGTGATTCTCAGCGGCGGTGACCCGTTGATGCTCGCCGACCGCAAGCTCGAAGAGAACCTCGCCGCCCTGCGTGGCATCCGCGACGACCTGCTGATTCGCCTGCACACACGGGCCTTGAGCTTTAACCCGTTTCGCGTCACCGATGAGTTATTGGCCATGCTGGAAAAGTACAAGGTCAATGCGTTTGGCGTGCATGTATGCCACCCGCTGGAACTGAGTGCGGACTTTGCCGTGGCGGTTAAACGTATCCAAAGTGTGGTGCCGATTGTGTTCTCCAACATGCCGCTGTTGCGGGGCGTGAATGATGATGAAGCCACCTTGCATAAACTGTTTATTGATCTTTATCGGTTGGGCGTAAAGCCATATTACTTGTACCACTTCATGCCGTTTTCTCCGGGGGCGTCGGAATATAAAGCATCGATCAGCCACGCCATCGCTATTATGGATCGCCTCAAGCGGCGCGTGTCCAATATAGCCATGCCGGAATATGTGCTGCCGCATGCACAGGGCAAGTTTACCGTGCCGCTGCTGGACTTTGAAAAGCCACAAGACTTGCCGCACTTTGAAGTGCGCGATGGGCAACGTCATTACCGCTTCCGTAATTGGGAAGGGCAGTGGTGCAGTTGGCAGGATGCCTGAAGTGACTGACGCATGAGGCGGTATTAATGATGAAACAAGATGCCATTCTTTTTATTGATATTGATGACAGTGCCTCTGTTCGCTATTGCTACCGCGAGCCGCACTTCGCGGCGGCCCGTGCCCAAGGCCTGGCCTGCTTGACGGCGGGTGTGGCCGGACGCAAGCACCTGCAGCGGCTGCGGGACGACAGTGATGCAGTGTTCCTGCTCGACGCGTTGAATGAACAATCGATTCTGGATTTGGTGGGGCGGCTGGATGGGCAGTACCAGATCCGCGCAATCTTCTGCCAGGCCGGCCACCCGTCTGCGCAGGGCGAAGTCGGCTGCATCGTGGCGCAGGCCTGTCGGCGGCTGGGCCTGGTGCACAGCGACCCACTTGCCATTGCTGCGTGTAACAACAAGTTCCTGATGCGCCGAGCGCTGAAAAAACACGGCGTGCGTTCGGTGCCGTTTGCGTTGTGCAACAACGAACAGCAACTGCGCGAAGGTGCCGAGCAAGTGGGTTACCCGCTGATCGCCAAGCCACCCTTTGGCGGCGCATCGGCGTTTATCAAGAAATGCTCTGACTGGGCGCAGTTGCGCAGCCACTACGCGCATTTCCTGGCAGATCATGCCAGCGCAGCCTATGCGGATTTCTACGGCTGCGCCCACACGCTGCCGGAAGAGGGTGGGCAGCGACGAGAATACCTGCCGGGGCGTAGCCTTTTGCTTGAAGGGTTCATCCCAGGTATTGAAGGCAGCGTGGAGTGTGTGGTGGTGGGCGAGCAGGTTCACCCGCTGCTGATCAATGAAAAACTGATGTTGACCGAGCGCAGTGGCACCGTCCTGGAGAACCTGCTGATTTCGCCGCCGACGTCCTTTACCGACGCCCAGTGTGAGCAGATCCGCCAGTACGCCGTGGAGTGCCTGCGCGCGGTGGGCCTGACCAATGCCGTGGTGCATTTCGAGTTCCGCATGACGGACGCGGGGCCGGTGGTGATCGAAATCAACCCACGCGTCGGCGGGCTGTACGTCAATGCCGCGTTCCGTGACTTGGCGGGTATTGACCCGTACCAGCTGTATCTGTCGCTGCTGCTGGGTGAGCCAGGTGTGAATGCGCAGTTGGACGCCGGCGCACGCCAGGTCGCGCAGGCCTCGCAACACTACTCGATGCTGGCGATCTATCCGGAGCACAGTGGCCACTTCAAGGGTATTGAAGGCCTTGAATGGCTCGCTCAACAGCCGGCGGTGCTGGAATATGCCCAACAGGAGTCCGGTCACTCTATTGATGCCGATATAGAAGAGCATTACTTGCTCAAGTGCTGGGCCAGGGTCGACGATGCTGCCCACGCCCATGCGGTGCATGATGCAATACGGCACAATCTGCGCGTGATTATCGACAATAAGGGTTAGCGATATGGATATCCCACAGATTGGCGCGTACTTGCGCGAGCACCACTATTGTCACCGTCGGGACTTTGGCCAGTTGCTCAAGGTTGAGCCCGGCGAGGAGCAAAGCTTTCGCGCCTACTGGGCGAACCTGGTGCGCGATGAGGCGTTCAAGGCATATACGCATCGCGAACGGCGGATCCTGCGCTATCGTTTATCCCCGACGCGGCAGTTGCAGATCGATCGCAATAGCGCGTTCAAGTCGCCGGTCACCTATGCGGTCAACTATCGCCAGGGCGTGAACCACTTGAGCTACAGCGAGGAGGGCTTTATCGAGCACCCACTGATGCAGAAATTGCTCGCCACCGACCTGGCGGTGCTCGAACCGCACCTTGGCCCGCATGCCTACACCATTGATATCCACCAGTTTCGCGTGCGTGCAGAGGGGCCATCAGCCAGCCCCACCACCTCGGGTATTCATCAGGATGGCCTGGACTGGGTGTTCATGCACTTCATTGGCCAGAGCAACACGGTGCCGGTGGTGTCCGAGGTGTTTACCGGTGAGGCGGAGCATAGCCGCGTGCTGGACCTGGCGATGGAGCAGTTCCTGGAAACCATCGTGATCAACGACCGTGGGCTATATCACCGCGCCGGCGCCGTGCGGGCGCAGGCCGATTCGGCACCGGCCTGGCGCGATGTGCTGCTGGTGAGCCTGCGCGGCGTGGCGGCTGATGACGCACGGGTAGAAGACGAGGTACAACCGGCATGAGCGACGTTCAGCCCTTGGGCCTGTCGACCCGCAACGCCCGCTTGATCATCTTTGCGCGGGGCGTTTCGGACTTTGGCGCATTCCTCAATATGGTGGCGCTCTCCACCTACGTTTACTGGCTCAGCCAAAGCGTGGTGTTTGTCAGTGTGTTCCTGGCGTGCCGGGTGACCGGCGGGATTGTCGCCAGCCTGTTCGGCATCCCGTTTTTCCGGCGCTTCCCGGGGCGCAGTACCTTGGCCGGGCTGGACCTGGCCCGCGCGCTGTTACTGGTGCCGCTGCTGGTGCTGATCCCGTCGCATCAACTTAACGTGCTGCCGTTTATCGCGTTCGGCATCGGCCTGTGCAATTCGCTGTTTGCCATTGGCCTGAACAGCCAGTTGCCGACCTGGGTGGCGCTTGAACAGCGGGTGGGCACCAATGCCTGGATCACCTCGGCGGCGGCTACCGGTGCGGTGTTTGGCAGCTTGCTTTCCGGTGTGCTGATCGCCACGGGCGGATTCGAGACGGTGTTTGCCGTCAACATCGGCACTTACGTGGTGGCGGCTTGCCTGATCCTGCCGTTGCGCGCCTTGTATTCAGTCGCCGTTGCCGCGCATCGTGGGCTTGCGGCCGAATGGCATGAGTTGACCAAAGGCCTGCGCGGTGCACCGGTGTTGGCGGCGATGTTGTTGATCAGCATGCTCGACACCCTCGGCAGCGCGGCACATAACGTCGGCTGGCCGGTGTTGTCGCAATACATTTCGCCGGACACTGCGAAAACCGTCATGGGCTACTTGCTGGCGGTGTGGGCCTGCGGCAAGTTCATCGGCGCGCGCCTGGCCAGTGCGTTGCTCAAGGGCCGTGGCACCCAAGGCATGGAGCGCTGGTTCATGGCGGGTGTGGCGCTGATGTCCAGCGGCTTTATCCTGACCTTCCAGCAAACCGAACTGTGGCTGGCGCTGCTGCTGGTGGTGTGGGCCGGGCTGGGCGATGGCATCTCCGAGGTGGCGCTGGTTTCCCGTGCGCAAAGCGAACCCGATAGCTTGCGCCTGCCGCTGTTCAGCCTGTTGACGCTGATCCAGATGGCCGGCTTTGGCGTGGGCATGCTGGTGGTGGGGCCGTTCTACCTGACGTGGACGCCGGCCCAGGTGATCGTGCTGTTCCACGGGTTGCCATTGACCGCCCTGGTGATCATGACGGTATGGCTGGGTGTCAGCGCCACGCGGGGCGTCAGATCGACAACCCCTTGAAGTGCTCCTGCAAAAACTCCACGCAGGCGCGCAATTTACCGGAGTAGGCCAAACGTGTCGGGTACACCGCCCACACGTTGGCACTCTGTGTGTAGGTGTGCAGCACCTGCACCAGCTTGCCCTGTTCCAGCAGCGGTTTTACGTCCCACATCGAGCGCAATAACACACCGCGCCCGTCCAACGCCCACTGCAACACGATCTCGCCATTGTTCGATGACAGCGGCCCGCGCACGCGCACGCTTTCGGGCGCGCCGTCACGCTCCAGGTTCCAGATACCGAACGCATTGTCGCGCTCCTTGAGCACCAGGCAGTCGTGCTGCTCCAGGTCGCTCAACTGTTGCGGCGTGCCTTTGCGTTGCAGGTATTCCGGTGCCGCGCACAGCACGCGGCGATTGCTCACCAGCCGCCTGCCGATGTGCTGGCCGGGGATGTCATCGCCGACGCGAATCTCCAGGTCAAACCCTTCACTGACGATATCCACCACGCGGTCGAACAGGTCCAGGCGGATTTCCAGGTCCGGGTACTGCTCGGCCAGCAACGACAGGGCCGGCGCCACATGATTGCGGCCGAAACCGAAGCTGCTGCACAGGTGCAGATGCCCGCGCGGGCTGTCGTGGGCATCGCTGAGTTCATCGGACAGTTGCTGGAAATCTTCGAGGATACGCACAGCCCAGCGTTGTACTCGCTCGCCGTCTTCGGTCAGTGCGATGCGGCGGCTGGTGCGGTGCAGCAGGCGCGTGGCCAGTGTGGATTCGAGGATCTGAATGCGCTTGCTCACATACGCAGGCGACAGCCCCAGTTCATCGGCGGCGGCTGCGAAGCCGGCCTTGCGGATCACGGTGAGGAACACCCGCAGGTCTTCGGGTAGGGGCACGGTATCTTTCTTATGAGTCATCAGCGACAGACGTGGCGGCATGAGCTGCCAGAATAGCACCGGTGTGGTGAGGGAGCTTGCTGCCGCTGGACCTGGTGGGTGTGCCCAGGATTCTGGGGCTGCTGCGCAGCCCAGCGGGAGCAAGCTCCCTCGCCACAAGGTGATTGTCTTTAAAGCTTACTCGGCGGCGATCTTCGCCTGCGCGGCAGCCCGCGCATGGCGGCCATGCTTGAGGGCGATAGGGGCCATTTTTTCGCGGTCCAACTCACCCTCCCATGCGGCTACCACCAATGCCGCGACGGCATTGCCGATGATGTTGGTCAGCGAGCGGCACTCGGCCATAAAACGGTCGACACCCAGGATCAGCACCATCGCCGCCACCGGCACGGTGGGCACCACGGCCAGGCTCGCGGCCAGTGCCACAAAACCTGCACCCACCACCGCACCGGCGCCCTTGGAGGTCAGCATGGCCACCGCCAGCAAGGTCAATTGTTGCTCCAGCGGCAAGTGGATATTGGTGGCCTGCGCCAGGAACAACACCGCCAGGGTCATGTAGATGTTGGTGCCGTCGAGGTTGAAGGTGTAGCCGGTCGGCACCACGATGCCCACCACGCCTTTGGACGCACCCAGGCTTTCGAGTTTCTGGATCAGTTGCGGCAGCGCCGACTCCGACGAACTGGTGCCGAGCACAATCAACAGCTCCGATTTGATATAGCCCATCAGCTTGAAAATGCTGAAGCCGGCGTAGCGCGCGATGCTGCCCAGCACCACGGCCACAAAGAAAAACGCGGTGAGGTAGAACGTACCCACCAGCTTCAGCAGCGGCAGCAACGAGCCCACGCCGTATTTGCCGATGGTGAAGGCAATCGCCCCAAACGCGCCGATGGGCGCCACGCGGCTGATGATGCCGACGATGCGAAAGAACACTTCGCTGGCCTGGTTGATCACGCCCACCAGTGGCCGGCCTTTTTCCCCGACCATCACCAGGCCGACACCGAACAGTACCGAGACAAACAGGACCGGCAGGATTTCGCCCTTGGAGAACGCATCAAAAAACGTGGTGGGGATCACGTGCAGCAGGAACCCGGTGATGCCTTCGCCATGTTCGGCCTGGCCGACAAAACCGGCGATGGCCGAGCTGTCGAGGGTCTTCACGTCAATGTTGAAACCCACGCCCGGTTGCAGCAGGTGCGCGGCGAGGAGGCCGATCAGCAGGGCGATGGTGGAAACGATCTCGAAGTACAGCAGCGCCTTGCCGCCGACCCGGCCCACCTGTTTCACATCGTGCATGCTGGTGATGCCGGACACCACCGTGCAGAAGATGATCGGGCCGATGATCATCTTGATCAGCTTGATAAACCCGTCGCCCAGCGGCTTGAGGTCGATACCGATTGGCGGCCAGACATGGCCGATCAACACACCCAGCGCGATGGCGATGAGCACCTGGATATACAGGGTTCCCAGCAGTTTTCGGATTGTCATTGTTATTATCTCGGGATGTTTTTTGGGCAAAGCGAACCCGTCGCAGGCCATTGGCAGCCTGCGAGGCGGGTGTTTCAGATCACGGTGTCAGTGCACTCAGCGAAGGAAGGCCAGGACTTCGCCAAGCAATAACTCAGGTGCTTCCTCGGCGATGTAGTGGCCAGCCGGCAGGGCTTTGCCACGCACGTCGGTGGCGACTTTCTGCCATTCCTTGAGTGGCTCGAAGCAGCGGCCAACAGTGCCTTCGGCGCCCCACATCACCAGCAACGGCAGGTTCAGGTGGTTGCCGGCGTCGATGTCGGCCTGGTCGTGCTCAAGGTCTATACCGGCGGCGGCGCGGTAGTCCTCGCAGATACCGCGAGCGGTGCCTGGCAGTTGCAGGCAACGCAGGTATTCGGCGAAGGCTTCATCGGTGAATGGCTTGAGCCCGGCGCTGCGGCTGCCCATGACGCTGCGCAGGTACAGCTCGGGGTTGCTCTCGATCAGCGCTTCGGGCAACGGCGCCGGGCGGATCAGGAAGAACCAGTGCCAGTAGGCGCGGGCGAAGGCTTCGTCGGTCTGGGCGTACATCGACAAGGTGGGCGCGATATCCAGCAGCACCATGCGCTGAACGGCGGCGGGGTGGTCCAGGGCCAGGCGGTGGGCCACACGAGCGCCACGGTCGTGGGCCAGTACCGAAAAGGTGTCAAAGCCCAGGGCTTGCATCAGCTTGACGCCGTCGCGGGCCATTTCGCGTTTGGAGTAGTTGGTGTGGTGGTCGTTGGCGGGTGGTTTGCTGCTGTCGCCATAGCCGCGCAGGTCGGCGGCGACCACGGTGAATTGTTCGGCTAACTGTTCGGCGACTTTGTGCCAGATGACGTGGGTTTGCGGGTGCCCGTGCAGCAGGAGCAGACCGGGACCTGTACCGCCTTTGCGGTAACTGATGTCCACGCCGTTGACGTGGCACTGGTCTTTTTGGAATCCGGCGAACATGGAATGACTCCTCTTTGTAAGTGCTTGCATCGTGGAATCACGCGGGGTTTGGGGCAAGGGGGAAAGCGTGGAGGGGTTGTTCATGAAGTGTGTAGGAGCGGGGTACATATCCGTTGCTGCGGTAACGGCTACTTAGGGTTCCGCCCTTACGGCGGGTCACGGATTCAAGCCTGCGTTCGGCCATCGTGGTTAACGGGGCGCCTCAGATCAAAAGCAAGATCAAAAGCAGAGCACGGCGACCTAGTAGCCGACCTGAGTGGTTAGGTCAAAAGCGAAAGCGGATCCGCATACACCGAAGATCTGCTTTTCTGTGGGAGCTGGCTTGCCTGCGATGCAGACACCTCGGTACATCAGGTACAACCGGTTGATGCTATCGCAGGCAAGCCAGCTCCCACATTGGATGTGCAGGGTTATTGAAACTTCAGCCTTGCTTGAACATTTCCGTGGCTCGTTCGCGAATCTGCGCTTCAGTCAGGTCCTCCTTGCGCGTAGCCAAAAACCACAGATGACCAAAGGGGTCTTTCACACTAGCCGAGCGGTCGCCGTAAAACTGATCTTTTGGCTCAGACACCGAAAGGGCGCCTGCATCAATGGCCTGTTGGTACTGCGCATCCACGTCGCTCACATACAGGTGCAAACCGACGCTGGTGTGTTCGTCAGGGTTGCGCAAGGCCATTTCGGGGCAAGGCGAGCCGAGCATGATCGCCGAGTCACCGATGCGCAGCTCGGCGTGGCCGACCTTGCCATCGGGCATGTCCAGGCGCATGACCTGGGTAGCGCCAAAGGCTTTCTGGTAGAACTCGATAGCCTCGGCGGCGTTATCGATGCCCATATACGGCGTGACGCTGTGATAACCCTCAGGGATTGGCTTAACGCTCATATCGTTCTCCTCAGGTGGGGTTGTGAAGGTCCGGCCTTTTCACTATAGGCCACGCCCGCCGTGGCTTGCAGGTAACCGACGAGGTGTTGGCAACTCGGTTTAACTGACAGGCCGGGTTGTCTGCATCGCAGGCAAGCCACACACATTGATTGGGTTTTCAGGTCAGGTTTCGGGGCTGGGCTCAAGTAATTGCGCGCCGGGCCCACATTCCCCCAGCTTGTCATCCTGATTACGCAGGGGACACGCCTCCAGCGATAAACACCCGCAACCAATACAACCACTGAGTTTGTCGCGCAGCAGCATCAGCTTGTTAATGCGTTCATCCAGATCCTCGCGCCACAGCGCCGACAAGCGTTCCCAGTCCTGTGCAGTGGGCGTGCGCCCGTCCGGCAAGGTCTGCAACGCCTCGCCAATGGTCGCCAATGGAATCCCCAAACGTTGTGCGATTTTGATCACCACCACGCGCCGCAGCACATCCCGTGGGTAGCGCCGTTGGTTACCAGCGTTGCGGTTGCTCCTGATCAACCCCTTGGACTCATAAAAGTGCAGCGCCGTAACCGCCACGCCGCTACGTGCGGCGAGTTGGCCGACGGTGAGTTCCTTGGTAAGCATAAAAAACTCCAGATAAGCGCTTGACCTTGACTTAACTAGAGGTTTTACCCTGCGTGGCATCGAATCGCAAGATTCTGCCTACAGAGAGAGGGGAGTGTTCATGCAGGTATCAGAGAAAAATCGCAGCTTCACTCAGTTGATCGAGTTTCAGATCGAGCCCCGGCAGCAATTTGCCCTGGTAGCGGCCTTGTCCACCCAGAGCGAACGCCTGGCCCAGGGCCATGGCGGTTTTATCAATGCCAGTGTGCAAGTCAGCGACGACGGGCGGCGGGTGCTCAATTACCTGCAATGGCGCTCGCGTGAGGACGGCGAGGCGGCGTTCAAGTGTTTTGAGCACGGCGAGGAAGACTTCTGGATGCTGATTCGCGCCCACCAGGCCACGGCGGTGACCTTCGGTTCATTCCAGGTGCTGCGCAGTTTCGAACGCAGCCATGACAACGCGTTGCACTGCCGCCTAAATGGATAAATGCAGCATGCGCTCGCCCTGCACATTTTCGCCGGGGCGGCGTTTGTTCACCGCCAACTCGCCGATCTTGATCAGGCGCGTGCGCGTGACGTTGCGGCTCAAACCCAGCAGGTTCGCGGTGTGCACCTGGTTGTAATGGCTGAAACGGTAAGCGGCGCGCAATAGCGCGTCTTCGACCTTTTCATGCAGGGCGCCGGCCTGTTCTTCGAAGAGCTTTTGAAAGGCGCGGGCCAGCAAGGCGTCGGCGCTGTTGTCGGTGCCATGCTGGCTGTCGTCCTGGCGCTCGATGCGCATGTTCGACAGGCGCAAATCATCACGCTCGATCACGCCATTACGGCAGATCAGCAAGGTGTGGTGAATCACGTTTTCCAGCTCGCGGATATTGCCCGGCCAGCTGTAGCTTTTGAGCTTGTGCTCGGCCTCGCGGCTGATGGTGATCGGGCCGTAGCCCAGGCGCTGGCTATAGGCTTCGATAAAATGCCGGGTCAGCGGCAGGATATCGCCGGGGCGCTCGCGCAATGGGCTGAGTTCGAGGCTGACCACATCCAGGCGGTAGTAGAGGTCTTCGCGAAAGTGCCCCGCGTTGATGGCTTTTTCCAGCTGCACGTTGGTGGCCGCCAGCACGCGCACATCAATCGCAATGCTCTTGCGCGAACCCAGGCGCACGACTTCGCGTTCCTGTAGTACGCGCAACAGTTTGACCTGGATCGCCATCGGCAAATCGCCGATCTCATCGAGGAACAAGGTGCCGCCGTCGGCCTCTTCGAACCAGCCGGCCTTGGCGCTGAGGGCGCCGGTAAACGCACCTTTTTCATGCCCGAACAATTCGGCTTCCACCAGGGATTCGGAAAACGCGCCGCAGTTCACCGCCACAAAGGGTCGGTTGCGCCGCGCACTGAGGTTATGAATATGGCGTGCCACCAGCTCTTTGCCGGTGCCGGTCTCGCCGATGATCAGCACACTCGCTTCGCTGGGCGCCACTTGCTGGATATGGTCGAGCAGCGCCTGGGATTTGGGGTCTTCGAAGACCTGGGCCGTAGCGCGAATCGAGGTCGCGAGGGCGGGCGAGGGCGGTAAGGTTAACAGCTGCATGGGCACCTCTCTCAGGAGTAGAACGTCGGGATCGGCAGGGACTGGTTCAACGCCCAGTCCCCCAGTTCGTGGAGTTTGTAATCCACCGGGTCGTGCAGGGTTTGCGTGCGCAAGTTGCGCCAGTGGCGATCCAGGCGCAGTGAGGCATGGGTCGAGCGCGCGCCGGTGACTTCAAACAGGCGGCTGCACAGGTCCAGGCCTTGGCGGGTGGCGGCGACTTTGGCGGTGGCGATGGCAATGGCCAGTTCGCCACGTTGCTGTTCGCTTAAGCTGGCACCTTTGGCCCAGGCCTGGTCGAGCAATTCGCCTGCGCGTTCGACCAGCAGGCGCACGCCTTCCAGGGCCACCCAGAATTCGCCGTAGTGGTGCAGCACGTAAGGGTCCTGGCGCACATCGCCCGCCGAGGATTTGTGCCACGCACGGGTTTCGGTGCGGGTGTAGTTGCGCGCTTCTTCAAAGGCGCCTTCGGCAATCCCGAGAAACATATACGTGAACGTCAACTGCGCGATCAGCGGGCGCAGGCAGGCGAAGGGCGTGCTCAACGGGCCGGGATCGAGCAGCAACTCGGACTCTTCGACGCGCACCCGTTCAAAGCTGGCGCTGCCGCTGTCGGTTTGGCGCTGGCCGATGTTGTTCCAGTCGCTGTGCAACGTAATGCCGCTGCGCCCGCTGGGAATCGCGGCGATCAGCAGTTTGCCGCCGGCGCTTTCGTCCACGGCCGAGGCGATGAGCATTTCCGAATCGCTGGCGCCGGAGCAGAAGCTCTTCTTGCCGGAAAATTCTCGCCAGCCGCCGAAATCCTTGACCACCGTGCGCGTGTCCAGCGGGTTGAGGGCGTTGCCCCAGAACCAGTTTTTACGCGCAGTTTGTTCGAACCACGGCTGCCATTGGTCCGGGCGCGCAAACAGGCGCACGGTGGCGAGCATCAGGTGGTGAAAGCCGAAGACATGGGCGATGGAGCTGTCGACCTTGGCGAACTCGCGCACGATGCCCAGGGTTTCACTCCAGCGCGCGCCGAGGCCGCCGTATTGCGTGGGGATGCTCAGGGCCAGCAGGCCGCTTTGGCGCAGCGCGTCCCGTTCGGCCTTGGGCGTGCCGCCGCGCTCATCGCGTTCAACGGCGGTGAGGGCAAATTCGGCGGCCAGCAGCTTGGCGGTCTGCAAGGGTGAAGGCAGGACGCTGTGGGGGTTGGCTGTCACGCGGGGTTCCTCAATGTCTGTCTGGCAATCACGTTCAAATGTGGGAGCTGGCTTGCCTGCGATAGCATCGCCGTGGTGCAACTGAAACACCGCGTCGCTTGCATCGCGGGCAAGCCCGGCTCCCACAGGAGAGCAGTGTCCACATAGGGGGGATTTCAGCGCGCTCAGGCTTTGGTGTTCGGCAACACATCATTGGCAATCATTTCGCCAAACGGCCCCGTGAGGTTGGTGATGCCGCGCCCGGCGAGGCTGGCGTAAGGTTCCGGCAACAGCGGGAACACCAGCTCGGCAAAGCGATAGGCTTCTTCCAGGTGCGGGTAGCCGGAGAAGATGAAACTCTCGATGCCAAGGTCGGCGTATTCCTGGATGCGTTCGGCCACCTGCTGCGGGTTGCCCACCAACGCGGTGCCGGCACCGCCGCGTACCAGGCCGACACCGGCCCACAGGTTGGGGGCGATTTCCAGGTTGTCGCGGCGCCCGTCATGCAGCGCCGCCATGCGCCGCTGGCCTTCGGAATCAAAGCGCGAGAAGGATTTTTGCGCCGCGGCGATGGTTTCATCGCTGATGTGTTCGATCAGTTTGGCGGCGGCTTTCCAGGCGTCTTCTTCGGTTTCGCGCACGATTACATGCAGGCGAATGCCGAACTTGACGGTGCGCCCATGGCGCGCTGCGCGTTCACGCACGTCGGCAAGTTTTTGCGCAACGGCGGCGGGCGGCTCGCCCCAGGTCAGGTACACGTCGACCTGCTCGGCGGCCAGGTCGTGGGCAGCATCCGACGAACCGCCGAAGTACAGCGGCGGATACGGCTTCTGCACCGGCGGGTAAAGCGCTTTGGCGTTCTGCACACGCAGGTGCTTGCCTTCAAAATCCACCGACTCGCCCTGCAACACACGGCGCCAGATCTGCAGGAATTCGTCGGAGACTTCGTAGCGTTCACTGTGGTCGAGGAAGCTGCCGTCGCCACGGTTTTCGTCGGGGTCGCCACCGGTGACCACGTTGATCAGCAATCGGCCGTTGGACAAGCGGTCCAGGGTCGCGGCCATGCGCGCCGACACCGTGGGCGAGATGATCCCCGGGCGAATCGCCACCAGATAACGCAGGCGTTCCGTCAGCGGCACCAGCGCCGAGGCGATTACCCAAGAATCTTCACACGAGCGCCCGGTAGGAATCAGCACGCCGAAGTAACCGAGGCTGTCAGCCGCTTGCGCCACCTGCTTCAGATAATTGAGGGTGACCGGGCGCGCACCTTGGGTGGTGCCGAGGAAATGGCCGTCGCCATGTGTGGGCAGAAACCAGAAAACATCCATGACAAATCCTTAAGCGATTTTCAGCAGAGAGGGGGAGTGCGCGGCAAACAACGGCGCTGCGCGTTCTGCAGCCAGTTGAATGCGGGCTTTTAATAACTCGCTGGTTATTTGGTAGTCGGTGAAGTCAGCTTCGGTGGCGTACACACCGATCGGCAGGGTCAAGGCCTGGAAGAAGCTGAACAGCGGACGTAACTGGTGATCGAGGACCAGTGCATGGCGCTCGCTGCCGCCGGTGGCCGCGAGCAACACCGGAGTGTTGATCAAGGCGTTGAGGCCTACCAGGTCAAACAGGTGCTTGAGCAGGCCAGGATAGGAGCCGCGATACACCGGCGCGGCAACGATCAGCAGGTCGGCCTGTTCGATGGCCAACAGTTGCGTTTCGACCTCGGCCGGCAGTTCATCGCGTGAGAGTGCGCCGCCCAAGGGGCGGGCAATGTCACCCAACTCGATCAGGGTGGTCTGGATCGGCAGTAACGTGGCCAGTTCGGCCAGCACGGCCTGGGTCAATACCAAGGTGCGCGATGGGCGCCAGGTTCCGCCAGAGAGGGCAACGACATTCAGGGGCCGTGACATAGAACAGTTCCTTTTTCAACAGAGGTGGGTAGCAGGTTAAGTGGAGCGTGTTGAGCAAGAGCTGTACCAATGGCTGCAAGCCTTGATTGGCGAGGGCTGCAGACGAACTGTTGAAAAAGGAGCTGTTGCCTGGTTGCGGTTTTGTTGAATGACTGTTGCCTGGGCAACAGTTGCGTGGCGAACAGTGTCGGTTGCGCGCAGGGCCATTTATAAAAGGTTATGGTTATGCCGTAAACGAACGTATTTCCATATTTATAGATCTTAAATGAATATGGGTGGGCGGCTATCAAGCATGCCGGAACGGTTGATAGCGACTATCACGGCGGATGATTTTTCACTGCGCGAGGGCGGGAGTAGCCTGTGTTCATTGACTACAAACCTCCTTCGCAGGGCCTTCACCATGAACCACTTTCTGGCTGTTTCCTTAATAGTTGTCAGCGCTGTCCTTGCCGGATGTGCGACCCATCCTTCGCCTGAGTCGCGTCCTTATACCGCCGAAGAAACCAAGCAATTGGCCCTTGAAGCCTTGAGCCGTCGTGGCCTGTCGTTTGATGAATATCAACAGCAGCGCGCCGCGTTGACCGGGCAGCCACAGAAGCCGTTCGGCTTCGACCACCAGGGCGAAATGAACGCCGAACGCAGTGTGGTGATGCACGGTCGCCCCAGTTGAGCCGGCGCCAAGTGGCAAAAAGCCCGAGGATTCCCTTAAGGAACCTCGGGCTTTTTGTTTGCCATTGGGATACTTCAGCCTGTTAAGCTGAATTTCAGGAGCGTTCCTACGCACATTTGCATAAAGTGGTCCTTCTTTTATGGCATCCGACGGGTTAAACCTGACGACCTCTGTTCCGGTCGATGCCCTCCCGAGGCGCTGTCCTGGGGAATACGCTCTGCGAGTCTTAACGTCATGAATAAACGTCCGTTGTATTTCGACTACGCCGCCACCACGCCGGTGGATGAGCGGGTCATTCAAGTGATGGTCGAGTGTCTGGGTTTTAATGCCAACTTCGGCAACCCTGCGTCCAGCTCCCATGCGTTTGGCCAGGCGGCCCGGCACACGGTCGAGCAGGCGCGGCGCCAAGTGGCCGAACTGGTCGGCGCCCAACCTGAACAAATCGTCTGGACCTCCGGTGCCACAGAATCCAACAACCTGGCGATCAAGGGGGTGGCCCAGGCGCGAGGTGTGGCAGGTGGGCATGTCATCACCAGCCAGATCGAACACAAGGCCACATTGGATACCGCGCGGCAGTTGCAGGACGCCGGCGTGGCCGTGACCTACCTGGTGCCGGACGCTGAAGGCTTGATCAGCGCCGAGGCAGTCAGTGAAGCCTTGCGCGAAGACACCTTCCTGGTGTCGCTGATGCTGGTAAACAACGAGTTGGGCACCCTCAATGACATCCCCGCCATTGGTGCGCGCGTACGTGAGCACGGCGCGCTGCTGCATGTGGATGCGGCGCAAGGCGCGGGCAAGGTCGCGATCGACCTGGCTGAATGGCCGGTGGACCTGATGTCGTTTTCTGCGCACAAGCTGTACGGCCCCAAGGGCATTGGCGCGCTGTATGTTGGCCCGCGCGCGCAGCAGAAGGTACTGGCGCAGATTCACGGTGGCGGCCACGAAGGCGGATTGCGCTCCGGTACCCTGGCGACTCACCAGATTGCCGGTATGGGAACTGCCTTCGCCTTGGCGGCGCAGTCCTTTGCTGAAGAAAAAGCCGCTATCGTCGCGTTGCGTCAGCGCCTGCTCAATCAGTTGGACACGATTGCCGGCGTGCGCCTCAATGGCAGCGCCACCCAGCGCATTCCCCATACACTGAGCCTCACGTTCACCGAGGGTGAATTTAATTCCCAGGCCCTGAGCGCAGGTATCGCGTTTTCGGCCACCTCGGCGTGCAATTCGGCGAGTAATGCGCCGTCACACGTGCTTCTGGCTTTGGGCCATGACGCACGCAGCGCCGGTCGAACTATTCGCTTGAGCCTGGGCCGGTTTACCACCGAGCAGGATATCGACGCGGCCGTGCAGTTGATCAAGGCCGCACTGGTCAATGCGCCGGCGTTCTGGGCGGTCTGATTTTTCAGTCACAACACATAACAATTATGAGTGGTTAGCAGGAGACATGATGAGCACGCAGCCTTTGACCCATGGAACGGTTCCCCAGCGCCTGGCGCATACCCGCGAACTGATGCGCCGCGAGGGCATCCATGCCCTGCTGGTGCCGTCGGCCGACCCGCATCTGTCCGAGTACTTGCCGGGTTACTGGCAGGGGCGGCAATGGCTGTCGGGGTTTTATGGCTCGGTAGGCACGTTGATTGTCACCGCGGATTTTGCCGGCGTGTGGGCCGACAGCCGTTACTGGGAACAGGCGACCAAGGAGCTCAAGGGCAGCGGCATCGAATTGGTGAAGCTGCAACCGGGCCAACCCGGCCCGCTGGAATGGCTGGCCGAGCAAACCCCGGAAGGCGGCGTGGTCGCAGTGGACGGCGCGCTGATGGCCGTGGCCTCGGCACGTACCTTGGGCGCCAAGCTGGCCGAGCGCGGCGCTCGCCTGCGTACCGATATCGACCTGTTGAATGAAGTCTGGCAAGACCGCCCGGCCTTGCCGAACCAGCCGATCTACCCACACCTGCCGCCGCAGGCGACGGTCAGCCGTGGCGACAAACTCGCCGCCCTGCGTGCCAGCTTGAAAGAGAAGGGCGCCGATTGGCACTTCATCGCGACCCTGGATGACATCGCCTGGCTGTTCAACCTGCGCGGCGGTGATGTGTCGTTCAACCCGGTGTTTGTGTCCTTTGCCTTGATCAATCAACAGCAGGCCACGCTGTTTGTGGCGCTGAGCAAGGTCGATGCCGAGCTGCGCGCGGTACTGGAGCGGGACGGCGTGACCTTGCGCGACTACAGCGAAGTGACGGATGCGCTGCGTGCAGTTCCGGCGGGTGTTAGCCTGCAAGTTGATCCGGCACGCGTCACCACCGGTTTGCTGGAAAACCTCGATGCCGGCGTGAAGCTGGTCGAGGGCTTGAACCCGACCACGCTGGCCAAGTCGCGCAAAAGCCTGGCGGACGCCGAACATATCCGCCAAGCCATGGAGCAAGACGGCGCGGCGCTGTGTGAATTCTTCGCCTGGCTGGACAGTGCGTTGGGCCGTGAGCGCATCACCGAGCTGACCATCGACGAGCACTTGACCGCCGCGCGTACCCGTCGCCCCGATTATGTGTCGCTGAGTTTCAACACCATCGCAGCGTTCAACGCCAACGGTGCGATGCCGCATTACCACGCCACCGAAGAAGAGCATGCGTTGATCGAAGGCGATGGCCTGTTGCTGATCGACTCCGGCGGCCAGTACCTGGGCGGCACCACGGATATTACGCGCATGGTGCCCATCGGCACGCCAAGCGACGAGCAGAAACGCGACTGCACGCGCGTGCTCAAGGGCGTGATTGCTTTGTCGCGTGCGCATTTCCCCAAGGGCATTCTCTCGCCATTGCTGGATGCCATCGCCCGTGCGCCGATCTGGGCCGAAGGCGTGGACTACGGCCACGGTACAGGTCATGGCGTAGGCTATTTCCTGAATGTGCACGAAGGTCCGCAGGTGATCGCCTACCAGGCCGCCACCGCACCGCAAACCGCAATGCAGCCGGGGATGATTACTTCGATTGAACCAGGTACCTATCGCCCGGGTCGCTGGGGCGTGCGCATCGAGAACCTGGTGTTGAACCGCGAAGCGGGCAAGACCGAGTTCGGTGAGTTCCTCAGGTTTGAAACCCTGACCCTGTGCCCGATCGACACCCGTTGCCTGCAGCCGTCGTTGCTGACGGCGGATGAGCGCGAATGGTTCAACGCTTACCACGCCGAGGTGCGTGAACGCCTGAGCCCGCTGCTCAGTGGTGCAGCCTTGGAATGGCTGCAGGTGCGTACCGCCGCTATCTGATCGGTTGCCGTTCAGGGGCCTTGCCCCTGGCCGGCTGGCGTCGATTGGGGGCCGACACCACCTAATTCGCCGATACGCAACGTGACATGGATCCGCACCGCTTCGACCGGCATACGGTAAACGCCGCTTGCGATTTGCTCGCAAGCGGCGCTCAGGGGCGCCTGGCGATCGAGTTTTAGCGGAGCGCTTCGCGCACAAATTCCAGACGGTCCTGACCGAAGAACAGGTCATTGCCTACAAACATACTGGGTGCACCGAATACCCCGCGCTGAACAGCCTGTTCGGTTTTGTCCTTGAGGGCGGCTTTTACCTTTTCATCGTTGGCCAGGTTCAGGACTTCCTCTGGGTCGAAACCGGCCTCACTCAGCACGGCGGCCACGACGGCGGGGTCGCCCAGATGTCGACCTTCGACCCAAATGGCGCGAAACAGGCAGTCGATGAAGGCCTGGAAGCGCTCGGGCTGGCGCATCTGGATACCCATGACGGCACGCATCAGCACCAGGGTATTGATCGGGAAGTGCGGGTTGAACTTGAGCGCCACGTTGTAGCGTTTGGCGTATCGCGCCAAGTCATCAAACATGTAACGACCTTTGGCCGGCACGCTGATGGGGGAGGCGTTGCCGGTGGCTTTGAACACGCCACCCAGCAGCATGGGTTGATACACCAGTTGTGCACCGGTCTCGGCGCAAAGCGCAGGCAATTGTGTATAGGCCAGGTAAGTGGCCGGGCTGCCGAGGTCGAAAAAAAATTCCAGGGTTTTACTCATCGTCGATTCTCGCTGCTTATTGTTGTTCTTGATCGGAGGCGGCGTGCCTACCAGGGTTCATTCCAGGGGCGCAGGTCCAGTTCGAAGGTCCAGGCGTCGCGTGGTTGGCTATGCAGGTACCAATAGTTGTCGGCGATGTGTTCGGGGTTGAGGATGCCGTCCTGATCTTTCTGCGCGTATTTTTGCGGGAAATTGTCGCGAATAAAATCTGTGTCGATAGCGCCGTCGACCACCACGTGGGCCACATGGATGTTCCTGGGCCCCAATTCCCGCGCCATGCTTTGCGCGAGCGCACGGATACCGTGTTTGGCGCCGGCAAATGCGGCAAACCCTGCACCGCCACGCAGCCCGGCAGTGGCGCCGGTGAACACAATAGTGCCGCGTTCGCGGGTGACCATGCGTTTGGCGACTTCGCGGGCATTCAGGAACCCGGAGAAGCAGGCCATCTCCCAGATTTTGAAATATTTGCGCGCGGTTTCTTCGAGGATGCTGCACGGCACGTTGGCGCCGATATTGAAGACGAAAGCTTCGATGGGGCCAAGCTCGGTTTCTATCTGCTCAACCAGCGCGATCACCTCATCTTCTTTGCGCGCATCACAGGCAAAACCGTGGGCTTCTCCGCCCGCCGCCTGAATGCTCTCGACCAAGGGCTGTAGTTTATCGGCACTGCGACGGGTGACGCAGGCTACATAGCCTTCACGGGCAAAGCGTCGGGCAATGGCGCCACCGGTTGCATCACCGGCACCAACCACCAATACGATTTTTTTGTTGGGTGTCATGGGAACTCCGTTGCTCGAGTGTCGGGCAGGAGTGTAGCCGCAGCAGAGCGAAGGGCGTGTAAAGAGAAAGGAGCAGCCGGAAGAGGACTGCTCGGGCGGTCATTTACAGATGACGATCATACTGCGGCTGGTGTAGCCGGCAGGGTTGATACCGAAAGGATAGTCGCCTGGCTCTTCGGAATTGTCACCGGACTTGGCGATAACCCGGTAGCCCTTGGCGCCGCAGGAGTTGGCTGCACTGGTGTAGCACTGGTCCCAGGAGGAGGACAGGCCGGAACAGTTGATGTGCATGCCTTTTTTGCCCCGTTTCACTTCTGTCTTGGTGGTCGCAGCACAGCCAGCAATGCCCACGACCAGTAACAGTATCAAAATTCGTTTCATTACTATCCTTATAGCCGCGTCGCAAAAAGGCTCGATGCAGGCTTAACTCGCTCTCGATTGTAGCGTTCAGCTGTCCCTGTCGAAATTCTCCATGAAAGACATTCGTTTACGGCTTAAACATGGCCTAAATGAGCGGCAAATGCCAGAGCTGCCTGCGATGAGAATCAATCGGCTGGCACCAACGGTTTGGATTCGTTGCGCATCGTCAGTGTGGCACCGACGGAGGCGAAGATAATGCAGGTGATTGCCAGCCATTGCGCGAGGGACAAGTGCTCCTGCAGGAAGAACAGACCGGAGAGCGCGCCGAATGCGGGCTCAATGCTCATCAAGGTGCCGAAGGTGCGAGCGGGCAGGCGAGTAAGCGCGACCATTTCCAGGGTATAGGGCAAAGCGGTGGACAGGATGGCTACACCGATAGCAACGGGAATCAGCGAGGGCGTCAGCAGTGCGGCGCCGGCATGGACGATGCCGATCGGCGCCACGAACAAAGCGGCGATCATCACGCCGAGGGCGGCGGTTTGCACGCCGTTGTCGTTGCCGGCTTTTTGCCCAAACAGGATATAGAGTGCCCAGCAAACGCCAGCGCCCAGTGCATAAGCGGCGCCGATCAAGTCGATGCCGGTGCTGGTTTCTCCGGTGGGGATCAACAACAGCAGGCCCGCGACCGCGAGACCGATCCATACAAAGTCCACCGCCCTGCGCGAGGCATAGATAGCCACGGCAAGCGGGCCGGTGAATTCCAGCGCTACTGCGATGCCCAGGGGGACTGTACGCAAGGACATATAGAAGAGGAAGTTCATGCCGCCCAATGCCATGCCGTAGACGATGACAGTGCGCAGGGACTTGGCCGTGAGCTTGGCGCGCCATGGGCGTAACAGCAGCAGCATGATCACACTGGCGAAAATCAGCCGCAGAGTAGTAGTGCCCTGTGCGCCGACGATGGGGAACATGCTCTTGGCCAGCGAGGCACCCGACTGGATGGAGGCCATGGCGATCAACAGCAGGCCGACCGGGAACAATGCCGAGGCCAGGCTGCGAGGTGGAGTGGTCATTGGGGCGGGTGTCCGAAGTCGTGGTAAAGAAGCAGAGCGGCTATGATGCTTAACTGGCGGCTTTTGAGCAATATATTGCTCAGCTCTGGTTGCTGTCCTCTTTATATAGAAAGGGATAGGGCTTTTTGGGGTTTTTGATAGAGAATCTAAATTAAGTGTTGACGGCGTTTTATATCTGTCTATAATTCGCCCCACTTCCGGCGCAGTCGAAACGGAAAACTCCTTGGTAAACAACGAGTTACGAAGTTTTCGGCAGCAAGTTGCTTCAGTTCATCGAAGCCAAAAGGAAGTTGAAAAAGAGGTGTTGACAGCAGCGTGTAACGCTGTAGAATTCGCCTCCCGCTAACGAGAGATCGTAAGCGCAAGTGGTTGAAGTTGTTGAAGAATTCTTCGAAAGCTTCTGAAAATAATCACTTGACAGCAAATGAGGCTGCTGTAGAATGCGCGCCTCGGTTGAGACGAAAGATCTTAACCAACCGCTCTTTAACAACTGAATCAAGCAATTCGTGTGGGTGCTTGTGGAGTCAGACTGATAGTCAA
>NZ_JAAQWL010000030.1:0-660 GCF_012985495.1 Pseudomonas sp. WS 5146
CACGGTGTGATTCATGACTGGGGTGAAGTCGTAACAAGGTAGCCGTAGGGGAACCTGCGGCTGGATCACCTCCTTAATCGACGACATCAGCTGCTCCATAAGTTCCCACACGAATTGCTTGATTCATTGAAGAAGACGATAGAAGCAGCTTTAAGCTCCAAGCTGATAGCTCTTAGCTAATCAGTGACGCTCGAAATTGGGTCTGTAGCTCAGTTGGTTAGAGCGCACCCCTGATAAGGGTGAGGTCGGCAGTTCGAATCTGCCCAGACCCACCAATTTTGTTATGGGGCCATAGCTCAGCTGGGAGAGCGCCTGCCTTGCACGCAGGAGGTCAACGGTTCGATCCCGTTTGGCTCCACCATTAACTGCTTCTGCTGTTAGAGTTTAGAAATGAATATTCTGAAGTGAATATTGATTTCTAGTCTTTGATTAGATCGTTCTTTAAAAATTTGGGTATGTGATAGAAAGATAGACTGAACGTTACTTTCACTGGTAACGGATCAGGCTAAGGTAAAATTTGTGAGTTCTCTTAGTTGAGAAATTCGAATTTTCGGCGAATGTTGTCTTCACAGTATAACCAGATTGCTTGGGGTTATATGGTCAAGTGAAGAAGCGCATACGGTGGATGCCTTGGCAGTCAGAGGCGATGAAAGACGTGGT
>NZ_JAAQWL010000031.1:0-630 GCF_012985495.1 Pseudomonas sp. WS 5146
TGAATCCGTGGGCCACCGCGATGGGCCATCCTTGGCCCAGCGCGGCTAACCCGGCGTCCTGCCGGGTTACCCACGGATTCAAGCCTGCGTTCGGCCATCGTGGTTAACGGGGCGCCTCAGATCAAAAGCAGATCAAGATCAAAAGCAGAGCACGGCGGCCTGAAAGCCGACCTGAGTGGTTGAATCAAAAGCGAAAAGCGAAAAGCGAAAAGCGAAAAGCAAAAAGCGGATTTGCATACACCTGGGATCTGCTTTTCTGTGGGAGCTGGCTTGCCTGCGATGCAGACACCTTGGTACATCAGGCACACCGAGTTGATGCCATCGCAGGCAAGCCAGCTCCCACAGTTGACCGAGTATGGCTCTGCTGTTGCTGTTGCTGTTGCTGTTGCTCCGGCCCTTACATCCTTTTCGATGACGAAGTCAGCGGTCTTTTGATCTGCGCTTTTGATCTTGATCTTGATCTGAAATCGCCCCGTCAAACACGATGGCCGGAATTCGACTGTGATTTGGGGGGTAAACCGGCAGGGATGCCGGTTTAGCCGCGCTGGGCCAAGGATGGCCCATCGCGGCGGCCCCCCAAATCACTGGCGGATTGCGGGCATGCCGAGCCACAGCGAGGCACCGAGTGTT
>NZ_JAAQWL010000032.1:0-612 GCF_012985495.1 Pseudomonas sp. WS 5146
GAAAAGATTCCAACAGGCCACGATCTGTCACTGATAAACGATAAGCAAACCTCCTTCTACAATATTTTGTACAGTCTTTAACCTATATGTCTGACGCGTTATGGGCAGCCCGGATGGGCGATGCGCTCTCCCACACTTCGATGATGGCAGACATCCTCGGCGGTGTGCTGGAGGTGGCGGCCAATATCGCGATCACGGCGGTGGCGACGGCGGCCGTTGTTGCTGCCACAGGCATTACCGTGGTCACCGGTGGCCTCGGCTGTTTCCTGCTGGGTGCGGTGGTGGGCACGATTGTTGGCCTAGCCATGAGCAAAAGTGGCGCGGACAAAGGGCTGACCAAGATATGCGATGCCTTCAGTAACGCCCTGTTTCCGCCCACGGTGCAGGCGAACATTCTCACCGGCTCGACCAATACCCTGACCAATAATATGCCTGCCGCCCGTGCCGCCGGGGCGATCAGTTCCCATGTCACACCGGCCGGTACTGAGCTGGAAGCGCCCGAACCGGAACCCGAAGCCAGTTATCTGGACATGGCCGCAGGTTTCTTTTCGCAGATGTGGCGCCCTACCGTTGCCACACCTGCACCGGGCGCTGTGCCCAAGCCGTTGGACC
>NZ_JAAQWL010000033.1:0-563 GCF_012985495.1 Pseudomonas sp. WS 5146
CCTTGGCCCAGCGCGGCTAACCCGGCGTCCTGCCGGGTTACCCACGGATTCAAGCCTGCGTTCGGCCATCGTGGTTAACGGGGCGCCTCAGATCAAAAGCAAGATCAAAAGCAGAGCACGGCGGCCTGAAAGCCGACCTGAGTGGTTGAATCAAAAGCGAAAAGCGAAAAGCGGATTTGCATACACTGAAGAGCTGCTTTTCTGTGGGAGCTGGCTTGCCTGCGATGCAGACACCTTGGTACATCAGACACACCGAGTTGATGCCATCGCAGGCAAGCCAGCTCCCACATTAGACCGAGTATGGCTTTGCAGTTGCAGTTGCAGTTGCAGTTGCTCTGGCCCTTACATCCTTTTCGATGACGAAGTCAGCGGTCTTTTGATCTGCGCTTTTGATCTTGATCTGAAATCGCCCCGTTAAACACGATGGCCGGAATCTGACAGGGATTTGGGGGGTAAACCGGCAGGGATGCCGGTTTAGCCGCGCTGGGCCAAGGATGGCCCATCGCGGCGGCCCCCCAAATCACTGTCGGATTGCGGGCATGCCGAGCCCAAGCGAGGCACCG
>NZ_JAAQWL010000034.1:0-558 GCF_012985495.1 Pseudomonas sp. WS 5146
GGAGGAGGGGAAGGAAGGGGAGGAGAGAGAAGAAAAGGGGAAAGGGGGAAAGGAGGGGAGGGAGAGAAAGAAAGGAAAGGGAAGGAAAAAGAGAGAAGAGGAAGAGAGGAAAAAAGAAGGAAAAGAAAGAAAGAAAAAGGGAAGGGGAAAAAGAGAAGAGAAAGAGGGAAAAGACAGAAAAGGGGGAGGGAAGAGAAAAAAAGGGGAAAGGGGGAGGGGGAAAAAGGAAGAAGAACGGGCAGCAGAGGAGGAGGAAAGAGAAAAGGCGGGGGAAAGAGGAAGGGAGGGAAGGAAGGAGAGGGAAAGGAGGAGGAAGGAGAAGGAGGGAGGGGGAAGAGGAAAGAAGAGGAGAAGAAGAGGGGGGGAGAGGGAGAGAGGGAGGAGAAGAGAAGGAGAAGAGGGAGAAGAAAGAGGGAGAGGAAGGAGGGAAGGGGGGGAGGAAGAAGGGAAAAAGAAGGGAGAAGAAGAAGAAAGGGAGGAAAGGAGGGGGGAGAAGGAAAAGAAAGGAGGGAAAAAGGGGGAGAAGAGGAAGAGAAAAGGAAAAAAAGAGGGGAAGGA
>NZ_JAAQWL010000035.1:0-538 GCF_012985495.1 Pseudomonas sp. WS 5146
CTGTCGCTTTCGGCTTCCCTCCCCCCGCGCTTTTCCCCCTTTCCTCTTTCGGCTTCCTCTTTTTCTTCCTCTTTTTCTTCCTCCTCCCTCCTTCTTCCCTTTTTTCTCCTTTTCTTCCCCTCTTCCTCCCCCTTTCTCCTCCTTACTCCTTCCTTTTCTTCCCTCCCTTCCCCTTCTCTTCCCTCCCTCCCCCTTCCCCCTTTTCCCCCCTTCCGTCCTTCCCTTTTCTCCCCCTCCGCCCCGAACCTCTCCCTCCCCCCTTCCCCCTCCTTCTTTTCTTTCCTTCTCTCTCCTCCCCCTTCTTTTCCTTCTCCTCCTTCCCCCTTTCTCCCTCTCCCTCTCCCCCCCTTCTTCTTTTCCTTTCTTCCCTTTCTTCCCCTCTCTTTTCGCCTCTTTCCTTTTTTCCTCCTTCTCCTCTTCCCCTCCCTTTTCCCTCTTCCTCCTCTCCTTTTTCTCCCCCCTCCCTCTCCTCCTTCTTCCCTTTCCTTTTTTCCCCCTTCCTCTTTCTCCTTTCCTTCCCTCCCCTCTTTCCTTCACT
>NZ_JAAQWL010000036.1:0-514 GCF_012985495.1 Pseudomonas sp. WS 5146
CCCCCCAAATCCCTGTCAGATTCCGGCCATCGTGTTTGACGGGGCGATTTCAGATCAAGATCAAAAGCGCAGATCAAAAGACCGCTGACTTCGTCATCGAAAAGGATGTAAGAGCCAGAGCAACAGCAACAGCAACAGCAACAGCAACAGCAACAGCAACAGCAACAGCAACAGCAACAGCAGAGCCATACTCGGTCAAAGGTGGGAGCTGGCTTGCCTGCGATGGCATCAACTCGGTGTACCTGACGCACCGAGGTGTCTGCATCGCAGGCAAGCCAGCTCCCACAGAAAAGCAGATCCCAGGTGTATGCAAATCCGCTTTTCGCTTTTGATCTAACCACTCAGGTCGGCTTTCAGGCCGCCGTGCTGTAGATCTTGATCTTGATCTGCTTTTGATCTGAGGCGCCCCGTTAACCACGATGGCCGAACGCAGGCTTGAATCCGTGGGTAACCCGGCAGGACGCCGGGTTAGCCGCGCTGGGCCAAGGATGGCCCATCGCGGCGGCCCCTCAAT
>NZ_JAAQWL010000037.1:0-508 GCF_012985495.1 Pseudomonas sp. WS 5146
TAAGAGAACTCACAAATTTTACCTTAGCCTGATCCGTTACCAGTGAAAGTAACGTTCAGTCTATCTTTCTATCACATACCCAAATTTTTAAAGAACGATCTAATCAAAGACTAGAAATCAACATTCATCATCAACCTGATGGAATGCTCATTTCTAAGCTTTCTTAACGTAGAAGCAGTAGTGGTGGAGCCAAACGGGATCGAACCGTTGACCTCCTGCGTGCAAGGCAGGCGCTCTCCCAGCTGAGCTATGGCCCCGTATTTCTACAGGCGTTTCCCACACAAAATTGGTGGGTCTGGGCAGATTCGAACTGCCGACCTCACCCTTATCAGGGGTGCGCTCTAACCAACTGAGCTACAGACCCAATTTCGGGCTGCTTCTTATCGTCTTCTTCAATGAATCAAGCAATTCGTGTGGGAACTTATGGAGCAGCTGATGTCGTCGATTAAGGAGGTGATCCAGCCGCAGGTTCCCCTACGGCTACCTTGTTACGACTTCACCCCAGTCA